>CADCIU010000146.1 GCA_902801585.1 uncultured Lachnospiraceae bacterium | reverse complement strand
TGGAACTTGATCTTTCTGCCGTTGACCAGGAAGAGATCGCCCTTTACAGTCACGGTTTTAAATCCGATCTTCTCTTTCACACAGCAGCTTTCTGTCTCGTAGTAGATATTATAGAGAACAGGCTCCTCCGCGTTCCATTCTGTCACCTCCAGATCTTTGAAAGTCACAGAGACCATGCACTCGGCGGCATGGGCAGTCTTGCTGCGGGAAAGTCCATGTCCCTCGATCGTGAAAGTGATATCGGCGGGCCTGAGTGTTTTGGCACTGAGCTTGAGGCTGTAGGTACCTCCCGTCTTCTCCGTCTGCGCATCGATCTCGAAGATATCGCTGTCATCGGAGATCCGCAGCAGAACGTCCCGGAAAATGCCGTTGTTGCGGAACATATCCTGATCTTCAAGATAGGTCCCGTTGCACCAGCGGTGTACCACGACCACAAGCTCATTGGTTCCTGCCGTGAGGACTCCGCTCAGATCGAACTCCGCCGTATTGTGTGCGCCTTCAGAGTATCCGACGAACCGTCCGTTCACATACAGATCCATGCAGCTGGCAACGCCGAGAAAAGAGATCACGTAATTCTTGTCAGGGTCATCAATCTCAAGGTCTCTGCGGTATATGCCCACAAAGTTGTACTCCTCACCCGGATCCTTGTAGCGCAGCGAGACCTTCTGGTCCACGCCCACCCAGGAGAAGACTCTCCCGACCTTATCGGTCGTGGGGATCACCGGCGGTTTGAAAGGAAACTGATAGCGGATATTGATATAGAACGGCTTATCGTAACCCCTGAACTGCCAGCAGGCGGGAACATCGATGGTATCGAAAGCCGTTTTTTCCGTATCCAGTATCTCCGGCACCTCCGCCGGTCTTTCATAGAATTTGAAATCCCAGCTTCCGTTCAGGCACACAACCTTGGAAGAAGAATATCTCTTCTCCTTAGGCGCCACGGCGTCAGCTGAAGCCCTGTCCGGATAAGGGATAAAATAGCTCCTGCCGGGCATTTTGTTGATTTCGTAAGTAGAAAAAGTATGATAGTTGTTCTGGTCAATGCGGTATTTCATAGTACCCCCTTACAGTGTGATCAGACGCCCGGAGGCGCCGTCTGCGCAATGCTGCAATTATTATGAACTATTATCCCCCAAAAGTAAATTGAGCCAGGTGGACCATTCCACCTGACTCATCACAACTTGCAATTTCCTTTTTTACTTGATCATTCTCATGACGGCAATGCAGATGCACGCGCCGATCACCGCGACAATGATGTTTCCGATCGTGCCGTAACTGTAGATCCCTACGAACCTCAGTACAGTGCTGCCGACGAATCCGCCGACTACGCCGATGATGATATTTCCCAGTACGGAAAATCTGCTTCCCATGATCTGACCTGCAAGCCAGCCTGCGATTCCGCCGACAATAATTCCAATAATGATATTCATTTTAAATCCTCCTTTAAATTCGCTGTCCTCAGCGCCACACACAGTGTAGCACGCGCGGATAACTTGTGTAAAGTGAACATATTCTGAGATCCGCTGCCTGCGGAGCGTATGTTCCCTCTGCCTGTCATAATAACAGAACGCAGTTTTTCTGATTTTCTTACATATGAGCCCGGGCATTCCCCTCCTTGACTCATCCCCGAAAAGAAGTAAAGTATTTATATAACACAAATGCTCACAACTTGGAAAGGCATGCATTATGAATACATCAAAATATCCCCTGATCTGGGGGCATCGGGGAGCCAGCGGGTACGCCCCTGAAAATACACTTCCCGCTTTTAAAATGGCAGCCGACATGGGCGCCGACGGTGTCGAACTGGACATCCAGATGACCAAAGACGGCGAGATCGTGGTCTGCCACGACGAGGCCATTGACCGCACAAGCAGCGGCAAAGGCTGGCTCAAAGACTTTACTTTCGAGGAGCTCCGCAGGCTGGATTTCAGTAACGGAAACTCAGCTTACGAGGGCGTAAAGATCCCGACAATGGAAGAGGTTTTCGATCTTCTTGAGCCCACCGGGCTGCTGATCAACATCGAGATCAAGACCGGCATCGTCTTTTATGAGAAGATCGAGGAAAAGATCCTGGAACTTACAAAGCGCAAGCACTGGGAAGACCGTGTTATCTACTCTTCCTTCAATCACTATACGGTACGCAGGATCAAAGAGCTGGATCCCGAAGCGAAGACAGGCCTTCTCTACGGAGACGGTCCCATTGACATGCCCGGTTACGGACACAGACTTGGCGCGGACGCTTTGCACCCCGCTTTCTACAATCTC
>CADCIU010000145.1:1822-2540 GCA_902801585.1 uncultured Lachnospiraceae bacterium | reverse complement strand
CGATAATCCGGCTAAGACAAAGCCGGTAAGACCGAAATAGCTGACGACAGTTTTTACACACTCGATATGTGTGTCAAAAAACGAATCCCCTGCCAGATCATCCGCTCTATCGCTGTTTCCATAGCCCAGAAAATCGAATGCATAAACTGAATAGTCATCCGAAAACGTATTGAATACTTCTCTCCAGGACAACATTGTGCTGTCGCAGCCCGCGCCGTGCAGCAGCAGGACAGTTCTCGATCCGGCACCTTTTTTGTAAGCTGCGATGTTCCCGTATTGTGTTTTAATAGTTCTGCTGATTGGGCCGCTAAGTGATAATGATGAATCCATGCTGCTCACCCCCTTATAAGTCCAGTTTACCAGAAATTGTTGCTTCTCCTTTTCCAATTCGTATCTGCCCTTGCGGGGCGCCGGCATTTACCCGCGTAACACTGTATTTGGTCACATATTAACTATATACCGTTTATTCGATTTTAGTTCATCATTTATTGCCTTTGCATGCTGCAATAACAATCAGATATGCTCGGTTCCACCCGGAAAAGCATGTTACAATGGATTCATGCAGTCACTGTATTGAAATTCTAATTCAAAGGTATCAGTTTTATGAACGAAAAGGCGCAAAAACTTAAGCGTAATATGGAGCAGCGGATCGTCGGCAAAGGTGACGTGATCGACAAGGTCATTCTCACTCTTCTGTCAGGAGGCCACCTTCTCCTCG
>CADCIU010000145.1:0-1790 GCA_902801585.1 uncultured Lachnospiraceae bacterium | reverse complement strand
ATTCTCTCTCCCTTTCTTTCGCAAGGATCCAGTGCACGCCGGATACGATGCCGTCCGACATCACCGGACTATCCGTTTACAGCCCCGCCGAAGGGAAATTCCAGGTCGTCCCCGGCCCGGTCATGAACAACATCGTGCTGGCCGATGAGCTCAACCGGACATCTCCCAAGACGCAGTCCGCTCTTCTTGAGGTTATGGAGGAGCACAAAGTGACGATCGACGGGAAAGAACAGCCGGTCCCTGAGCCCTTCATGGTGATCGGCACGCAGAATCCGGCCGAAATGGCAGGCACCTACCCTCTTCCCGAATCCCAGCTGGACAGATTCATGATCAGATTGTCAGTCGGCTATCCTGACCCGAAGGCCTCGGAAGATATGGCAAAGCGTTTCCTCGCGGGTCAGCTGCACGACGTGACGCATCCTGTCCTGACAGCCCGGGATGTCTGATGACCTGACGGCCTATGCGGTAAACATCGTCGATGCCACCAGAAACAAGGCCGAAATTTCCTGCGGCGCATCCCCCAGAGCCCTCCTCTCCATGCTCCGCTGCGCGCAGGCACTCGCTTTCATGGACGACCGCAGCTACTGCATACCGGAGGATATCGCCTCCGCGGCCGCTCTTACGCTGCCCCACAGGCTCGTTCTTTCTTCCGGTGCCAGACTCAGCCGCGTGACCGGAGAGGACATGATTGCCAGGATCCTCTCTCAGACGAAGGTGCCGCGATGAACCTCCGTATCCACCCGAAAGGCGCAGCCATATACCTCTTCTGCCTGGCAGCCGGAGTCGCGTTTGCCAGCTTCTACGGCGGACCGGTATCCTTCGCCTGGCTCTACGCATGCCTCCTGCTGCTCCCTCTCTCCGCGCTGTACATTCTCCTGAACTACCACTTTCTCCGCTTCTATCAGGAGATCGAAGTCCACCGGATCGTCCGCGGCGAGGACCACAGATACCTTGCCAAAATAGAGAACGCCGGACCCCTCCCGATCCACAAGATGCGTCTTCACACCTGGGACGACCGGTGTCATCTTTATGATATCGAGAACGGGCAGCAAGTCTCCCTCGGTATTCACGAGAAGAAAGAACTGCACTCCGGCATCAGCTGTATTTACGCCGGTTCCTATGACATAGGGATCAGGAAGGTCGCGTTCACGGATCCCTTTTCTGTTTTTACAGTGGAGCTGGATGTCCCCTATTCCTTCAGAGCAGTGGTCAGCCCGCAGATCACGGATATCGCTGACGAAGTCCTCGACCTTGAGAATCAGGTCAACAGCACCGGACTGAAAAGCAGGCGGCTGCCGGAGGAGACGCCGGGGAGCGACCTGCGGCCCTATCAGCCGGGTGATCCTCTGCGCGCGATCAACTGGAAGGTCTCGGCGAGGCTCTCAGAATTGGTAACCCGCGTGCCGGACAAAATGGAAAAGCGCACTGTGACCATCCTGATGCTGGCTTCATTCGTCCCGGACAAGATGCAGGACCTCGAGTTCCTGAAAAAACGGGACTTCTTCCTGGAATTTATCGTTTCCGCCGCCTGGCATTTCGGCAGACAGGGAATCCCGGTCCGTCTGATCTACCCCGCAGGAAAGGTCACAGAGTCAACAGTCGATTCTTTCGAGAGTTTTCAGGATTTTTACGGCACTGCCGCAGACGGCATCTTCTACTATTCCGAAAATGAATTTGATGAGATGCAGAAACTGGCGGCAGACCTGAGGAGCACGTATGACAAGGATACTTGGATTCTTATCAGAGAAGATCCCGGACCGGGCGAAGATCACTGCGTTATTATCGCTTGA
>CADCIU010000144.1 GCA_902801585.1 uncultured Lachnospiraceae bacterium | reverse complement strand
TTCTGTATCGCTCACATAATCTGCCTCTTCCGCGGAGACAGAGCCGCTCATCGGGATTTCCTTCGGAATGGGCTTCCTTGTGAGGATCTTCATGAACTCCTCGCCGGTAATAGTCTCACGGAAATAGAGGTACTCAGCCAGCTCGTCCATCTTGCGCTTGTTCTCCTTAAGGATATCCAGCGCTTTCTGGTGCTGCCCGCGCACAAGCTCCACGACCTTCTTGTCGATCATGGACTGCGTCTCTGCCGAACAGGCAAGAGATGTGTCGCCGCCCAGATACTGGTTGTTCACCGTCTCCATAGCCACCATGTCGAACTCATCGCTCATACCGAAGCGCGTGATCATCGAGCGCGCCAGCTTTGTCGCCTGCACGATGTCGTTGGAAGCGCCGGTCGTCACACTGCCGAACTCCACTTCCTCCGCCGCGCGTCCGCCGCACAGTGTCGCGATCTTGTTCTCCAGTTCCTCCTTACTCATCAGGTAATGGTTTCCCTCTTCCTCTACCTGCATGGTGTAGCCCAGCGCACCGGATGTGCGGGGAATGATGGTGATCTTCTGGACCGGAGCGCTGTGAGTCTGCATCGCTGCCACCAGAGCATGTCCGATCTCGTGATAGGAGACGATCAGTTTCTCTTTGTCTGTCAAAATAGCGTTTTTCTTCTGGTATCCCGCAATGACGACTTCAATGCTCTCCTCGAAGTCAGCCTGATTGGCAAATTTCCTGCCGTCCCGCACCGCGCGGAGCGCCGCTTCATTGACTATATTGGCAAGTTCCGCGCCTGAGGCGCCTGCTGCCATTCTCGCTATTTTGTTAAAATCGACGTCCTGGCTGCACTTGATCTTCTTGGCGTGTACCTTGAGGATATCCTCCCTGCCCTTGAGATCGGGGAGTTCCACGGGCACGCGCCGGTCGAAACGGCCGGGCCTTGTCAGCGCGGGATCGAGCGCCTCAGGGCGGTTGGTCGCGGCGAGGATCACGACGCCAGTGTTCTCTTCAAATCCGTCCATCTCCGTGAGAAGCTGGTTCAGGGTCTGCTCGCGCTCATCATTGCCGCCTACGAGGGAGCCGTCACGCTTTTTGCCGATCGCGTCGATCTCGTCGATGAAGACGATGCAGGGTGCCTTTTCCTTGGCCTGCCTGAACAGGTCGCGGACTTTGGAGGCGCCCATACCTACGAACATTTCGACAAATTCCGATCCGGAAATGGAGAAGAAGGGAACATTGGATTCACCTGCCACTGCCTTGGCCAGCATAGTCTTGCCGGTTCCGGGAGGTCCGACGAGGAGAATGCCCTTGGGCATCGCCGCGCCGATCTCCTTGTACTTGGACGGGTTGTGCAGGTAATCTACGACCTCCTGCAGCGCCTCTTTGGCTTCCTCTTCACCGGCTACGTCTGAGAAACGGATTCCCTCTGTGGACTGGACATAGATTTTGGCGTTGCTCTTCCCCATTCCGAACATCATGGAATTGGGACCGCCGGCCTGGTTCATCATCTTCTTGCTGAGGAAAGACCACAGTCCCCAGAAAATAAAGATAGGTACTACCCAGGAAATCAGAAAGGACAGGATCGGCGACATGGGCTGCACGATATCGCTGCCGAATTTGACATTGTGCCCGTGCAGACGGTTTGCCAGATCCAGGTCCGTTACAGGCGCCGTCGCGTAAACTTTTCCATCGTTGTCCGTAAACAGGATCTGCGAGGAAGTGATCTCTACTTCCTTTATCTGGTCATTTTCCGTCATAGTGATGAATGTGTTGTAATCCGTCTCCGTGATCTGCGCCTGCTTGAGCGACGGCATGATCAGGCTGTTGAGAAGGATCATCACCACTGCCACCATTATGATATATGTGATCAATTGCTTTTTTGGCTGTTTTATTTCGTTCATAAGTAACTCCTTTCGATTAAGATATATTATCACCATGTCCGGAAAAGTGTAGAAACATTTCCGAAAATGTATCTTAAAAAAGGATAAACACCACTAACTCCCACTTCCGGCTGATGCCGGCTGTC
>CADCIU010000143.1 GCA_902801585.1 uncultured Lachnospiraceae bacterium | reverse complement strand
TTTTTTGAGCTTGAATGATATTCGAAGTCCCGTGCAGAAGGGGGAGAAGGCTAAGATCCTCTTTGCTGCCTGCTCTCTGATTGCGGGGATCCTTCTGGGAATCTTGTGAACCTCACATGACCAAAGTCACGTGCTTCCTGATGCGGCTGCCGCCGCAGGCTGCTGTACGCAGCCGGACCCGGTCCTCTGTCGGTCCGCCCGTTCCTTAGCTCTGCCCGTTGCTTCTATGAACCGGCTTTACCACGAAAGGGGTACCCCGACAGCAGGACTGCCTGTGTCATACTGCCTCTGCCATCGCCTTCCGAAGCTCCAGCAGGTCTGCATATACACATGAGGTTCTGCGCTGCACCGCAGGAACTTTTGCCTCCAGTGCAGACCGCTCCGTCTCCGAAGCGGGTTTGAGTAATTCTCTTATATAATATCTTGCTCCGATATTGTACGATGCCGAAAGGTCGCAGTTATACTGCTTCCCATTTCCGAATGTCGCCAGGGCATGGTTCCCCGGGTCCCGCTTTACCCGGCCGGACCCATCATATGCCAGCGCACTTGTTTTCCAGGCATTGACGCGGGACACTCTCATTCCCGCACGATGCGCCTGATGCCCCACGAGCTTCTGCACTTCCTGCTTCTTCCACATATGCAGCTTCTGACGGTTCTTTCCCCGGCCTGCACCCTGCATCTCCAGATGTTCGAACACGATCACGTCCGCACCATGGGCACAGGCAAATGCTGTGATCGCCCCCGCTGTTTTCCGGGCGATCTCCTCATTCAGCCTTCCTGCGTACGCCCACAGCCCCCGTACGCCTGAAGGCCCGTTTTCCCTCTGCTTCCGCTTCACACGGCCCAGCATATGCCACAGACGGTCTTTTTCAGTCGGGAAATTGATAAACTTCCTTGCGACGACAGTTCCGTCCGCTGTCATGATGCTGCATACCGTATCCGTGTTGATCCCCAGATCCACCGCACAGATCTTCCGCTCCCCTGCCGGTTTCTGCGTCAGGCGCACCTGCTGCTCAAATGCAAACTGAAGATAGTATTTCCTGTGCCGCTTTACCAGAACAGGGGATTTCGCTTCCACATCCGACCAGTTCTTTCTCAGATACTCCAGATCCGTCTTCTTCAGGTGCACTTCCTGCCATATCCAGTCTTTTCCGTTATACAGTTTCAGATATACCCGGTCTTCCTGCTTTTTATACATGTTGTCCTTATAAAAAACAGGCATGTAATGACAGGCCTCTTCCCTGCTCCCTCCCGCGGCTTCCGTCTGTTCTGCGCGGGTTCTTGCCGAGGATACTGCCCCAAGCACATGCTGCAGGATGGCACGCCTCAGATAGGACGGCATCTTCGGAAACGCTTCATCGAAGCGGTAAACAGCCTGGTTCCTGCGCGTCGTATGAATCAGTTTCTCCGCAGCGTTAAAGCGACGCTTCAGTTCCGATATCCGGCTCAGGCTTTCCCATTCCCCGTCTATGACCGGCATCAGATAGCGGACCGCCTCCCGGCAGATCTCCATGGTCCGCCGGAGCGGCTTATGTAGTCTGAGAATTTCCACCCCGTAGCTTGATGTGATCCGCATTAAGGACCTCCCTGTGATAGGCCTGCAGTCTCTCCAGGTCCCGGGGAAGTCTCCCGATCCCGCCCCATTCCTTTTCTTTCTGATTCTCGATATACTCCTCGACCTGCTTACGGCTGCGGTCGCTGACCGTCACCACACAGTAGGACGGATTCCAGAGGTGCCCGCCCCACAGTTGCTGTTTGATCTGCGGGTGCATCTCAAACAGCTTTCTGGCCGTCCCGCCTTTCAGGATCCGGAGCATGTCCGGAATGTGAAACTGAGGACGCACATCCACAAGCAGATGAATGTGATCGGGCATCACTTCCATTGCGAGAATGCTGAAGTGATATTCCTCCGCCAGGTCTTTCAGAAGCGTCTTACAGTCCTCATCGATTCCTCTTAACTTCCAGTGAGGTCTTAACTTCCAGTGAGGATTAACACTCAAACGAATAAAAGACCTCGAAAAGCCCGGAAATTCAACATTTCTATTGATTTTCCGGGCTATCTTTAGTATAATTATTAAGTAGGTATTCATACTTAATTTTTGAGAGATAAACACAGGAAATGTACTTCGATTTCAAAGTGAAAATCCCTGAAGTGAAGGGTAAAATCTATGAGCGGACAATCAAGGGAGTCGTATATATCAACTATGAGTACGACCGGATCTATAAGCCGGACAAAAAGTACAACATTCCGAAACGCACAACGATTGGCAAGAAATGTGAAGACGATCCGGAGATGATGTATCCGAACCCAAACTTCTTGACATACTTTCCGGACGCCGAACTTCCGGAGGATCAGGGCCGGGATGCCCGGAGCAGCTGCCTGCGTATCGGGACATGGATCGTGATCGAAAAACTGATGAGAGAGAGTCTTCTGGACAGGATCATCAGTGATCTTTATGGAGATGAACGCGGCACTGGACTCTTTCTTGATCTGGCGTCCTACTATCTCACTACAGAGAATAATGCCGGCCAGTACTATCCGGATTACGCTTATAACCATCCGCTCTTCACGCCGGAGTATAAGATCTACAGCGACTCCACCGTATCGACCTTCATCAGTCAGATCTCAGTGGAAGACAGCGTTTCTTTCCAGAACGAATGGAATGCGGTCAAGAAAAAGCAGGATAAGATCTATATTTCCTATGATTCTACCAATAAGAGCTGTCAGGCCGGCGATATCGAGATCGTTGAATTCGGACATGCCAAGGAAGACCGGGGGCTTCCGATCTTCAACTATTCCATCGCGTATGACTGCAACAACCGGGAGCCGTTGTTCTATGAGACTTATCCGGGAAGCATCGTCGATATCTCCCAGCTTCAGCTGATGCTGAATAAGGCAGTATCGTATGGGTATAAGAATGCCGGTTTTATCCTGGACAGGGGATATTTTTCCAGGGAGAACATCCGGTACATGGACCATCTGGGCTATGATTTCGTGATCATGGTCAAGGGGATGAAATCCTTTGTAAACGATAAGATCCGGGAAGTTCAGGGAAGCTTTGAGGAGAAACGGCAGTATACGATCCGCCGGTACCAGGTAAACGGTACGACCGTAAAGACAAAGGTTTTTTATTCGGATGAAAAGGACCGATATCTGCACATTTATTACAGCTACGGCAAAGCCGCTTCGGAGCGAGAGGATCTGGAATCAAAGATCGACCGGATCGCGGCATACCTGAAAAAGCAGGAAGGACAGCCGGTCGTCATTGATAAGAGTTATGAGAAGTACTTCAGCCTTGAG
>CADCIU010000142.1 GCA_902801585.1 uncultured Lachnospiraceae bacterium | reverse complement strand
TAAGTCGTGACGATCACGCTGATGAGCGGCACATGGTGCACCTTGAGAACGGATGCGGATGCGCCCAGTGCGTCTTCGGGCTTCTCGCCGCCCTTGATGCGGTCCCAGACAGCTCTCTGGTTGAGAAGCACGGCGGGCTCAGGCTCCTGATATACGTATTTCTGCCTGGGCGTCTTCTCCTGCTTCTTGTCATTTGCGCGCAGAGCAAACTTTTTGGGGGAGTCCTCGCTCCCCTTGGGCAGTCTGATCTTTTGCCGGACACTATTCAGTTTTTTCCCGAATTCGCTCCAAACTGACACGTTGTGTTCCCTCACTATTTGACAGACGTGTTCTCGAGGTTGATCTTAAATTTAGGTTCCCTGGCGTCCTGAGTCAGATACCTGTGGTAATACGGGTCGTTCCGGGAGATCTCGGGATGCAGCTCGAACAGCCGCTTCATCTCTGCCGGCTTCCTGAGCTGACGCTCCTCCTTGGTCTTGCTGTTCTCCGGCGAATAGGACTCATAGTAGAACAGGTACATATTATTGCGGACCACGTTGTAGTAGCCCTTTTCAAAGATCCTCCAGCAGAAATCAACGTCTCCGCCGTAGGCCGGGAAATTCTTCTCATCGAAGCCGCCCACTTCCGCGAACAGCTCTCTTCTGACCATAATGCACGCGCCGCTCATCGCGAGCATGTTGCGCACGCCCTTGTTGAAGTCAAAATAGTAAGATTCGTCATTTCTGCAGTACTGCAGCTTATAGACAATGCCGTTCTCCACGGAAGTAATGCCCGCGTGCTGAATGATATTCGAGCTCGGATACAGCAGCTTCATGCTGACCGCGCCCACATAGGGGAGCTTGGCCTTCTCGGAAAGATGAGACAGCCAGCCGGTCTTCTGTACTACAATGTCATCGTGTACAAACAGCAGCATCTCGCCGTTGGCGTACTGCGCGCCGAGGTTATAGAAAACGGGCATGTTAAAGCCCATCCTCTTAAAGATATAAAGGCACCTTCCCTCTTCGTTGATCTCTTCGACCAGTTCTCTCACTTTCCTGCGGTTCACTTCGTTGGAACCGTTATCTACGATGATGATCTCATGAGGGATCGAGGTGTGCTTCTCAATGGATCGGATGCATCGCGCCAGCATCTCGGGGTTGTCCTTGCTGGGTATGATGATGCTGATCAGCCTTGTGTACGCGGAATCCGCGTTGTACCTGCCGGTCAGCGAATCCTTGATCAGGTTTCCGTTCCACAGCTCCACCCTGTGATGGCCGTGGTAGAGCACCTCCGGCACATGGCCGATCGGGAACTCATTCCATTTGCTCTCAGGTCTCTTAGTGTATCCGCCGTCCGCCTGCGCCAGCTTGAGGCACAGCGTGCCGTAGATCCAGGCCCTGACGGGGCCGTCGTCCTCGTTATTGCGCGCCCTCTCCTCGTCCAGGCTGTCCTCCCGCAGCGCGGATGCGCTCTCGAATGTCGAGGTCTTCCTCTGTCCGGGATTGATCATAGCAAACGCCGACGAGCGGAACGCGATCACATTGCCGAAATAAAAGGTAGACAGGAAGGTGTCAGGCGCCCATTCCGATTTAAACCAGGGATCCAGATGAAATCCGTCCTCCGCTACCCTGTCCTCGTCGCCATAGAGCAGATTGATCTCCGGATGCGCGGCAAAATAGTCCTTCACCAGCACAATTGCGAATTCATCGGGCTCGCCGTCATCGTCACAGGCAATTATTATATCCGCTGTCTCATGATCCTCTGCGAGCAGGTGATTCTTAAGATGAGAATAGCGCACTATCTCCGCCGTGAGTTTCTCCCCTTCTGTATGGTCTTCCTCTCTGATCTTTTCAGCGAGGGCCTCTTTATGGGCAAGATACCAGTCGTTGTAAGTTCTGATTGCCATGTGCAACGCACTCCTCTCTTCACCGTATATACGGCGCAGTCTGTGATCGTATGATCCTATACAGCATAACTTCAGCATTTTTTGCATATGGAAACAATGTTTTAAAGAAGAGCCGGTTGTACATCGTCTACAGTAAATACATTCCTCCATTTGGAGCAGTAGGATAGATTGACAACTAACTCCAAACTTCGTAATATTAATATTAGGTAGAAATGCCTAAAACAGGTTTATTTTTAGAGGATGATTTGGCAGATTTCCGCAAATTATCACCGTTGATGAACGGCGATTCT
>CADCIU010000141.1 GCA_902801585.1 uncultured Lachnospiraceae bacterium | reverse complement strand
TATCCTGCTTTCCATCGGTATGGCTGTTGACGCGAACGTTATCATTTTCGCGCGTATCCGTGAGGAGCTGCGCGCCGGCAAGAATGTTAAGATGGCGATCAAGAGCGGCTTTGATAAGGCCCTCTCCGCGATCATCGACGGAAACGTAACAACCCTGATCGCGGCAGCTGTTCTTGCGATCCTCGGATCCGGCACGATCAAGGGTTTCGCATACACACTGGCCATCGGTATCGTTGTATCTATGTTCACGGCTCTCTTCGTGACAAGGCTTATCATGAATATCGCTTACGCTCTGGGCGCAACGGATGAAAAGCTCTATGGAAAGGGAAGAGATGTCAACCTCATTGACTTTATCGGCAAGAGAAAGATCGTCTTCGCGATCTCCGGTATTGTGATCATCGCCGGATTTGCGGGAATGGCCATGAACGCCGGCGGCGGCAAGGGCGCGCTCAATTACAGCCTTGACTTCGTGGGCGGCACTTCCACACATGTCACATTTAACGAGGATATGTCTCTCGATGAGATCAACGAGAAGGTGATCCCGGTCATCACAGAGACTACCGGTGACACGAACCCTCAGGTTCAGAAGGTCGCGGGCAGCAGCGAAGTGATCTTCAAGACCAGGGAGCTCGACGAGCAGAAGAGTACTGCTCTGGCAGTTGCGCTGCAGGATCAGTTCCAGGTTGGCAAGGACAACATTACCTCTGAGACGATCAGTTCCACGATCAGCTCCGAGATGAAGACAGCTGCCTTCAACGCAGTCATCGTGGCACTTGTCCTTATGCTGGCTTATATCTGGTTCAGGTTTAAGGATGCCCGTTTCGGCGCTTCCTCTGTTATCTGCCTTGCGCATGACTGCCTTGTAGTGCTTGCAGCTTACGCGATCATCAGGATCAGCGTCGGCAGCACATTCATCGCCTGCATGCTGACCATCGTCGGTTATTCCATCAACGCTACGATCGTCGTGTTCGACCGCGTGCGTGAGAACCTGGCTGTGAGAAAAGCCGGAACTTCTATCGGAGATGTAGTTAACACAAGTGTCAGCCAGACACTTTCCAGAAGTGTTTTCACTTCCCTGACTACATTCTTCATGGTACTGTCGCTCTACATCTTCGGCGTGGCTTCCGTCAAGGAATTCGCCCTGCCCCTGATGGTAGGTATTGTGGCCGGCTGCTGGTCTTCCGTCTGCATCGCAGGTCCCCTGTGGCACCTGCTGCGCACCAAATTTGCTTCCGCTAAGGATAATGACAATTCCGGAAGCAAGGGCGGCAACGGCGGCGGCACTGCTCAGGCTCCCAGGAAGAAGAACAACTCCAACCTGTCCAAGAAGGAGAGAAGACTCCAGAGACAGAAGGAAGCCGAGGAGAGAAATAAAGCGAAGATCACCGTCTGATCATAGTAAACTGACCCGAGGGAACGGATGGAGCGTCCGTTCCCTCGATTTTTCGCGTATTAATGATGGAGAGAGTCTTGAAGGAAAAGAAGTGGATCGTAACCACCAAGAGGGCGGATTTTAACAAAATAGCACAGGCCTGCGGGATCTCTCCCGTACTTGCGCGCCTGATCCGGAACCGGGATGTGATCGGGGAAGAAGCCACAGAAAAGTTCCTCAGGGGGACGCTGGAAGATCTTCATGATCCGGCGCTGCTGCCGGATGCAGAAAAAGCTGTCGATATTTTGGCAAAAAAGCGCAGGGAGGGAAAGCGGATCCGGATCATCGGGGATTATGACGTGGACGGGATCTGTTCCTCTTTCATCCTCTGGTATTCGCTGGGGCGCTTCGGTATAGAGGCGGATGCAAAGCTTCCCGAGAGGATGAGGGACGGATACGGTATCAATGAGCGCCTTGTCAGGGAGGCCGCTGAGGACGGCATCGACACGATCGTGACCTGTGACAATGGAATTGCCGCGGCACAGGCTCTGAAGACCGCGAAAGACCTCGGCATGACGGTGATCGTGACAGACCACCATGAAGTTCCCTTCAAACTGCAGGAGGACGGCAGCCGGGAGTACATCCTTCCGCCCGCTGATGCGGTTGTGGATCCGAAGATCCCGAAGGACCCTGCAGGGGGGACCTGCTACCCCTTTCATGATATATGCGGCGCGGTGGTGGCTTTTAAGATCTGTCTTCTGCTTGCCCGGAAGCTGTGGGGCGGGATGGAGAACGAGGAGTTCAGAGAACTCAGGCGCTATCTGATCCCTTTCGCGGGAATTGCCACAGTCT
>CADCIU010000140.1 GCA_902801585.1 uncultured Lachnospiraceae bacterium | reverse complement strand
ACCTTAACGGGGTCAGACCCCGTTAAGGTGCTCTAATCATCGTTCGATGCTGCTGAGATCGACATGGTAGTCATCCGGGTCATCCCCCGGAAACGTGACGCGCACCGTGCGCCCGATCACCTCTTTCCCGGGATAATTCGGCAGCAGATCACTGGTAAACGTGGTCTCAGCCCCGGTAGACGGATCCTGATAGCGGCAAACCACATGAAACCCTTCCCGCCCGCCTTCCGTGCGAAGATTGCGCGTAATCCCGATGATCCGGGCGTCCAGATATCCTTCCGGAGGGACGCGGAACCCGCCGCCCGCCGGTGCGGTGCGGGAAAAAGCATTGTTTTGCGGGGCAAAGGCACCTCGCCGCGCCTGCAGGTGCAGGATGCAGAGCGAGCCCCCTGCTATAAGGAGCAGGGTCCCGATCATGCCAAAGTGCGTCATTTTCTCCGCCGTAAGTCCGTCCGTGCGCGCCCGGATATCCATTGCGATGAGCGCGACGCCGGCCGCGGCGAGAAGTATGCCCGCCGCAAAACACCAGATCCTGTTTAAAATGCGGACCGCGGTTTGTTTATTCTTCTTATCCAAGATGTTCTGTTCTCCTTCTTGCAAATCTTCACAAAGTGTCTGCGTGACGCTTCGTCCGTTCCCGATCCCGATCTCCGAGGATCCATCACGCCCCAATATAGGTATACATCGATCCGTCCGAAATAGGCAACAAAAAACAGAGTCCGGACGAAGTAAGGCAGTTGTCAGTTGGATAAGCAGAGAGTGACCCCTCGAGATATGATTAACGACAAGATCTTTTGATTGGTGACTACATCTTACACTCACTATCCCTGATCGTCAAATACGGATTCTTTATTGATGATCAGATCCAGAGCCTTGACCGTATTGCCAGCTCCTTTCTGGTCAGAGTCCCCGCCAGTGTTGCATGCATTCGCTCCGCATATGCGGCTGCTTCTTTCTGGGCTTCCGTATACTTCTTTCGGATCACAACAGAATCGCCGATTGGCCCCTCTGTTCCCGTCGCGCGCAGCGCTTCACATGCCTGTTCCCGACGCAGCCGGACCAGTTCCACGATTTTTTCATCTCCATATGTCTTTGTCAGGCATCTCAGCCTGCACATACGATCTGCCCCTGTTTCACTCCATCCCATTGGCCGAGAACTCATCCGATCGGAATACAGGTGACTCACATGGCCTTCCGCACTGCACCCCAGGACATGTTTGTCATGGAATGCTCTCTGGATTGCTTCCCAGTTATTCATCAGGAATGTCTCTCCTGCATTCACGGCTTCCTGATTCTCTACAGATCGTCTGATATCTACCAGCAGACGCTGCACCTTCGCTTTTTTGTTCTTGTAGATATACTTGTAGAAGCGTCCTTTCGTATAGTCGCTTTCATCATAGGTCAGCCGCGACAGACGGTTTATATACTTCATCAGGTGAAATCTGTCTGCCACCAGCACACTCTTGTCGATATGCCCAGCACCGGCCTTGATCCATGCCCCGCCATCACTGCAGATATATACACGCTTCAGGACACTTTGATCATAGTGGTTCTGGATATAGCCCTGTACTTTGTCCCACAGCATGCCGTTTTCTTCACTGCCTGCATACTGCCCTCCGAAATAGACAGGATTGATAAGCTGGCGTCTCCCGTTTTCCAGATCTTCCTTGCCCTCAAATACGTAGATCAGCTTACCGATAATGCAATCGTCTCTGAGCTCCTCCCCGCCCTTCTGGCGATGGATATGGTCTTCGTCCGCCTCGATGTACAGATACTTGCACTTCTTCTGTTCCTTGACTTCCTCGTCCGGTAGATCCTTCAGTGTGCTGTGAACCTTCGTCATGACAGCCACTTTCGAGACTTTCTGCATCCCCACCTCAAGCTGATCAGCCGCGTGTTGGTAACTGGTTTTGGCTGCTTCCTGCAGAAGCTTTGTCTCCGCCAGTTCACTGAAATGCTCATCTTTGGGAAGATGCATCCTCTCATCCAACAGATAATGGTATTTACCGTCTTCCCTGCTGCGGAACAGTGTATGATGGAAATGGACATCCCCAAACGTTGTAACGAGGGTTCTGGGATCATGCCGCTGGATCGTATACTTTTCCCTGCGCCCCGGCTCTGTCCCAATAAATGTATCCGCCTCTTCCAGTATCTGCCCCATAATCTCGGCAAGTGACCGGTTGCCGATCGAGGTCAGACGACTTTCCATTTCGGAGAAGCTGACCGGGTTCTCCAGAAAAAGCTCTGCCGTCTGAAAGATTTCTGCCATAAAGTTGCAAACAACTGGTATAATGTTCATGAGAGTACTGACCTCCTGATGTTTTTCTTCGTCGTTAAACATTATACACCGAGGTCAAGTACTCTCTTTAATTATCTCTATCTCTAACTGACAACATCTTTACTCCAAC
>CADCIU010000139.1 GCA_902801585.1 uncultured Lachnospiraceae bacterium | reverse complement strand
AGAGGGAATGATCAATAAGGACAGCATTGCGAAGATGAAAGATGGCGTGATCCTTATCAACAACAGCCGCGGACAGCTCGTGGTCGAGCAGGACCTGGCAGATGCGCTCAACAGCGGCAAGGTATTTGCCGCAGCTCTGGACGTCGTGTCAACAGAGCCGATCAAGGCGGACAACCCGCTCCTTAAGGCGAAGAACTGCCTGATCACGCCGCACATTTCATGGGCGGCCAAAGAGGCGCGTCAGAGAATCATGGACATTACAGTAGATAATATAAGATCTTATGTGGAGGGTGATCCGAAAAATGTCGTCAACAGATGAGAGTCTGTCTGCGGTAGGGGGAGAGAATAGTACCGCGGGCAGCATTCATGCAGTAGACGGGGCAGCAAAAACAATTGATGAAAAAGGTCGCTGGGAGGAACTTATGATTCAGCTCAAAAGAATCAAAAGCGAATCTGTCGTACAGCAGATCATAGACAGTCTTGTGGAGGCTATGATACGCAAGGAATTAAAGCCCGGAGACCAGATCCCTACGGAAATGGAGCTTGCGGAAAGACTTGGTGTTGGCCGGAATTCGGTGAGAGAAGCAATCAAGATCCTTGTATATTTTGGCGTATTGGAGATACGCAGAGCTGAGGGAACCTATGTCTGCGAGGGGTTTACAGATACAATGATCGATCCGATCATTTACGGGATCATTCTGGATAAAGCGGGAAGTTATGAGTACCTGATGGAACTTCGCGAGATCATGGAAGCAGGAGTCATGAAACTCGCCATGGAGAACGCGAAGGAAGAGGAATTTAAAAACCTCAGGATCCAGCTTGAAAGAATGAGAAGAGAGATTGAGATCGGACCGGAAAACGTTGACAGAGTTTTCCAGGAGGACAATGAATTTCATTCCATCATCACATCGATGGGGCACAATCCTCTTGTTCAGAAGATCGAAGCGGTCGTGCGGACACTGACCCATTCCATGCGCTATGAGACGGTGAAAGCCATGGTGGAGAGCGGCAGGGGTCAGGAACTGTATGAGGCGCACGAAAAACTGCTCAGGATCCTGGAGTCCAAGGACGAAACAGATCTGAACGAGAATGTGCGCAATACATATTTTGTCAATGAATTCATTGAAGCCAAAGAACTCGCCAGGCAGGATCCGGAAAACCAGCCATAACGCTTCAATCGGCAGTCAGGAAGGAAAGGAGCGGAAACAGGATGAGTGATAGTATTAAGACGATCGGCGTTCTGACCAGCGGGGGAGATTCCCCGGGAATGAACGCGGTGGTCCGCGCGGTGGTTCGCAGAGGGCTGTCCAAAGGGCTCAATGTTAAGGGAATCCGCCGAGGATATCTGGGGCTGATTGGTGAGGAGATCGTCGATATGGAAGCGCGCTCGGTGTCCAACGTCATGCAGCACGGCGGCACTATTCTGGAGACAGAGAGATGCCCGGAATTCGAGCTCAGCGAGATCCAGGACAAGGCGATCGAGATCTGCAAAAAGAACGGATATGAGCGCGCGGAGCTTCTCGATGACGGCAGCCTCAGGATCACGATGAGCCCTGAGCAGTACGATCAGATGCTGGGAGAGCTTCGGACCAATATCGACAAGGGGATCAGCGAGATACTCGGGTCGGGGAATTACCCGGCTGTGACCAAAATAGAGTATAATGAGGATTACAGTGTATTTACGGTAACTGTGAACGATGAGATCGGTATCGTCGAAAGGCAGCTGGCGGAAGAACTGATCATGTACGGTACGTATTATCACGTTTGCTCAGCCAACGATGTAACGAGCATCCGGGTCGATTATGCGGATCAGGAGACCGGAGAAGTCCTGGAATCTGCAGATTCGGGCAACCTGGAAACTGCATACTGAAACAGGAAGGCGGGATCAGCCGTCCTGAGCAAAGGCAAAGGAGGCAGGTATGAAGCATTTGGGACAGTATTCCGACAGGAGAAAGGAAGCGGCGTATCTTAGGTCCCTTGGGGGAGAGGAAAAGTATGAGGCACTCAATGAGATCATAGCCGCATCAAAGCATATCGCCTTCTTCGGAGGGGCGGGCGTCTCTACCGAGAGCGGCATTCCGGATTTCAGGAGCAAGGACGGCCTGTACAATCAGCATGATGTCCGGTTTGACCGCTATGAACCCGAATATCTTCTGAGCAGCAGCTGTCTGTATCACGAGCCGAAAGTTTTTTTTGAGTTTTACAGACAGAAAATGGACGCGCGTCACTGCCTGCCCAACCGGGCCCACTACAAGCTGGCGGAAATGGAGGCGGCAGGAAAACTGGACGGAGTCATCACGCAGAATATCGACGGCCTTCACCAGAAAGCGGGCAGCAGGACGGTGTATGAGATCCACGGATCTACGCTCCGCAATTACTGTGACCGGTGCGGTCAAAAATATCCGGAAGACTATATCTATGACAGCGGCGAGGCGGTCCCGCACTGCTCCTGCGGAGGTATGATCCGCCCTGACGTGAC
>CADCIU010000138.1 GCA_902801585.1 uncultured Lachnospiraceae bacterium | reverse complement strand
CCATGTGGCAATGTCCACGCTTACCGCCCCGAGTCCCCGCAGAGCCTCTCTGCAGGAATTGGCTGTGATCTGTTCATGGACTACCAGGATCTTTTTCCCTGCAGTCTCTGTCTCCTCCGCGATCTTTTTGATCCGGCGCTCCGCCAGAGGGTTGTGACAGCGGAAAGGAACTCCGTATTTTGACAAAAGCGCCTTCGCCGCCTCATATCCCGATACCGAGACAACGAGATTCTCTCTTACCGTTTCCGGCGCAGCAAAAGCTTCCGTTCCATCCGCGCGGCTTCCGTATATCACAGCGCGCCTGCCGGCCTCCTTCTGCGCGTATTCCCTTAGTGCGTCATAATCAGCGATGCCCCCGAGATCCATGTACTGAGCGCCGAGTATACCGATGCATTCTTTATCCTTCCCGGCTGTTTCATTGACAGTCTTTTTCGCGAACTTTTCAAACAGAGCCAGGTATGCTTTTTCGGCACCTTTGTCATAGAATTCCATTCCGTCGCATGCAATACCGATGCAGGGCAGTCCCGTCTTTTTCTCAGACATCCTTTCAAGTGCCCTGAAGTCAGTTCCTATGACAGCAGGAACGGGGGTTCCGACTATTGCGGCAAAAGCGGGCTCTGTCCCTCTCCCGCCTTCCGACAGCAGATCAGCTGCATCCGCCAGCTTCTGCACCAGTCTTTCATCCCTGCCGAGAATCGCGTCCATATCCCTCAGACCCGCGCTGAAGACGGCGCTTCTCTCCCTGAACCATCTGGGCTCGTCGAAACCGCAGATATTTCCGGTACAGCCTCCCGCGTCGCAGATCACGGTTATCCCGCCGAGTTCGTAAAACACGGAAACAGCGCCGGACTGATCCGGAGCAAAGGGAGTCAGGACTTCTCTGTAGCCCTTTGGACGCTTGACGGCGATCTCTTTTTTCTCCGCGGATTTCTTTCTTATGAGCTTTTCGATCTTACTGTCTGCTTCGTAATCGCCGATCAGCCTGACCGAAGAACCATAAAGATCCTTTCCGCCTTCCTGAGCAGTCTTCATAAGCGCCTCGAAAAAGCGGCATACGCCCATAAAGCCGAAAGGCTGAATATCCTGTCCCCATAAAAGGCATGGTGACTTGGGGTGATACCATCCGGCGTCCCGACCCAATGCAATGTGCAGAGCGCCTTCATCATAAGGAATCTCGTCATGATCCTCCCCGTAGAGGAGCATTGATGGTGACAGATTAGAGTAAACCCTTGTCTCGGGACTCAGTGCAGCCAGATGTCTTATGTACTTGTAAGAATCCGTGGTGACGGTTCCGAATATCTCCCTGACCCTGAATCCGTATCTCACAAGTGCAAGGGCGAGTTCGAAAGGATCCGCGTTGATCGCTTCGCCGACACTGAAGACCGCTCCGGGATAGGCCTCTCTGAACCTTTTCATGGCTGTTTTGGCCTTTTCCCTGCAGGCTTCGTAATCAAACCGCACACCGAGAGCCGCCGCGAATGCGTCATACTGTGCGGCGATCCTGTCGATCTGATAGAGTCTCATAAGTTCAATGGAAGGGATCCCCAGTCTCTCCTGCAGGTCGCCGGCCGCGGGCCTCGCCTCGGGATTGAGGATCAGATTGAAATTGGCTTCCGCCATCTTCGCGAACTCTGTGTAGTCTTCACAGGACGAGACTTCCCTGATCCGCCTTACTCCTATCTGCCTCAGAAGGTCCCTGAGCTCGCAGTCTTCGTCCAGCGGGGCAAAATAGCCCATGATATTGACGCTGTCGCTCCTTTTGGGGAGCGGCTCAAGGAGGGAATAAATGGATTGTCTTACGTGCACCATGGGCGGCTTTCTCCCTTCCCTGGTCAGCGCGTACATATAGCAGGGCCTGACCCGGATATAGGGATCTTCCTTATCACAAGCTGCCGGCACATTTTCATTTACCATTTTCTCTGCTTTTCTGCAGACACGCTCCATATCTGTTCCCAATAACGCGTCTACGCAGGTTATGCAGATCATGATCACGGAAGGTCTCTTCTTAAGACCTGCCGCCAGCTCGCAGACTGCCTTGGGAATCCTGTTCAGATGTCTTCCCGTCACAAGATCCGTCTCGTCCATCGTCAGATAGAAAAATCTGTTCTCATAGCCCTTCATAGTGCTGATGGAAGAAGTGTTTCTCCCGCAGCAGCCGGGCGATACGATCAGCATGACTGATCCCGGCACGGACAGCCCCGCCCTCTTGACGCCGAACCCTTCGGCTCCGGGCGAATTGAATGCCAAAGTCGCCGGTGAACTGTAGATCAGATGGGAGGATGACATCATATCCTGCGGGATCTTATCCTTTCCTGATTCCCAAAGCTCTTTGACTGTATAATTTATAGCTCCGCTCATTCTCCCCTCCATCAGCTGCCGGTATTCTCCTCTTTGAGAAGTTTCTTCGCAAGTTCCAGAAAACATCTGCTCACATAGAGTTCCGGATCTCCCTCGATCACGGTCTTTCCCTGATCCTCAAATCGGATGATATCGTCACTTCTGGGGATCCGGGCGACAATGGGCAGTCCTTTTAGCTGCGCGAACTCCTCTACCTTTCTGCTCTCATCTTCGACATT
>CADCIU010000137.1 GCA_902801585.1 uncultured Lachnospiraceae bacterium | reverse complement strand
AAGGCCGCTGATCTCTTCACGCCCGACTGGCCGATCTACACAAGGACCAACGATTCCTGTCCCAGCCAGTACTATGATTCCGCAGAGGTCAAGAACTCCCTCATCTCCAACGGATGCGAGATCCACGGAACCATCGAGGATTCCGTCATTGCCCGCGGCGTAGTCATCGGCAAGGGCGCTGTGATCAAGGGCTGCTACGTCAGCGCTTACACCACCATCGGCGAGAATGTCTTCCTCGAGAATCAGGTCGTAGATAAGTACGTCACGATCGATCACGAGAACAAGATCACCGCTCCGGCAGAGAAGCCCGGTTACATCAGATACATGGACAATCTCTGATCGCAGTCATGCCGGCAGATTCGTCCGGATAAATGCAGGCCGCTCTTTATCAGGAAGCGCCTGCCATGTATAATAAGGTAATGTATTTTCTGCCCGGTGCAGACAGCACTGGGCAGAAAATATAAATAATTCCCATCAAGGAGGAAATATCATGTTAGTATCCGCAAAAGAAATGACCGCTGCTGCAAGAGCCGGCCACTATGCCATCGGCGCTTTCAACCTCAACAACCTTGAGTGGACAAAGTCCGTCCTGAAAGCTGCTCAGGAGTGCAACGCCCCCGTCATCGTACAGTGCTCTGAAGGCGCAGGCAAGTACATGGCAGGCTACAAGACCGTTGTCGACATGGTGAACGATGTCATCGACTCCCAGGGCATCACCGTTCCTGTAGCGCTTCATCTTGACCACGGTTCATACGAAGGCTGCCTCAAGTGCATCGATGCCGGTTTCTCCAGCATCATGTTCGACGGCTCCCACTTCTCCATCGAAGAGAACATCGCTAAGACCAAAGAGCTGGTGAAACTGGCTCACGAGCACGGCATGTCCATCGAGGCAGAAGTCGGCGGCATCGGCGGCGAGGAAGACGGCGTTGTTTCCCAGGGTGAGTGCGCAGATCCCGACGAGTGCAAGCTGATCGCTGATCTCGGCGTTGATTTCCTTGCCTGCGGCATCGGCAACATCCACGGCAAATATCCCGCAAACTGGGCAGGACTTCGCTTCGACGTTCTTGAGGCTATTAAGGACAAAGTCGGCGATATGCCTCTCGTTCTTCACGGCGGTTCCGGAATCCCCACTGAGATGATCCAGAAGGCCATCAAGCTCGGCGTTTCCAAGGTCAACGTCAACACCGAGTGCCAGATCGCATTCGCAGAAGCTACCAGAAAGTACATCGAGGCCGGCAAGGATCTCGAGGGCAAGGGCTTCGATCCCCGCAAGCTGCTGGCTCCCGGCGCTGCTGCGATCGTTGACTGTGTCAAAGAGAAGATCGTTATCTTCGGTTCCGACAACAAGGCCTGAGGATGATCTTCATCACCAATTGCTTCGTGCAAGTTGATCGATGAAATTGAAAAGAGACCGCCCGGAAGGGCGGTCTCTTTTTGAATCGTCACGGGTGCCCTGCACCCCTTTCATCATTTCTCCACATGCGTCTCCAGCGTCTCTGTCAGGAATACTCTGCGGTAGATATCCGTCAGCATTCCGCCGAACTGAAGGTCACACTCGCCGAAAGGCTCATCCGCGACGCTGACGCCATTGTCCCTGAGCACTCTCACTTTTTTGCCATAGGTATCTGTCTTGACAAGTTTTCCCTCATCGTCATAGAAGTCGAACAGGAACTCCAGCGTATCGCCGGCTTCCAGCGTCTCCATGCCCTTTTCCATGAAGGCAAACGGGTCATCGACCAGCTGGTACCCGACGATGTGCGCCTCTGCAGGCTGGTCCGAATCCTCCTTTACAGGGTCGCACTCAATAAAGAGCTCGATCTCCTTCTTCCCGTTGAGCAGCGCCCTGGTCGTTCCGGAGAAGATGGTCCCTTCCTCCGTCTCTCTCGGCTGCCCGGCGTTGTATGAGATCAGCGCCCCGCCGATATGCGGCCAGCTGTTCTCCAAAGCGACCATGGGATGGCCGTCCTCATCCAGCGCGCCGATGTGATCGCTGCCCAGGTACATGCGTCCGCTCTCGGTCCGCATATAAACCGCCACCTGGCAGTCCACGACCGTCTTCCAGGCCTTTTGGGGAAGCTCGATCTGATAGCCGGCGCCCGTATCCTTGAGCGGGATATCGACGCAGGCGTCCGCCGTGTCATAGTCCTCGAATCCCTTCACATACCAGGGTTCCTTTGTATAATCCGCCATAAAAGAGCTCAGGAAGGAGTTATTGCTCACCGCCTTTGCCTGCTGGCTGGCCATGATGCTGAAGTAGTCGCTGCGCATAGACTTCTCCGTCTCAAGTCCCATTGCTTCCAGCTGCTCATAGGTCTTCGTATAATCACCGAGCGATTTGGCCGGGAAGCAGAATGCAACGCCGTTCACGCCTGTCCCGGAATTGCCGTTTCGGACAACGACGCAAGCCTTGACCGCGTCGGTGATCTCCTTGTACTGCGCCTCTGTCAAAATATCGTTGTCATAGTCCAGTTCAGAAAGCCGGTTCAGATAATCGACCAGATCAAGCTGATCGTCTCCGATGAATGTATAGGCGCCGGATGCGGCGATCGAGATATTCGCATAGTTTTCCGGGCTCTCCCCGATCGCTTTCTTCTCCTCCGCATACAGAAGGTCAAGCTTCCTGCGGGCAGGGGCCACATAGGTCATGTCGATCAGGGACAGTGTTGAGCCTGTATCCTGTTC
>CADCIU010000136.1 GCA_902801585.1 uncultured Lachnospiraceae bacterium | reverse complement strand
ATCTCCGCAAATCCCGCTTCAAGAAGCTCCAGATAATCCGGCGCAGATATCTTTTCGCTTCCGATAAGATCATGGATCTGCTCGAGCAGTTCGATCACGCTTCTATAGAGCTGGCTGAACTGTTTGCCTCTCACATAGTCCCCGTTTTCATCAAAAGAAGCGGCCCACCGTTCCATTTTTTCTTCCATGGAAAGGCCGGTCATAAATTCGTACAGCGCCTCTGTCCTCTCTGCAGCCGTCGCCTGCGGGATCCTCTCCAGATCGATACTTCCCGCTACAGGTTCGATCTCCTTAAGGAACCTGAGTCTTAACGGCTCTGTTTCCGCATCGAAACTGAGCCCCCATTTCCGGCGGCCCCTGATCCCGTGTTCAAGGCAGTAATTTTCAAGCAGATCCGTTTCTTCTCTCGTGAGACTGCTCATCCCGCTGCGAAGATAGCGGAAAACGGCATTATAGCTATAGCCTTGCGGGCGGATCCCCAGTACGCTGCGGATCGCTTCAGTGAGCGGATTGAGCCCCGCAGAGCCTCTGGTATCGATATAAAACGGGATCTCATATGCCGCCGCCTCTTTTTCAAAGAGAGCGCCATAGCGTTCCAGATCACCGCAGACGACAGAAATATCTCTATATTGATACCCTTTGGTCAGCACCAGTTTCCTGATCTCGATACAGATCTGCCGCACTTCCTCTTCCGGGGTATCGGTCTCGTAGAGGCGCAGCTTGTCTTCAACAGGCGCCGTATAAGCAGCGGATGGATAGCGGAATATGCTGCGCTCAAGATGCGCCAGTACCGGGTTATTTCTGAAACGGGCAGGCGCATTGCCTGGATCTCCCACAAAAAGATCGGTTCCTCTTGTGAGCCCCTCCCTGTCAGCCAGCTTTTCCAGATCGCATACCGTTTTCCTTGTCAGATAGAAAAGGGAATCTTCTCTGCCGGGGCTCTTACTCGCACACACCTTACTGATCGGTGGACCATCGTCCGTGCCAAGCGTCATAGAGATCACCACGTCGCGGCTGCAGCGGATCAGCGCCGAGAGTACACGATACTGCACCGGCGTAAAGCCGGTAAAACCGTCCAGTACAAACGTACTGCGCCTGACCCATTCCGAGGACGGAATCGCTTCCGCGAGGAGGTCGAGCTTTTCCTCCGATGTGATAAAGCGGTACTTCTTGCCTTCCAGAAAGGCGTCATAAAGAATCGCAAGATCATGGAGTCTTGCCATGAGGGCGCCCTGTCCTCTGTCCGAGGCGTAGTTCTGCATCCATTCTAGTTCCTGGCCGCCGATCCCGTACTGCATGAATTCTGAAAGGACCGATTTCACTTCCGCGATCATGCCGGGATAATGGATACTCCTTCCAAGAATTGTAAGGTCTGCGGCGCGCTGTCTGGCCACTCTCCTTAGAAGCAGCGTCTTGCCCGTGTCATCAAGAACCGCCCGCTTGGGCACGCCGATCTCTTCAAAGATCTTATGGGTGAGCCAGCCAAAACTCAGTACGTAAATATTGAGGATCCCGCGTCGGGGAGATTCAGTGACGATCTCCTTCTGGGTCTGCATGGAGTACTGATCAGGGACGATGAGACAATAGTTATCCCTGGCGTGATCGCCCTCCTGCACAGCCTGTTCCGCCTGTTCGAGGATCCAATTGTGAAGCATGCGGCTCTTTCCGGAACCGGAAGCGCCGAAGCAAAATCTGTAGCTCATAATGCTCTCCATTTCTTGCGTGATCTTGATGTGTGAATGAGAGTCAAATTGCGATCAAACTGCAATCAGACGACAATCAACCTTCACATGTCCTCATTTTACACCTCAGCCTGTACAAACAAAAGCACAGCCTGTGTGCAGGCTGTGCTTTGCGAGCATATTAAAAACGCTTTTAATTATTTCTTTTTGCTCTTCTCGCGGGTCTCGAGAATGGTCTCGCCGGAGATGATCTCGAAGTTGACGCCGGTGCGGTTGGGCTTTTCATCTTCGAATGTATAGTCCTTGCCGGGAAGGATCGCGTTGAGGATGATACCGACGAGGGAGCCGGTTGCAAGACCGGACAGGCTCAGGGTCATGCCGCCGACGGGAATGTTGATCGCGCCAGCGTTGGAGTAGCTGATGCCGATGGAAAGAACCATGATCAGCGCTGCGACCAGGACGTTTCTGCTCTTGGAGAAATCGGTGTTGGTCTCAACAAGGTTTCTGACACCGACAGCGGAAATCATGCCGTAAAGGACAAGGGAGATACCACCGATGGTTGCGGAAGGCATTACCTCGATGACAGCCGCGAACTTGGGGCAGAAGGAAAGCAGAACGGCAAACGCTGCTGCAATGCGGATGACGCGGGGATCATATACCTTGGTCAGTGTGAGGACGCCGGTATTCTCACCGTAGGTTGTATTGGCAGGCGCACCGAACAGGGAAGCCAGTGCGGTTGCAAGACCGTCGCCGGTCAGTGTGCGGTGAAGGCCGGGATCCTTAATGTAGTTGATGCCGCATGTGGAGCTGATCGCGGAGATATCGCCGATGTGCTCCATCATGGTTGCCAGCGCGATCGGAACGATGGTCACGACGCTGGTGATCAGAAGGCCGGTATTGAGGTTTCCGCCTGCGAAAATGGAGAACACCGTTTTCTCAAAGTGAATGGGGAAGCCGATCCAAGCTGCTTCCGCAACAGGCGTAAAGTCGATCTTGCCGGCGATCGCGGCGCAGATGTAAGAGCCGATGACGCCAAGCAGAATGGGGACGATCTTGATCATGCCCTTGCCCCAGATGTTGCAGA
>CADCIU010000135.1 GCA_902801585.1 uncultured Lachnospiraceae bacterium | reverse complement strand
CGCGGCAGTCCTGGCCACATCCTCCAGCGTAAAGAGTCCCTCTTCCTCCGCAAGGCTCGCGTGGAAGATCACCTGAAAGAGCAGGTCTCCCAGTTCCTCCCTCAAATTCTCAGGGTCGCCCGTAGCTGTCAAAATATTGATCCCGCACACGACCTCCGCCGCCTCCTCGATACACATCGCCTTGATGCTCTCATGGGTCTGCGTGCTGTCCCAGGGGCATCCGTCTTTGGCGCGGAGGCGCTCTATGATCGTTTTCAGTCTTTCCATTTCACTCATTCTGCTCATTTCCCCGGCCTGCGTCATTTGTGTTCACCGATCATTTTCTCCATCCAGATCATGCTGTACCACCGTCCGAACTTGTATCCGCACTGATGGAAGGTGCCGACCGTTCTGTATCCCAGATGTTCGTGAAACTGCGCGCTGTTGTAGTCCAAATATTCGTCCGCCTCATCCGGATATCCGATGCAGGCGTAGAGATTAAGGATCCCCTGCGCCTTCAGCGCTTCCTCAAGGGCCTCGTAGAGCTTCCTTCCCAGGCCTTCTCCGACCGCTTCGCGGTCCAGATAGATCGTCATCTCGCAGGACCGGTCGTAAGCCGCCCTGTCCTTGAAGACACCGGCATAGGCGTATCCTTCGATCACACCGTCCCTCTCGATCACCAGATAGGGATAGCGCTCCTTTATATGCCGGATCCTGCCCCTGAACTCCTCAAGAGACGGCACATCGTACTCGAAAGTGATGGCGGTTTTCTCCACATAGTAAGCATATATCTCAAGAAGCCTGGCCGCGTCCTCCACAGAGGCCTCGCGGATAAGGATCCCGGAGCAGGCAGCGGCTTCTCCATCCCGGCTCGTTCTCATCTCATTCATATGACACAATATTTCCTCTCCGGCCAAGTATTACAAAACCTATATTTAATAATACCGCATCCCCCGATTATTTCATACTTTTCTTTCTTATAAGGCATTAACAGAGGCTTTATGGTATTCTATAAGTGCAGAACTTATTTCGCACGAAAGGATCAAGATCATGTCCGAATACGGAATTTCCCAGATTTATCCCACAGACCGATACTCCAACGACCAGATCGACAAACTGCTCCTGGCTGAGGGCATTCGCAGAGATGGAAACCTTGATTACACATGCGGCATGTACAATGACGATATGAACATCATTGCTACCGGCAGCTGCTTCGGCAACACACTGCGCTGTATGGCAGTCAGCAGCGCCCATCAGGGCGAAGGCCTGATGAACGCGATCGTCTCGCATCTGATCTCCTACCAGTACAGCCGCGGCAACATGCATCTGTTTCTCTACACGAAGTGCGATTCCGCCAAATTTTTCGGAGACCTCGGGTTCCACGAGATCGTCCGCATTGAGGGCCGCATCGTCTTCATGGAGAACAGGCGCACCGGCTTCGCTGACTATCTGGACGGCCTGAAGCGCGAGACCGACAAGGCTCTTGCCTCCAAAGGCGCATCGACACCCGCCGCTCCCCGCACTGCAGCGCTGGTCATGAACGCCAATCCGTTCACAAACGGCCACCTCTACCTTGTGGAGAAGGCATGTGCCGAGAACGACCTTGTGCACCTCTTTATGGTCAGCGAGGATGCTTCCCTGGTGCCTTTCGCAGTCCGCAAGCGCCTGATCATGGAGGGCACCGCCCACCTTCCCAACCTTATTTATCACGAGAGCGGCCCCTATGTCATCAGCAGCGCCACCTTCCCGAGCTATTTCCAGAAGGATGAGACTGCGGTCATCGAGAGCCACGCTTTCCTGGATCTGCAGGTCTTTGCCAAAATAGCGGCAGCCCTGAACATCGGCGTCCGCTACGTCGGCGAAGAGCCCACAAGCCTTGTGACCGGCATCTACAACAGGATCATGCAGGAAGAACTGCCCAAGGCGGGCGTCGCCTGTGTTGTTGTGCCTCGCAAGGAAGCCCCTGCCGAATCCGCTTCCGGCGGACAGGCTATAAGCGCCTCCACCGTAAGACAGTTTCTCAAAGAAGGGCGTTTCGACGCGCTCCGCGATCTGGTACCTGACAGCACGCTCCGCTATTTTGAAAGCCCGGAGGCGGCTCCGGTGCTCGCGAGGATCCGGAGTGAAGAAAATGTGATCCACTATTGACGCTTCCGGAGATTCCGGCTGACAGATTCTCTCAAACAGGAGGAATTATGAAAAAAAGTTACAGACCCCATTATCATGCTTCCGTTCCCTCAGGCTGGTCCAATGATCCTAACGGAACCATCTATTATAACGGCAAAGCGCACCTTTTCTTCCAACATTATCCCCACAAGCCCGCGTGGGGCACCATGCACTGGGGCCATTTCACCACCGAGGATTTCGTGCACTGGGATGTGCTCCCGGTCGCTCTTGTCCCGGACCGGGACTATGAGGTCATCTGCTGCTGCTGCTCCGGTTCCACTATTGCGAAGGACGGCAAACTGTATCTGATGTACACTGCCGCACAGCCCGAATTGCAGAGGCAGTGCATGGCAATATCTGAGGATGGCGGAGTGACTTTTACCAAAGAAGAGTCCAACCCCATCCTGACCGCTGACATGCTCAGCAAAGAAGTGTCCCCTCTGGATTTCAGGGATCCCCGCCTCTTTAAAAAGGACGGCTGGTACTACTTCATCGCAGGCGCGCGCGTGATCGATCTGAATGCGAGCAAGGAAGAGCTCGATGAGCGCACCTCTAAATGGGACAAGCACGCCCCCTCTTCCTCACTGCGCTACGCAGAGGTGGACGGAGCTCAGCATGTGGGCGTCAGTCACAAAGGGCAGTCTCCTTCTCTGGACGATGTCTT
>CADCIU010000134.1 GCA_902801585.1 uncultured Lachnospiraceae bacterium | reverse complement strand
AGCTTTTTTGCATGAAATCAACTAAACGAAAGGGGCTTAATAATGAATTACAATCATGTTAATAAAGAGCTTTTTTCATTTCTGGATCGCAGTCCTAACGCATTCTTTGCAGTTAAGAATATGTGCGATGTCCTGAGCAAGGCCGGCATGACCCGATTATATGAAGGCGCGTCATGGGATCTTGAGGCCGGCAAGGGATATTTTGTCACCAGAAATGATTCCGCGATCATCGCTTTCCGGATCCCGAAGGCGGACTACACAGGATTTCAGATAATGGCCAGTCACTGTGATTCGCCGGTATTCAAGATCAAGACGAATGCGGAGATCACGATAGACAAGCAGTATGTGAAACTCAATGTTGAGAAGTACGGCGGTATGCTGTGCGCGCCGTGGCTGGACAGACCGCTCTCAGCAGCCGGAAGAGTCATTGTCAGAACGGAAGACGGAATTGAGACGAGGCTTGTGAATATCGATCGCGACCTTATGATCATTCCCAACCTCGCCATCCACATGAACCGGCAGGTCAATGACGGGTACAAGTTTAACGCGCAGGTCGACATGCTTCCTCTTTTCTGTGAGAAAGGGGAGGAATCCGATGCGTTCATGGGACTTATTGCTTCTGAAGCTGGAGTGGCCGCAAAGGACATTCTCGATACGGATCTGTTCCTCTACAATCGTATGCCCGCTGTCAGCCTTGGACTCAACGGCGAATTCATTGCCAGCGGTCGCCTGGACGATCTCCAGTGCGCCTTTGCTTCGCTGAAGGGGTTCCTTGAGTCGTCACCCAAGGATTCCGTGGCTGTACACTGTGTCTTTGACAACGAAGAAGTCGGCTCCGGCACGAAGCAGGGAGCGGCTAGCACCTTCCTCAAGGACACACTTCATCGCATTGGCAGCGCAATGGGCAGAACGGAAGAGGAGTACCTGATGAGCATTGCGTCGAGCTTCCTTGTATCTGCTGACAACGCGCACGCCGTACATCCCAACCACGCGGATAAGACTGACCCGACTAACCGCGCTTATCTCAATAAGGGGATCGTCATCAAATACAGCGCGAACCAGAAGTACACGACAGACGCAGTATCCGGCGCGATCATGCGTGTGATCTGCGAGAAGGCCGGCGTTCCGTATCAGACTTTTACGAACCGTTCTGATATGCTGGGCGGCTCGACTCTCGGCAATATATCCCAGAGTCAGGTCGCGCTGAACACTGTGGATATCGGACTGCCGCAGCTTGCAATGCACTCTCCGTATGAAACGGCCGGGGCAAAAGATACAGCTTTCCTCGTGGAAGCTGCAAAAGTGCTGTTCTCCTCATCCGTCGAGGGAACAGGAAATGGTAACTACAAACTCAGATTTTAGAGATATGCGCGCTGACATCATGCGGACAAGGTCCGTAGTATTACAGACATAGATTATTGCGCACCGGTAACAGGTCAACACAAATCTAAAAAGCGACGCACTAATCGTATTAACTGGAAATTAGGAGCTTTTAGAAATGGATTCTAAGTATATTAAATGGTCAACTCTTGCCTTTATGGCATTCTCTACGGTATGGGGATTCGGCAACGTAGTAAATGGTTTTGTTTACTTTAACGGTATCCAGGTCATTTTCAGCTGGATCTTCATGTTCGCTCTATATTTTATCCCCTACGCTCTCATGGTCGGTGAACTTGGTTCCGCATTCAAGGAATCCGGCGGAGGAGTCAGTTCCTGGATCTTAAAGACAACAGGTCCCAAACTCGCTTACTACGCAGGCTGGACATACTGGGCCTGCCACATCACCTATATCGCAAGTAAGTCTTCCGGAGGACTCAAAGCCCTGAGCTGGGCAGTATTCCGCAATGCCGAGACTTATGACACATTCCCTACTATTGGCGTACAGCTGGTAACTTTTGCAGTGCTTCTTCTTTTCTGCTGGGTCGCAAGCCGCGGTCTCAACCCTTTGAAAAAGCTCGCTACTATTGCCGGCACAAGTATGTTCGTGATGTCTATTCTTTACATCATCATGATCTTTGCAGCCCGAGCGATCAATCCCGGCGCGGATTATGTGTCTCTGGATCTGAGCATGAAGAGCCTGATCCCGGAGTTTAACGTAAAATACTTCACATCCCTCTCGATCCTCGTGTTTGCGGTCGGCGGATGTGAGAAGATCTCTCCTTACGTCAACAAGGTGAAAGACCCGAGCAAAGGCTTCCCCAGAGCTATGATCACCCTGGCAATCATGGTAGTTGTCTGCGCGATCCTCGGAACCATCGCGATGGGCATGATGTTCGATCCCGCTGTGATCAACGGCTCAGAAGAGAGTTTCAACTCCTATGTATCGAACGGTTCTTACTGGGCCTTCCAAAAACTCGGTCAGTACTATGGGATCGGTGATTCCCTCCTGGTCGTCTATGCGATTTGCAATGCGATCGGCCAGCTCTCGACACTTGTTATAAGTATCGACGCGCCTCTCCGCATGCTTCTTGACAATGAGGACGCCCAGAAGTTCATTCCTTCGACACTTTTGAAGAAGAACGATACAGGCGCTTATGTAAACGGCATCAAGATGGTCGCGATCCTCTCGGGCCAGTCATTTGTTCCCGGCGCGGCAGCAGTGCTCAAGCAGCTCACCAAGCTCAACTCAGTCTGCATGCCCATGCGTTACCTGTGGGTATTCACCGCATACATCGCGCTCCGCAAAGCCGGAAACAAATTCAATCCGGAGTATCGCTTTGTGAAGAATGATGCACTTGCGCTTGCGGCCGGCGGCTGGTGCTTCTTCGTAACCGCTGCTTGCTGCCTGCTCGGCGTATATGATACAGATCCATTCACAATGTGTCTCAATATCATCACACCCTGCGTGCTTACCGCTCTCGGAATTATTCTTCCCATGATCAAGAAACGCGAACTGCAGAGCGCAGCGAAATAATAGGGCAAAACATAGAGGAAGGGGCTTATTTGGCCCCTTCTTTTTATATGCCTTTGTTGATTCTTCCGATCATTTCACATACAATAAATGGAAATATCGAAGTAGAAGAGGAACCAAGTGCTTATGAGAAAGAACCTGATTTCAATGATTCTGGCTGTGGTCCTGGCAGCGGGTACGATCAGTCCCGCTTCTGTTTGTGCTGCAGAAATATCCGGACAGGAGACAATATCCGAGGATAATGAGGCGGCACAGGAGGAAGCAGTTGAAGAACAGGCTCAGATTGAGGCTGAAGAGCCGGAAGCGGATAATACTGAAGAGATAACAGGTGATAACGATACCCCAGAGCTGGCAGAGGATAATAACGGTACCCCAGAGCTGGTAGCTGGTGATAACAATACCCCAGAGCTGGTAGAGGATATTGCAGAGGAAACTGTTGCAGAAGAGACCAAGCTTGAGGAGTCCTTCACAGATGAAGCTGTTATAGAAGAAGAAGCCGAGGAGGTCGTTGCTGCCGGAGATAAAGGAGGTCCGTCTGCTGACGAACTGTTTGCTGAGTTTGTTGAACGGAGCTTCGAAGGGCAGCCGCTTTCCTCGGCATCCGGGAAAAAGAGGAGCGCTGTTTCTGCATTGCAGGGAAATGACCGAATGGTCTATAACTATATAGCCGGTTTTCTCCCGCAGATTGCGGCGGGAGAACATGCTTCCACAGAATTTGAGATCACGCCTGCGATCCTGGGGCTGGAGAACGACTCCTGGACTGCAGAAGAACTGGGAATAGATTCTGTTGTCACCAAGGGTGAAGACGGTAAACTTTATATTTCAACTGAAGCCAAAGAAAGATTTGATATCAATTTTGACAGGATTATTGATGTACTGCTGGCAGAGCATCCCTATGAACTCTACTGGTATGACAAGACCTCGGGCGGCAGGACCACAAAAACCACGTTTGGGCTGACTGCCTTTTATGATCGTACACGTAAGATCTATTATCTAAGCACTAAAAGCAATATGTACCTCCGTTTTGCTGTGGCCGAGGAGTATGCGGCGGGGGAGTATCTGGTAGATACATCAATCGGTCAGTCGGTTCAGAGTGCGGTAAACAATGCGAATGAGATCGTGACAGAGTACAGCGGCGCCTCAGACGAAGAAAAACTGAGAGGATATAAGGATGATATCTGTGATCTTGTTTCCTATAACTATGCGGCTTCAGGAAATACCAGCTATGGAAATCCATGGCAGATGATCTGGGTTTTCGATGGGGATCCCGATACCAACGTCGTATGTGAGGGATATTCCAAAGCCTTCAAGTATCTCTGTGACCATACTGAATTTGAGGGAAGTATTGAATGCATTCTTGTCGGCGGATATTTGGCAAGGACCGGTAAAGAGCCTCACATGTGGAATGTTCTCAAGATGGAAGACGGAAATAACTATCTTGTAGATGTGACCAATTGTGACGCGAGAACGGCTGGCTATCCCGACAAACTGTTTCTTGCGGGAACAACTGAGACGAAGACAGACAGCGATGACAATACAGGGTATTACTTTGGTACCGTAAGGCTGACCTATTACTACGACAGTGATACGCTTGGGATATTTGACGAAGCAGATCTGGAGTTATTCCCGCACAATTACGGAGAACATGTATGGAGCACGGAATCCATCATAGATGTAGAACCGACTTGTACGGAGGACGGGTTTAAATCGTTCCACTGTGAGATCTGTGATGAGATCAATCAGAGCGAGATCGAAGTGCTCCCGGCAATAGGACACAATTACAGTGACTGGGAAGTGACAAAGAAAGAGACGTGTACGGTAGACGGAAGCGAAGAAAAGGTGTGTGCAAACTGCGGAGACGTAGTCACGCGTGTCATTCCCGCAACAGGTCATAATTACAGCGACTGGAAGGTGACAAAAGAAGAGACGTGCACAGAAGACGGAAGTAAAGAAAAAGTGTGCGCGAACTGCGGAGATGTGATCACGGAAGCGATCCCCGCGATAGGTCATGATTACAGTGACTGGGTAGTGACAAGAAAAGCGACCGGTTTAATGGTCGGGATCAAGGAGAAGACCTGCGCAAACTGCGCAGACGTGATCACCGAAGAAATACCTGTCCTGGGAGGCACCTGGATAAAGAACAGCACCGGCTGGTGGTACCGGTGGACTGATTACGCTTATCCGGTGAGCATGTTCCTGAAAATAAGCGGAAAAACCTATTATTTCAACGCGTCCGGATATATGGTTACCGGATGGCAAAAGATTGACGGCAAGTGGTACTATTTTGACACAAGCGGAGCAATGCAGACCGGCTGGCAAAAGATCGACGGCAAGTGGTACTATATGAACAGTGACGGAGCGATGCAGACCGGCTGGCAGCAGATTGACGGCAAGAAGTACTATATGAGCGCCGGCGGAGCGATGCAGACCGGCTGGCAGCAGATTGACGGCAAGAAGTACTATATGAGCGCCGGCGGAGCAA
>CADCIU010000133.1 GCA_902801585.1 uncultured Lachnospiraceae bacterium | reverse complement strand
AAGGAACAGATGAAGTCCAAGGAACAAATGAATCAAAACTGTCCAAGGATTGAATAAATGGAAGGGGGAAAGGAAATTGAAACTGGCAGTTGTGGGAAGTATCAATATCGACCAGACAGTCATTGCTGACAGGATCCCTCATAAAGGAGAGACGCTTCCGGGACATGGTCTTAGTTATATTCCCGGCGGAAAAGGAGCAAACCAGGCGGTGGCTATGGCCAGGCTCGGTGCGGATGTGACGATGTTCGGATGCGTTGGTGACGATGATAACGGACAGAAAATGGTTGAAAACCTGAGAGCGAACGGTGTGAATGCGGATCATGTCCGCACAGTGAAAGGCGTACCGACCGGTATTGCGATCATCACGCTGGGTGATAATGACAATACGATCATCGTGATCGCAGGCGCCAACAGCAAGGTTGACAGAGATTATGTAGACAGCATTAAGGAAGAGCTTCTCAGCTATGACATGGTCGTCCTTCAGCATGAGATCCCGCTGGATACGGTGCATTACATCGTTGATCTTTGCAAGGAAAATGGAATTTCTGTTGTCCTGAATCCTGCTCCGGCTGCAGAGGTACCCGCTGAGATCATCGAGAAGGTGACATGGCTTACACCGAATGAGCACGAAGCGGCCCTGATCTTCGGAAAAGAGAGAACCGCGGAGGAACTGCTGCGCATGTATCCCGGTAAACTTGTGATCACACAGGGATCCCGCGGTGTATCGGTCGGCCTCAGCTCGGAGGAGACTTTCAACGTACCGGTGAGACCTGCAAAGGTTGTGGATACCTCCGGTGCAGGTGATACTTTGAACGGTGCTTTCTGCTACAGGATCGCACTGGGAGATTCTGTAAAGGATGCCCTCAGATATGCGAATACAGCAGCGAGCCTCTCTACCGAGAAATTTGGCGCACAGGGCGGAATGCCCACAGCCGAAGAAGTGGAGAAAGCTCTGAAAGAGCTTTGAATGCCGACAGAGGAAATGCCGGTGATGCTGAACAGAGGAAAAGAATTCGATTAACCGGTTTGGCGGCTGATCAGGAGAGGAAGTTATGAAAAAGAACGGGATTTTGAATAGTGATATAGCAAGAGTCCTGTCTTATATGGGGCACACGGACAGGATCTGTATCGGAGACTGCGGTCTTCCGGTACCGGATGAGACAGAGAGAATTGATCTGGCGCTTCGCTTTGGGCAGCCTTCCTTTATGGATGTGCTGAAGGAAGTGGCCGGAGATATGAAAATAGAGCGTATTGTTCTGGCTGAGGAAATGAAAGAAAGCAATAAGGCGCAGCTGGATCAGGTGCTTGATTTTTTTGAGAATCAGGAAACCGGTTTCGTTCCGGAAGTAGAATACGTGAGCCATGAAGAACTGAAGAAGATGACAAAGGATTGCAAAGCAGTGATCCGCACCGGAGAGACGACACCTTACTCCAATATCATTCTTCAGTCCGGCTGCATTTTCTGACGGGAGGGGATGTTATGCAGATTGAAATGCGGGGAATCAACAAGTCATTCGGTGGAAATCCGGTGCTCCGCGATGCGGGATTTGAGCTTGCCGACGGTGAGATCCACGCCCTGATGGGTGAGAACGGCGCCGGCAAATCGACACTGATGAAAATATTGACGGGTGTGTACACAAGAGACGCCGGCACTGTCATTGTTGACGGGCAGGAGGTCGTGTACAAGAATCCCCAGGAGGCGGAGAAGGCGGGCATCGTCTTCATCCATCAGGAACTGAACGTTCTCTTTGACCTGACAGTAGAAGAGAATATGTTCCTGGGCAAGGAAATCCACGGGAAGTTCGGAATCTGTGACAAGAAGGCCATGCGCAAAGAAGTGACCAGGATCCTGGATGTCCTGGGCGTTAAGATCGATCCGGCGAGGAAGATGGATACGCTTTCCATCGGCCAGCAGCAGATGATCGAGATCGCAAAGGCCCTGATGGTCGACGCGAAAGTCATCATCATGGACGAGCCCACGGCGGCTCTGACAGAGAGTGAGACAGAGGTACTGTTCAAAGTAGTGCGCTCCCTCAAGGAAAAAGGAGTTTCCATCGTCTATATCTCCCACAGAATGGAAGAGATCTTTGAACTCTGCGACAGGATCACGATCCTGCGCGACGGTCAGTATGTGGGAACCCGCAATATTTCGGAGACGAATATGGCGGAAGTCGTCAAGATGATGATCGGCCGTGAGATCGGCGAGCGCTATCCCGAGCGAGACGTAAAGCTCGGCGATGTCATCTTTGAGGTGAAGGATCTGAACTGCCCCGGCGTTTTTGAAAACGTGAATTTCACTGTGCGCGCGGGTGAAGTACTGGGCGTCGCAGGACTGATGGGAGCCGGAAGAACGGAGATCATGCAGTCTATTTTCGGCAACATGCCGGGATCCACAGGAAAGGTGCTGATCGAGGGGAAGGAGATCAACAACAAGACTCCGGGAGACGCCATGAAGAGCGGCATCGGCTTTATCACAGAGGACCGAAAGGTGGAAGGCCTGATGCTGGAAGAGAGCATCATGAAGAATATCTCTGTGGCCAATCTCAAGAAGATCTCCCACAACGGCGTCCTTAATGCCAAATCAGAGCTCGACATGGTGCAGAAGGGGATCAAGGAGCTGAACATTCGCTGCACAGGTCCCAGGCATGCCTGCGGAGAGCTGAGCGGCGGCAATCAGCAGAAAGTCGTATTTGCGAAGTGGATCTTTACCGATCCCAAGGTGCTGATCCTGGATGAACCCACCAGAGGTGTGGACGTCGGTGCCAAAAAAGAGATCTATTCCATTATCAACGATCTGGCCGGAAGAGGCGTGGCGATCATCATGGTATCGTCAGAGCTTCCGG
>CADCIU010000132.1 GCA_902801585.1 uncultured Lachnospiraceae bacterium | reverse complement strand
CGCGGCCAGAGCGAGACCCCGTTTCATGGATTCGAAAACGGCGTCCATATCCCAGTAGAGATATCCGTTTTCCTCGACGCTCCCGTTCGGCTCCACAAGTACTTCCTCGCTGCTGACGGTCCCGTTTTCATACCGGCACAGAATCGTGCGGACCGCGCTGTTTCCCACGTCATATGCGAGGAGATTCAGTTTCTCATCCATCATGTACATGTCTCCTTACAGGTCGTTTCTGGTTCCGGCGAATACTTTTATTAACACTATAATACCATGAAGTGCGGTCACAATGTGCGAATTTACCCTGAGAATGTTGAGTCCGGGTAGTTACTATTCACGGACTAACCTAATGCCGGAAGCTGTTCCGGGATCGCAGCAACTGGCGTGTGCTGTGCAAGCGTTGCCAAGACAAGAAGACAGGGCGTGAGGACAGCTATCCGACGTATCGCTACGAAAAGGCTCCTGTTCCGAAGACTCCTCCCGACAGTAAGTGACAGTAATTGACAGTAAGTGGCAGTAGAATATGGCGTCCGTATCGCTCTATAATCTCTACAAAAGGAGCGCTGTGCCGTCTTGTGAAACGTATTTGCCGGTGCTATGCTTAAGTTGTATAACGGTGTGGCCGGCATTTTCGAAAGACGTGTTCAGAACTCCCCAATGATAGATCATAGAGGGGGTGGACGATCTGGACAAGAAGAGTGCAATCGCAGAGAAAAAGTTGTATGAAGTCAAGCCTCTTGAAGAGTTGACATTGATGGATGACTACATGTTCTCGGCAGTGATGAGGAATAAGGCAAATCTTAAGCCGCTGCTGGAATGTATTCTTAATGTGACGATCAAAGAAATTGAATTTATCGAAGCACAGAAAACGGAGAAAAACGGCTATCGGTCAAAAGGAATCCGCCTTGATCTGTATGTAAAAGATACCGATGAACAAATCTATAATGTTGAGGTTCAGACTTCCTCGAAAAGAAATCTGCCAAAACGAATGCGCTATTATCAGTCGGTAATCGATATCAATATTCTGGAACCGGGCGTCGACTACAATAAGCTGATGAAGTCGTATGTGATCTTCATTTGCGGGTATGACCCTTTTGGCATGGAGCGGTATCGATATACATTTGGAAACAGGTGTTTAGAAGTAGATAATCTGCCGCTTGGAGATGAGACAGTAAAAATCATTGTTAATACAAAAGGTACTGATGGCGATATCAGTGCAGAGTTAAAAAATGTGCTTTTGTATCTGGATTATGGGATCACAAGCAGTGAGTATACCAGACAGCTGGACGATGCGGTACGGACCGTAAAATGCAGCGAAGAGAGGAGGCACGAATATATGGTTATGATGATTCATGAGATGGAAGTCAGAGAAGAAGGTAGAGAAGAAGGCAGAGAAGAAGGCAGAGAAGAAGGCAGAGAAGAAGGCAGAATTCTGGTGTTGGACAGCCTTGTAAAAGACGGAGTCCTGACTCTGACAGATGCGGCAAAAAGAGTAAATATGACGCCTGCGGAGTTTCAGGGAAAGGCGAAGAGTGCTCAGAACAATCATCACTGACTCCCGCGTTTACGGTACCCTCCGAAAAACAGGAGAAACTTTTTTCTGAAAACACCGGAGACAGTGTCCAAGGGAAAAAGAATCTTCACTTGTTTTACCCATTCACCCTGCGGTATAATAGGTGTATCGTTTATCCGACTGATAAGAACCGGTTAAGGAGGGCGGGATTTCATGATTTCTACGAGGGGGCGGTACGCGATCCGCATCATGCTTGATCTGGCCGAACACGACAACGGCAGCTATATCCCGCTGAAGGATATAGCTGCCAGAGAGAACTTATCCAAGAAATATCTGGAAATCATTGTGCGCGACATGGTGTCCGGCGGACTCTTAAGCGGTGCCAGTGGCAAGGGCGGCGGCTATAAGCTCTGCCGGAAACCGGAGGAGTACTCCGTCGGAGAGATCCTGGAGCTGATGGAAGGCACGCTGTCTTCGGTAGCCTGTCTCGCGGAGGGAAAGAATGAGTGCCCCAGGCAGGATGTGTGCGAAACGCTTCCCATGTGGACGGAATATGACAAGATGGTGCATGATTTCTTTTATGGTAAAAAGCTGAGCGATCTGATGAAATGATAAGATCATACATTCAAAAAGAAGGACCTGACTCGGTCCTTCTTTTTGAATGTATCAATCTTCAGTCTTCCTCTTCTCATAATCAGCGAGCGCCGCCTGGATGGCCTCCTCCGCCAGCACCGAACAGTGCAGTTTATGGGCCGGAAGCCCGTCGAGCGCCTCCGTCACCGCCTTATTGGTCAGCTTTCTTACTTCGCTCAGGGGCTGGCCCTTGATCATCTCCGTCGCCATGGAGCTGGAGGCAATCGCGCTGCCGCAGCCGAAGGTTTCAAATTTCACATCCTCGACAACATCATCTTTTATCTTCAGATACATTTTCATGATGTCGCCGCATTTCGCGTTTCCGACTTCACCGACGCCGTTGGCGTCTTCGATCACACCGACATTCCGCGGGTTGCGGAAGTGGTCCATCACCTTTTCACTGTACAGTGCCATTTTTGCAAACCTCCGATAGAAATTGAGATGTCTTTACAGGATAAACTTTGCTTTCCCTGCGCACAGGTCCCGCCACACCGGCGAGAATCCGCGCAGGTATTCCACCACTTCTTTTACCGACTTGATCATGTAGTCCGCATCTTCTTCGGTGACTTCCTCCCCGATGCTTAAGCGGAGTGACCCGTGGGCCACATCGTGGACTCTGCCGATAGCCAGAAGCACGTGGCTCGGGTCCAGCGATCCCGACGTGCAGGCACTTCCGGACGACGCCGGATGAGCATTCGATGCCGTACATATCGAGATGCAGGAGAAGGCTCTCACCCTCTACTCCTTCGAATGACCAGTTGACATTTCCCGGAAGTCTCCGCTCAGCGTCTCCGTTCAGCGCCGAGTGCGGGATTTCCTTCAGGCCGCGGATCAGCCGATTGCGCACAGCTGTCACATGTGCAGCCGAAGCTTCCATATTTGCAGAAGCCTCTTTTAATGCAGTCGCCATCGACGCGATCCCCGGTACATTTTCAGTCCCGGCTCGCTTGCCGCGCTCCTGGGCGCCGCCTTCGATGAGGCTTACGAGCGGGATGCCCTTCTTGACATAGAGGAATCCGACGCCCTTCGGGCCGTGGAATTTATGGGCGGATGCCGAGAGCATATCGATATTGTCTGTCTGGACATTGACTGGTATGTGGGCGACCGCCTGCACCGCATCCGTGTGGAACAGGACGTTCTTTTCGCGGCAGATCGCTCCGATTTCGCGGATGGGCTGGATCGTGCCGATTTCATTGTTGGCATACATAATGGTGACGAGACATGTGTCTTCCCTGATCGCGGCCGCCACTTCCTCCGGGCGGACAATTCCGTTTTCATGGACGTCGACCAATGTGACGTCAAAGCCGTTTTTCTTCAGTTTATTCAGTGTGTGCAGCACCGCGTGATGTTCGAAAGCGGAGGAAATGATGTGCATCTTCCCTTTCTTTCTGCCCAGTTCCGCTGCCGAGAGGATGGCCTGGTTGTCGGCCTCGCTTCCGCCCGACGTGAAATAAATCTCCCGCGGCTCCGCCCCGATGACGGCTGCAACATCCTCCCTCGCTTCCTCGAGGATCTCCTTCGCGTCCTGTCCGGTCGAATACAGACTGGAGGGATTGCCGAAATGATCGTTGATAACGGAAAGCATCCTCTGTACGGCTGCTTCGCTCATTTTCGTCGTCGCAGCATGATCGGCATAGATCATTGTGTCTGTCTCCTTTCATATGTCATGAATCTCTTTGACAAGCACATTATATTTCTATTCACCTACTGTGTCAATAGGTTATATCTGAACATGCAGATTTACGTTTTTACTGATTATGCACTCACCGAACGCTCCCTGCTTGTGAACCTCACCCTAAAGTCGCGTGCTTCCTGATGCGGCTTACGCCGCAGGCTGCTTTAGGCAGCCGGACCTGGTCCTCCGTCGGTCCGCCTCTTTGTTTAGCTTAAGCTTTTCTCATGTAAAAGCCTCACCACGCAAAGGGTATCCTCCGGATGGACTGCCTGTGCCCGTGCCTTCTCTCATCTCCCGGTTGATCTTGCCTTCTCTCATCTCCCGGTTGATCTTTACCAGGTCGGCCCAGACACTCGAGGTTCTGCGCTGTACTCCCGGGACTTTGGCCGCGAGCACAGACCATTCCGTCTCCGGAATGGATTTTTGTAATTCCCTGATATAGTATCTTGCTCCGATGTTATACGATGCCGACAGGTCACAGTTGTACTGCTTCCCGTTCTGAAAGGTCGAAAGACTGTGGTTCCGGCTGTCACGCATAAGCCTCCCGCTTCCGTCATATGCCAGCGCGCTTGTCCCCCACGCGCAGATCCGCGAGATCCGTATCCCCGCACGGTGCGCCTGATGCTCTGTCACAGCCTGCACCTTCCTCTTCTTCCACATGTGAAGTTTCTGTCTGTTCTTCCCGCGCCGCTTCCCTTTCATCTCCAGGTATTCGAAGACGATCACATCCGCGTCCTGCTCTTTCGCGAAGGCCGCAATGGCCGATGCCGTCCTCACTGCAATCTGGTCATTCAGCCTCCCCGCATATGCCCAGAATCCCCTGACGCTCTTTGCACCATGCTCCCGCTGTTTCTTCCGCACGCGGTTCAGCACATGATAAAGACGGTCTTTTTCAGCCGGGAAGCTGATGAACTTCCTCGCGGCGACAGTTCCGTCCGCTGTCATGATGCTGCAGACCGCGTCCGTGTTGATCCCCAAGTCAACGGCGCAGATCCTCCGTTCTTCCACCGGCCGGGTCCGAAACTCCGTGTCCTCCTCAAACGCAAATTGCAGATAATACTTCTTATGCCGCTTTACCAGTACCGGCGATTTCTCATTCACCCCAGTACAGCGCCTGCGGATGTATTCCAGGTCTGTCTTCTTCAGCAGGACTTTCTGCCAGACCCAGTCTTTCCCGTTATACAGCTTCAGGTATACGCCGTCTTCCTTTTTCCGGTACATATTGTCCCGGTAGAAAACAGGCATATAGTGGCCCCTGCCCACCCGCCTGCTTCGATCCGGTAAGGCTCCTGCCCGCCCTGCCAGCCTCTCCTTCATCTGCGTGTGTGCGGAGGAGACCAGGCCGATCACATGCTGCAGGACGGCACGCCTGAGATAGGACGGCATTTTCGGGAACTCATGGTCAAAGGGATATTCTGCCACGTTCTTCTTTGTTCCGTGGATCAGTTTCTCCGCTGCATTGAAGCGCAGCTTCTCCTGTCCGATCCTCCGGGAAAGATCCTCCCACCGCCCATCGATCACCGGAAGCAGCCAGGAGACCGCGGATCGGCAGATCTCCATTGTCCTCATAAGCGGCTTATGAAGTTTCAGGATCTCCACTTTGTAAGAAGATATCACCTTCACTCTTAAGGACCTCCCTGTGATACGCCTGCAGACGCTCCAGATCTTTCGGCGGGCGCCCTCTGCCGCCCCAGGCTTTTTCCTTCTGGCTCTCGATATACTGTTCCACCTGCTCGCAGCTCCTGTCGCTCACGGTCACCACACAGTAGGACGGGTTCCAGAGATGGCCGCCCCACAGTTTCTGTTTGATCCCGGGATGCAGCAGGAACAGCTTCCTTGCCAGGCCCCCTTTCATGATCCTGATCATATCCGGGATATGGAACTGCGGCTTCGCATTGATCAGAAGATGGACATGATCCGGCATCACCTCCATGGCCGGGATCTCAAAGCCATATTCCTCCGCCAGATCTATAAGCAGCCGTTTGCAGTCCGCGTCCACGCCGTCTGTCAGGACATTCCTTCTGTACTTCGTACACCAGACGATATGATACTGGATGGAATAAACATAACCCCGACCATATGATAAATTATTATCATTAATAAAATAGATCTCTTTTTCCATATAACTATTATATCATACGAAAAAGAGATCGCAAAGAAAAAAGAACATTTATTCGTTCCATCTGTTATGATTCCGGCTTACTCACGACTACAAGTCACGAGAATGCGCCGGTTGATTTTTCAAAGATGAGAACTGTACTGTTCCTTACAGGATCAAACAGGGACAGTCCGAAACAGACCTGACACTCACGGTGACGATAGGAGACGACGGAGCTTCAAAGTCCAGTGAGGCTGTTGAATTGCCTGCAGGTAATTACTGGATCGAAGAGGTGACGCCGGGTCAATCGGATATCACTCCGGATGCGAACAGGCTGCCGATCACGATCACGGCGAACAATACCACCGCAGCCCCCGGCATCGTCAGTTTTGTCAACAATAAGGAAGACGACGACAATCCGGATGAGCTGGCAATCGAACTGGAGAAAGTCTTTGAAGGCTTACCTGATGCATCGAAGATCCCGACGGACTTCTGGGTGGTTATGGCCTATTACGTGCCCGGGTCCTCCGATCCGGTAACGGTTCCGCTGACGGGATCTGATTCCGAATATGTGACCTGCACAAAAAGCAGTGACGGGATGATATGGCACTGGCGCGTGA
>CADCIU010000131.1 GCA_902801585.1 uncultured Lachnospiraceae bacterium | reverse complement strand
ATCTCAGAGGTCGTGATACGGGAGAAGCCCAAAGTGGTCGTGATCGACTCGATCCAGACCATGTTCAGTGAAGACGTCGGTTCCGCGCCGGGAAGCGTATCCCAGGTGCGGGAGACAACGGCCGTTCTCCTGAGGCTGGCCAAGGAGTTGTCCGTCACCTTCTTCATCGTCGGGCATGTCACAAAAGAGGGTACAGTGGCCGGACCGCGCGTGCTAGAGCATATGGTGGATACGGTTCTCTATTTTGAAGGGGACCGGTACGCCTCCTACAGGATCCTCAGGGGCGTCAAGAACCGCTTCGGCTCCACAAATGAGATCGGGATCTTCGAGATGAGAAATGAAGGCCTTGCAGAGGTTCCGAATCCGTCGGAATACATGCTGAGCGGGAGGCCGCTCGGATCGAGCGGGTCCGTTGTGACCTGTTCCATGGAAGGGACGCGCCCCATGCTCACAGAGGTGCAGGCGCTGATCGTACAGACAAATTTCGGTTACCCCAGAAGGCAGTCCACAGGCACCGATGCAAACCGGGTCAGCGTGCTGATGGCAGTGATCGAAAAGAGACTGAACGTACCGCTGTCCCAGTTCGACGCCTATATCAATCTTGCCGGCGGCATCAGGCAGACGGAGCCCTCGCTGGATCTGGGCATTGTCATGGCTATCCTTTCCAGCTATCGGAACCGGCCTGTTCCGGATGACATGATCGTCTTCGGCGAAGTCGGGCTTTCCGGCGAGGTCAGGAGCGTGAGCATGGCGGAGATGCGGGTACAGGAAGCAGCCAAACTCGGATTCAGAAGGTGTATACTACCGGCATCTGCGGCGGAAGGGATCAAAGTGCCGGACGGGATGAAACTGATCCCCATCAAGGGAATCGGACAGCTGTACGATCATCTTATCAATTCATAACATAAGGGGAAGAAAATGAGAAAAATAGATGAGACCGCTTATATCGCAGAGGGTGCCAGACTGATCAAGGACGTAGTGCTTGAGAAGAACAGCAGTGTCTGGTTCAATGCCGTGCTGCGCGGAGACGAAGAGCAAATCATCGTCGGTGAAGGATCCAACGTGCAGGACAACTGCGTCATACATGTGGGCCCGGGCTGCCCTACCATACTTGGAAAAGGCGTGACCGTCGGACATCTGGCCCTCCTGCACGGCTGCCGGGTCGGAGACAACACGCTGATCGGCATGAACTCCACGATCCTCAACGGAGCGGTGATCGGCCGGAACTGCATCATCGGCGCCGGCTCTCTGGTGACAAAGGGAGTCGTGATCCCGGACAACAGCCTCGCCTTCGGCAGACCCGCCAAAATCGTGAGGCAGGTGACGGAAGAGGAGATCGAATCGAATCGCTATGACGCGCAGTTTTATATCCGCGAGGCGGAAGAATACAGACAGTCATAGGCATTGACTATGTTTTTTTGCGCTTAAGAGCTATAGAATCGATTGGAGTTTATCGAAGATTTCCATTATGATTAAAGTACAGTAATGACGTGTTTTGAAGCGACATATTGTCTATATTTAACAAAAGGAGGGTAATTCAATGGCATTAGTTTACACCGAGGAGCAGAAAGAACTGATTGCAATGGTCAAGGAAATGGCTGAGAAGGAAGTTAAGCCTCACGTGGCCGAGTGTGACCGCACAGGCAACTGCCCCATCGAGCTCTTCGCACCCGCTCTGGAGATGGGTCTTCACCTGGCTGAGATCCCCGAGGAGTACGGCGGAATGGGCCTCAGCTTCGAGACAACAGCTATGATGTATGAAGAGCTTGCAAAGGTTGATGCCGGTTATGCAGATACGCTTGTTACCACTTTCGTTGCATTCCGTAACGTTATGCTCGCAGGCACACCCGAGCAGATCCAGTACTTTGCAGACATCGTTCAGGAAGGCAAGTTCGCCTGCTTCGCGATCACAGAGCCCAACGCAGGTTCCGATGCCGGCGCCCTCAAGGCTACCGCTGTAAAGGACGGAGATGACTACATCCTCAACGGCACAAAGACCTTCGCTACCAACGGCGAGTGCGCTTCCCTTTACATCAGCTTCTTCCGCACAGAGGAAGGCATCACCGCTTTCATGATCGATCGCGACACACCCGGATTCTCCGTTGGCGCACACGAGGACAAGATGGGATTCCGTCTCTCCAACACCACAGAGCTTATCTTCGACAATGTCCGCGTTCCTGAGAGCCGCGTAATCGGCAAGAAGGGCAAGGGACTCAACGTTGCTCTCGGCTGCCTCAACATTTCCCGCGCATTCGTCGCTACGCTGGCTGTAGGTATCATGCAGCGAGCGCTCGACGAGGCAGTGGCATATGCCAAGGTCCGTAAGCAGTTCGGCAAGCCCATCATCAAGTTCCAGATGGTCCAGGGCCTTCTGGCTGATATGGCGATCAAGACAGAGGCTGCAAGATGCCTTGTCAACAACACCATGAGAATGATCGACGCAGGTATGGACGTCCGCAAAGAAGGCGCGATCACCAAGTGCTTCGTAACGGATGTTGCCCAGGAAGTTACTTCCAATGCAGTCCAGGTTCTCGGCGGATACGGCTACAGCCGTGAGTATCCCGTAGAGAAGCTCATGCGTGACGTCAAGATCTTCCAGATCTTCGAGGGAACCAACCAGATCCAGAGACAGACTGTTGCAAAGTGCCTTGAGAGAGAGTATCCCGATCTCATCTGATCTGACTTTAACTTACTAACTAATTAATTGCTGCTTTTTTCCTGCCGCCGGGCCATTGTTCGGCGGCAGGAATGTCTTATGGATAAAAACAGCCGTGTAAAATTTTGAAAAGAGGCATCCAATGAGAGTACCAGGAATGAAGATTAACCCGGAGCTAGAGAAACTCTACAAGGAGCGCGGAGACTGGACAGACGATACGCTGCTCACCCGGTTCGAGAGATCTGTTGAAAAATTCGGAGACAGGGAATTTGTCGTAGATGATCTCGGCAGACGCTATACATATAAGGAAATGGACCGGTATTCCGATCAGGTGGCGGCTGTCCTGTATGAGTACGGCGTCCGCGAAGGGAGCATGGTGACTTATCAGATCACACCCCGCAGCGAATTTGTCGCCGTGATGCTTGCCTGCTTTAAGCTGGG
>CADCIU010000130.1 GCA_902801585.1 uncultured Lachnospiraceae bacterium | reverse complement strand
AGATCATCACCACCGAGGCGAGAGCCAAGGAAGTGAGAAGAGTTGTTGAGCCGCTCATCGCTCTTGCAGCGAAGGAGAAGGACAATTTCGAGACCGTCACCGTGACTGCGAAGGTTCCGAAGAAGGATGCGAACGGCAAGAGGATCAAGGAAGAGCGCGACGGCAAGAAAGTCACCGTGTTCGATGAGGTCCAGAAAGAGATCAAGAAGGACAAGCCGTCCAGAATGAACGCAAGAAGGAAGATCCAGTCTGTCCTCTACGGTGTGACCGAAGTCGGCGCAAAGAAGAGAGACTCTAAGAAGGTGGATCTGGCTGCCAAGCTCTTTGACGAGTACGGCCCGAAGTATGCGGGAAGAAACGGCGGATACACCAGAATCGTCAAGATCGGCCAGAGAAAGGGCGACGCGGCGATGGAGGTCCTTCTGGAGCTCGTGTAAGCTGTTTTCCGATGATACAGAGAACTGCTGTGTTTATTCACAGCAGTTCTTTTTTGTTTCTTGTGGCTCAATCACAAAACTTGTGGGATTTAGGATTCCGGACATAGTCTCTTCGGCTCATGTCAAATAGCTTCAGGAAGAAGTATTCATCATCCGGATATCCATATCCCTGTCTGCGAAGAGTCTTGATCTTGTTGTTGATGCCTTCGATTTTCGCCGCGGATATATCATAGGTGGCGTGAGCAATAATCCCTTCAAAATGATTGCTCAACAGCCGCTCGAACCAGAGCAGATGGGCATTGCCGGTTGCATGGCACATGTCCATGATACTGATGATATCCTCCGACATGGGGCACTCGTCCGTCCGCGAATAGGCCAGCGCCAATTTCTCTTTGATCAGGTCAAGAGTAAAGAGGAGCTGATTCTCCCTGAGCAGCTGATCATAGCGCTCTTCGTATCCGGATCTGCGCACGATATCCTCTGTTTTAAACAGACTGCTCCCCTTGTGGATCACGCGCTCCTGCGCGGCATCGGCGTCCTTCTTCTGAAGCGTCTCCCGGGAGGACGTCAGAATATACTTTGTTTTCTTCAGTGCCCTGGCAGCTTCGATGTTGCCTTCCTCATAAAGGCGGCGCTGTTCGTCCTTACGCACTTCGCTTACTACCTTATCGTTGAAGTTCTTGACGATATGGAAGTAATCGAATACTGGCTGGATATGGGGGCACTTTTCCTCAAACGCCTCCTGGAAATCGGAATTCATGTCGCAGGCGACGGCTTCGACATGGTCTATCCACTCCAGACCGACATGCTCTATGAAGTCGTACACGACCTGCTTCTTCTTGCCTCCGGCGATCCAGAGGATATGCCCGGTCTCCATGTCGATGATGTGAGTGGCATACCGGTGCCCGTTGTGGAGCTTGAATTCATCAATGCCAAGGAATTTCGCATGCTTTGTCGGCTTGATCAGCTTTCCGTCCGGTGTAGTATAAAGCTCTTGAAGACGAGCCTTATCAATCGACTTTACGACGTTCTTACCGAGGCCGGTAAGCTCTGCGATCTCCTTGTTTGTGTAAGTCCCGCAAGCCAGCAGATCGCAGACATACTGATACAGTTCCACCGTGATCCGGTGCCCGGCCGCTTTAAAAGAAACGTACTGCATCCGGGTATTGCGGCACTCGGGGCATATATACTGCGTTCTGGTGAATGAGACATCGCTCAGGTACCCGCCAAACGGAAGATGGCGCAGTGTGATACCGGGATGATTGTTCACATGCATCTTTGTTCCGCAGCAGCGGCAGGTAAGATCCTCATTATCAGCCTGAAGCGAACCGGAAAAACGGATCACAGTCCTGCCGGATGCAGACCGACCTGTGGAAGTTGACTCATTCACAAAGCCGTACAGGCAGGAAGGGATCATCAAAAAATCAGTAGATTGTGTAAGAGTTAATTGCCCATCGGCGTCAGTTCGTATATAATCCAAGACAGAGGATCTCCTTTCGATTGGGTTTGTTACATCCGCCAAGATGCATTTCCAATCTTACAGGAAGATCCTTTTTTATTCAATTGAAGCAGTGTAGTGACAGCCGCACAGGCTGTTCTTAGATTCCGAGCCTGAGGGGCACAGCCCAGCCACCCGTAAGGGCCTGGCCTTGACAGGGTTCTCAGGCAATGCTACGCTGACTTGCCCCGACGGCGGAGAAAGCAGGCTGTTCCTGAGTTCGTCGCCGTCGGGGTGAAGAGCCTGAAGCATTGCCTGAGGTTCATGTCAAGGCTGGCGGACGGCATCGAAAACCTACAGTTTGGCATGGTCAATCCCACGAGAAAAGTGATTGACCCAAAAATATTGCAAAAAACAGGGGTGACTTTTGATGAGAGCGTACGATATGGAGAAGATTTGATCTTTCAATGTGAGATTTTTCCTTTTGCCGAAGAAGTCGCATACATAGAAGATACACTCTATTATTACCGGTGGGTTCGCCCTGGCTCTCTTACGGAACATATAAACGATGACTATGCCATGAAGATCCGCAAACATATTTCAATGATAAGGACTATTACTGATTACTGGAACAGGAAAGGACTGCTGAGAAAATATGGAGGCGCTTATTACATGTGGGCGTTGGATTTTCTGACCCAGGATCTCCGAAAGATAAAAGATAAGAATAAGCGAAACGAAGTGGCGGCTGAGATAAAGGAAATGTTATTACAGGATGGACTGACAAAGTACCGTTTTACAATAGACCCTGCTCAGTGGAAAAAGTATATAAAAAAGATGCTTGTTCTGAACGGGATAGGGTAATACTGGATGTTGGTCTGCTGTCTGGGAGTTATATATGGGTAAAACAATAGCCTTAGTACCGCACAGTGATTGCACAGGATGCGGAGCGTGTCTGAATATGTGTCCATTCAGTGCAATTGAAATGAAACAGGATAAAGAAGGTTTTAAATATCCGCTTATTAATAAGGACAATTGTGTTGATTGCGGGAAATGCCATGCTGTATGCCCCGCAGTCAGTCCTGAATATCACAACTGGGATGATCCAAAATGTTATGCTGTCTTCGCTTCTGATGAGATCAGAAAAAAAAGCTCATCGGGGGGAGTATTCTCAATTCTTGCAGACCACGTTCTGTCACAGGGCGGACTTGTATGCGGGGCAGCCTATACCG
>CADCIU010000129.1 GCA_902801585.1 uncultured Lachnospiraceae bacterium | reverse complement strand
TCCATCCTCCAGAACCTGAAGAGCGAAAAGACCGACATCATCGTTCCCATCGCCACCTCCACGGCCCAGACAGCCAAAGCGGTCTATGACGGAGAAAAGACCCCGATCGTCTTTGCCGCAGTATCTGACCCGGTGGCAGCGGGCCTGACGGGAGAGGGAAGTGAAATGATCACGGGCGTCTCCAACAACATCCCCGCTGACGAGATCGTGAAGCTGGTTTACAATTTCCAGCCGGAATGCAAAAAGATCGGTTTCGTCTACACTTCCAGTGAGACAAATTCTGTATCTACCATCAATTCGGCGAAGAAGTACTGCGACGAGAACGGCATTGCCTATGAGGAGACCTCCATCTCCAACGTCTCCGAACTGCAGACTGCGGTGGAATCCCTTCTCAGCAAGGGAGTAGAAGCGCTCTATACCGGCAACGACAATACCATTGCCAGCGCTATGGCAACATACACCTCCGCGGCTTATCCGAAGCAGATCCCGATCTACTGCGGTGCGGACTCCATGGTGGCAGACGGCGGTTTTGCCACGGTTGGTGTGAACTATGTTCAGCTGGGAGAGCAGGTGGCGGAGATCGTTAAGCGCATCAAGGCGGGAGAACAGCCGTCGGATATTCCCTATGAGACTCTGGCGGAATACGCGAAGTTTGTGAACAAGAAAGCAGTGAAGGACTTCAGCGGAGATTTTCCTGAGTCCGCCTACGAAGGCTTCGAGGTCCTTGTGGAAGAGGATGGGACCAGCCATTTTAATCAGTAACGCGCGGGTGAGCCTGTAATCACAGGAATTTTGTAAGGCGGGAGAAAACTATGATTCTGGATATGCTGGTATCGGCTTTCGGTCAGGGCTTTATTTATGCGCCCATGGCGCTGGGCGTCTTCATCTCCTTCGGGATACTGAAAACGCCGGACCTCTCTGTGGAGGGAAGCTTTGTGTTCGGCATGACGGTCTGTGCCCAGACGGCGATCCTTGGACACCCGGTCGCGGGGCTTTTCGCCGGGATGTTTGCGGGAGCCCTCGCCGGTGCCTGTACGGGACTGCTTCAAACGAAGCTCAGGATCGAGGCGATCCTGTCGGGAATACTCACCATGACGGGGCTTTACACCGTGAACTACACTATGCTAGGTGGTCAGTCCAATCGTTATCTGCAAAGAATGTCGCTGAATGATCTGGGGGTCGAGGTGCCGTCGCCGGTCCGCACCATCTACAAACTGTTTCAGTCCGCACTGGGAGGAAGCCTGGATTCCTCCCTCTCGGCATGTCTCCTGACAGGGATCATCGCGGCGCTGACGGCAGCAGTCCTGATCCTGTTCTTAAGGACAAGGCGCGGAATGGCGATCATCGCCACCGGCGACAACGAAGAGATGGTGCGGTCTTCTTCGATTAACGCGGATCTCGCCAGGGTCGGCGGGATCATGATCGCCAACGCCCTTGTGGGCCTTTCAGGCGCACTGCTTTGCCAGTATCAGCAGTATGCTGATTTGAACTGTGGGACGGGGATGATGGTCATGGGCCTCGCATCCGTCGTCATCGGGACGACGATCTTCGGCAGACATTCCGTGACGCAGCAGGTCCTCGCGGCGGGTGCAGGGTCCCTTATTTACCGCTGCATCATCCAGGCGGCCTATAAGATCGACCTGCCGAGCTATTCCGTAAAGCTTTTGTCGGTGCTGATCGTCATCGCGGCCCTCGCGGTGCCCGTGGTCACCCAGAGGAGGAAGAGCGTGACGGGACAAAGGGGACAGAAAGGAGGCGGACAGGTATGAGCAGCGCCCTCAGACTGGAAAATGTGGTCAGGATCTTTGAGCCGGGCACGGTGAATGAAAAGGTCGCCCTGGACCACCTGGATCTTTCAGTGTCAGCCGGAGAGTTCGTGACAGTGCTGGGCTCCAACGGCTCCGGAAAATCGACGATGTTCAACATCATCCTCGGGAGCATGTTCCCGGACGAGGGAAGGGTGATCCTGGGAGACAGGGACATCACCCGCATGAAGGATTACAGAAGAGCCTATGACATCGGGTGCCTGTACCAGAACCCGCTCCGGGGCACCGCGCCGAACCTGACGCTGGAGGAGAACCTGGCCCTCGCCTACACGAGAAAGGCATCCCCTTCCTTTTTCGCTCTGAACCGGAAAGACAGCGCGTATTTCAAAGAAGTTCTGTCCCGTCTCGGCATGGGGCTGGAGGACCGGATGAAGACGAAGATGGGCCTTCTCTCCGGGGGACAGCGGCAGGCAGCTTCCCTCATCATGGCGACGATCGCGGAGCCGGAGCTCCTGCTTCTGGACGAGCATACGGCAGCACTGGATCCCGGCGCGGCTGAAAAGGTCATGGAACTCACAAAAAAGCTCGTGGAGGAAAAAAAGATTACAACGCTGATGGTCACGCATGATATGGACTACGCTCTGGAGTACGGCACCAGGACCATCCTCCTGGACAGCGGAAAGATCCGGATGGACCTCTGCGGCGAAGAACGTGCGGCAATGACGCCGGGACAGCTGGCGGAGATCTTCTACAGCAGGACCAGGCGCCGGGGCGAAAGAAAAAGAACCGTCGAAATCGAATCATCAAAAATATAAATCTCTATTCCCTATTACAGATCCGGGAGAGCGGACGGTATGCCGGCCTGAAACAGCGTTATAATGAGTTCTTCAGAACAGTATGTATGGAAAATGGTATTTCATGCATTTCTGCCGGTGGGAAAGGGAATATTCTGCAGACAGCAAAGCAAGCCCGGGCAGAGGAAGAAGTTTTGCTGATTGCGGATGGAGCAGCTTTCGGCCCGGAAATGGACCGGGTTATGAAGTTTATTCAGGGGCATAAGAATATGCGGCTTTATCTTCCGGAATCGTTCGAATGGATCGTCTTGTCTGCAAATCCGCTTAAGGATTCGGAAATAGAATGTATTCTGGAAACGCCTTCAGAGTATATTGAGTCACAAGATTATTTCAGCTGGGAAAGGTTTTTTACAAAACTGCTCACTGAAAAAACACATGGGACGTACCTGCAGTATTCCAAAAACCGGATCAATCCATCTTATTTACAGAAAGCGGTAAAAGAGCAGATACTGAAGATAATGGGGAGAATACATTTCACAAAATAATTATTTGATAGCAGC
>CADCIU010000128.1 GCA_902801585.1 uncultured Lachnospiraceae bacterium | reverse complement strand
CCTCATTCGTTTATTAGCGGTCACTATCGTGACTATCTTTGTTAATACTACTTCCAATGCATGGGAAAATCAAGATGAAATATTGGCGGCCCTTTCATACAGATCAGTGAGAGCACAACCGTTATAGCAAATCATTTTGCCGCGATCTCTTCCAGAAACGCTCTTGCTTCCTTCGCGCCGCCGCAGGCGCGGAAGCTGTCCGATATTAAGACCGCATTCTCCTTATAAGATGGCTCAAACAAGACCTTCTCAAGCGATGCCATTATATCGTCCTCCGAAATAGATTTCAGCATGACGCCTGCGCCGAGCTCTTCTGTCCTCTTCGCCACAGCACCTTGTTCCGGTGTCTGCGGGAAGAGCACCAGCGGCGTCCGGAAATACAGTCCCTCGGATGCGGAGTTCATGCCGCAGTGGGTAATAAAAGCGTCTGCGATTGATAGAACTGCCATCTGGTCGACCGATTCGTGAAGCTCTATGTTTTTCGGCACATGATCAAAATGCTCCGTGTTGGTTCCCATCGAGATTATGACCTGCCAGTCGGTCTTCCCCAGCACATGAATACAGTTGCGGTAGAATTCCTTGTTTTGGTTGACCGTTCCCATAGAGATATACACGGTCTTCTCCGCTGTCTTCTCGTGCGGCTCCGTGATGGGCCGAATGGAAGGTCCGATGAAATGATACCGGTCGGAGAAGGTATCCGAACAGGGCTGGTAATATTTGGACGTATAGACAATAGTGTTGGTCTCATTGTCATTCTGGACGATATCAAGGATTCCCTTCACGGGATAACCCTTTTCCTGCAGGCGCCGGATCTGCTTATTGATCCTGGGCATGGCAAAGAGCATTTTTGCGATATCCCATGGCGTCTCTTTCATGTATTTGGCTGAGTAGCGGTTGAAGGCAAATGTTGTGGTCGAGGAGACGTACGGAAGCCCGTGCTTCATGGCCACCAGCTTGCCCCAAAAAGCGACCGAATCTGAGACGACGAGATCCGGCTTGATCTCCCCGACTTTTTCCGTCGTCATCTCATCCAGCGCCAGTGTCGAGGAGACGAGGAGCTCCGTGGCAAACGCCTTATCCTTCCCGACTCTGTCGGCGTTCTCCTTGTCCTCCATCTCGAAATCATATCCGTCACAGCCTATAAAGGCCGCGCCGGCCCGCTCGATCTTATCCCTGAACATCTCGAAGGAGAAGTAATATACCTGATGACCGGCTTCTGTCAGCTCTTTCACAAGGCCGAGTGTAGGATTGGTATGTCCGTGCGCCGGGATACAAAACCATGCGATCTTCATTCTCTCACCGTCTTTCTCTAAAAGCTGCAATGTATTCGCACTGATCCTCTTCATACAACACTTTCATGCCGCAGTTTAAAAAAGGAAAATACGTCACTTTTTCTGATTCTGTATTGACGGAAGGATCTGCCCCGCCTCTTCCAGGATCTCCTCCAGTGTCTTGGGCTCGTAATCCATGCGGCAGGCGCCGACATTGAAAGAATGCATCGGAACGCCGAGCCAATTCATGAAGTGGATATATCTGTCTTCCATATCGGCGACCGCCGATCCGTGCGTGTGCCCGTACAACTGCACGACGCCCTCGTCGTTCCCCTTAAAGACCGGCAGGAGACGATGGCGCATGATCACTCTCTGCTTTTCTCCTCTGACACGGACCTGGATGGCCTTGCTCGGGACGACCTCCTCGAAAAGGCTCTCAAACAGTTCTCCCTTGGGGTCATGGTTGCCGCGGATCAGGTGGATCTTTCCGTTCAGGGTGTGTACGATCTCTCCGGCATGCGCAGTGGTCACTTTTCCGAACATATCTCCCACCACAAACACATGGTCCTCGGGGGAGACCTTGGCGTTCCACCGCCGGATCATCTCCCGTTCCATCTCCTGTACATTTTTAAAAGGCCTCTTGTCAAACGCGATCACGTATTTATGACCGAAATGAAGATCCGATATAAAAAAGACTTTGCTCATTGCACTTTCTCCTGTATGGCCGCTTCCTGCAAGTGGAAATATCCCGCCGGTATGTGGCAGCTGCCGCCCGAATTCTTGTTGAGTTACTTCTAAATATTACTTCTAATGATACTTCTGATCCTCCTCTGCGCTGAAGGAATTCCGCAACTGCTCCAGCTCATACAGGAACATCTCATAGGCGTCATCCTCGCCGCTGAGCAGCGGGGAGTTCTCACCGCCGCCATTTGTACTGCGCTTCATAGACGCATATGCAGATTCACCGTATTCGATGATGTCCATATCATAAAGCGGCAGACCGGCCTGTGTACTGATCCGGCAAAATTCAGACAGTGCGCAGGGATGCTCTCTGGTGGCAAGCAGGGCTTTTCGCAGCGCGGGATCCGCGAGTGCTTTATTCCTAAGGGCTTCCAGTGTTTCCGAAACGTTCATATCCATCTCCCGATTCCGTCAGACCTCCGACACAGACAGGGCCTGATCCTTGTAATGACAGCTTTAATACTTAAGGTTGTAATCATTGATGCATTGCCGGAGTCCGTCGACCGTGTTGTGAAAATCAACGCCGTGATTTCTGGCCTTTGAGCAGTCCATCCACAAGTTGTGGCGAGGACCGGCATCCCGGATATCGATCCGCAGAGCCAGCTCTTTTTTGAGAAGGCACGCAGTTTCCATCATTGTCAGGTCATTCTCGCTGCCGTAATTGTATATTCCTCCCGGGAGAAGCACTGCATTTCTGATCTGCGCCGCCACCTCACGCACATAGGTCACCGCGCGGTGCTGCGTGGAAGAAAACGCGATCTCCGGCTTAAGGAGCATGTTGCACAGGAAGTTGCCGCGATTGGGATACCCGTACATCGGCATATCGTACATCCACGTCGCGCGCAGAAGAATTGTATCGGGACAAGCCTCCAATGTGCGCTGCTCCATCTCAAGCTTATGGCGCGCGTACAGATTTGCGGGCTTTACTTCTTCTTCCGTGTACGGTCCGTCGCTGTCACATCCGCTGTAGACCTGATCTGTGCTGAAGATCACGGTCTTGACACCGGTCTCAGCAAGCCAGACCGGTATCCTGACATTTGCGTGGTAGGATGCATCGGCATTTTGTTCGCATGTCTGTATGTCCGAGATCGCAGCCGTGTGAATGATGCGGTCCGGCCTGACAGTATCGACAAGACGTTTGATGGTATCTTCATCTGCTCCTCTCAGAGACGGAGCAGGAAT
>CADCIU010000127.1 GCA_902801585.1 uncultured Lachnospiraceae bacterium | reverse complement strand
GAATCAGCGGGCTCACTGTGCGGGAACTGAATAAGGATCTGAAGTCGATCCTCTCGGAGTACACAGAGACCGACAGGGTGACGCTGATCAAATGCGGCGGAAGCGACAGGATCGTATCCGAACGGGAGCAGTGGAACGATGGCTCCAATACTCTGTGCGTGCGCCCCGGAACAGTGATTGCGTATGACAGGAACAACGTGACAAACAGACTGCTCAGAGAGCACGGTATTACGGTTCTCGAGATCCCAAGCTCCGAATTGTCCCGGGGACGGGGAGGGCCGAGGTGCATGAGCTGCCCTTTGGAGAGAGAACCAGTATAGATCGTCAATCCGGTTCAGACAGCTTTGTATAACAATAAAGGATTTGCCTGCTGAGGCAGAGAAGGAGGAAGAAATGTCATTTGAAATGCCGATCTATCATCACCCGGATTTTACGCAAGAAAAATTTGTAAGCGCGCCGGATGTTAAGTGTGCCGCAGCGGAGATGGATGGCGTTGCACCTGAGTATTTTCACAGTACCTCTATGTATCCGGAATACTTCAAGATTCATGGAGAATGGAAACTGGCACAGGAGAGCCGGATGGATTCATGCGTGCTGATCCGCAAAGACGGCCGGCTGGATGTAGTGGAACCCAGGAATATTAAGAAAGGCGATATGGTCATTCTCGGGAGAAGTGAGAACTGCCGTGAAGGAATTTACCTTCACAGCCGTGGTTTTGAGGATCCCGGCAGCAAAATCGACGATCAGTTCGTGTTCCGTCAGGGACGAAGCCGGGAGACCTCTTACGCGAGGGACTATGACAGGCTTTTCGCGCTTTTGAGATATGAAAAGAGCCACGGAGGCAAAATCGTGTGGGTCATGGGGCCGGCCTTTGCCTTTGACGCGGATGCGAGGGCGGCAATGGCGGCGCTGATCGACAACGGCTATGCGCAGGTAGTGATGGGAGGAAATGCGCTGGCAACACATGACCTGGAGGGGGCGCTTCTGCACACAGCGCTCGGACAGGATATTTATACCCAGAGATCCCAGCCGAACGGACACTACAATCATCTGGACGTGTGCAACAAGGTCCGCCGCAGCGGTTCTATCCCGCAGTTCATCAAGGACTATGATCTCGATGACGGGATTATTTGCAGCTGTGTCAGAAATAATGTTCCCATTGTGCTGGCAGGTTCGATCCGTGACGACGGCCCTCTTCCCGAGGTGATCAGCGACGTATATCTGGCGGCAGAAGCAATGAGGGAGGAGATCAGAGATTGTACCACGGTCATATGTCTGGCTACTATGCTCCATACGATCGCGGTCGGAAACATGACCCCCTCTTTCCGTGTTTTGAAAGACGGAACAGTGCGCCCGGTCTATTTCTATGCGGTGGATGCGGACGAGTTCGTAGTCAACAAGCTCCTTGACAGAGGGAGCCTGAGCGCGACGACAGTGGTCACGAATGTCCAGGATTTCATCACACTGGTGGCAAAGGGAATGGGAGTTATTTGAGGATCATCCTGCTGATCATGCCGAACGTGAAGTGGAGAATAACTGCTCTCGCAGAATCGATTATACCTGCAGTTGAATGACAAACCGAAGAGCTTGGCGCTGCGATCACGCTGAAGTGATCCAAAATTTGTACCGCCGATCAGGAAAATCTGGCCGGCGGTATTCTTTTGCAATATTAACTCTTTTTCTCTGCATCAATCTTTTCCTGAAGCAGTTTATTATATACATCCATATCCACAGGCAGCGCGACTTTCCGCCCCTGCCATGCGGACAGATACGCCGCATTCACTAAAGAGAGTGTCTTTGAGCCATCCTCCCCGGGCGCGATGAGCGCGGCACCTGTCAAAACAGCGTCAGCGAAGTTCTGCAGCATGATCTGATAGGCGCTGTCAAAGCCCTCAAACTCGTATGTTTCCGTAGTCTCGCTCAGTTCCTGGGTGGAAGTGACCTGAGCCTCCCGCGCGTACTCCTCAATGTCCGTGTAGAACCTGGTTACGGAGACTGTCGAGGCGTCCATGAGGATCCGCCCCTTAGTTCCGATGATGTCAAGACGCTCTGTCGGAACGCCTTCCCCCGTTGACATGATAAAGGTTCCGGTCATGCGTCCGGGGTAATCCATCACCAGCGTTGCTTCATCGTCGACATCAAAGTCATTGTATTTGCCAAAGGGAATGTCTGCGTAGAGAGTCTCAGGAAGGCCAAAGAGATCCTGCCAGAAATCCATAAGATGATAGCCCTGGTTGATCAGCATACCGCCGCCTTCTCCGGTCCAACTGCTGCGCCAGTTGCTGGAGCGGTGATAGAAATGGGTGCGGAAGGATTCCGAGTTCTCAAGGCATGCGCGGCGCACTTTACCGATCACCCCGTCGTCCAGCAATTCTTTGACTTTGACGTGCTGCGGATAGGTGCGCTGGTGGCACATCATGCCGTATATCTTGCCGGAACTGGCTGCTGCCTGGCTGATCGCTTCCGCGTCACCTGCAGTAACGCCTGCCGGCTTGTCGCAAAGGACATGTTTGCCCGCGTTCAATGCGCGGATCGCCATCGCCGGATGCTGCTTGTGCGGCGTCACGATGATCGCAGCGTCAAAGAGGTCTTCCTCTTCATACAGCGCGTCTTCGCCGCGGCAGATCTTCACTGATTCCGGCAGGTTGGCGCGCGCCCAGGCTGCGTTCGCGTCGCTTCTGCAGCATACAGCGGCAAGACTGAGCCCGTCGATCTCCCCGCCGCCTATCATTGCAGCATATTTTTTCCCCATCGTGCCGATTCCGATGACGGCGCAGCGGACCGGTTCCTTTACACTGCCTCCATTAAATAACATAGTTCCCTCCTATATACTCTAAATACCGTTTATAAACTAATTATACGAGAACCGCATACGGGATGTAAATGCACACAATATCGACTAAGAGAGGAAGCGATCCCCACATATTGCCTCGAGATTGAGTACCACCGGTTCTTGACCGGGAGTGCATTTGCGAGTATTATACATTGTATATACGCGATTCAAACGACAATGATCGATCATAAATACAGGAGGAGATGAAGACATGGAAGCACAGCTTGTTAAGTGGGGAAACGGACAGGGAATACGCATTCCCAAACTGATCTTGAAGGAACTTGACATAAAAGTGAATGACACCCTCAGCATGGAGGTTCGGGGGGAACAGATAATTATTGAAAAAGTAAAATTCAAACATC
>CADCIU010000126.1 GCA_902801585.1 uncultured Lachnospiraceae bacterium | reverse complement strand
CCATTTTTCAGCGCAGTTTTCCCCTTACCCCAAATGAGATGGCCTTTGTTCAGCTCATGCCGCCAATCGCAGGCGGCTTGTTTTATTGGCGTATTTATAAAGATTGTGACCTATAGCGACAAGAAAAACCTCCAATCGGACTGATTTTATCCCTCTTCGGACGATTCTCTTGTACCATCGGTCGTTTTTTATGATTCCAAAAGTGCCTTCTGCCTGAATCGACCGGTTCATTCGAAGCAGTGCTCCCTGAATACTTTCCAGGTTGTTCAGCACTTCTTTATGCATGAAAGTGAGTTCTTCGTTCAGCCGAATGGTTCGATTATTCGGCGTGTGTTTGCATTTCTCCGCATATGGACAGCCGCTACAGTCATCACATTCGTAGACTTCTTCCTGCCTTCCGTACTGATTTCCACGGACAAGCTTTCTGTACTTGAAGTGGAATGCCTGGCCATTCGGGCATCTGAGTTTGCCCTGTTCATCTATCTTGAAATTGACTGACCGGAATGGATTGTCATGGTACTTGCTGTCCTTGGTTTCTTTGTCATACATCGGGAATTTCATATACTTTTCCATCCCGTGCTGCTGACAGTAGATGTAATTGTTGTAAGAACCATAGCCGGCATCGGCAATCGGATATTTCGGGTAGAATCCGTATGTTTTATGAAACAGCTCCATCAGAGGAACGAAGCAGTCCATATCTGCCCGGTACTGGTTCACATCGGCAACAGCTATGTATTCGTCTGCAACTCCGAACTGTACGTTGTAGGCCGGAAGCAGCTGATCATTCCCCATGTAGTCGCGCTTGATTCTCATGAAAGTTGCCGAATGGTCTGTTTTGGAATAGCTATTCCGGCCTTCTCCGCAAATATCCAGCTTTTCTACGTATTCATGAAGCTTCTCCGTATAAGCTTTCAAAAGCTCGTACTGACGCTGCTGAACTGTTTTCCGATGGCCGATTCCATGAACAAAATCAGCAGGATCCAGTTTCCAAAGCTCGGTGAACTTTTGCAGGACAGTTTCAAGATACTCCGGATTATACTCCGTATTCGTCTGAATCTTCACCTTGCTCCATGCAAGGTCCTTATTCATTTCCTCAAACAATGAGGTGATCTTGGCAAACAGGCGATACCGTGATTTCTCCGTTGCTTTCTTCCAGACCCAGGTATACTTGTTCGCGTTCGCTTCGAACTTGGATCCGTCTATATAAAGATGATTCAGATCGACATGCTCTTTTTTGAAGATGACATGGTTGATCTCATTGAAAAGATCCTCTACGGAATCAGCAAGGACTTCATTGATGAAATAGCCGAAAGTCCGGTAGGATGGCGTGGCGTAATCCATGAGGTACATGTACCGCATGTTTACCCTGCAGTTATCCTCCAGGCTTCGGAGAGAGATGTAACCGTCGCTCATAAATCCGAACAGGACAGTCTTCAGCATACTGACCGGGTTATATCGAATACGTCCGGTTACATGTGCCGGGATCTTCTTAAGAAATCTGTCAAGATCAGCTTCCTCCAAAAGCTTCTCGAACGTGAAGACCGGATCACAAATATCCAGGTATTCGGAAATATAGAGTGGCAAAGTTCCTTGTTTAGGATTAGAATTAGGCGTAAGGTTGTACATGGACAATACAATCTTAGCATGAAAAAGGACTCCCAACCGCAATGGTTGAAAGTCCTTTTTGCTTATACCCTGGGGCTATGTTTTTTCACAGCCCCTTTTCTGATAATGCGATCGCTCATCATCGAAGGCGGATGGTTGATTTTATCAGCGCGGCAGGTGAGAAAACGCCCACCTCTATAGGTGAGTGATCAATCGCCGATTCAGCCGCGCATTTATTGAACGTATGGTTGTTTTTTTGTAGCGTATCCTGTTATAATATATTCAGTCGTTAATAGACAAAACATGGAATATTTCAATGGTTCTTGAGAGTAATAATCATTCAGTGTTCAAACTTCACTACCATCTGATCATGGTTATCAAGTATCGCCGGGAAGTGATCGATGATCTGGTCTCTGCTCGGCTGAAAGAGATTTTTGTATACATTGCTCCAAAATATAACATCCGCGTAGAGGAATGGAACCACGGCAAAGACCATATCCATGTGCTGTTTACGGCACAGCCGAATTCGGAACTTTCGAAATTCATAAACGCCTATAAATCGGCAAGCAGCCGTCTCATAAAAAAGGAATTCCCGTCCATCAGAAACTCTCTCTGGGAGGAAATGTTCTGGTCAAAGTCGTTCTGCCTGTTGACGACAGGCGGCGTAACTGTAGACATCATCAAACAATATATCCAGTCTCAGGGGCAGAAACATGAATAAAGCCTACAAATATCTTATTTACCCGACAAAAGAACAACAGACGCTGCTTGCCAGGACATTCGGATGCTGCCGCTACGTCTATAATCAGGCGCTCAACTGGCGTGTTGCTGCATATCGCGCTGATGGAACATCGATTTCATATGTGGACACGGCAAAAGCAGTTACCCAGATGAAGAACAACCCCGACACCGCATGGCTCAAAGAAGTGGACTCTGTCGCGCTGCAGCAGGCACTCCGAAGCCTCGACGCCGCGTTCAAAAACTTCTGGAACAATAAGAACACCGGATTTCCAAAGTATAAGTCAAAGCATCGAAGCCGGAGGTCGTACACCGTCCCCGTAACGAACAATAACGTAATGGTGTTCGATAGAGCAGTCAAACTCCCGAAGCTCGGCTATGTCAAAGCGAAAATTCATCGTGTGGCTCCGTCTGATTGGAAACTGAAATCGGCAACGGTCTCACAGGACAGTGATGAACGGTACTATGTTTCTATCCTGTACGAATACGAGAAGGCAGTTCGAACCATTGAGGCGGATCCGGACAAAACGCTAGGGCTCGATTACAAGTCTGACGGTACTATCGCAAGGCACAAAAACAGCTCGCCAGGGCACAGAGGATACTATCCCGCCGCAAAGGTTCTAAAAAAGGTGAACCAAAATCTCGCAACTGGGAGAAACAACGCCTCAGGGTCAACCGTATCTACGCCCATGTCAAGAATCAGCGAAATGACTTTCTGCAGAAGCGTTCTACTGGGATAGCCAATCAGTATGATCTCGTTGCCGTAGAAGACCTTTCGCTGAAAGGAATGTCCCATCGTGGTAAAAAGAGGGTTTTCCGTCTTGGTAAAGCAATAAACGACAACGGGTATGGGATGTTCGTAAATATGCTGGCCTACAAACTTTGTAACCGTGGCAAGCGGCTTGTCAAAGTCGATAGGTTCTACCCGTCCAGTCAGTTGTGCCAATGCGGATATAAGAATCCGGTCACCAGGAACCTCAGCGTCCGCACGATCACCTGTCCTATTTGCGGAAGAACTTATGACCGTGACATCAATGCTGCTATCAACCTAAAAAAAGAAGGCTATCGCTTATACAAATCTGCATAAGCAACAGCCTTTCCATAGTCGTTAGTACTAACGGATTAACGACATAAGATAGGGCGGGAACCGCCCGAATCAAAACGCCTGTGGACACTATGTAAGACGGGAAGGAATCCTTCGGGATTGGCCAGCGCGGTGGTGGCTGAAGCAGGAAGCTCCCACCTCTAAGCCGGCAGGCGTAGGTGGGAGTAGTTCACCCTGTAAATCACCGATAATAAATCTCATCTGTAAGCCAGATTACAACATCAGTCATAGATAGAGGAACGTCTTGAATGGGAACGGAAGGAAAGCAGGCAGGGCAGGATCAGATGAAAGCCGGGAGCGGACAGAATGGGCCAGGCTGGAAGGATATGACCTACCGCGCAGGGAGAGATGTCAGCGGGATGGTCGACAGTGCCATCAAAAGCGGGGACTATTCAGCACTGAGTGAGCAGATCAACTGGGCGATGAACCGGGCAGTGGATGCTGTGCACGACTCTCTTCTGGAGCGTGGCATGCAGTCCGGGACAAGGCCTCAGGGAAAGAGAACATCTGAAAAGACGGCTTATGAGCAGGCGGTAGAAGAGGCCGGAAAGCCTTCCCGAAGGGCGGCAGCGGATGAAGGCCGTAGCCGCCTTCGGATCCGGAACAATTTCGGGGCGACAGCAGGAAAAGTCATCGGGACTGTCGGGATGATTCCCAACCTGCTGCTTGCAATCGGGTGCTTTACTGTAGCGCACTCGGCTGGTGTCGGGCTCTTTTTCCTTGCAATCACCGGCATGTTCTACTGGCTGAGGAACCTTTCAGTGAAACAGCTGGAGGTCATCGATGACGCCGAGACGATCCTGCGGATCCGGAAGGGCAGGGACGTGATTTCCGTGGAGGAGATTGCATCGGCGCTTGGAAAGAGCAAAAAGGATACCCGGAAGTCGCTGAAGGAAATCCTTCGGAAGGGGATTCTGAACGGACCGGTCTATATGGACCGGGACGAGACGACGCTGATTCTCAGCCGCGAGGCCTACGGGCTGTACAGTCAGACCATGGAATCGTACAGACACAGGAAGCGCGAGGAAGAAAAGCAGAAGACGAAGGAGAGCCACAGGAAAGAACCGGGGAAAAAGGCTGAAGAAACGTCAGAAGGCCGGGCGGATGCCCCGGAGCTGGGCGGAGAGCCTCTGCCGGAATATGGGAAACTGCAGGCGCAGAAGAAGGCGCAGCAGGAACACAGAAGAAAGCTCGATGCGGAGACGCAGAAGATTCTGGACGAGGGGCAGGCCTTCATTGCACATATCCATCAGAAAAACGAGGAGATTCCGGGAGAGGAGATTTCGGCGAAGCTCGACAGACTTGAGCAGATCGTGACAGGGATCTTTGATCAGGTGGAGAAAAGCCCGGAGAGCGCTCCGGATCTCCACAGGCTGATGAGCTACTATCTTCCGACAACACAGAAGCTGATTGATACCTACGCGACACTGGATGCCCAGCATGTGGAGGGGGAGAATATCGAGAGCGCGAAGCGCGAGATTGAATCCTCGCTGGACACCATCAATGATGCGTACGAAAAGCTGTTTGACTCATTCTTCCAGCATACGGCGTGGGATGTCGGGACGGATGTGTCGGTCATGAAGTCCATGCTCCGGCAGGACGGCCTGACCGAGGATGAATTCCAGCAGATGAGACAGGCGCAGGCCGGGGGAAGTCGGAGTCAGATGCCGGCTTCGGATGGAGATGCAGTACAGGTTTCAGTTCAGAGCAGCGGCCGCGGGACCGGAGCCGGGCTTCAGGCTGCGGAAGCCGGAGGAATGGCAAAAATGGCACAGGGACAGGCGGAATCCGGGAAGAAGGAAGAGGCCTGAGACAAAGTGCAGGAGACAGCGGCTGAGGCGAGGGTAACCTGACAGGATCAGAAAGCAGGACCACAAGGATCGAGATCGGGAGGAGCAAGGGATGACGGACGAAAACAGAAGCAGCGGGGCGGCCAGCCTGGAAGGGCAGGAACCCCGGCAGATCGAGCTGACGTTCGGTGAAGCGGAGGGAAGTCTTGCGGCAGGGGCAGGACAGAGTGCGGCGGACGGGCAGGAAGGAAGCCTTGCGGCAGCAGCTGCCCCCGCGGCGATGACCGCAGAAGAACTGATGGCGGCTGCGGCAAAGGCACCGGAAGCTGTCCGGGAGGCGCCGCAAGCCGCATCAAAGGAGGAGTCGCCGGCAGGGTCAGCCGTCCGGGAGCATGTGGCGGATGCCATCCGGGATACGGAGGTGATTCTCAGCCCGGAGGAACAGAAGATGGTCGATGCATTTGCGGAAAAAATCGACATCACGAATGGCGCTGCCATCATGCAGTACGGCGCGGGCACTCAGAAAAAGATGTCCGAATTCTCGGATACCGCGCTGGCGAATGTCCGCAACAAGGATATGGGTGAGGTTGGAAAGCAGATCTCCGGCCTGGTGTCAGAGCTTCAGAGCTTCGATGTGACGAAGGAGGAGAATGGTTTTCTGCGTTTCTTCAAGAAGAGTGCGAACAAGGTGACCGCACTGCAGGCAAAGTACGATAAGACAGAGGACTCAGTAAAAGCCATCTCAGATGCACTGGAGAAGCATCAGATTCAGCTGATGAAGGATGTTGCGACGCTCGACCGGATGTATGCGCTGAACCTCTCCTACTTCAAGGAGCTGACGATGTACATCGCGGCCGGAAAGAAGAAGCTCGCCGAGGTGCGGGGC
>CADCIU010000125.1 GCA_902801585.1 uncultured Lachnospiraceae bacterium | reverse complement strand
CGGCCCACGAGGCCAGCGGGTATGCCAGGATCTCGGGCAAGGTCGGCGTCGCCGTTGTCACCAGCGGTCCCGGCGCGACCAATCTGATCACGGGAATCGCCACCGCGTTTGCTGACAGCATTCCGCTGGTCTGCATCACGGGCCAGGTGGATTCTAACCTCATGGGAAGCGACGTCTTCCAGGAAGTCGATGTGTCCGGTGCCTGCGAGTCCTTCGTTAAATTCAGCTATATCGTGCGCAAAGCTTCGGATGTCCCCAGGATCATGAAAGAGGCCTTCCACATTGCCAGCACCGGCAGAAAGGGCCCCGTCCTCATCGATATTCCGATCGATGTGCAGAAAGCGGAGATCCGCAAATTCGCGTATCCCGAGAGCGTCAGCATCCGCACCTACAAGCCCACGGTCATGGGACACGCAGTTCAGATCAAAAGAGTGATCAAAGAGCTCCAGAAAGCCAAGAGGCCCATTATCTGCGTCGGCGGCGGCGTTCACCTGAGCAGCGGCGCGAGGGAAGAAGTGCGCAGATTTGTGGAGGAAAAGGATATACCTGTAGTTTGCACAATGATGGGACTGGGTGTCCTTCCCACCAACCATTTCCTCTTTTACGGAATGGTAGGCAATAATGGCCAGGCCTATGGCAACAGGGCCATGAACGACGCTGATATGATCATCATGGTCGGCGCGAGAGTAGCGGACAGGTCCTTCAGCCAGCCCGATCTGATCACAGAGAATAAAGTTCTGGTGCATATTGACGTCGACCCCGCGGAGATCGGCAAGAACGCCGGTCCCACGATCCCGCTGGTCGGTGATATCAAACATGTTTTTGAGGAGTTCAATAAGGCGGAGATCATAGCGGATCACTCGCTGTGGATCGACAAGCTCGACGGTTACAAGGACGATACGCAGAACGCGTCCCGCAGAAAGCGCCACATGTATTCCTCTACTTTGACCGAGGAAGAGATCAACGCCCTCACGGTCAACCCTGAGATCTTTATAAAGCGCCTGTCCAGAGCCATGAAGGACGACGCTGTCTACGTCGCGGACGTGGGACAGAACCAGCTCTGGTCCTGCGCGAACTGCGTCATCAAGGAAAAAAGCAGGTTCCTGACGAGCGGAGGTATGGGAACTATGGGATATTCCGTTCCCGCGGCGCTTGGCGCCAAGCTCGCGGCTCCGGACCGGCAGGTCGTAGCGGTGTGCGGCGACGGCGGTTTCCAGATGACGATGATGGAACTTGCTACCATGAAGCAGTACAAGGTGCCTGTCAAGATCGTTGTTCTCAGAAACAATGTCCTTGGCCTGGTGCGCCAGTATCAGCACTTTACCTATCAGGACCGCTACTCGGTCATCGACCTGGGCGACTCCATTCCGGATTTCAGAAAACTCGCTGACGCCTACGGCATCCGCTATCTGCAGATCGCAGCAGTGGAAGATATGGACAGCGGCATTGAGGATTTCCTCTCGGATGACGAGGCTACGCTCCTGGAAGTGATCATCGATCCCAAGCTGGTAGTCTGATCCGGTACAAGGGTGACGAATTCGGATAATACAAAGGGGAACAGGCATGAAGAGAATCTATTCTGTACTGGTTGAGAACCGTTCCGGTGTGCTGTGCAAGGTCGCGGGACTGTTTTGGCGCAGATGCTTTAACATCGACTCCCTTGCGGTGGGAGAGACCGAAGATAAGAATGTCTCCAATATGGTCATCGTATCGAGCGGCGACCGCAGGACTCTGGAGCAGATCGAGAAGCAGCTCAACAAGAAGCTCGACGTTATCAAGGTAAAGACCTTCGACGAGACGGAGAGCATCAACCGTGAGCTGATGCTGGTCAAAGTGCGCTACAACCGCACCAACCGCAAAGATATCATGGAGAACTGCGAGATCATGGATGCCAAAATAGTGGACATGTCCAAGACTATGATGACGATCCAGATGTGCGACACGCCCGAGCGCGTACAGATCTTTCTGGATACTCTGCGCACTGTCAGCATCATTGAGATCGCGAGGACCGGCACTCTGGCGCTCCTTAAATGTTCCGAGCAGGGCAGATAAAGGCGCGGATCCGGCTAAATCGGTCTCTCTCAGGGCCTTTTTGGGTTTGACTTGATGGGAGCACAGCGTTATAATAGTTGCAATTTGGCAAAACATTAAAAAAATTCATCAGATGAATGAAGATGATTCATCATATGAAGGGATAAGATGAAATGAGTGAAGTGACCAACAGAAAGGTGTTCCAGATCCTCGTTGACAACAATTCAGGTGTATTGAGCCGTATTTCCGGCCTGTTCTCCCGAAGAGGATACAACATCGAGAGCATTACGGCGGGTGTAACTGCTGAGCCCACCATCACCAGGATCACGGTCGTGACATCCGGTGACAACGACATCATGGAGCAGATCGAGAAACAGGTTATGAAACTTGTGGACGTCAGGGACATACATGAGCTCAAGCCTGAGGAAAGCGTATTCAGGGAACTTGCGATGATCAAGGTCAAGGCGAACGCGGACCAGAGAGAGAATGTGATCGCTCTCGCCAATATTTTCAGGGGAAACATCATCGACGTATCCAATGAGAGCCTTATGATCGAAGTTACAGGCAACTCCGGCAAAGTCGATGCGTTCCTGAAGCTTGTCAGCGGCTACGAGATCCTGGAGCTCGCGAGAACGGGCGTAGCGGGTCTTGGAAGAGGAACCAAGAACGTCATCTATCTGGACAAGCTCATCTGAGCAGCCCGAAGGCTCTTATCGTATAAAGGATTCGGCATAGAGAATCCTTATATAGGATAGTGTATAGCAGCACCCCACATGGTTTTCTGTCCGGACAGGCTGTAAATCAGTTTTGAGATCCGGTGGAGATACAATAAGATTTTATGGAGGAAAGAAAAATGTCAGAAGCTAAGATCTATTACCAGGAAGACTGCAACCTGTCTGTACTGGAGGGCAAGACAATCGCTATTATCGGCTACGGCAGCCAGGGCCATGCGCATGCGCTCAACCTCAAGGAGTCCGGATGCAACGTCATCGTAGGTCTTTACGAGGGATCCAAGTCCAAGGCTAAGGCTGAGGCGCAGGGACTCACAGTTTACAATACTGCTGAGGCAGCTAAGATGGCGGACATCATCATGATCCTGATCAACGATGAGAAGCAGGCCGCTATGTACAAGAAGGACATCGAGCCCAACCTCAAGGCCGGCGATATGCTGATGTTTGCTCACGGCTTCAACATTCACTTCGGTCTGATCAAGCCTCCG
>CADCIU010000124.1 GCA_902801585.1 uncultured Lachnospiraceae bacterium | reverse complement strand
ACAACTGCTGTTAAGCCAACGGTAAAACTGCTCATGCAGCTTAGCCATCTCATCCGGCGCTTTCATCGAGTGCCGGTACATGAACCGATCCCCGAAGGAACTTTGAAAAACCAGACCGAGGATCCACCCCACAAGCGGTACGGGCAATACCCGGAACGCCTGCATTTTTCCCGGGGACAGCCGGATTTTCCGGGCTGCGATCACACCCAGGTTATCGCGAATCTGCTTTGCGGTTTTTCTCATAAGAGCAGCATTTTTCCCCGCATTCTCGGGATCCGCCGCCTCATAGTAAGCGTCGGCAATCGGCACGACAATAGCCAGATGACACAGTTGCCAGGCGTGCATGTCCGGTACGATCTGATACGGGATCTTCGCCCTGCGGAGAACGCGTGAAAGCTCTCTTTCTCTTCCGTCTTTTTTTCCAAAGGTAGTCGGCTGGATGAACCGCGGTGTCAGGGATGCGTCCAGCACACTTCCGTCAAAACCGCCTCCGGCGCCGGGAAAGGCGGGAATGATGGGCTGCAGTTTTGCCGAAGTTCCTCCAAAGCCGTATGCAGCTGGTTCTCCCGGACGGCTAGAAAGACAAGATCATAGCGGTCTCCCGGTTCTATCTTTAAGAGCAGTTTAATGGGAGCTTTTCGGATCTTCCTCTTGCCCTTGTATAGCAGTCCATCCTGCGTCAGGCTTTCCAGCCTCCGTCCACGCGCATAAACGTATACGTCGTATCCGGCTTCTGCAAACAGCGCACCGTACAAACTGCCGATCACGCCTGCGCCAAAAATCAGAATTCTCATGTTTATATGTCCTCTTGAATTCGATCTATGCTCACCAAACGTTCAGAACTGCCTGAAAACACCGGAATTTCACCTTCTCCTTCACCACTCCGCCAATGCCTTTTTGATCCTCCTGTCAATGTCGATCCGGGTCTCCCGGCATTCCTTTTTGTGTTCCTTTCCCGCTCTGAACATGAAAGAGACCAGCAACCCGGAACCCACCGGCAGCATCATCCTGAGCATGGATTCAGGAAAGGCGAAGTGCGTTCCGTGTTCATAGAGCCAGCTTTCAAAGGTGCTGTCGTGGGACAGCCTACTGAGCCGCTCCTCCATCCTGCGGATGTATTTGCAGGTGTCCCACAGCACGTCATCCTCCGCGCCGATGAAGATGATCTTCCCGTGGATGTTCTCCACCTTGATCCGCTCTTCTTCCCGAATGGGATGCCTCTTCTCGGATTCGTCAAACATTTTCCGTGAAGCAATCTTGTCGCCGCCCGCCTTGGATTCTTCCTGAATCTTTTTCCAGTATTCCGGATGACGATAGGCGTAAGGCAGATAAGGCAGCGGCTTGCCCTGCCAGGTAACAGTGGATTCATTGTCTCCGGGCCGCTCACGCATGCCGTCCTTTCCGTCCTGATAGAAGCCTTCCATCACGAAGTCCGGAGGCGAGATCGCGATCGTCAGCGACAGCTCCGGGTAGTAGGATGCAGCAAGCAGCGCCATCATACCGGTGGTGGAAGCGCCTATAACGCCGATCTTTTCACACCCCTGCGCTTTCATATAAGCAATCGCTTTACCAAACCTCTCCAGCGGATAATTATGGTGACCGTAATCCTTTTTATCGGCGCTCATTGCCATCACATGCAAGCCCTGTTCATACAACCATTTTGCCCCGGTCCTGGCCATGTAATCCTCCGAGCTGTCACCGAGCATGATGATAAGCCCTCTGCTGCTCTTTACAGGAGCCGGATACCAGGCTCCGTTAAATCCATCGGAGTTTAATCTGAATACTTGCTTTTTCATGAAGAACCTCCATTGCAAATGTTAGGTTATTCTAACTATACGTCAAAAAAAAGAGGAGTCAAGTCCTGATCATAAAATCGAAAAAGGGCCGATGGCCCTTTTCGTAAATCAATGTTAAACTCTCACATCCGGATTCTTCTCCCCGAATTTCTCCTTGAGCATATCGCAGATTTCGCTGCGCTCCTTGCCCTGCTTCTCCATATTCTTGATGGTCTTGTAGGCGGCAAACAACGTTGACGGACCAATCTCGGAACTGAAATATCCGATGCCTTGGTTCCACGCCAGCAGTTCGAACACGTCATCCAGCGCCGCGCTGTCAAGGCCGTGGATGTATGCCTTCACCAGTTCGCGGGTCGCTTGGCGCATCCTTCCTGCGCCGACTGCATTGGCGAGGGAAAGAAGAAGCCGGATCTCATAAGGCAGGTAACGGTGCTCGTCGTTCCACGTCAGGTCCCAGAAATTCACGGCGATATTGCCGAGCTTCTCGTCGATCAGCGGCATGTTGGTCAGCGCCGCCGGACGCATCGGAATATCCTTTTCCTCTTGTTTCACTTCTGTACGATAAAAGTATGCGTGGAACTCTGCAGCTCCCTTTTGTTCGGTGAAATGCTCATAGCCCAGACCTTCCATTACTTCATACAGGGGAATGGGGTCAAAAGACTGCACGATCTCCAGCCCGTTTCCGGCCGGAAGCTGCATCGCCTGCTTCTTGATACCCTGAAAGAAATTGCCCTGAATGCCTCTTACATCGATCTTCTTGAAAGAACCAATCTTATCACTCCACTCCATGATGAATCCTCCTTAGTCCAAGATTCTCCTTAATCCAAAACCCTGCCATCCCTTGAGATCTAGTCCAAAATCCTGCCGTCCCGGGAGATCGTCACGACCTGCCACGGGATGAATTTACCGCTGCTTCTGAGCGCGTTCTCTGCCGCCCTCTGGAGTCCGCCGCAGCAAGGCACCTCCATGCGGACGATGGTCACGCTCTTGATATCATTATCCCGGATGATCTCCGTCAGCTTGTCGGAGTAGTCCACCGCATCCAGCTTCGGGCAGCCGATGATCGTGACTTTGCCGCGCATGAATTCCTCATGCATATTGGCATAAGCGTAAGCCGTACAGTCAGCGGCGATCAGCAGCTTTGCTCCGTCAAAGAAAGGCGCCTGTGTCGGGACCAGCTTGATCTGGCAGGGCCACTGAGCAAGACGTGAAACCTGCTTCGCTGTACTTACCGGCGCATCATCCTCTTCGTTATGCGCAAACTGCATCATCCTTGAACCGGGACATCCGCCCTCATGATGTAAGTGTTTCATATCCTCCATTTTCTTTGCCTCCTGTGCTTTCTTTACTGCTGCCTCGTCATAGGCAGGCGCTTCTCTCTCTTCAAACGTTATTGCTCCGGTCGGACAGTTCGGCAGACAATCGCCAAACCCGTCACAGAAGTTCTCCCTCATGAGTTTTGCCTTGCCATCTACGATATCGATGGCCCCTTCATGGCAGGCCTCTGCGCAGAGTCCGCAGCCGTTGCATTTTTCCTCGTCTATATGAATGATTTTTCTAACCATTGTGAAGTCCTCCTCTCTTGTTCTGATCCAATTATATTTGTGTTATTCCGAGAAAACTGTATCCACAGATACACAACAAAAGAGTTTTATGTATAATTGAAGCAGGCTGACAGGAGAAAGGAGAAAAGGCAATGGATTACTCTGTACTTGAAAAAAGCTCTCTGTTTTCAGGTGTTCCGGCAAAGGAGCTGCGCGTCGTTCTCGAAGCTGTGCCACATCATATTCAGCGTTATGACAAGGGCGAGACCGTATTTCATTTGATGGAGGATGCAGACAGGATCGGCATTATTCTGGAGGGACGCGTGCAGGCTCAGAAGCCGTTCCCGAACGGAAGCCAAATCAATGTTTCAATCCGTAAGCCCGGTGAACTGATCGGGCCCGCTGCTGTTTTTTCCCAGGGTCAAAAGTATCCTTGTGATATTGTCTCACTGGAACCGGCCGCGATCATGATCTTCCGCCGTGAG
>CADCIU010000123.1 GCA_902801585.1 uncultured Lachnospiraceae bacterium | reverse complement strand
GAACACAGGCTGGAACGGAACCGGCAAGCGTATCTCCATCAAGGATACCCGCGGCATCATCGACGCGATCCTCAATGGCGACGTTCTCAAGGCTCCCACCAAGAACATTCCTTACTTCAACTTCGAAGTTCCCACAGAGCTTCCGGGCGTTGATCCCGCGATCCTCGATCCTCGCGACACCTATGCAGATGCCGCACAGTGGGATGAGAAGGCTAAGGATCTGGCAGGCCGCTTCATCAAGAACTTCAAGAAGTATGAGACCAACGAGGCAGGCAAGGCTCTCGTAGCTGCAGGCCCTCAGCTGTAATTGGCAGGCCGCTCGGCTGTAATTGCCGCGTAATTTGATCCGGCCGTCCGCGGACGGAAGCTGAGTCATCACAATTGAATTCAAAGGGGGTTGTTTCTGCTGATCGATCGGCAGAAACAGCCCCTATTTGTGTGGACTAAAGTATCTTTTTTGCTTTTTATGTAATAAAATAGGGTATTATATGGTATATACTATGTGATGACTATGTATTTTAAGAAGCATTTGACCTGACGGCGCAATAGGAGATATAAAATGGGAACTGCACAGAACGAGCAGGAGAAGAAGGATAATAAGAACGCAGGAAAGAGCACATATCAGTATTCGGGAGACAGCAAGATCTTCCAGGACGGAAGGGGGAGAACCGCGCACAGAACGGTTGTCAGACTTGTCAAGCTGATCGACGTCATCATGGTCACGATCCCTTTTGTCGCGGCATGGTATTTGTATTACTCCCAGAGGCTGTATTCAAAGGAGTTCTTCAGAAAGGGAAACTGGCTTATCATTTTCCTGTATCTGCTGATCTATTACTTGCTCGCGCATTTGTATCAGGGCTTTACGCTCCATATCAGTACAGTTTCTGAGATCATTTACGCTCAGGCGCTGGGAGCGTTGATCGCGGATGGCATCATGTTCATCGTGACATGGCTTTTGATCCGCCATTTCCCCAACGTGCTGGTGATGCTGGCGGTCTTTGCAGCCCAATTGGTCATGATCAACATCTGGGCGCGGGCGGCGCACAAATGGTATTACAAGAATAATCCGCCGAGCCCTACAGCCGTGATCTACGACGAACTCGAAGGCGTTGATAAGCTCGTCTCCCAGTACGGCATGGAGAAGCGCTTCAAAGTTGTCAAAAAAGTGAACATCCACGACCTTCAGGGCGAGGACTGGTACAACCTGCCGGCGGAGGAGAGAGACAGAAGAGAAGCGGAGTATATTCCGGAAGTTCTGGATGGAATCGAGTCGGTATTCCTGTGCAGCCTCCACAGCCACGACCGCAACCAGTTCGTCAAGTACTGCATCTCCAAGGATATCATGGCCTGGTGCGTTCCGAGGATCGGAGACGTGATCATGGCGAGCGCGGAGAAACAGCACCTGTTCCATCTGCCCATGCTGATGGTGGAGAAATATAATCCGACACCGGAGTACCTGATCCAGAAACGTGCTTTTGACATAGTGGTCGCGGGACTCGCGCTGATCCTGTTCTCCCCGATCATGGCCATACTGGCCGTCGTGATCCGGATGGACGGAGGCACGGCTTTCTACAGGCAGAAGCGCCTCACCAAGGATGGCAAGGTCTTTGAGATCCTCAAATTCCGTTCCATGCGCATGGACGCGGAGAAGGACGGCGTCGCAAGGCTCTCCTCGGGCGAAGCGGACCCGAGAATCACGAAAGTCGGCCGCTTTATCAGAGCCTGCAGACTCGACGAGCTGCCGCAGCTGATCAACATCATTAAGGGCGATATGAGTATCGTCGGTCCCAGGCCGGAGCGCCCGGAGATCGCAGAGGAGTACAAGAAGGATCTCCCCGAATTCGACCTGCGCCTCCAGTGCAAGTGCGGCCTGACGGGATTTGCCCAGGTTTACGGCCAGTACAACACAACTCCGTACGACAAACTGCTGATGGATCTGATGTACATCGCGCAGCCCAGCATGGCCGAAGACCTCAAGATCTGTTTTGCAACTGTTAAAATACTGTTTATGAAAGATTCAACAGAGGGAATCGCGGAAGGCCAGACAACGGCGAAACGCTGACGAATACCCGGGAGAGACAACATGGTTAAAGATAATACATTTGGAATTGCTGATCTGCAGGACAAGATGCTCGATATTTTGAAATATTTCATCAAGATCTGCGATGAGAACGGCCTGCGCTACTGGGCAGGCGGCGGGACATGCCTGGGCGCGCTGCGTCACGGCGGCTTTATCCCGTGGGACGACGATCTGGACATCTTCATGCCCAGACCGGACTACGAGAGACTTTACAAGATCTGGCGCAATGTATCGACGAACAAGCAGTACAAGCTCTGCCGCACGACGAGGAAGAAGAACTACCACCACCGCGTCATGCAGATCGTGGACCTCAATACCACCTTCATCAACAAGCGGAGCGTGAATGAAGACATCGAACACGGCGTCTACATCGATATCATCCCGATGGACGCGTCTTCCGCGTCCAAGATCGGGCAGTACAGACAGGCTCTGGATTCGATCATCTTCTCTGTCTATAACATCCAGACCCTCCCTGAATTCCAGGGCGGCAAAATGATGCGGATGGGCACCCAGACCCTTCTGAACCTGGTCAAGAACAACGACCGCCGCTACCGCATCTGGAAGAAAGCGGAGAAGCGGATGACCAGCTGCAACTGGGAGACGGCGGAGTACGCGGTCGAGCTGACCACGTCATTCTCCTCGATCCTGCGCTTCTGGCCCAGGAGATGGTTCGGCTACCGCAAGGAGAAGTTCGAGGACATCGAGATCTGCGTGCCGAGCGGCGCGGAAGAGTACATGACGGCCGTTTACGGCGATTTCATGAAAATGCCCGCGATCGAGGACCAGACCGTGAAGCACAACACAGTATTCATCGACCTGGACAACCCTTATACCAAATATAAGGGCATCTATTACTGTGTAAATAACGAAGGGGAATGAAATGACGCCCGATTTTAGTATTATTGTTCCCGTATACAACTCGGAACAGTACCTTGAAAAGTGCATAAACGCGGTGCTTAACCAGGGCGACTACAACTATGAGCTCATTCTGGTGAACGACGGATCTCCTGACAACAGCCTCGAGATCTGCAATGCTTTTGCGGCAAAACATAGTCAGATCCGCGTCTTTTCCCAGGAAAACGGCGGGCTCTGCTCGGCCAGGAACAAAGGAATTGATAACGCAAGAGGCAAGTATCTTCTCTTCATCGACAACGACGACGAGATCGCGGACAATACTTTGGCAGTCCTGCACAGCTGGATCGAGAAGAAGGACTACGATATCATCCGCTTTAACCGCAAGAGGATCCAGACTTTTGACAACGGGAAGACCAAGACGGACATCTATGGCACAAAGGGCATCTGTGAGAACGGCCCGGTCGAGGTGACGAG
>CADCIU010000122.1 GCA_902801585.1 uncultured Lachnospiraceae bacterium | reverse complement strand
GACTTCCGTATGTCTCTCATTTCCAGCAGACTCATGTGCCTCTCCTTCCCCCATTGACGAATAATCGGGCGCGGCCGGGCTCACCCGGACCGCGCCCTCTTCAAGTACCGGAACGCCTTTTCAAATCAGCGATCTGTTAAGCATTCCATTAAGTTCTCAGCTTCCGATCAGTTGAATGCCTCATAATTATCAACATTCTCGCCGGTAACGATCTCACATGCGATCACGTGATCCTGCTCGACCTGCTGGCCTGCCAGGTAGTCTTCCATATCCTGGATGGCTGTCTTGATCATGGAAGGGCTGTAAGTGACGCTCATGATGCCGCCCAGCTGTGCGGAGATGTCCGCGTAGTTTGTTCCCTTGAGGACATCGTAGAACTCGCCGAGTCCGCCGCAGCCTGTGATCACAGGCTGGTTGCCAAGGAATGCTGTCTTTGTGGAATCGTCGATGCCGCCGCCTGCAAGTGCTTCCAGGATGCCCATGCCGAGCTCGTCGTCTTCCGAGTAGAACCACTTGATGTCCGCGTTTGCGCTGTCGCCCATCAGGGACTCGAAGGAAGCCTTGGTGTCACTCCTGCTCCAGTTCATAGCGCCGGAGTATGTGATGGACTTAAGGTCTTCATCCGTCCACTTCGCGTCGTCAGCGATCTTCTGGCCTGCATATTCCACATCGCCCTTCAGGTAATCAACGAAGCCCTGGTCTCTGAGAGCCGTAACGGAAGATGTGTCGCCTTCATAGACATAGACCTTGTCGCCGGGCTTCATGCCCAGACCTACAAAGTAAGCTGCCGCTGCAGCGCCGATGCCCGCGTTGTCGCCCTTGACATTGGAGACTGCTGTGGACTCAAGGCCTGCGATGATGCGGTCGAATGCTACGTAAGGGATGCCTGCGTCAACGATCTGCTGGATCGCGGACTGCACTGTGTCGTCCAGAGGCTGAACAACGATCGCGATGTTCTTCTCGCCCTTGGAGATGATATCTTCGATCGTGGTGATCTGCTCAGCTGCGCTTGCGGATGTGATCAGCTCTGCTGTGTAAACGCCCTCAGCGTTGACTTCCTCAACCTTTGCCTTTGCAAATGTTGCGACGGAACCGGTCCAGCCGTGGTCCTCAGATGCTGTCAGTACATAGATGTGCGTCTTCTCGCCGGATGCTGCCTCTGCGGGAGCCTCAGCGGGTGTTTCCGCTTCCTGTGCCTCGCCTTCAGCGGGAGCTTCTGCTTCCTGTGCTTCTCCCTCTGCGGGCGCCGCTTCCTCTGTCTTCTCCTCAGCAGGAGCCGAAGAGCTGTTTGATGATCCGCCGCAGGCTGCAAGGCTCAGTGCCATAACGCCTGCGAGAACTGCTGCCATGATTCTCTTTTTCATAACTACCTCCATATTATGTAAAAAGTGTTGCTGTTCTTTCGAACTGGTTATATTTTACCAACCTTATTTAGATTGCTCTTTTCAACTGATTCATACAAAAGGCCGTCTGTTGCAATCTCACGGGACAATATCCCGAAGATTGCAACAGACGGCATAAATTTGTTGCATCTGATCCTTTTACCGGTTCTCCGGCACCGTGACCATCCTTCCGATCTGTGAAGAAGCCATTGCCGCAAAGATCACTCTCATGGACTTCAGCGCTTCTTCTCCCGTGCACCTGCAGGGTTTTCCTGTCAGAATACACTCCACAAATTCATCGATAACGCCGGAATTGTAACTCTTGCCGGTTCCGATCGTCTGGTCTGTGTTCTTGATCATCTGTTCCGTGGATAGGAAGTTCTGTCTGCCGTCGCTCCCTTCTACGATCAAGCTGTATTCTCTGTCGTCGTAACAGCGGATCGTGCCCCCCGTTCCGTGGACTATGATCGAATTGTACTCATGTCCGTAATTCGTCCAGCTGGCGTGCATTGTGCCGGTTATACCGCTGTCTGTGCGGTAGATACACCAGGCATTATCTTCCACATCGATCAGGTTTCCGTCCGGATAGCGCTTGTCCAGCGTCGCTGTGTGCGCATAGACCTGCGTGATCGGCTCGCCGATCAGATAGTGCGCAAGGTCAGTTTTGTGGATGCCCAGATCTGCCAGCGCGCCCATACCTGCCGCATTCTTCCTGAAAAACCAGGTGTCCTCCGTGCCGGTCCACCGCTCCGGTCCGGCATGTCCGAATTTTGTCTCAAATGACAAAACCTTCCCGATCGCTCCCTCTTTTATGAGATCATGTGCCTTCTTATGAGCTGCCGAAAACCGCTGGTTCTGCGCGATCATCAGAAGCTTTCCGGATTTCCTTGCCTCGTCGACCATGGCCGTGCATTTTTCGATCGTCACGTCCATGGGCTTTTCACAGAGCACATGCTTGCCGGCCCGCAGTGCCAAAATAGTGTCATGCGCATGCATCGCGTTAGCCGTGCATACGCTGACTGCGTCCAGGTCCATTGCAACCATCTCTTCCACGCTGCCGCATACTACACCGCCATACTTCTTCTGCATTTCTTCCGCTTTGCTTCTCGTGCGGTTATAGAGTGCCGCGATCTCAACATTCTCATTCTCCGCATATTCCGGCAGGTGTCTTCTCACAGAGATGGCTCCGCATCCGATCACACCTATCTTAAGTTTCTTGCTGTTATCCATCTCTGTCCTTCCTTTCTCAGTATCCGTTCCGGTCACAACGGCAGATTTTGTCAAAAAGACCTTTCGCTTGTATTTTATTGCCTGATTTGCTCTGCTGCGCACTATTTGTTCTTTTTTTTATTCTATTTGTTGCAATTCGTCAATCTGCAAAAGGACATATTTATAACAGGTTTTCTGAGTATCCGTTGGCTTGCGCTGACATGCCCTTTAGGAACGCCGGAAGGGCACAAAAAAGGGCAGCCGGCTAAGCGGATGCCCTTTTTGTATGGACCGGCTATATTCCCGGAATCAAGGAGTGGCGGGTCAGACGCCATGTATCTGACCCGCCTTCGGGGGGAATAATGTAGAAGTATATTATTCAGGCTTGTACTCATCGAAATCATAGTGGATGGTTCCGAAAGGAGTCTCCTGGTCGCGGATCGCGATGGACTTGGCCATCTTCTTGATCTCGTCGACAGTTACGCTGCGGCCGAGCTCGTTGGAGAGAACAACACCCTCGGAAAGCAGTGCGGTCTGCATTGCGATGTAAGGGGAATCAATCCTGGTCTCGTCGGTCAGGATGCCGCGAACGTAGCTGTACCACTGCAGCTGGTTGTCGTTGTACAAATCCAGTTCGGGATGGATCAGCGATTCCTGCAAGCCATAGGTATCTGTGAGAGCGCAGTCAAGCTGTGTCGTGAAGAGCTGGTTGTCTTCATTCATTCCATAGTAAGTCAGTCTGGGCTTCTGAAGGTCGCCGCCGCCCATGATCTGGCCGCCTTCCGGAACAGCCATAGGGCCGCCGGTCTGGTCAACGTCTGTGAAC
>CADCIU010000121.1:1484-4965 GCA_902801585.1 uncultured Lachnospiraceae bacterium | reverse complement strand
CGGCAGGTGTTCCCCTGCATTGATATCTACAGCCTGCAGATGTTCGCGCATATATATAAGTGCAAAGGGTTTACCGCGAATAAGCCTATCAAACCGGCGACCGAGAGGTGGCTGTTCGAGAAAACGCCCGGCAGCAAGGAGTGGAAAGACCTGGAGAAGCATCTGATACCGGTGCCTGGCAAAATACCGATCTGCGCAGCGGTTTATAAGAACAGAAATGATTCGTATATCCTGCAGGTGGTGCTTAAAAAGGAGCAGGAGAAAATCGTTTTTCTCTTTACGAGAGGATACTGCAGCTGCAGCCATGAGGTGGACCTGAATGAAATCTTCCGGAAGCAGTATTACCTGGTGGGGAATGCGATGAAGGCGATCGAAGTGTTCGATAAGGCGTACCCGGAATACCATTTGGCTACGTACGCGAAGCGCTCGGAGAATATTTTGACCCCGCTTCTGGCGGCAGATAATCACACGGGAATGGAACTGGCGGCGAAAGCCGGAGCGACAGCTATAGCTGAGAGTTACGACAAGCTTTCTGTATTTGAGAAATCGCCGCGTCTGTTTCACAATCTCAAGGAACTGTTCGGCTTATCTGTGCCGGTCCTGCGGGCTCTGAAGCGCGATCAGATAAACGATGCTGTGATGGGGCGGCTCAGGGAAATCTATGAGTATCAGCCTGCATTCCTTCAGTTTGAGTCTTACACAGATTCTATGATGGAGTTCTATATGCGGGGAAATGTCACGCACAGAGTCCTGAACAGAGAGCGCGGGATCGAAGGGATCGGCGCACTGAATGACAGGCAGATTCTGCAGATCCTGCGTTACTTGGAGAAACACCCCGATGACGGGCATTACTATTGCGACTACATGAATGCCTGCGTGCAGTTAGGAGAGTATGTATATGGGATCACGCCGGATATTCCGATCCGCGAGGCGCATGATCGTGTAGTCTCGCGCATCATGAACGAACAGGATTGGAACACGAAGAGAAAGTTTGAATTCGCTGTGAAAAGTGAGGAATACCTTAAACTGGCGACCTGCTGCAACGAGGAGGACGAGGAGTTTTTTGACAAGGATCCATACATGGTGACGGCACCGGAAACCAGCGACGACCTCTTCAGGGAGAGCGAGAATATGCATAACTGCGTGCGGATCTATGTTCCCGCAGTCGCTCAGCGGTCGACGAGGATCTACTTCCTGCGCGAGAAGGAGAAGCCTGATAAGAGCTATGGCACGATCGAGGTCTCCGGCGATGGCAGCAGGCTCATTCAGGCCAAGGCTTTCGGCAACCGTAAACTGCCGGGCAGAGCGCAGAAGTTCGTGATCAAGTGGTGCAGGCGCAAAAGGATCAGGATCGATACCCGGGATATTACAGAGACGCCTTATGGGATTGCATAGGGTGCCTTGAAACAGTAAAAGCCCTTCCCGGCGGCTGACCGCCGGAGAAGGGCTTTTATAGATATGCAGTTCTAACGGCTGATACAATGATGACTGATAAAAATGTCTCTTGGAGGAGAGAAGCCTCCTGCATATGATCTTAAACAGTGCCCTGGCCCACGGGGACGGCTTTTTTGAGCGCGACCTCGATGGGCGGAGCAATGAGCATGACCGCGACGATCTTAATGAGATCACCGGGCAGGAAAGGAATGACGCAAGCGGTCAGGGAGGCAGCGAGGGTCATCTTAGTCTGAGCAATGAACCACGCAGTGCCGATAAAGTAGAGGGCTGCGGTGGCAAGAATCATGGAGATGATCATTGCAGCGTATTTGCGGGCGCCGGATTCGTTTCTGCCAAAGCGGTAGTATAGAAGGCCGGCAACAAAGGCCATGGGGATGTATCCGATGATGTAGCCGCCTGTAATACCAAAAGTAATGCCGATGCCGCCTTTCCAGCCGGCAAAGACGGGAACACCTACGCTGCCGAGCAGCACGTAGATGACCTGGCTGAGTCCGCCGAGCTTCGCACCCAGGAGGATCCCGGAGAGGAGAACCGCAAAGGTGGCCAGGGAGATTGGTACTTCTCCTGCCAGAGGCACGGAGAGAGGCGCCAGTATACAGGTAACTGCGGCGCAGAGAGCGCAGAGAACAAGATCGCGTGTTGTCATTTTCATGTTGTGTTAAACCTCCGAATCGTTTGATGTCATTGAAATCGTAAACGATGAGGGAAGAATTGTCAACCTAAGCAAACAAAAAGGTTAACAAACGCAGACGCGGTTGTTAACCTCTGTGGGAGTGTACATTGTAAGACTATTTGTCGTAAGGCTGCTGCCTCGCAGCTTAGACTTTTTCTAATATCTCGTTTCCAATCTCTTCAACGGTTTTGCCATCCGTGTGGATGATGATATCGGCAGCAGCTTCATATTTGGCCCGGCGGCTGTCCATGAGACTGCGCACGAAGTCGATGTTCTTGTTGTTCTCGAGAAGAGGGCGGCTGTGGTCTTCCTTAAGGCGCTCAAGGATGGTCTGAGGGTCAGCGGTCAAAAGAATGACCCGGCCGATTTTCTTCATCTCCACGACGTTGCGCTCGCGCATGGGAACGCCTCCGCCGCAGGAGAGGATCACGCCTTTACGGGACTGCATTTCGATGAGAAGGGCGGTCTCAAGGTCTCGGAAATATTCCTCGCCGTATTTGTTAAAGATCTCGGTGATGCTCATTCCTTCCCGCTGCGCGATGATCTGATCCATCTCAATGACGTCCATATTGTATGCGGTATGGAAATAGTCGGATATAGTGGATTTCCCGGTTCCCATGAAACCGATCAGGACCAGATTGCAGGGAATGAGACTGTGTCCGGGGGTATAAACGTCTGCCTGCGCCATTTGCTTTACTCCTTTAAATCGTTAATAGAACGAGTTGATAATAAGCCAAATCCGGCAAAAGTTCAACAGAAAGTTCACATTAGGGGAAAGCAATGGTAAACTTACTAAGTGGTTTAAAATATTTACTTGCTGTGCAGCATAAGACTGCCGGATGAATGAGGAATAAAAAGATGAAGCGATCGGGAGGCTTTGTAAACTGGCTTAAGAGCATAACGCAGCCGTTCGGACTTCTTAGGGAGAATATCAGGAGCCTGATAGGGTTTGAGTTTATTTTTCGGATTCTCACCTTCGTGGTGATCTTTCCGCTCATGACCTGGGCGCAGAGGCTGTGGCTGGTCGCTAATAATACGAAAGTGATCGCCTGGTACAATGCGAGCAAATTTGTCAAAAACCCGATCAGCTGGATCATATTCATTTTCATGCTTCTTCTGCTGGTCGGTGCAACTATGTTTGAGCAATTTGCGATCTATGATACACTGCACGCCTCTAAGTTCGGGATCAGAAGGACGACGAGGCAGATCTTCTCTGCCGGCTTTGACATGTGCGTTGAGCGTCTGCGTCTCGAGAACTGGGGCTTTGTGCCCTATGTGATTTTTGTGCTGCGCTTCGGATCCATTTCCGGAGACGTCTCCAGCATCACGTCGGTGATCCGTATTCCGGGTTTT
>CADCIU010000121.1:0-1436 GCA_902801585.1 uncultured Lachnospiraceae bacterium | reverse complement strand
CTCTTTCCAGCTCATTGTTCTGTTTTTTTTCCTGCGCTGGCTCTTTGCGATCCCGATCATGATGGAAGAGGACGGGACGAGTTTTACCACGGCATGCAGGAAGAGCGCAGCTATGGTCAGCGGCAGATATATCGTCAGAGTCTTTTTCCTCACGGTCTGCTGGAGAGCGCTGATCGGCTTTCTGTATATGATCGGTTCGGTCGTGGCGGTCGCAGGATGGTATCTTCTTTCAATCTGGGTCATTCCGGCAGAAACGGAACCGTTTATAGACTTCTTCATCGGCCGGATTTTCCCGACCAGTATTATCTGTTATATAATCTCCCTTTGGATCGTGTTCCCGATGGTCGCGGCAACCTTCCAGGCGGCTTATTATAAGAGAAAAGAGGAACTTGGCGACCCCCTTCTTCGTTACACGGATCCTCCGCACTTTTTCCACAGATATCCGATCCTGAAGGTTCTGATCGTCGGTATCTGTGCGGTCAGTATTTTCTTCTCTGTGCCCAGAAGATATGCCCAGATCCGGTGGATGCTCAACACGGACTACGGAACCCCGATGATCATGGCGCACCGGGGCTATTCATCCATGGCGCCGGAAAACACGCTTCCGGCTTTCAAGATGTGTATTGACGAAGACTTCTCCGCAGCTGAACTGGATGTACAGCTGCTCAAGGACGGAACGCTCATCGTGCTGCACGACGACAACCTGCTAAGAACGACAGGAGTGAATAAGAATGTCTGGGAAGTGACTTACGACGAGATCAAGGATCTGGACAATGGGAGCTTCTTCAACGAGGAATTTGCGGATACAAGGATCCCCACGCTTGACGAAGTATTAAAGCTTGCCGGAAGCGGCAAAGATAAGCTCTTTTTAAACATTGAGATCAAGAGGAACGGACACGACGATGGGATCACGCAGAAAGTTGTGGACACCATCGTGGAGAACGATTATCTGTCAAACTGTGACATAACGTCGCAGGATTACAGCACGCTGGAGGAGGTGCGGCAGATCAATCCGTCCGTGCTCACCGCCTATACTTCTGCGATCGGAATCGGTAATATTGATTCACTTGAGGCTGCGGATATCATCAGTATCCAGGAAACATTTGCGACCTACGAAAATATCGAACGGATCCACAGCGCAGGAAAACATGTCTTTGTCTGGACGGTAAACGAGCAGGATACCATGGAGCACCTGGTCAGTCTCAACGTGGACGCGATCCTCACCAATGATCCTCAACTGTGCAAAGTTGTTATCGATAATTATGATTCGAGCATCATGAATGTGCTTCACAGACTCCAGGAAGTATTCACGTTCCTGTAAATGGCATAGGAGGCAGTTATGAGAAAACTCGCGCTTTCCGACGAAGTGCTTCTGAGCGTTCAGAAGCCGGCGCGATACCTCGGAAACGAGGCCAATGCGGTCTACAAAGACCGCG
>CADCIU010000120.1 GCA_902801585.1 uncultured Lachnospiraceae bacterium | reverse complement strand
GATTGCTGCCGGTCTTGAAGCAGACGGAATACTCACCGGCGCAGGCAAAGCAAAATGGCACACCAGCACGGTCAGCAAGATCCTGCGAAACGAAAAATACATCGGCGATGCCCTGCTCCAGAAGACCTATACCACAGACTTCCTGACGAAGAAGCGGATCAAGAACAACGGCACCGTTCCACAATACTACGTAGAGAGCGATCACGAAGCAATCATCCCGAAGGACATCTTCCTTCTGGTGCAGGAGGAGCTTGCGCGGCGAAGGCTGGTGCATACCACAGAGAACGGCAAACGGCGCTGCTACTCATGCAATCACTGCTTTGCCCAGATTGTTTTCTGCGGCGACTGTGGCGAATTCTTCCGGCGCGTCCATTGGAACAACCGGGGCTGCAAGTCCATTGTCTGGCGCTGCTGCTCACGGCTTGAGGCCACAGGTCACGCCTGCCACGCCCGGACGGTCAACGAGGTGCTCCTGAAGGAAGTGGCCATTGAGGCCATCAATCAGGTGCTCTGCAAAAAGGACGACTTCTTGAATACCCTGCAAACCAACATCGCCACGGTGATCAAACAGGGGGATACCCTGTCGCCGGAAGTCATCGATGAACGTCTCCCAGAGCTGCAGAAGGAGCTTGTAAAGAAGGCGAACCAGAAAGACGATTACGACGCCATCGCGGATGAAATCCTCCGACTCCGGGATATGCGAAAGCAGGCTGAGGTGGATACTGTGGTAAAGGATGAGCAGATGCGCCTGATCCAAGACCTGCAGGATTTCATCCGGCAGCAGCCTACCACCATCACAGAATTTGATGAAACGCTGGTCAAACGCCTGATCATGAAGATTACGGTCTTCGAGGATCACTTCACCGTGGAATTCAAGTCTGGAATCACAATTGACATCGAAGCATAAAAGAAGGCTCCCCGCCGCCGCTTGGTGGCAGTGTGGGAGCCTTGGTCTGTCTTATTCTTCAAGAAAGCCGTTCAGCTGATAATGAATAGTGTATTTTCTTTATCAAGCCCTGTCACCTGAACACTTTTATCCCACAATTCTGCTGCAAGCCGCTCGTTGTAGGACAATTCCGAAGACGGAATCGTAACGGTTCCACGATCAAAGTATTTTGCGGATACATCCGCATAGGCTGCATCGCTCAGAACCGTATATACTGTCTCGGCGGACTTTCTGACGTCTCCCACCCAGTAAGACATTTCAGCTTCCCGTGCCTTGATCTGCTCTGTCGTCATTCTGCGCGGGCCGCCCAGATTCGTGGTCAGCATCAGTCCCGGATTTATCGCGTTCACCGCGACCTTAGAACCCGCCTTTTTCAGTTTTCGATCCAGCTCGTAGGTAAACAGGATATTGCACAGATCCAACACTTTCTGCCTCACCGCTGCCAATCAAGTAGTAGAGTATTTTTCTCATGTTCTATGTCCTGCCTTTCCCTGATACTGCTTCAAATGCCTTCTACACCAAAATCCATTTACCGTTGGTATCGCTGCCTTCTCGTATCAAAACACCTGCATCCTGGAATTCTTTCATATATCGTGCTACTGTACGTTTTGACACTCCAGAGGTATCTGATATCTGTGGAATAGTCAGCATGCTATTTGCCAGGATTTCTAAAGCAATCTTCACAGCTGTTTTTCTCCTGCTTTGAGAATAGGTTTTTATAAATTCAGCTGTGGCGGGCGCTTTGCTCTCAATGCCATTCTCAATGCCATTCTCAATGCCAATGTCACTGACACTTTTGTCGCTTTCTTCCTGAATCCTGTCGAATTCCTCATTAACATAGGCTACGGCAAGCGTGTAATCGTCAGTGTCATTATTCGGGCTGAAGACCAGCTTTGGTGAACCGTTGACTTCCATGGCTGTCTTAGCCCGACGGATGCCAGAACCGTAGGACTGGATCAAATCCAGCTTTCTTCATGCTTATGTTTGTAACAATCTACATTTATTACACTGTACACTCAAAACAAATCTCTTTGGTGGGCAGACAGCCCACTTTCATCATTTAAGACAATATCCCGGAACCTCCACTTCTTTGCATAAGAAATTGATTAATCTCTTCCTGCTTTCCTGCGCCGCAAAATCTTTGGGGTTAATAGAAGGAGATTTCGCAGAATCCCAGGGGCATGACACATCAACGCAAGATTCTGCTGCTGACCATTTTTTCGACAGTTTCGAAAAAAGGTCATCGCAAAACTTGATGGGGATTGCGATTCCCCATTCCCTCGCGTGTCATTTCTAGGGCGTTTTCTGCCTCTATGGGTCTGAAAATCGGAAATGATTCTCTGGCTCCACAGTCTCTGTGTCTGCAGCGCTGCGTTTCTCCTTCGTCGCAACACATCGGTCATGCTTCGCATGAGTAATCTATGAGCCTGCAAGTGCGCATGGCAGAAAGGGGGATGTATGCCTAACCCTAAAAAGGAACATGGAGATAAGAAGACGCATAACATGAAGGTCCTTCTGGATGACGCGCAGTATGCCCTGGTGCAGAGTGCGGCAAACGCTGCCGGTATGAAGATGGCAGCATATATGCGGAATCAGGCCATCTATGGAAAGATCGAAATCCACAATCACATCGTCGCGAATTTTTCTTCGCTGGAAAGGATCTCTGCCGAGCTGTCCTCGATCAGTAACAACCTGAACCAGCTGACAAGGTATTTTCATATGGGCGGGGTAAAGTCCGAGTCGATGCAGGAAGAGCTCCGCCGCTGTATCAATGAGGTGATGAAAATGCGGGAGGAGCTTCTGGCTTTTGGAGGAGAATATCGTGGCTACATTAAAACATCTGGCAAGTAAGAGTGCCGACTATGGAAAGCCCATTAAGTATCTGATGTTCGAACATGACCGGAACGGGACGCCTCTTCGCGATGCGGAAGGTAATCTCATTATGAGGGACTCCTTCATTCTGGACGGGATCAACTGCACTCCGCTTTCTTTCGACAAGGAATGTGAGATGCTGAACTGGAAGTACCATAAAAACCAGAATTACAACGACATCAAATCCCATCATTACATCCTGAGCTTCGATCCCAGGGACAAGGAAGAAGGTTTGCTTGATCCCGCACATGCGCACGAGCTTGGGATGGAATTCGCCCGCAAATGTTTTCCCGGGCATCAGATCCTTGTCTGTACGCACAGCGACGGCCATCACGGAAGCGGTAATATTCATGTTCATTTCATCATGAACAGCCTGAGGAAACTGGATGTTGAAAAGCAACCGTTCATGGAGCGGGACATCGACAGCCGTGCCGGCTACAAGCACAATCTGACACCGCGCTATCTCAAATATCTGCAAGCGCAGGTCATGCAGATCTGTGAGCGGGAGGGACTTCACCAGGTGAATCTTCTGGCTCCTGCAAGAACAAAGATCACAAACGCAGAGTATGAAGCCCGTGAGTCCGGACAGATCGCCATGGATGCCCGCAACGAAAAGATCCGCGCGGCACAGCCACAGAGTCTGTTGTTGAAAAAGTTAAAAAGACTGTTGCCAGGAAGCCCCGCAAAAAAGCCGTTGTCCCCAACTTCGTCATCCAGAACAACGCTGAAGACGGCATCACCTACGCAGCTGTCGTAGAAAAGGTCCAGGCCGCCATCACGATCCAGGATGTGACTTCCCTCGATATTTATGTCAAGGCCGAGGAAGGAAAGGCTTACTACGTTGTCAACGGTGAGGCTGCCGGCGCTGTCGATCTGTTCTGATAAGGCACTGGTATTAGGGTAAGAACACACAAGAGTGTTTCCGCACTCAATCAAGCAAAATACAATGCCGGGAGAGGTGTATCAAAAATGTTACACCTTACCCGGCATTTTTATTCGTGTATCACTTATCATGCTATATGGTAACGACCAGTTCCTCAATCAGACGGTTCACCGTCTCAGGGGCATCGGTATTGGAATTATGCCCCGCATCCCTGATCCATGCGATCGGAATTCCTGTATTCTTATGCCACGCTTTGTTGTACCTGATACAGGAGCCCGCGTGGTCCTTTTTTCCGCAGATCAGGAGCGCTGGGCATCTGATCTCATACGGGAGGTCTGCTTCCATTGCCTCCGCCAGCATGCGAAATCCGTGTCCGGAGATTTTTGCATACCGCGCCTGGTCTCCATCATAGACCATCATCATATCATGCATAAGCCTCCTGCCATATTCCGAAGTGGCGACACCCCTGGTCCCGGTCTTCAACAGGGACTTCCAAGGGTAATAACGATAGACCGGCTCGATTCGTTTCAGCAGCCATATCTCGGCAGCTGTCACATATTGCCTCTGCAAGGGTGCTGAATCAACGGAAACAAAGCCTCTCAGCTTTTCCGGAAACAGTTGTGCATAGGCCTGACCCACGTATCCGCCCATAGACTGTCCCACGATAACAGGACAGTCAAATCCTTCCCTCTCCAGAATCTCGTCCAGCCACCCCGCCTTGTCCATCAGGCGGAAATCAAATAAAAATGGCCAGGATGATGCATGTCCCGGTGCATCCCAGACAAAGACAGGATATTGCCCCTCAAAGTGCTCAACCTGCTTGTCAAACAAACGATGATCTGCGGTAAGACCCGGCAGGAAAACCAGCTGTGGCCTGGTCTTTTCTGCTATGGCATTCACCCAATAATGAATATCTCCGCAGGCCGTTGCCAGTACTTTCTCCTTCATGGGTGATTTCCTCCGCAAATTGTTTACTGCCTTATCAGGCTCGGCATGGCGAATTGCGTCCCCGCTGATACTGCTACATCACGACAAGCTGGAATCTAGCGATTAGAGCTTCATGAAAGACTTGATTTCTTGTTCCAAGAGACGAAATACGTTTGCAACCAGATAGCCATCAGCGATTGCATGATTTAGACGAAC
>CADCIU010000119.1 GCA_902801585.1 uncultured Lachnospiraceae bacterium | reverse complement strand
AAAATATAACGGAGCGCCTTATATCATCCAGAGAGCAGGAGAAGCTGTCTACTCCGATGCAGGGCGGCAGCAGATCCGTTCCCAGATTGCTTACTACATGGATAACGCACACTATATTTATAATGGACTCAAGGAGGCCGGTTATGAGGTCTCGGGCGGTATCAACGCGCCCTATATCTGGCTGCGCACACCGGACGGGCTGACCAGCTGGGAGTTTTTTGACAGGCTGCTGACCCGGGCAAATGTGGTGGGTACGCCGGGATCGGGCTTCGGACCGGGCGGAGAGCACTACTTCAGGCTGAGCGCCTTCGGAAGTCACGAGAACACCGCCGAAGCGGTAAAGAGGATAAAAAAGATGTGAAAAAACGGGCTGTGAAGTCCGGGGATGATCACCCCCAACTTCACAGCCTTTTTTTATTTCCTGCGGCGGGGGCTGTCAGTATGTAAGGAAAACAGTTCCCCCGGCCGGCCGTTCTGTCTTATAATACTGAAAAGAAGAGTAATAAGGCGGCCGGCGGAGAAACACCATACACCGCGGAACGCCGCAGACAGGAGCAGACCGGATGAACGACAGATTACCGAAAAGAGAAGAAGTGCCGGAAGAGATGACCTGGCGCCTCGAAGATATATATCCAGACGAAGCAATCTGGGAGCAGGAACTTCAGGAGGCCGGGAAACTGGCCGCAGAGGTCGGAAAGTATGAGGGACGGCTCGGGGAGAGCGCCCGGAATCTCTATGAAGCGCTGAAGTTATACGATGATTGCTTACTGAAACTGGACCGTGTGGGCGGCTATTCTTTTATGCGCCATGATCAGGACGCGGGCAATTCCCGCTATCAGGAGCTGGAGCTGAAAGCGCAGAGCGCGTCGGTCAGGGTCAGTGAGGAGCTCTCTTTTATGGAGCCGGAGATCCTTGCCATTCCGGATGAGGTGATCGCCCGTTTCTGCGAGGAGGAGCCGGGGATCAGGGATTACGAGGTGACGATCCGCGAGATCCGCCGCATGAAGGAACACACGCTCTCTAAGGAGATGGAGCAGCTTCTTGCTTCGGCCGGAGAGATGGCACAGACCGCGTCCAACGGTTTCGGCATGCTCTCCAACGCGGACCTTAAGTTTCCGCCTGTAAAGGACAGCGGCGGCAATGAGATCCAGCTCTCCAACGGCCGCTTCGTGCCGCTGCAGATGTCCCCGGACAGAGAGCTGCGCAGAGAGTCTTTCGAGAAGTTCTACACGCGCTACAGTGAGTTCGCAAATACATGGGCGGCCCTCTACGACGGCCAGGTCAAGCAGCAGATCTTCTATGCCAGGGCCAGGAAATATCCGTCGACTTTCGTAGCTGCCGTCGACGGCAACAATGTGGACCCGGCAGTGTGCGACCGGCTGATCGACAGCATCCATAGCAAAATGTCGTATATGCACCGCTATGTCTCCCTGCGGAAGAAGATGCTGGGAGTAGAAGAGCTGCACATGTACGATGTCTACGTGCCCATGGTCTCCGATTACGACCGGAAGTTCTCCTATGATGAGGCGAAGGAACTGTCCCTGAAGGCACTGGCGCCTCTTGGAGAGGAATACCTTTCCATCGTCCGCAAAGCCTATGCGGAGCGCTGGATCGATGTCTATGAGAATGAGGGAAAACGATCCGGGGCCTATTCCTCGGGCGTTTACGGAGTCCACCCCTATATGCTGCTCAATTATACGGATACGCTGGACGATGTTTTTACACTTGTACATGAGATGGGTCACTCCATGCACACCTGGTATTCCGAGCACGCGCAGTCCCACCTCAATTCCGGATATAAGATCTTTGTGGCTGAGGTCGCCTCTACGACCAATGAGATCCTGCTTCTGGAGTATATGCTTGCGCGCGCGAAAGACCCCAAGGAAAAGGCCTACCTGATCAACTACTATCTGGAATGCTTCAAGGGAACGGTCTACCGCCAGACAATGTTCGAGGAATTCGAACGCAGGACCAACGCGATGGCGGAGGCGGGCAGTCCCCTGACGGCGGATGCGCTCTGCGGCCTGTATCTGGAGCTTAATAAGCAGTATTTTGGCGAAGATATGGTGTCGGATCCCTTGATCGCCTACGAGTGGTGCAGGATCCCGCACTTCTATTACAATTTCTACGTATACCAGTACGCCACAAGCTTCTCGGCGGCAGTCGCGATCGCGCACCGCATCCTGGAGCAGGGGGAGGCAGCTGTGAAGCCGTATCTGGAGTTCTTAAAGAGCGGCTGCACGCAGGACCCTGTGAGCCTTCTCAAGATCGCGGGCGTAGACCTCTCCACGTCGAAGCCGGTGGACGAGGCGCTGGAAGTCTTCGGAGACGCGGTCAGGCAGATGGAAGAGCTGCAGAAGGAGTTCTGACGGAGCCGGCGTAAAGAAACATGAACTGAATTATAAGGCTATACAGAGTTGTCACTGAGGGATGTCAAGAAAGGAGATCAACTATGAGCAAGAAGATTTTGCAGCTGATCAGCGGAGATTTTGAGGACCTGGAGGTCTGGTATCCCGTATACAGGTGCAGAGAAGAGGGCTGGCAGGTGGACTTCGCCGCCGAGAAGCCGGGCCTGTACCACGGCAAGTACGGCGTGCCCTGCGAGGTCGCGCTGAGCTTTAAAGATCTTGATCCGGACGACTACGACGGACTTTTAGTGCCCGGCGGATGGGCGCCCGACAAGCTGCGCCGCTTCCCCGAGGTCCTGAACATTGTGCGGAAAATGAATGCCGATAATAAGGCGATCGGTGAGATCTGCCATGCAGGATGGGTCCTGATCAGCGCGGACATTCTGCGCGGCAAAAAAGTGACCAGCACACCCGGTATCAAGGATGACATGAGCAATGCCGGAGGAATCTGGGTGGATGAGGAGACCGTAGTCGACGGAAACATCGTTTCCGGAAGAAGACCTCCGGATCTTCCGTCCTACGCGAAGGCATTTATCGAGGTTGTTAAAGAAAGAAGCTGATAAGAAACTAAAAGGACTATAGTATGGACTTTTTACTGACCCTATATACGTTTGCTCTCGCTGCGCTTAACGGGATCCGGATCCTGGACAGCACCTACTGGGGGGATGAGATTTTTTCCATAAATCTGATCAATATGCCGATCAAGGAGCTTCTGAGAGCAACAGCAAACGATGTGCATCCTCCGCTCTACTACCTGATCCTGAAGGGGATCTGTCATTTTACAGGGCAGTCGGGGCCTATGCTGCACGCAGTTTCACTTCTTCCCTATCTGATCGTTTTGGTCCTTGCCCTTACAGTGATAAGGAGCCGGTTTGGGAAGAGCACTGCGTTTCTCTTCGTCACATTTGCTTCTCTGCTTCAAAACGCAGTCCGGTATAATGTCGAGATCAGGATGTATTCGTGGGTCGTATTGTTCGTACTGGTCAGCTATCTGTCACTTTATGAGATTCTGTATCATAACAGATGGGCGGACTATGTCCTGTTTATACTGTCATCGCTCGCAGCTGCTTACACCCATTACTATGCGCTGATCGCGGTCGCCTTCTTTT
>CADCIU010000118.1 GCA_902801585.1 uncultured Lachnospiraceae bacterium | reverse complement strand
TACAACTACCGCATGAGCAATATCATTGCCGGCGTGATCAGAGGCCAGATCCCCTATCTGGACGAGCACATCGCGCAGAAGAGAGCGATCTATGAGAGATATGAGAAGGGACTCGCGGATCTTCCGGTGAAGATGAATCCCTGGGACAGAGAGAACGCGCAGCCCAACTTCTGGCTCAGCTGCATGATCATCGATGAGGACGCCATGGCTCCCATGGTCAGAGGCGAGAAAGAGTATCTCTACAAGATGAGGGATGAGAAGAGCAGCCCTCACGAGATCCTTGAGGCGATAGCTGCTTTTAATGCGGAGGGACGTCCGATCTGGAAGCCCATGCACATGCAGCCGATCTACAGGAGCAATCCTTTTATCACTGTGGAAGGAAACGGAAGAGCGCGCAGCAACGCTTATATTGAGAGCTCAGGGATCGACGTCGGCGCGGACATCTTCAGGCGCGGACTCTGCCTGCCCTCGGACAACAAGATGACACCGGAGCAGCAGGACATCGTCATCGACATCATTCACAGGTGTTTCCTGTGAGAGAGCCGGCATAGGATCAGGCCGCAGTCCGGCAAGGATTAAAGAGATAATAGAATATGAAATCTTATAAAGAAATATTGAATTCGCTCTCTGACGACGAAACTCTTCGTCAGATGACACAGGAAGAGATCGCGGAGCTGAGAAGGATCTTTCTGGAGGCATTCAGAGACCTGTCGGACTGCTGTGAGAGAAACGGCCTGACGGTCATGCTGATCGGAGGCACGGCTCTGGGAGCAGTGCGCCACAAGGGCTTTATTCCCTGGGACGACGATCTGGACGTGGCAATGCCCAGAAAGGACTTTGATAAGCTCAAGAAGATTTTTGAAAAGGAGCTGGGGGACAAATACACCCTGGCATCTCCGAACTATAAAGGAAATGCCCTGAACCGCTTCCCTATGATGCTCGTAAACGGCACCAGACTGGTGGAAGCCGGTAAGAATCCTGATGATGCTTCGAGCAAGATCAAGATCGATATTTTCATCATCGAAAATATTCCGGACAATCCGATCGTGCAGAAGGTCAAGGGACTTTGGTGCACAGCCATGATGTTCATGAGCAGTTATGAGGATTCCTACGAGAAGAACGACGAGTACCTCAGGCAGTATATGTACAAGAGCCCTGAGGGGAAGAAAGAGTATGACAGAAGGTACCGGATCGGCAGGTTTTTCTCTTTCAGGAAATTTCAGGATTGGATGAACATTGTGGACCGCAGTATGCAGTACCGCAAGGAGACCAGCCTGATGGGGATTCCGACAGGGCGGGGGCATTATTTTGGCGAGATCAGGCCCAGAGAGACATTTCTGCCTGTTTCGAAGGGAGAGTTTGAGGGGATGACCGTCAATCTCCCCGGCAATGCGCACGATTATATATCCAATCTTTACGGAGCTGATTACATGACGCTTCCTCCGGTTGAAAAGAGAGAGCGCCATTTTATACGGGATATCAGATTTAAGGAGGACGAATAATGGCTAATATTGGTTTATTGATCGCAGGCGGATCAGGCAACAGAATGCATCAGGACATCCCGAAGCAGTTCCTGACCGTTAATGAAAAGCCTGTGATCGTATATACGCTCACCGCCTTTGAGAAGCACCCCGAGATCGACGCGATCGCAGTGGTGTGCATCGCAGGGTGGGAGCAGGTACTGTGGGCTTATGCCAAGCAGTTCGGCATCACCAAACTCAAATATGTTGTGCCCGGCGGCAAGAACGGCCAGGACTCGATCCGCAATGGCGTTATGGAACTGGAGAAGCACTATGATCCGGAAGATATCGTGCTTATCCATGACGCGATCAGGCCTATGGTCTCCGCGGAGATCATCTCGGACAATATCCGTGTGGCCAGGCAGTTCGGCAACGCGACTACCGTGATTCCCTGCGCGGAAGCTATGCTCCAGACAGAAGACGGCGTGGTCTCTGTCGGAAGCTACCCCCGCGACAGGCTCAAGAGGACGCAGACGCCCCAGGCTTTCCACATTGGCGCGATCTGCGATCTTCACAGGAGAGCGCTGCAGGCAGGCATCACAAATTCGGTCGCTTCCTGCACACTGATGATCGAGATGGGAGAGGAAGTATTCTTCTCCGCGGGCTCTGAGAAGAACATCAAACTGACTACGGTGGAGGACATCGATATTTTCAAGGCACTTCTCTCCGCGAAGCGCTCAGAATGGCTTAAGGACTGATTTATGAGTATTTATGACAGTAAACGTTGGATTTCGGATCTGGACGAGATCATTTCAGTTTTGCCGGAACTCGAAGAGTTTTCCGGCAAATCTGTGTTCATAACGGGATGTACTGGGCTGATCTGCTCCGCGGTCACCGATGTACTGCTCCGTCGGAACCTGGTGTGTGAGGACAAGATCACGATACTGGCGGCAGGCAGAAGCGAGGAGAGAGTGAGGGCGAGATTCGCGCCTTACGATAAGGAAGAGTGGTTCCGCTTTGTCCCTTACGATGCGGCGTCCATGCACAACACTTTCCCGGAGAAGTGCGACTACATCATCCACGGGGCGAGCAATGCCTCTCCCAACAAGATAACGAAGGAACCTGTTGAGACGATGGCGGGCAACTTCATCGGAATGAAACTTCTCCTTGAATATGCAAGGAGAGAGAACGTAAAGCGGGTCCTTTATGTCTCGAGTTCTGAGGTATACGGCAGGAAGGAAGGCAGCAAGCCTTTTCAGGAAGAGGAATATGGATTTATCGATATTTTGAACTCCCGCAGTTCTTATTCGGTCGGCAAGCGCGCTGCGGAGACACTGTGTGCCTCCTATGCGGATGAATATGGGGTAGATTCCGTGATCGTAAGGCCCGGCCACATCTACGGTCCGACAGCCGTGGAATCCGACAACCGGGTATCTTCCGCTTGGGCCTACAGCGCCGCACGGGGACAAAATATTGTCATGAAGAGCGCAGGCTCCCAGATCCGCAGTTACTGCTACTGCCTGGACTGTGCATCGGCGATCCTGACTGTGCTGCTGCGGGGAGTAAAGGTGCAGGCCTACAATATCTCCAATCCGGATTCGATCATCAGCATCCGGGATGTGGCAGAGCTCCTGACTGAGGCGGCAGGCACCGAGCTGAGGATGGAACTGCCGACCGAGGCTGAGAAAAAAGGCTTCAACCCGATGATGAACTCCTCTTTGGACGCCGCGAAACTCATGGCACTTGGATGGAAGGGTGCCTTTGACGCACGACGCGGCTTCGCACACACTATTGAGATCCTCAGGGAAACGACTGTATAAACAATGTCCCTTCCGGGACAGTCACGAAAAAGATCAGATGACAGGTGAAATATGAACTATTACATCAGGGAAACCGTATTCGACGAAGTGAGAAACCGGACAGCCGCCTCCAAGGCGAGGGAAGATATCAACGAGATCGCGGAGAGCATGGGCTTTAGTCCCGTCGACGTGGAATATGACTATTCCCTCAGAAAGAGCAAGGGCTTCTTTGTAGCGCTTTGGAAACTGACCAGGGACTGGTCCAACGCGATCACCGGAATGGGAGAAGGAGACACTGTACTGATCCAGTATCCGCTTAATCACCATCCTATGGGCATTCCGGGACTCCTTAAGAAGTTCCGCG
>CADCIU010000117.1 GCA_902801585.1 uncultured Lachnospiraceae bacterium | reverse complement strand
GATGGCTGCGGTTACGGTCTGGCCTTCCCCGATAATGAGGATTCCCAGCTCCGACTGGAGCAGGATCGTGATCGAGAATGCTGACAAAAGCATGTAGTACGGGCGCAAATACTCTATATTTCCCTCTGTAGCTCCGCAGAGCCGCATGATCGGATCCGAAAAGGTCAGGCAGACAAATGTGATCAATATCCCGATCAGGATCGTGAAGGCGATGATCCTTGAGAAGGTTTCACCCGCTTCCTTACGCTTCCCTTCTCCTACTTTCCGGACGATCACAGCATTCCCACCGGTGCCGATCATGATACCGGCTGCAATGAAGAGACAGACGACCGGATAATAAAGATTGATCGCGCTGATGGCCAGATCACCCACAAATCGCTCGATGAACAGACCATCCACCATCTGATAGACAGCTATAAAGACAAAAGTAAAAATACTGGGCGCTGTAAATGTAAACAGAGACCAAAAAGAAAAATCCTGGGCTAATTCCTCATCCTGTGCAGTTCTCAGTTCCTGCTCCATTATGTTTTCACCTCTTTCTGGAGAAGATTCCGACGATATAACTAAAGAGGTTCTTCTTATTGAGAATCTTCTCTTTCAGCTCTCCGATCGTCACATCAGCCTGCGAGCCAAGTGACGCGAGCGAGTGTGCTGTCCGGATAAAAATATCCTTGAATCTCTCAATGCTTTCATCGTCGTACAGGCTCGAAGAGTAGTCGATCATCATCTGAAGGCCGTCTGATCCGTCGAGGATCTCGACATCGAGGACAGCCTGGGAAGCCGCCTGGTTCTGACGGATATCGATCGTCTCGACTCCATAGCTTTCCATATCACGGATGTCCTTCTGATAGAGCAGATAAACCGTCTCATTGTTGAAATTCAGTCCGTTTTTCTCCACATAGGGATAGCAGCTGTGCTCGATGCCTTTCTGGACCTGATCGCTCACGTCCGCAAATAGTTCCCGCACAGTCTCGTCGTCTTTAAGGCGGACTCCGACCGGAAGATCTCTGAACAGAAGGCCTATCGTGGAGAGATTCTGCACATCTTCCCTGCCGTTATAGATCCAGGAGATCATGATATTGTTCGTATTCGTGTATATCGATACAGTGAGAGCGACAACCGTGATGAAGAACTCATTCCTCGTGATCTTATAGGAGCGCTCAACCGCAGCCAGCTGAGGCTGAGTAAGGCCGAGTTCGACTATAAGCTCTCCCAGCTCATTTTTTCTGCTCCTATGATCGAACGCAGGATGCCAGGTCCATTCTATGCCTCCATAGCGATCCTCGAAGTACTTTCTGCTCTCCTCATAGAACGCTGTATGAAGCGCGTCTTCTCTGTTTTTGAGCAAAAGATAGTAGTAGTCCGTATCCGGCTGCATGCCCGCGGCGATCTTCGTGAAATCCTCCATCAGGATCTTTAACGATGTGCCGTCGAACAGGGAATGATGCACGTCAAAAAATATATAGCCAGATTTTTCTGTCTCAAAGACCCTGCAGCGGAACAGTTTTCCGCCGATGATCTTGAACGGGTAAACCAGAGTGTCCTTGACAAACCTGAATTCGAACTCTGACAGCTTCTCCACCCGGATGTCCTCCAGAATCTCAGGAGTATACTTCTGAGAAAGCTCTCCGTCATCGTTCCAAAAATAGGTCGTCAGCAGCGCCGGGTGACTGCGGATCACGGACTGCATGACAGAAGCCATCTTCTCCATATCATAGATCTGCGGATCCAGTTTCATCATGGAATACAGATTATACATGGTCGTACTCGGTGTGTATAACTGATAATCGACCATATAGAGCTGCTCTGTGGTTAGGGGATGTGCTGTCTGCATCATGCGTGCATTTTTCTCTTCCGGCTTCTCCCCGTCATCGTTCGCATGGATTTCCTCGTATAATGCCGCGATCTTTTCGGGCGTTCGTCCGCGGAATACTTCGCCCGCGCTCAGCCCCGGGAGACCGCTCTCAACGATCAGTTCAATGGATGTGAGGGAGTCTCCTCCCATCTCATAGAAGTCATCGTGAATTCCCGCGCGTTCGATCTTCAGTACTTTCTCAAAAGCCCTGCAGATCTTCTCCTCCGTCTCAGTCGTCGGAGCGGCGTAATCCGACCGGAAATCGCTGACATCCGGTTTGGGAAGCGCCAGGCGGTCCATTTTGCCGTTTGCCTTGAGCGGAACTTCATCTATTTTGATAAAGTAAGAAGGAATCATATAATACGGCAGGCGTTTCATAAGCTCATCCCGGAGTTTATCCTGGTCAAAGTGGACATTCTCCTTGTAATAAGCGCACAAAAAGCTCTTTCCGTTTTCATTGAATCCCCTCGCGGCAGCCCACTCGATTCCCAAGGCATTGCTGATCGCGGCCTCAATCTCAGCCGGTTCTATCCTGTTCCCGTTGATCTTGATCATATCTCCGCTTCTGCCAAGCAGTACATAATTCCCGTTGGCATCCTTCCGGGCAAGATCTCCGCTGTGATAGAAGCCATCCCTGAACGCTTTCTTCGTCTCCTCCGGAAGATTGATATAGCCGCGGACATAAGGATTCTCAAAGCATAATTCTCCCGTCTCCCCTTCCGGCACCTCTTTTCCGTCCTCGTCTACAAGCCTGATCTCTGTTCTGATCTCAGGTTTTCCGATCGGACAGACCTCATAGGACTTATCGATCTCGAATATTCCAACGGCAAATCCGCTTTCGCTGGATGCATAGACATTGATCTGCGTAAGGTTCTTGTTGTAGATATTGTTGGCCGGTTCACTCCCCACGATCAGCATGCGGAGAAAAGGTCCCGTTTTATTGTCAATCTTCCTGACATAGGAAGGCGTGAGGAATGTGATGGTGATCCTCTTCTCAAGGAAAAACTTCATGAGCTTCAACGGATTCTTTACCACCGTGTAGGGCACGATATAATTCCTGCCGCCGGGAATGCTCAGCGCTTTGAGGATAACCATGACGGACGCCACAAAATTCAGGGGCGCAAGCAAGGCGATTCTATCTTTTGAATTAAAAGGATTTTCCCCGTTCAGGCTGATCGATTCGATCGCCCGCTCCAGATTTCCGTATTCATGCAGAACCCCTTTCGGATTTCCTGTCGTACCGGATGTATAGATCGCAAAAGCCGCATCATGGGCATCCGCCGTCACAAACCCGGCAAGAGGCTGCGTATGCATTATAATATCCCAGTTGCTCTCGTTAAGTTCCGCCACACACCCGCAGTTCTTGCGAATATAAGCAATACGCTCAGGCGCATAAGTGTCCTCGACGAGCGCCCAGGCTGCCCCTGCTTTCCACACTCCGACCATGGCAACGATCGGAAAAACGCCTCTCGGCAGATTTATAAGGACAAAATCTTCCTTGCCGATTCCCTGTTCTCTGAGCCAGGCATAGACCCTGCCGGTCATCTCGTCAAATTGCGAATAAGTAATTCCTTTAGAATGCGCATCATCAAACAGAATCGGTACATTCGGGTTCTCTGCAGTATATTCATGCAGCATTTCAAGTATTCCGGACATGCATTTTCCCCCTCTATCTATTTTTCATTCCGTCAAGACTTCTTCGCTAAGGGGTCTGATTCCTCAGCGAAGGCGTCTGACCCCTTTTAGTATGACACACTATCGACGCAAAATGAATTCCACTTTT
>CADCIU010000116.1 GCA_902801585.1 uncultured Lachnospiraceae bacterium | reverse complement strand
CTCGACGGTGAGCTCGCCCTTCTTTACAAGTTCGTCCACCATCTGCTGGGATTTCTCAACGGTCATAGCCGCCGCGCCGATTCCCATCAGAACGAATTTCTTGATTCCGTCTCCAAACATCTTATCCATTGTCTATACCTCCTGTATGTGTTTACAAGTACTATTCTCAGAAAAGTTCCGGGATCAGGGCGTACAGCTTCGGGAAGAAGATAATGCCGCCAACCACTGCTGCCCAGATCGCTGCGATGAGCACTGCGCCCGCAGCACAGTCCTTGGCTCTTCTGGCCAGGGGCCTCCATTCCTCTGTCACCAGATCTACGACAGATTCCACCGCAGTGTTCACCAGTTCCAGCCCCATGATCAGGCCGAACAGCACAAAACACAGACACCATTCTGTCTTGGAGATCTGCAGAATGAATCCGAAGATCATCACCAGCACCGCGACCAGAAAGTGGATCTTGATATTGCGCTCTTCAACAAAGCAGACCACAATGCCCTGCCATGCATTTGCGAAACTGGTGACCAGTTTCTGCCTTCTATGACGGTTTTCATCGCCGGGTCCGGGACGTCTTTTCTTCGATGCCATCGCTTCTGGTCCGCCTTTCTAACATGTCATTAGTATATCACTATTTTGGCCCTTTCGACAATCGAGTAGGCTGCACCTGCTCGATTGACTGTTGTCCAGGGGTGCGTCTTCGTGCAAGCACGAGATGCGCCCCCCCGCTTATCGCACAAAAAAGGAAGGCGCCGCATCCTGCTGACCGGTCAGCAGGATGAAGCACCCTCCTATAAATCTGAATCTGTCATTCTCTTACCACTACCGAAATTCCGTTAGGAATACATGTCAGGCTCGCGTCTTCTCCCATGATCTCTCTTGCCCTACCGTAAGCAGTTGCAAGGTCCGGAGCGTATTCCATCTTGAGTCCTTCGATCATTTCCTTCTGGTCCGCGTTTGCCACAAAGATGACCTTGTGCCTGCGGACGATCCTGGCCAGGATCTGGCTGCACCACTGGTCGGGCGCGGTCTTCTCCTGCGGCGTCGCGAGGAACTTCCGGTAAGCCGTCTCGATGTCGGGCTCGTCCGCGATAATGTGGTAGAAGAAGTCTCCGCCTGTTCCATCCGAGCAGGATGCCAGCATAATGATCACTCCGTTTTCCTTTACTGTCGCTTCCGCCGCGGTCATTCCCTTGGGGGACTGATAGGCGTTCTGGTCCAGCGGATATCCTCCGTTTGTCGTGATCACGATGTCCGCGTAAGCGGGCTTCACACAGACATATTCTGCGATGAAATCACATCCTTTTCTGTGCGCGGTCTCGAAGTTTCCGGCAAAGGCAGCTACAGTCTTCTTATTCTCATCGATCACAACATTTACAATGTATGCCAGGTTGGCCATCCGCGCTGCTGCCAGCATATCTTCGTGCATAGGGTTGTGATCCAGGATCCCTGTTCGGGAGAAGGGACTGTCGATGAATTTGGAACAGTGATTGCCCATTACCGTGACCGCATCCGCGACGCCGGGGAGGATGCTCTTGCGCCCTCCGGAAAAACCGGCAAAAAAGTGCGGTTCGATAAATCCTTCCGCGATCAGGAGAGAGGCATTCACAGCCACCTTGTCAAGGATGCAGTCGGGACCGCTGGGGAGCACCCCCACCTTGACATTCGTCGCTGGGTTGTGAGCGTCGTGTACGACAATGCGGTCCTTAAACTCTTCGTAGAGTTCCTTTCCGAGTTTACCCTCCAGTTCCGCGGTAGTCGTTGGCCGGTGAAACCCCGTCGAGACCAAAAGTGTAATGTCGATCTCCGGGCTGCCCTCCCGCAGTTCTCTGATCATGTTCGGCAGAATATCCCTGCTCGGAACCGGTCTTGTGTGGTCGCTGATGATGATCACACAGTCTTTCTTTCCCCTGGCCAGCTCGCTGAGCCTGGGGCTGTCGATGGGATGCTCCATCGCCTCACGGACGATCTCTATCCCCTTTTTATCACTTGCCAGCTTGTCAACATTACTTGTCAGGACCGGCGTGTCATCCGGCACTTCCAGGTCCTGGGTGGTGTGCGCATAGAAAAATTTTACTGTTTTCAAGCTTGCTCTCCTTTGATCAAATGACTGAAATTACTAAAACGCAGAGCTTTTATATACGGCAGGACCTGCCGCGGCACTGATGTTACTGAAGGAAGAAGCACAGCACGCCCGCCACGACGACAAATACCACACAGTACTTGATCGCTCTGGAGAGGATCGTGCTCTCCTGGCCGGTCAGGCCTGCGCTGGCTGCGCCTATAGCGATACCCTGAGGGGAGATCATCTTGCCGATACCCGCGCCGCAGGTATTGGACGCCACAAGCCAGGAAGGATCCGAGCCGATCGCAGCCGCGGTCTCAGCCTGCATGGGTCCGAAGAGGACGCAGGTGGAAGTGCCGCTGCCGGTGACAAAGCCGCCGAGAGTTCCAATCAGAGGGGAGATGAACGGGAAGTACTTGCCGGTAGCAGTTACCAGGAACGCCGCGATATCCGGCGTCATGCCCGCGTATCCCATGATCTTGGCAGTCGCGAGAACACTCATGATCGTGACTATTGTCTTGACATTGTTCTTAACAGTTCTTCCAAACACACTGATCAGTGTGTTGACAGAAGCTCCCTGGATCAGTCCGCCGATCACGGCAGAGATGATGATGATCACGCCGGGAGTGTTGACCCAGGCAAAAGTCAGCTTGGAATCCGGATTTCCCAGGTAAATGTGGAAACTGCTCTTGATCGCTGAAAGAGGCTGCTTGATGAAAGGCACAAGGCTTGTCAGAACAAGCAGGACAAAGATCAGAAGGAAAGGCGCCCATGCGACTGCCGCTTCCTTGAGAGTAATGGCTTCGGAACTGTCTGCTGCCCCCGATGCCTTCGCCCTGTACTCCTCGGGCACTTCGCCCTTTCTCATCCTTGCAAAGACCACGATGGCGACCATGCTGCAGATCGCGCCGATGATGTCCGGAAGTTCCGGACCCACAAAGGTCGCGAAGATAAACATGGGAACGATAAAAGATACCAGAGCTACGATAATCATACCGATCATGCCTTTGAAAGCCTTGAACCCCTTACCGACAATGAATACCAGAAAGAAAGGGAGCATCACAAAGATCAGGAGCTCAATCTTGGCCGTATCCGCAGAGAGCTTTACTACGTCCAGTCCTGTGATATTGGAAATGGTAGTGGTGGGAACACCTACAGAACCGAATGCTGTGGGCATCGAATTGACTACGAGGCAGCCGACAACAACCGGAAGGGGCTCCATGCCGAGGGCGATCAGGATTCCTGCGGGAATCGCAACTGCGGTTCCGAATCCTGCCATGCCTTCCATGAAGTGTCCGAAAGCCCATGCGATCAAAAGAGCGAGGACGCGCTGGTCCGTAGAGACGCTCGCAAGCATCTTCTTGATCTTCTCCATAGCGCCGGTTTCCAGACTGAGATTATAAGTAAACAGCGCCGCGACAATGACAAGGCAGATCGGCCACAGTGCATTGAGCGCTCCTTCGAGCGCCGCAGTGAGCATGTAGACCGGGTTGAACTTCCAGATCGCGACAGATTCGATCGCTGTGATGATAACAGTAATAATGCAGGCTTTGTAGCCCGGCATTTTCAAGACGCTGAGAGCGACCATA
>CADCIU010000115.1 GCA_902801585.1 uncultured Lachnospiraceae bacterium | reverse complement strand
TGAAGTTCTTCTCCTCGCCGTTGATCCATACTCTTCTCGCCGTCTTGTCGATCTTGAGACCGCGGATCTCGATGATGTCGTTCGTCTTCTGACCGGCGCCTACAAGTCTTTCATAGCGCGCCATGTGCGCCTTCACGCGGGCCACCAGCTCGCTGGGGCTGAAAGGCTTGGTAATATAATCGTCTGCGCCCAGGCCCAGGCCGCGGATCTTGTCAATATCGTCCTTCTTAGCCGACACCATGAGGATGGGCACGTTTTTCTCCTCGCGGATCTTCCTGCAGACCTCAAAGCCGTCCATCCCGGGCAGCATAAGGTCCAGGATGATCAGGTCGAAATCCTCCTTCAGGGCAGTCTGAAGGCCCTTGTCCCCTCTGTTCTCTATCTTGACATCAAAGCCGCTCAGTTCCAGATAATCTTTCTCCAGATCCGCGATGGCAACTTCATCTTCAATGATCAGAATTTTGCTCATATTCTTCTTACCTCCACTGATTGCGTCATGCCCGAAGCACTCTTCGGGCTTCTCGTCATATCTCTTCCACGTAGTCTTCCATATCACTGGTCTCGTGATACTTGCGGATCACGAAGTGCACGCAGGTCCCCTCACCTTCCCGGCTCGTCGCCCAGACATAGCCGCCGTGGTCCTCGATCACCTTTCTCACGATGGACAGGCCGATCCCGCTGCCGCCCTGGGCACTGCTGCGCGATTCGTCCGTCCTGTAGAACCTGTCGAATATATTGGGAAGATCCTTCGCCGGAATACCCATTCCGTTGTCCTCGATCTCGATCCTGACGGAATCATGCTCGTCCAGGATCCGTATATCGATCTTCCCTTCCGTCTTGTCCATATATTTTACACTATTCCCGACAATATTGTTGATAACTTTTTTGAGCTGTTCGGGATCCGCGACGATCGTCGTGTCCGGAGAGACCAGATTGCTGTAGTTGAGCGTGATTCCCCGGGACTCCATATCCATGCCGAGCTCTTCCACACAGTCGCCAAAATAGTCCGCGACATTGATCTTGTGGAAATTGTACGGGATCTTGTTGTTGTCAATCTGCGAATAAAGCGTCAGCTCGTTGATCAGCGTGTTCATATCATTGGCTTTACTGTAGATCGTCCGCAGATACCGTTCTCTCTTCTCCGGCGTATTGGCCACCCCGTCGATCAGTCCTTCCACATATCCCTTGATGGATGTGATCGGCGTCTTCAGGTCATGGGTGATATTTGTGATCAGCTCGCGGTTCTGTCTCTCCCTCTCGAGCTTCTCCTCCGCGTTCTCCTTGAGCCGCAGCCTCATCTCTTCATAATTGCTGTAAAGGCTGCCGATCTCTCCCTCCTCGCTGGTCTGAAGCCGGTAGTCAAGATTGCCGTCGCGGATATTATTCATAGCAACGTTCAGCTTGCCTATGGGATCGAAGAAATTCCCTTCCATCCACCTGGTCAGCAGGATCGCCGTAAACAAAAGGATCAGCACCATAGCGATGAACATTTCTCCGAGGAACTTTCTCGAAACCAGCGCCACTGCCCTGGTGATAATGAAAATGCTGCCCTCAGAACCGTCCTCAAAGGTAAAATCCAGCTGTTTGACCATCTTGGCCATGCTGTCAATATAAAAACCGGTTCCCTCGTTCTGCTGGGCGTGACTGTAGGCCGGCAGATCCTGGAAATCCTTGGCTGCCGCCTCCTCATTTCCGGTATAGTAAAGATCCCCGTCCTTTCTGACAATAATATAGGAATTGCTGACGCTGACCCGCTCCGACAGGGACTGCAGGTAACCGGGGTCCTCAACTAAGGACGGATCTTCATCCAGATCCGCCTGTATTTTCTCATAAGTGCTGTCCAGCAGCTCGCTGTACTGCCTGTAGTCATCCGTCAGGGATGTATAGTCCTGATAAGGGACCACGCCCTCCCCGCTGTCCCCGCGCGCGACGAAATTTCCGATCACGATAAAGGACAGAATAAAAAGGATCACCGGCAGAACGAGCACGATTGAAAACGCTATGATAAGTCTCCGCCTGAAAGTCATATAAATGCCTCCTGCGCCGCAGAGCGGCGTAATTTAAACAGGTGTACAGCACACCAATATATATTATCTCATACTCTCTAAGAAAACGCCACGGTGCCCTTGATAAGCTTCTTCTGCGGTGTCATAATGACAACAGTTTTATGAACAGCCAATGGAGGTCCTTATGGAAAAAATCACAAGTTTTACGATCAATCACCTTGACCTGGAGCCGGGCGTCTATGTCTCCCGCAAGGACCGCTACGGCGATGCCGTGATCACGACCTTTGATCTGCGGATGACCGCCCCTAATAAAGAACCGGTCATGAACACCGCTGAGATGCATACGATCGAGCATCTTGGCGCCACATTTCTCAGAAATCACCCCGAATTTGCGGACAAGACCGTTTATTTCGGACCCATGGGCTGCAGGACCGGCTTCTATATGCTTCTTGCAGGCGATTATTCCTCCCGGGAGATCGCTCCTCTGGTGACGGAAATGTTCGAGTTCATCAGGGACTTCCGCGGTGAGATCCCCGGAGCCGCGCCGAGAGACTGCGGCAACTGGCAGGACCAGAATCTCAATATGGCTAACTGGCTGGCTGAGCGGTATCTGACCAGCACCCTGATCGGCATAGACGAGAAGCATTTGATCTATCCGGAGTAAACATCTCCATATCACAAACTAAAGCGCGCGGAAGACCGTTCTCCCTTTATTTCTTAAGGGCACGGCCATCCGCGCGTCATTTTGTTTATTCAGGTGTTTCGTCTGCTTTCCGCATCGTTTAGAAAGATCTCACCATGTGCTCCACAAGGGAAGCGCAGTGCTCAGCCGCCTTGGCTTCGAAAGCTTCGTAGGACATCTCGGTGCTCTCGTCCGCCTTGTCGGAGATCGCTCTGACGATCACAAAGGGGATCTTGTTGATGTAAGCCGCCTGAGCGATAGCTGCGCCTTCCATCTCCGTGCACAGACCGCCGAACACTTCCTTGATCCGGTCTTTTCTGGCTCTGTCACAGATGAACTGGTCGCCGCTGACAACGCGGCCTTCAAATACGCCGATTTCAGGAGCTGCCTCTCTGCATGCCTTCACTGCCGCCACCCGCAGAACCGGGTCCGCGGGGAATGCGAGCGTATCCAGCTGCGGCACCTGCCCCGGTTCGTATCCGAGTCCGGTCACATCCATGTCATGATACATTGCGTCAATGGAGACCACGATGTCTCCGATATCGATCTCTTCTTCAAGGGAACCTGCGACTCCGGTATTGACCACATGAGTGATTCCGAACAGATCGCTCAGGATCTGCACGCACAGGCCTGCGCTGACCTTTCCGATCCCGCAGCGGACCACTACTGCCTCTGTCCGGCCGATCCTGCCTTCATAGAAATGCATTCCTGCTCTCTGCGTCTCTTTCGCTCCGTCCATGCACCTGACAAGACGCGCCACTTCAACTTCCATTGCTCCGATAATTCCGATCTTCACCCGTTTTCCTCTCTTTCCGTCGCTTTCCGTGCGCATATACAGTGATCCCCAGACCCGTCAGGGACAGGAGGATCCCCGCCGCAAGTCCCGGCGTCCTATACTGCATTGTAATATGATTTTCTCCGGGCACAAGAGAAATCTCCGCAAGACTCCCCTCAAATGCCTCCATTTCTATCTTTTGACCATTTCGGACCACTGTCCAGCCCTTCGAGGAAGG
>CADCIU010000114.1 GCA_902801585.1 uncultured Lachnospiraceae bacterium | reverse complement strand
GTGCTGTCCATTGTGGGGGTGGCTGTTTTCATTGCAGCCAGGCAGCCTTATGCGGGGATTATATATTTTGCCCTGTTGGTGATCAAAACGCTTGGAATAATGAGGCTTTCGAATCAAGCGACCTCTGGGGTCGTTTGATTCCGACAAGGAGAAAATAGTGAAATACTACAAGAAAATAACACTGAAAGACGGCAGAGAATGCACACTGAGAAACGGCGAAGAGAGAGACGGAGAGGCTGTGCTCGCCAATTTTATTCTGACTCACGAGCAGACCGATTATCTGCTTTCTTACCCGGATGAAAGCACTATGACTGCAGAGCAGGAAGGACGGTTCCTGCAGGAGAAAACGGACAGCGACAGTGGAATTGAACTTCTTGCGGAAGTTGATGGTATGGCCGCAGGCCTGGCCGGCTTTGACGCCGTCGGCGGAAGGGAGAAAATTAGGCACAGGGCAGATTTTGGCATCAGTGTGGACCGGCAGTACTGGAACCTCGGCATCGGAACGGCGCTGATGTGCGCTTGCATCGAATGCGCCAGGGCAGCGGGATATGAGCAGATCGAGCTGAGCGTAGTAGCAGAGAACGAGCCGGCGATCGCGATGTACCGTAGGGCAGGGTTTGTTGAATACGGCCGGAATCCGAGAGGATTCAAATCCCGGTTTACGGGGTATCAGGAACTGGTCTACATGAGAATGGAGCTGAGGTAAAGAGACCTCTGGGGTGGTTTGTCCCCCCTGACCTGCAACAAAGAAAACCCGGTTGCAAGAAAGTTGTATGAGAACAAGGGATTTCAGGCAACGGGTGTCGAAGACGAAGACGAGATTGAACTGGTTTTGACGATATTTTGACACGCTTGTATTTGGATAATTGAGCCGGAAAGGCTTGATTGAATAAATTATTAAGGAGCGTACTGTTTGAAGAAGTACAAAAAAACGGAGATTGCAGGCTGACCGGGAGGTTTGCCGACAATCGAACAAACCTCCCGCTGTGAAGCATTTGATGTCAACAAAATTCAGGAGGCTAAACAATGAATACAAATGACTATACCATCCGTTTGGAAAAGAAAGAAGAGCAGAGAGCAGTCGAAAACCTTGTTCGCGAATCATTCTGGAACGTGTACCGCCCGGGCTGCAGCGAGCACTATGTGATCCATGTGCTCCGGGATGATCCGGCGTTTGTGAAGGAACTGGATTTCGTGATGGAAAAGGACGGCGTGCTGATCGGGCAAAATATGTTCATGCGCACGGTCATTAACGCCGACGACGGCAGAGTGATCCCCATTTTGACCATGGGTCCAATCGGCATCACGCCGGAACTTAAGCGACACGGCTACGGCAAAAAATTGTTGGACTACTCGCTTGAGCGGGCTTCTGCCATGGGCTTTGGTGCGGTACTGTTTGAGGGCAATATCGGATTCTACGGCAAGAGTGGTTTTGACTATGCCCGCAATTTTGGCATTCGTTATCACGACTTGCCAGAGGGCGCGGACGACTCTTTCTTCCTCTGCAAAGAATTGATTCCGGGGTACCTTGACGGCATCACCGGTATATACCAGACGCCGCAGGGCTACTATGTGGATGATGCAGATGTGGAGGCCTTTGATAGGGCTTTTCCGCCTAAGCAGAAGTTGAAGCTGCCCGGCCAGATTTTCTAAAACGGTGTGACAAGGGGACGGTTCTTCTGACAACTTTTGGAACAAAAAGTTGTCAGAAGAACCGTCCCCTTGTCACTCACTTATGCTTGTAGTACGCGAACATGTACTGCTGGTAGATCCCGTTATAAGGAGCATATTTCTCATAGGGATAGCCGTTCGGGTATTGTTCTTCCAAAACGCGTTTGATCCAGACATCGACCGGAAAGGCATTGACGTGGTGCAACCCGAAAAGCGAGACGCAATTTGCGACCTTTGTTCCCACACCAAACAGCTTCGTCAACGCGTTAATCGTGGCAGTTTCGTCCGCGCCGATGAGGCTGTTCAGATCGATATCCCCATTCGAAACTGCTTGTGCGGCCGCGTGCACATATTTGCACCGATAACCCAGTTTACAGGACTTCAGGTCTCTTTCAGGAAGCGTTGCCAGTGCAGCGGGCTCCGGAAATGCGTAAAATTCTGCGCCTCTGGAGTCGATCTTCTTTTCACCGCACCTTTCCGCGAGCATCTCCACGGAGTTCCTGATCGCCGGGATATTCCTGTTCTGTGAGATGATAAAAGTGATCAGCATCTCCCAGGGATCCTGCCGCAGTATGCGAATGCCTTTCTCCTGTTCCGCGGCCTTCCACAGAAAGAGATCCTCTTCGCGGTCGATCCGGCCTCGTATATTTTGATAGTTCTCCTGCAGGTCAAAATATTCCCGCCAGAAGTTCTCATATTCGTCTTCCGGGCAGTCAAACTCATAACGGTCATCGCCAAGCGGTGTCAAGTAAAGGCAGGAGTGTCCGGTGATGATACGCCAGGTTTCACCTTCCATTTTCTCCCAGCGGAAGCACTGGCCGCTCTGTGCGATCCGTTCCGGGTCAAAATCATCAGTTATACGTATGATCACTATTTTGCCCCTTCCTCTTCGAAATATTCCTTCAAAAAAGCCTCCAGGAAGGCATGCCGCTGCTCGGCCATCTGCCTGCCGGTCTCTGTATTCATAAGTTCTTTCAGCCGCAGAAGTTTGTCGTAAAAATGCTGGACGGAATCTGCCATTGACCGGCCGTGCTCGCCGCCGTAAGCAAAAGTTCTTGCAACTCCGATAGCTCCCATGGCGTCCAGGCGGTCCGCATCCTGCACGACCTTCCCCTCCGGAGTGTCGGGCACTTTCCCTTTGTTCTGCGTAAATGACACAGAATTGATCACGCCGCAGATTTGGTCGATCGTCTGCGGCGGCACCCGATGCGCTTCCAGGAAGGCTCTCGCGTTCGCATTATTCTCGGTGTCAAATAATTTGTGATCGTCCGCATCATGAAGAAGAGCTGCCAGTGCGGCGATCCGGATATCGCATTCCGGCTCGTTTTCCGCGATTCGCAATGTATTCCTGTAGACGCGCATAGTGTGGTCAGCATCGTGACCACCCGCATTTGTGCGAAATAGATCCTGTACGTATTTGGCAGCATCTTTGATCAATGTTAAGTCTTCGCTTTTTTCCACTTGATTTATGACCTTCTCATCCTGATTATTTGTGACAACGCCTGTTATCTTTATACTGTCCGCTTCAACACGGCATCTGTAACAGACGACCTGCACTCCGGCCTCGACGGCACGGCTCAGTGCCTGTCCGAATTCCGGATGGGTCTCGTTATTTGGCAAAACAGTGTGGATCCCGTTCATCTGGATCACAAAGGCAGCCTGGCAGTGATACCCTTTTTTGGCCGCGGCAGCCAGTTCGTCCAAATGCTTTACGCCGCGCTCTGTGGGAGCGTCCGGAAAGAGCCCGATTCCGTGCTCCAGATCTGCTGCCAGAGTACAGCCTTTTACTTCCGTCAGATACTTCTCACCTTGGCGCTCCATGTAGAAATCGAACCGGGAATCCCCAAAAGTGTATTCCGGCTTCACCACATCATAGTCTAAGCTCATGAGATACTGCTTCATAAGCTTGTTGGGCACAAGGCTGTCGATATTGACCCATGCCAGCCCCTCCTTATAGACGGAGATAAGATCATAGGCTGTCTTCCTGCCCGGATCAGATGCTTTCTGCAGCGTGACCTTCGCGCCGGGCAGCAGCAGCT
>CADCIU010000113.1 GCA_902801585.1 uncultured Lachnospiraceae bacterium | reverse complement strand
TCGACGACGGCTTCTACCGCCCCCTCATCGAGGGCGCCTTCCAGCAGTACCTCGCCGACCATAAGGAGCACTACGCCGGTCGCACCGACAAATTCGTCTGCCTGATGGACATCGGCACCCTCGCCGCCAAACGGCTCAAGAAAGCCGGCATCCTCGACGACCAGGCAGTTTTCGGGTTCGACCCCCAGCTTCTTCGCTGCCAGCAAAAAGACATCCGGTGCCGGTTTTCCGTTGCTGCAATCCTCCGACGTGGCCGTTGCTTCAACAAACTCTGCAATATCCAACAGTACCAGATTTTTCTGCACGATCCGAATAATGGACCCGGTGGCCACCGCAATCCGGATTCCTTCTTTTCGCAGAGCAACCACGAGCTCCCTGACCCCCGGAAAGGGTTTCACACCGTTTTTCTCGATATAAAGATCATATTCCTCCCAGTGCAGACGTTCCAGCTCCGCAGACATTGTACTGACACCTTCTTCTGCAAGCTCCTCTATTCCCCATCTTTCCGCCAGGGCATCCACAAACGTGCTGTCCGTCTCCTCCAGGATCATGGGCCACATTTTCTCGTCGGGAATTCCGCAGTATTTCATGTAGTCCTGCATGGGCATATCGATGCCGACTTCCCTTTTGAGGATGTCACGGATCACAATGTAATGAATGATCTCAGAATCCAGCAGGGTACCGTCCATATCAAAAATAACAGCTTGAAGCATATTTTCTCCATTTCTCAGTCTTCGATACGTTTTCTTTTTTCTTTGGAAAGAACGTAAATCTGGTCTCCTTCCTGTAAGACCATCTCTCCGTCAGGGATGCGTGCCGTTCCTTCCCGTTTTACCATGATAATGTAACTCTGCCGAGACATATCAAGATCCCGGATGGAGCTTCCCGTCCAGGGATGATTTTTACGAAGGATGATCTCCTGTATACGCATGGGAATCCCCTTGGTAATCTGTTCCGCAGCAATCATCAGCACATCACCGGGCGTAAGTACCACGTCTCCATTGGGAATGATCAGCTGGTCACCGCGCTGGACAGCCGCGACCATACTGCCGCGGGGAAGCCCCAGGCTCCTGATCGACCGCCCAACCCACCGGTCCCTGATGGTCAGGGATATCTGTATATAACGGATGTCCTGTTCCATACCGTAGTCGCCGAACCTTTTGAACTGCTGATACTGCTCAACGAATCCGGCGGAAATAATACCGGTGGGGATGGCGACCATTCCGACACCCAGAAACGTAATGAAGATACCGAACACTCTTCCCATGGTTGTGACCGGATAAATATCGCCATAACCGACTGTCAGCAATGTCGACGCAGACCACCAGATTCCGGAGAAGGCATTTTTAAACACATCCGGCTGTGCCTCGTGCTCGAGGCTGTACATGCAAAGGCTCGAAGCCAGCATCAATGTCAGAATAATGAAAAATGAGGACAGGAGCTGCTGTCTCTTACTGGCAATAACCTCCGTAATAACGTTGAGAGAGTCGTAGTAGGCATTGATTCTAAAGAGCCTGAAGATCCTGACCACCCGGAACATTCTGAAAACTGCAATACCTGAAGGGAAAAACACAGGCAGATAATAGGGAAGAAATGACAGCAGATCAATAATACCGGAAAATGAAAAAACGTACCGCACCAGGGAATCCCATTCATTTGACTCCGGGTACAGATAATTCGCTGTCATCAGCCGCAGCACATAGTCTATTCCGAAAAACAATACCGTGCCAGCTTCGATAGCGGTCAGGACCCCTCCATATTTCGCCTGCATATTCTCGAAAGTCAACATGATACTCGCCGCCAGGTTCATAAGCAGTGCGGACGTACTGATGAAGTCATAGGCCTGATTGACCGGCTCATCCACCACACCGACAGACACCATGCGAAAGAGTTTCTCTCTGTTAAATCCTGTTTTCATAAGACACCGCAACCCTTTTTATTCTTCACCTTGCAATACCCGTGACTTCAGTATAGGTCAATGGATAGAGAGTTCCCAGAAGGCTACCGCGCTGCACGCAGCTACATTCAGAGAATCCACGCCGTGCGCCATAGGAATTTTAATCGTATAGTCAGACAGATCGATCGTTTCATCCGTAAGCCCGTCACCCTCTGCGCCCAGGATCACCGCCAACTTCTCCTCCCTTGCAAGACAGGGATCGGAGATACTGACTGTGTCCTTTCGAAGAGCCAGGGCTGCTGTCCTAAACCCAAGAGACTGAAGCATCCTGACATAATGCATGCCTTTTGGCATATTCGAGTTTTCCAGATAGGTCCAGGGCACCTGAAATACCGTTCCCATAGAAACCCTTGCTGCTCTGCGATAAAAAGGATCGCTGCACGCGTGATTTAAAAGAACAGCCTCCATCCCAAGGGCCGCCGCGGAACGAATGATTGCTCCCACATTGGTTGGATTTGTCACATTCTCCAGCACAGCAATGCGCCGCATACCCGTCGTCAACTCTTCAACATTCTTCAACCCGGGCCTTTTCATGCAACATAGAAGACCTCTCGTCATCGGGATATTTGTCAGCTTGCGTATTGCATCGGAAGAACCTGTGAAAACCGGAATATCCGGCATACTCTCCAGAACGCCTGCGGCTTCTCCCAAAGCCTGGCTTCTTTCCACAAGGGCGCATACCGGCTGGCATCCCGCCCTGAGCGCCCGCTCTGTCACTTTTGGTGATTCTGTGATAAAAAGGCCTCCATCAGGCTCATAATAATGGCGGAGCTGCGTCTCATTCAGCCTTGCAAATACATCCAGTCTGGGATCTTCAAAATCTGTAATCTCAATATATTCTCTGGTCATCATATTCTCAAGTCATCTGTACTCCAAATCAGCAAAAAAGTGTCGTTCTATTCATTATACCATACACGGATTACGCAGACTTACGTCCTTTCTGCGTAACTAAAAAATCCCCCGGAGCCCTTGATTTACAAGGGTTCCGGGGAACCTTCAGCGAGGTGCCAACCAGATTTGAACTGGTGATCAAGGTGTTGCAGACCTTTGCCTTACCGCTTGGCTATGGCACCATATTAATTATAGTAGTGACTCCGACGGGAATCGAACCCGTGTTACCGCCGTGAAAGGGCGATGTCTTAACCTCTTGACCACGGAGCCGAAAACCAGCAGATGTACGCTGTAATTTAGAAGATCTTCAATTGCTCGAATCTCTTCAGCGCCTCGAGCAGGGCTCGAACCTGCAACACCGCGGTTAACAGCCGCGTGCTCTACCATTGAGCTATCAAGGCAAATATATGCTGAAAGTAAATTTCTTTACTGAATTTTCCTTTTATACAGATTAAGAAGCCTGATAACGGGCTTCTCTCATCTACAAAACGTTCAGTAAAAACTTCATACCTTCAAAACTGAATAAGAGAAATGCACACCTCACAACTGAGCACTGCTTATCTCGATCCCCGATCTAAAGAACCTGAGGATAAGCAACCGACCTATTAGTACGCGTCAGCTCCATACGTTACCGTACTTCCACCTCGCGCCTATCCACCTCGTCGTCTTCAAGGGGTCTTGTGATGTCTCATCTTGGGGGGGGCTTCACGCTTAGATGCCTTCAGCGTTTATCCCTGCCGGGCTTGGCTACCCTGCCTCTTGCGCCTGGCGGCGCAGCAGATACACCAGCGGCCCGTCCACCCCGGTCCTCTCGTACTAAGGGCAGCTCCCCTCAAACATCTTACGCCCGCGCCGGATAGGGACCGAACTGTCTCACGACGTTCTGAACCCAGCTCGCGTACCGCTTTAATGGGCGAACAGCCCAACCCT
>CADCIU010000112.1 GCA_902801585.1 uncultured Lachnospiraceae bacterium | reverse complement strand
AAATACGGGAATATCGTTCTTGGTGAGCAAAACGAGAAACCCAAATACAACTTCTTCACATGGGGCTCCATGATGTTCACCTGCGGCCTTGCGGCGGATATCCTGTTCTACTCCTTTGCGGAGTGGGTCATGTATGCTACGAACCCGCATGTCGCCGAGATGGGCTCCATCGCTGAGTGGGCAGGTGTTTTCCCGCTGTTCCACTGGAGTTTTATCCCCTGGGCCTTTTATCTGGTCCTCGCAGTTGCTTTCGGTTTCATGCTGCACGTGCGCAAGCGCTCCAGACAGAGATACAGCGAGGCCTGCCGCCCTGTGATCGGCGACAGGAACGCGAACGGCCTTCTCGGAAGAGTCATCGATCTGTTTGCACTGTTTGCTCTGCTGGCAGGCACCGCAACTACATTCTCCGTTGCGACGCCCCTTATGGCGAGCATCATGGTTGAGCTCTTTAACCTCAGCATCAGCCGCACTGCAGTGACGATCATCATCCTGCTCATTACTTGCGCGGTGTACACCTACGCTGTACTGCATGGCTTCAAGGGCATCAGTTTTTTGGCAAAACTTTGCATTTATCTGTTCTTTGGCCTCCTGATCATCGTACTGCTGATCGGAGGACAGGGAAGATTCATCGTTGAGAACGGATTCCAGAGTCTGGGCAAGATGTTCCAGCACTTCATCGAACTGAGCACCTACACGGATCCGGCGCGCACCAACAGCTTCCCGCAGGATTGGACGATCTACTACTGGGCTTACTGGATGGTATGGTGCATCGCGGCGCCTTTCTTCATCGGCAACATCAGCAGAGGACGGACCATCAGACAGACGGTTCTCGGCGGATATGTTTTCGGCGTAGGTTCAACGATCATCAGTTTCATCATCCTCGGCAACTACAGCCTTGGACTTCAGATCACCGGCGCGGCGGACTTCATCGCGCAGTACGAGCAGAGCGGCGATCTCTACGGACTGATCCTCAACATCGTGGACACGATGCCTGGTTCATCCTTTATCCTGATCCTGACGATGGTATGTATGATCGCTTTCTATGCGACCAGCTTCGACTCGATCGCTTACACAGCAGCCTGCTACAGCTACAAAAAGCTTGAAGAGGACGAGAAGCCCCACACACTGATCACACTGCTGTGGTGCATACTTCTGATCGTTCTGCCTATCGCGCTCGTTTTCTCGGAGAGCAGCATGAACAACATTCAGAGTGTGTCCATCATCAGCGCGTTCCCGATCGGAATCATTATGATCATCATGATCTGGAGCTTTATCAAAGACGCCAAAGCCTATATGGAGGAGAGAGAAGCCCGCAAGTAAACTTTTTGGGTGGAAAAAAATAGTGTTATACAATACAATGAATGTATTATCGTAAATGTGTAGTCTCAGGGTGCTTTGCGCCCTGGGACTTGATTGCTGTATTTGAGCTGCAGCAAGGAGGTAAGATTGAAAAAGCTGAGAGCTGCTAGTGTTATCGTGTTTATCGCGTGTCTTGCTCTGCTGGGAGTGAGCGCGTTCAAGGCAAGGGCGAAGAACGGCCCGGGACCGGTGATCCAAATGGACAGCAACCTGATCGAAGTCAGTGTCAGTGACGGCGAAGATGCCCTTAAGAGGGGCGTCACAGCGACGGACGCTGCCGGCAACGATGTGACGGATACGCTGGAAGTGGAGTCGGTCAGCCCCTTTAACGAGGCAGGACACAGAGTCGTGACTTATGTGGCTTTTGACTCGAAGAACAAGCTGGCGCGCGCACAGAGAGAGGTGTCCTACACCGATTACACGTCTCCCAGGTTCCATTTCGAGAGACCGCTGTCATTTCCTGCGGACTCCGCGAACCTGCTGAGCGGCGTGACGGTGGAAGACAGTTTGGACGGCGTGAGGTTTGATAACATCTGGATCCAATACGACGGGATCATTGACGTGTCGATGCCGGGAGAATACCCGGTAGTACTCGAGACCACGAACAGCGCCGGAGACGCGGTGAGTCTTCCGGTGACCATCGAGATCTACGATGAGACGGTCCGGGCAGGCCTTCCCATTATCAAGCTGAAGGAATATGTGGTCTACCTGGAGGAAGGCGCCCAGTGGAATCCCCGGCAATATCTGGATTCCGTGACGATCGGCGGATCGGAATATGCCGTGATCACAACCGGCAGTGAGACTGCTCCTGCACCGGCGGCAGGCAATGTTATCGATGCAGGCAGGATCAATGTGACCGGCAGTGTGGATACAAAGGTTCCCGGTAACTACGAGGTGGTCTACACCTGCGAGGATACTGAAAACGGAACGGGAACAGGGAGCGTCAGGCTCTATGTAGTAGTAACGGAAAGGAGGGGCGCCGGGAAATGAGTGAGAATAAGAAACAGCTTACCTCCAACAAGGACCAGATGATCAATCTCGGCAGTATCTTCATGGACATTGCCAGGGAGTGGCTGATGATCCTCCTTCTGACCGCTTCGGCCGCGATCGTCGCGCACGTCGGGATGGGGCGCCTTCGCCCGCCGATGTATGCGTCGACTGCCTCCATCGCTGTAAATAACAACAATCCGGCCGCAGACCTCAATAACTCTGCAGGCGCGGATTCCTACAATAACATGTCGCATGAGTCCAAGAGCGCGCTGCTCCTCGTCGATACCCTTCAGAGCGGTGAGATGAAGGCGGCTGTGGCACAGGAAATGGGAACTCCTTTCTCCGGATCGATCTCCGCGCAGGTGATCAAGGACGGGAATATGGTGCGGTTCACAGTCAGGTCTCGTTCCGTGCGCACTTCTTACCTGGAGGCCAAGGCAGTCCTGAGATGCTGCGACAAACTGTCCGACGCACTGTTCGGAGGCACGGAGATCACTGTGCTGAGGCAGCCCAGGGCGCAGGCCAGCCCGGTCAACGCGGGGAGCAACCGCAAATATGTGATCGCTTTCGCAGGCCTTGTCTTCCTGGGACTTTGCGGACTTATCGCACTGCGTTCCTGCCTGCGTGAGACAGTGCGCAGCATTGCGGAAGTAGATAAAAAAGTGGATGCGAAACTCCTCGGAGCTGTCGCGCACAAGGACAAACTCCTCGGTGCAAAGGGCGGGACACTGATCACAGACCCGGCCGTGAACCCGCAGTTCGCGCAGGATCTGCGCAGACTGGCCGCCCGCATCTGCAATGAAATGACTCAGAAAGACCAGAAGATCCTGCTCGTAGCAGGCGCCGGCAAAGATGAGGGAAGATCGACAGTATCCGCCGGTCTTGCGATGGCAATGGCGGAATTCGGGAAGAAGACCGTCCTGATCGATACGGATTTCAGGCACCCTTCCCTGTATAAGATCCTGAATCTTCAGGACAGCAAGTTTATGGACCTCGGAAACTGGCTGGAGAAAGGCTCCAAGGCGGGCGACTCGGAACTCGCGAACATGGCGCAGGCCATGTTCTGCCCGGTGCCGGATTCTGAGCTGGTCGCTGTTTTGAACAGGAAAGCGGTCCCCCAGGCGATGGAGAAGTATTCCGAACTGATCAGGATGCTCCTTGGCCGGCTGCAGGAAGAGGCGGACTTTATCATTCTGGACTCTGCCTGCATCGATTCGTACTCCGACGCGGAGGAACTCGCCAATATGGCGGACACTTCCGTGATCGTGGTCCGGCAGCACCACAGCGAAATGAGGAACATCGATGAGGCTGTCACAGCCCTGGGCGGAAGTGAGCGCATGATCGGATGTATCTTCAACGACGCCGGCAAGAACGGTATCGGAGCGAACACTACGGGGAAAGCGTACGGCTATTGATACAGGCCCGCGGCTATTGGATTAATAGAGCCATGCGGCTATTGGAGGAACTATGCAAGATAATACAAACAGTGTTAATAATAAACAGATCAGGGTCGACCTCATCCGGGTCCTTACGGACGTGCGCGATGAATTCCTGCAGAAGCTGTGGCTCTGGCTGGCGATCAGCCTTGTCGTAGGCGTCATCGGCTTTGTATCTGCCAAAACACAGTATACCCCGAACTACGTCGCCTCAACTTCGTTTACGGTCAGCAAACATCTGGCTGTGAATTACCACACGAGTATCGAGAAGAGCACGGTCTCCAACTGGATCGGAATCGTGGCTCCCGATGTCATAGGCGGCGAAACAATGCAGGAACTGGTCAAGGACGATCTCGGCTATATGGAGTCGGAAAGCCTTCCCGCGACGATCTCCGTCTCATCCGTCAAGGACTCGAACGTTGTGTCAGTGCGCGTGAAAGCGGCGGACCCTCAGCTGGCATATGACGTCCTTGAATCGGTGAAAAAGAACTACCTCTTAAACCTTGCAGCCACTTCCGGCGGCGGCGAGCTGGAGATCCTGGATGAAAGCGGTGTCCCCACGGCTCCTGCCAACAGTTCGGGCGCGAAAAATGCCGGAGTCAAGGCTTTCCTGGCAGGTCTGTTCCTGTGCCTGGTCTGGCTCACAGCCAAGTCCATTCTGAAGAAGACAGTACGCGATGAAGAGGATCTGACAACGCTCATTGACGCGGAGTTTCTGGGAAAGATCCCGATGGCGGCTTATTTAAAGAGCAGAAAGAACAAAGAGGCGCACGGCAAGGATCCGGCAGATGTTTCCGCAGGAAGCGTTCCCGCGGAATTCGCTGACGCGATCCGAAAGGTCCGCCTCCACCTGGAGAACAGGGCTGACCAGACGGGTGCCAAGACAATTCTTGTCACCAGCGCGGTCCGCAATGAAGGCAAGACCTCTGCAGCGGTTCACCTGGCGCTGTCTCTTGCCAAGAAAAACTATAACGTTCTGCTGATCGACGGCGATCTGAGAGCACCTGCAGTTCACACGACGCTGGATATCGCTCCCGCCAAACTCGGAACAGCAGATATTCTCGCCGGAAAATGCAGCATTGGCCAGGTCCTGGTCAACTATAAAGGCAACGGGAATCTTGTGATCATCCCCGGAAGCAGCCCCGTAGACAATCCTGAAGAGCTCTGGGGCAGCAGAAAGGCGGAGGAACTGATCCGCAAGTGCAGCAGACAATGCGACTATGTGATCATTGACGCGCCGGCAGGCGGCCTTGTCGCGGAGCCCGCACTGATCGCAGGCCTCTCGGACGGCTGGATCTACGTGGTCCGCGAGGATTACGCCCATACGGAGACCATTCAGGAAGGCAGAGAGACAATGGAAGGTGCCGGATGCGAGCTGATGGGCCTTGTACTGACCGCATAAAGGACAAGAACAGGTGGTAAGATGAGAGTTTTTGTGACAGGAGTAAACGGACAGCTGGGCCATGACTGCATGGCGGAGCTCTCAAAAAGAGAATATGAGGCGATCGGGTCAGATATTCAGGACAGATGCAATGACGGCGGAGAAGCGCAGTACGTTCAGCTGGATATCACGGACCGCGAAGCGGTTCAGAAGGTGATTTCGGACATCCATCCTGACGTGATCATTCACTGCGCGGCCTGGACAGCGGTGGACGCCGCCGAGGACGAGGAGAACAGGCCCAAAGTGCACGCGATCAACGCAGTGGGAACCCGCAATATTGCTGAGGCAGCACGCGCAGCGGACGCCAAGATGATCTACATCAGCACGGACTACGTCTTTGACGGACAGGGCGAGCGCCCCTGGCAGCCCGATGACAAGAACTACGCGCCCCTCAATGTGTACGGACAGAGCAAGCTGGAGGGAGAACTTGCGGTGAGCTCTCTTCTGACCAAGTACTTTATTGTCCGGATCGCGTGGGTCTTCGGAGTCAACGGAAAGAACTTTATCAAAACAATGCTGAACGTCGGAAAGAATCACGACACAGTGCGGGTCGTGAACGACCAGATCGGCACACCTACCTACACATATGACCTGGCGCGGCTGCTCGTCGACATGGCGGAGACAGATCGCTACGGCTATTACCACGCAACGAACGAGGGCGGCTATATCAGCTGGTACGATTTTACGTGCGAGATCTACCGCCAGGCCGGAATGAACACCCGGGTCCTGCCGGTCACGACAGCTGAATACGGCCTCAGCAAGGCGGCACGTCCCTTCAACAGCCGCCTCGACAAATCCAAACTAAGAGAAGCCGGCTTCACGCCTCTTCCCGACTGGAAAGACGCGCTGGCGAGATACCTGGAGATCCTGAACAAGTAACCGGATCTCAGAAAGCAGAAGAAGCTTTACAGGAAGCAGATCAGGAAAATATGGAAAAGATATCGGTGACTCAGCGGAGCAGGTTCCTGGCCCTGTACAGAAATGTACTGCGCTGGGGAGTGATCCTGCTCACGGAGTTTTTTATAATATTGTCTTC
>CADCIU010000111.1 GCA_902801585.1 uncultured Lachnospiraceae bacterium | reverse complement strand
CGGTCCTAGTATAAAATGGAGCATGATCAGGACTGCATCGACAAGCACTGCTGCCATCAGCGCCTGGATCACGCCAATCACAGTAGCTGTCTTTCCGGTCTTCTTCAGATGTGCGAGACGGAACTCATTGCCGATATCAAAGGCAATAAATCCAAGGGCAACATTGCTGAGGGGACTTACGGTCTCAAGGTCCTGCATCGTATTGAACCCTACTCCGTGAATGCCAAGTCTTCCCAATACAAAGGGACCTACAAGAACGCCGGCGATCAGAAACGCCGTCACATCCGGAAAGTTCAGTTTCATATACTTGAAAACACGGGTCATCATCAGCCCGGCAAACAACGCAAGTGCAGTTTCCAGTAACATGCTCATAACTATTCCTCTTTTCTATAATGACTGATAAGAGCGCCTGCGGCGCCACTGCAATAAAAAAACCTCCAGTCAGTCATGAGCATAGCATGTCCATTCTGGCGGTTTCCGTTTGAACGCCCCAATTATAGCACTTGAAAACGGAAATACAAGCCGTATATCGGAATAGACATAATAGAGGTCAAAAAAGACATGTTACACAGGAATCAAATCCTGGTTTTTGCCCATGAAACAATTTAAGAATTCGCATCCATCTAGTATAATAAATATAAACTATATCTAAACTGAGCAATAATGCACACAGCTTACAGGAGGGTAAATCATGATTAGAAGAAGTGACGATAAGATCAGCATCAGGAAGCCGTCTCCCTTTAACGGTGTCGGTGAGATCACTGTGAGAAGCCTTTTGAACGGACCTGAGGAAATGGAGAATAAGGGACGTGTATTCGGGCATACGACGGTGTATCCCGGAAGCAAGATCGGCCTCCACACGCACAAGGGCGACGCTGAGACCTATTACATCCTTTCCGGCAGCGGCAAGTACAACGACAACGGCACGATCGTTGATGTACAGCCCGGCGATGTATACTACTGCGGCGACGGCGAGTGCCATTCCATCGAGGCTATCGGCGAGCCGATCGAGATGATCGCGCTGATCCTGTACACAACCTGAGAGTATTATTCTGACACGCACCGGCGCGGCTTTAAGAACAGCAATTCTTAAAAGCCGCGCCGTTTTTTTCGCAAAGGAAAGAGGCCGGGAAAGAAATGGAGGGCATTTCTTCCCGGCCCCTATGATCGTCATTTAGTTCAGCTGAAATAAACAAGCTTAGCGTTATTGTAGTAGATATCTTCCAGCTCTTTCTGTGAGAATACATTGGACTTCTCAAGATAATCTGTGAGATGCTCGTAGGAATCCTGCGTAGCAGCGAACGGAGCATCTGTTCCCCACATCATCCTGTCTGCGCCGATGATATCTCTCGCTTCCGCCAGAGTATCGACTGTCTCCGGATAAGGATATACATCGGGAGACATGATCTTGGGCATCGCAGCGATGTCGAACCAGACATTGGCCTGGCTGAGCATCTGCAGTTCTGCCTTCCACTCTTTCTTCTTCTCTCTCATGGGAGCCAGAAGGTGGCAGATAACTACCTTGAGGTCAGGGCATCTGTCGGCAATGCGCATCAGAGCGGCGGTCTGATGACTCTCCATCAAAATATCGCCGACATCCAGCGCAACCACGCCTTTATGCTTCTCGATCAGCTTGTAGATCTCCATCATCCTGTCGCCGGACAGATCGAAGGGATCGTGGCAGCCCATAAGACCGCCGCCGGAACTGACTTCGAACTTGACGAGATGGAAATGCTTCTCTTCCAGGAATCTGTGCAGTGTCTCCATGTGGTTGGTCGCGAAGGGCTCAACCTCACAGGAAGGACAGAAGCGGTCGGGATACTTCTCGAGAAGTTCCTCGTGATAGATATTCTGGAAGCCGTACATGCTGCCGTTCATCAGAACAGCTCTCTCTACGTCATTGCGGTCCATGATCGCCAGGGCCTGCTCCGCTGTGAAGCAATCCTCGCCATAATCGCCGGTCTGAGGGAAAAGCTGGAATACTTCGCCGCTTCCCCACTGGCATTTGCCGCCGCCGATGGCGCGCAGCTCACCGCGTCTGCAGTAGCCTGCTACGATCTTGGCCAGATGTAAATGTGCATCAATTTTTTTCATAAGTAATCCTCATTCAGACAACATTTATGATTGTTCAGCCCAAAGATCAGGCACTCGCTTTTTTGACCTTTTTAACTTTCTTTCTGGACTGATCCGCGTGCTGCATAGCGTCAAACGCAACTGCTACTACGATAACCAGACCCTTTACCAGTCCTGCGTGTGTGGACGGTACGGACATCAGATTAAGACCGTTGTTCAGAAGTCCCATCAGGACTGCACCGAAGATCGCGCCGGGAACGGTACCTTCGCCGCCGAGAAGGGAAACACCGCCGATAACGGCTGCCGTGATAACGTCATTGGTGTATCCTGCGCCGGTGGAGGAGGACGCCTGCTGCGTCATGGACGCGAGCACGACACCGCCCATAGCCGTTGTAAGTCCGGAGAGAACATAGCAGATGATCGATGTAAGCTTTACGTTGATACCGGAAATCTCAGATGCTGTAGGGTTGCCGCCGACCGCATAGACATATCTGCCGTATACAGTCTTTCTGAGCACGTACCAGCTGACAAGCGCGATGACTACCATGAAGTATACGGGGAGCGGGAATCCAAGGATCTTGAAAGCACCGATCGCCGTGAAAGCGGGAACTGTGCAGCTGATGATCTTGTTGTTGGTCATGACCATTGCAAGTCCGAGGAAAATACTCTGTGTCGCGAATGTCACCAGGAATGCCGGGATCTTGAAGGTCGTGATGACAATACCATGAACGGCACCTGCCAGGGCACCTGCGATCAGAGCCGCAAACACACCTGCAAAAACAGCGCCGGGCGTATCTCCCATATTATGGGTGACCGTGACGGCAATAACTGCGGAGAACGCGCACAAAGTCGCAATTGAAAGGTCGATACCGCCGATCAGGAATACGAAGATCGTTCCGGATACCATGATACCGATAACTGCTACTGACCACAGCACGTTACTGAAGTTATCCAGTGAAAGGAATGCCTTCGGACGAAGGATGGACAAAACAACAATAAATGCGACGAGGATGATCGGCTTACTGTATTTACTCCAGTTAAAATTCTTCATCATTCCGCCTCCTCTTCTACACCCTGTCCAGCGGAAAGTACCTTGGACTGCGTGACCTCTACATTCTTAAACTCTTTCACGATATCGCCCTTGCGCATGACGATGATCCTGTGTGAAACACGAAGCAGCTCCTGAAGGTCAGATGTAACAACGATGACCGCAACACCCTGCTTGGCAAGGTTTTCCAGGATCTGGTAAATCTCGTCTTTCGCACCGACGTCGATACCGGCCGTAGGCTCGTCAACGATCAGGAGCTTAAGATCTCTCATCAGCCACTTGCCCAGGACGACCTTCTGCTGGTTACCACCGGACATGACTCCGACCTGTTTCTCAGGATCGGAAGGACGGATATCGATAGCCTGGATCGCTCTCTTAGCCATCGCCAGCTCATCCGCGTCCGAAATGGAAGTGCCGTTGATCTTGACAATATCATAGTTGGTAAGGGCAACGTTCTTGATCGTGGACAGGAGCGGGATGAATCCCTGATTTCTTCTGTCCTCCGGAACGAATCCGATTCCTTCGAGGATACTTGCCTTAGGAGAAGGATCAAGCTTCTTGCCGTCCAGCCATACTTCGCCGGACGCAGCCTTGTCTACGCCGTAGATCGCACGGACAACTTCTGTTCTTCCTGCGCCGATCAGGCCGCCCATTCCGAGGATCTCTCCTCTGTGGACCTGGAAGCTGATGTTGCGGTAGCGGTCAGTTTTGTCTGTGAGGTTCTTCACATCC
>CADCIU010000110.1 GCA_902801585.1 uncultured Lachnospiraceae bacterium | reverse complement strand
AAACATCCTGCATTCACTGTAGACCGGCATCGTGCCGATACTCTGAAAGCCTTCCACAGCTTTTACCAGCGGGCATGCATCTCTGGGCACCTTGTCGTCGCCTATGGAAAACGCTGTGTAACTGCCGCTGCACAGTTTGACCGGCTGCGCGCCGGCCGCATAGATCAGTTCCTGCGGGACCATCACGCAATAAGTGCCGATCAGAGGCACACCTCCGGGTATGTTCATGTTTTTCATTCTCGTATAGATCCGGTCGAGCGTATTGAAAAAAGGTGCCATCTCTTCAGGCGCGCCGCTCAGTTCCCTCATTTTTCTCAAATAGCGGACTGCGGTATGGGACGATTTGGCCTCAAACCGCTGTTTCAAGCGGGCTTCTCTCTCCATTGATTTCTTATCCATTGTCTTTTCACCTATGTCGATTGTTCTTTTCAATATCAGCAGTTTACAGGTCCAATCTAAAATGAGCCTAAAGTTTTGTTTTTAGGTTCACTTTAATGCGCCTCGTTATCATGACGATAAAGCAACATGATAGGAGGCGCATACAGATGCAGGACAAACGCGAACTTTACCGTGAACTTTACAAAGAAGAAGTCCTTTCCGCACTGAACAGACTATGGAAAGAGAACGGCTGCGTGAAGGGCTTTCGATATTTTGCCGATACCGCGTACAGATACTCGGTCCTTGGATCATCTGACGAGGTGCAGCCTGAAGTCCTCGTTCTGGGACCCGGGATTCCGGAGGCCCTTCTGAGAGCGTTCCACATTCATTACCGATATTTGCTCGGCGGAAGCCATACAATGACCGCCTGGTCCGATGAGCTCGTTCCCAGGGACACAGATCCCGTGAGCCGTTCCATTCTCGGTTCGATCTTCGCGCCGGAAGGAGCGCGCTTCGCCGGATCTCTGTTCATTATTCCGGTCAGTTCGGACAGCATGCGCAAGATCGCATACCTCTTAAAGGAAGAGGGACGCAGAATAGTCACGCTTGACGTACCGCCGGATCATGCGGATCCGCGTTCAATCGCGATGTGGGAAAAGCAGCTGATCCGGATGATGGAGGCGATCGCGGCGCACACCCGCAGGCGGATCTCTCATCGAAAGATCAGAAATGCTGTGCGCTGTATCAGTCTGGCCCGCTGTCAGCTGCGCGAATTTCTTCGCGAAGAAAACCGACCGGATGTTCGTCACGCCATCACAGGATCCGGAAAACTTCTGATTCAAAACAGCTATTATTTTGCAGATGACCTTGATAACTGGGGAAAACAGCTTCAGATACTCAGACAGGAAACAGGCGGCCTTCGCGGAGATGCGCATAAGACGGCAGAACCAAAGCGAGCAGGGGACCGCCCGAGGATCCTGCTCACAGGTTCTCCGATCTATTTCCCGAATTACAAGATTCCTTTTCTTATTGAAGATGCAGGCCTGTCCATCCGAAGCTGTCTGGATGTGTCAACGATACGGCAGGAAGAACTCATGAGCGCGAAATCTCTGCGCACGACAGCACAGGCAGTACATGCGCTCGCGGCTTCGTCACTTGCGCACGACGCATCTGCCGCTTACACCTGCAATGATGCGCTTAGGGCAGCGCTTTACCGCGAGATCCGAAGCGGTCAAATTGATGGGATCATTTTCCACATCCTGAAAGGCCAGATTGAATATGACTTTGAAATGACGCACATGGAGGAAATGTTCGAGTATTATGACATTCCTGTCTTCCGGCTGGAGACGGATTATCAGGATCATGACATCGAACAGCTTCGGATCCGGCTGGAAGCTTTCCGCGAGATGCTCTCACAGGCCCGTTGCTCTTTCGGCAGCGAAGCAGTCTGACTTGTTTTGACTTGTTTACAGAAGGGAGACTCAGAACTTATGAACACATTGAGGAAGTGGGTATTGACCGCCCTTACCTGCGCTGCTCTCGTATTTGCTGCGTACCATGCATGGCGGCTTCCTTTTTACGAATACGCAGAAGAAATCTATACAACGACTAAAGACCGGTTGTTCACACTTGACTGGCTGCTTCATCTGATCCCGCTATTGATCATCCTGGGGCTTTCCGCGATCGCGATCATGATCAGCATTGCAGCCCGGGAGAAGCTGCTCCTTCAAAATACGGCCGCAAGGCGCTTTGCATCAGCCCGCTCTGAGACGGCGGGAAAGCGTCTGCCAAGACAAAGGACCTCTGCTTTCATGGTCATGCGTTGGATTTCCATGATCCTGTTTTCATTCCTTATGATCTTCGGCGGTATCCTGTTCGGCGCCCGTTTTGACAAGCTTTCCATACCGGTCTTTTCCTGTCCGGTCAATATGAGCCAGCTAGCGGAGAGCAGCTGCTATTATCTCTCTCATCTCGCGGACCTTTTTTCGCTGCCGGTCAGTGATATTATTCTCTTTTTTGTCTCCACAATCGGATTCTCGCTGGTCCTTGGCCGAATGATCTGCGGCTTTCTGTGTCCCATGGGACTGGCTCAAGACCTCATGGATCTTCTCCGGCACAGGACTAAGACGGAAGGGATCATCATGAATGACCGCATGTACGGCTCCCTCGTGCCTGTCCGCTGGACGATGCTCTTTTTGATGCTGGGGCTGACCTTTATTGGAGGCAATTTCTGTAATTTCTGCCCGGCGGTCACAATTTCTCCCGTGTTGGCAGGGATTCAGGTCAGTCTGTTTGCCGGAGGCTTTGTGATGATCATTGTTTTAACGGGGAGCTTTTTTAAGCGGCGCTTTTTCTGTACGATCTGCCCGCTCGGTTACCTGCTTGGACTGTTTCACAAGATCTCCCCTTTCCGCATTACCAAGGACTGCACGGGGTGCACAGAATGCGGCGCCTGCTATGACGCCTGCCCCATGGGGATCAAAGCCATCTACAAAGAGCGCGAAAAGTCAGATGTGACAGATATCACCTGCATTATGTGCGGCGAATGTGTAAGGAAATGTCCGGAAGACAAGGTGCTGTCCGTTACCTGCCTGGGAAGATCGGTCTACACTTCCTCCCGGGACAAAGTAGTGAGAAACTACCGATGACCTCGCTTTTGAAAATACTGTAAATTTGGAGAACAACGACATGAAATATCAATTTGTAAAAAGAATCTTAGGGATCTCACTTGCTGTCTGCACCGCTTACGGCTCTGTGCGCGGCGCTTATGCTGCCGTCGCCGGTGCATATGCCGCCGCAGCCGAACCCCGATCTTCTTCGGCGTATACAGCTGTCGCTGAAGAAAATGGCAGCATTTATGTTGAAGCTGATGAGCAAAAAGAAGATAAACAGGCAATTCTCACCGAGCCGGTGTCGAAAGATGAGGAACTAATCCTCCCGGACCAGGAGCCGGAGGATAAGGAAAAAATCATCCCCGGTCCGGAGACCGAAGATGAAGAAGAGATCATCCCCGATCCGGAACCTGAAGAGCCGGAGATGACCTTAGAGAAATATCTGTCCGGTTTGCGCTGCGGCGCATGCGGACGGTGCTGCTCCCTTCTAAGACCGCACTGCAGGAACGGAAAGCACAAGGCGCAGTCCGCGGAGCAGGAATACTACGAAATGTATTCATGATGGTCACGGGTGTGTCATGGAGCTGTATCATCAGGCGGTTCTGACACACCCGGGGTTCCTCATATCGTGATCTGCGGCAGCCTGCTCTCCACCATCTCTCCGAGCTCATAAGAAATGCCTTCTTCCTCCAGCACCTTGACAAATTCCCGAATGAAATTCTCATCGCGGTTCAGGACCTGGAAAGCGATACAGAATTTTTCTCTTGCTGCGTTGACTTCAAGCATGAGATGTCCTTCCGTCAGACTGTAAACCTCTTCGATGTAGGCAGCCAATCCTCCCCAGTCCACATTGCCGACATAACTGACATTGAAGGTATCCTTTACTCCGTTGCGCAGCGGACTGTTCTTCAG
>CADCIU010000109.1 GCA_902801585.1 uncultured Lachnospiraceae bacterium | reverse complement strand
TGTGACTGCATTCACGACACTGGACTTTCCTGCGTTTCTCCTGCCGAAAAACCCGATATGCACTCTCTCGCCTGAAGGCGTGCTGTTAAGGCTCATCGCTGCCTCCTTTCCCGCCGAATGTACTGATAAAGGGATCTCTGAAGCTGCTCCTGTAAATACGTCCGGAAAAAGCCAGATGAGGCACCTGCTCGAGCGCAGTGTTCTCCGGTATCACATATCGGTAGAGCGGATCCGCGATCACAAGGGTATCATCCGCGCACAACTGCGCCAGCGTCTCTTCAACTTCCTCTTCTCCCCTGCAGATCTTATCCGCAGACCTGATCAGCTTTCCGCTCTCTTCCGTCGCGGCGATCACACAGGTGCTGAAACCTCTGTCTTCGAGATCCTGCGCGATGCTGCAGGAGAAAACCGGCTCGCCGATCACGATGACCTGAGGTTTTCCGCGAAGAACGTGCCCGTCCTGATCATATGCGGCGCAGCATTTACCGCTCTCAGCGGCTTTTTCCAGTGCCATTGCCACACGCCCGCGCATGTTTCCCGAAGGAACTCCTGCCACCCACGGCGTTCCGAACCTTTTCCATAAGAATTCGGCCGCGCGAAGGCCGGATGCAGAGACCACCAGATTGACAGAGGCTTCTCCGGCCTTTTCAAGTTCTTCCAGAGAGTCTCCCATAGCCCATACGGATCTGACATCCCAGCCTTCCTCCTCAATGATCTCTCTTAGGGAAGATACACAGTTCTCAGCCGCAAAGTCGAGCGGTGTCATTCCCAGAATGTTGAGGCTTCGCATTCCTACGCCGCTCATTGCGGCTCCGGGTTCCCAAAGATCCGTTTGGCCGAACAGCTTCTCTGCCAGCTTCTCAAAAGCAAGCCCCGCGCCGCTTATATAATCGTGCATTCCATTAGTAGGAATATAGAATGTCGGTATACCGGTCCTGTTCTCGAGGATCCTGCATATTCCTGAGAAGTCCGTTCCCGTAAGATATGGGATCGGTGAATTGCAGAGCGCAATGAAACGAGGCGAGAATTCCCCCGCCGCTCTCACCACATCCTCGATAAGTTTGCTGTCATTTCCAAGAACTGCGTCAGGCTCGCACAGCCCCGACAGAAAGATCAGACTGTCGCGGTCGTACCAGCGCGTCTCGTCATGGGTGTTGTATGTGGAATTGCATCCGGACGGATCGTGCATTACCACCATTCCGCCCAGTTCATAGAGCGCCGAGCACACTCCCGACACATCTCCGGAGTAGACCGGCAGTATTCTGTATGCCTGTCGCATAGTTTCCTCCCGAAGGTCAAAATATAGTCATTATCCGGCATCAGAGCAGAATACTCTCGCAGCCGAGTCCCTTTCTTGGAACGAGGTCTCTTGTGTCCTTCGTATTTACAAAGGCGTCTTCCATCAGGGACGCCATTTTTCTGATCCCGCTAAATCCCCACATCCCCCCGAAGTCGACGAGATTTACAAAATGCTCAGTGCCGCAGAACCAGGCCGCTTTGGGACCGACAGCCAGGAAACTTCCGTGTTCCGAATCTATGGCTCCCGCGTGAAGAAGTCGTCCCTTCACATGGATCGTACTGCAAAGGAGCACTTCGCCGTGATTCTCCCTGAGCCAGAGGAAGTCGTCCTCCTCCTCGGGGCTTACAGCGTCCAGATAGACTTCCCTGACCGCAAATCCTCGCTCCAGAAGAAGCTTAGCAAACCCCAAGGGCCTCTGTACAGCTATGTAGTCGATGGCGACCGGCGTATCCCCGATCACGCCGCGCAGATGCTGCAGCGCTTCTTCGCACAGTTTTTCCTCAAGTTCAAAGTCAAAACCGGCTTCTTCCGCTGTTATTAAAAGCGCCTGTGCCGCTGTCTCAAGTTCTTTCCTGATTCCGGCATAATCCATGACTGCCGGCAGATACAGACCTTTACCGCCGAGTCTTCCGGCTGTCTGTCTTACAGATGCCGCCGACATCGGACTCCTGGATATGAAAACATCTCTTCCGGAAAGTTTCCGGTAATCTTCCAGCGTCTCACAATCCTGTATTTGCAGGGGTGACGAATCCATCCCGCGGACCGCATCCGCAGCACGGATCAGCCGCATGAGATCACTCTCGGGATCAAGCGCATAAATGTCACCGAGCAGAGCTGTAAGACCGTTCTTAGTTTCAGACGGTTTAAGAATATCCATCATGGCCTTCCTGAGTTTCATATCAGGGCTTGGTCCGGTCTTTTGCATGATCGGATCCATCCACCCTTTGATGAACGCGATCTGCGGGAATCTCTTTTCCAGCTCTTTGTATACATATCCCAGATCGCATCCCATGAAATGATGGAGGCACACCGGAAATACCAGAACAGCTTTGGGAAGTTCATTTTCCCCCTTTTTTCTGCGGATCTTCTCCAGTACATCCGTGACTCCCTCCAGCGTGATCTCCTCGAGATTCCCGCTGTGCATGTCCTTCTCTTCAAGAACTACACAGGAAAAACGCTCGATGGCGTTCATCTCAGCGGCAGTCATCACGACGCCTCTCATACAGTTATCCGAGCAGATGTAGATCTGATGGGCCTGGGGCATCAGCATTCCGATGTGTACGATGTTCCAGGTCTCGTGAACGGGAGGGTTGAACTCAAGCTCCTGCGCAAAAGGCGCGGGAAAGGAAGCCTTCGATACAGGGATCCTGGAAGGTCCTTCGCATGCTGCTTCAGGTTTTTTCGCATTATTTAAAGGGACAGAGGGCTCTTCGCGAACAGGATAATTGACGCCGCAGTCCCGGGCGATCCTGTCAGCAAGCACCCTGTAGGAATCCGCAGCGGCGGAATCAGGAAAGGCGCTCATGACAGTCTCTCCCAGTTCCTCCGCTTCCTGTACAAGGTCAGATCTGTCGATGCTTCCGATGATCTGAGTGTGGAGATCCTGCGAGAGTTCCAGGACCTTTTCCTCCTCGCGCTTTACATTTCTCCGGTTGAGGATCAGGCCGCCCAGCTGCGCGTAGCCTCTCTCTTTGAAATTTTCTACCGCGAGACCGATATTTGCCGCCGCATAAATGGCCATATTCTCGCCGGAGGTCAGAATATACACTCTGTTGGCGTAGCCCTCTCTCATGGGCATGGCAAATCCTCCGCACACTACGTCCCCCAGGACGTCGTAGAGGATCACATCCGGTCTGTATTTTGACAAAATATCTTTATCCCTGAGTGTCTCCAGCGCGGTGATGATGCCTCTTCCGGCACATCCCCGTCCGGGCATGGGGCCTCCGGCCTCCGCGCAGATTACCCTTCCGCTGCCCACCTGCCTGACATAGATGACGTCTTCGAGCTCAAAGGGGACCCGCCTTCTGACCATCTCCATGACTGTGGGGATCTTTTTCCCGTCCCTCAGGCTCAGGGTGGAATCCGCTTTGGGATCACATCCGATCTGCAAAACGGTCATCCCAAGACCCGCCCAGTATTGAGACAGGTTCGAGACGGTAGTCGATTTCCCGATGCCGCCTTTTCCGTAAAATGCTATCCTGATCATTTTATCTCCACCTCTGAGATCACATTGGAATAAGCCGTCTTGGCACTGATCCCCGGAAGTTTTCCGATCTTGCCGGAAAGCGCGCTGATCTTCTCCTGCGGAGCGTCAACAGCTACGCTGATGATGCTGATTCCCTTGCTCCTGTAGGGGATCCCCATTCTGCCGATTATGTAACCGCGGTATTCGTGCAGGATCTCATTGATCTTCTGCGCGGCTTCCTCATTTCCAACAATTATGGAGATCACCGCCACTCTCGTCTCTATGCTCATAGCCGTCTCCTTAGTGTTTATCAGCAGATCCTCGGAAGCAGCTCATTACCGGGCTGCGGAAGAAGAGTCTGCGCGCCGATTTCTGTCGTCATAGTCACTCTTCCGGGCATAACGTCGGTGATCTTACCGATCACAGTCGTCCCCTCCGT
>CADCIU010000108.1 GCA_902801585.1 uncultured Lachnospiraceae bacterium | reverse complement strand
GCTCATTGACGAGCGGCCGGAGGAAGTTACGGATCTCAAGGCGGCCATTGAGGGACCCCACGTAGAGGTCATCTATTCGACATTCGACGAGCTCCCCGAGCATCACAAGAGAGTCTCGGAGATGGTCATTGAGAGAGCCAAGCGTCTCGTGGAGCACAAGAAGGATGTCATGATCCTTCTGGACAGCATTACGCGTCTCACCCGCGCCTATAACCTGACAGAACCCTCCAGCGGAAGAACGCTCTCGGGCGGTCTTGATCCTGCGGCGCTTCATATGCCCAAGCGGTTTTTCGGAGCCGCCAGGAATATGAGAGAGGGCGGCAGCCTCACGATCCTTGCCACCGCGCTGATCGAGACCGGCAGCAAGATGGATGAGGTCGTCTACGAGGAATTCAAGGGAACCGGTAATATGGAGATGGTGCTCGACAGAAAGCTCTCGGAGCGCAGGATCTTCCCGGCCATCGATATACAGAAATCCAGTACGCGCAGGGACGATCTCCTTCTGACCGGCGAGGAGCTGGAGGAGATCAATCTGATCCGCCGCGCTTTCAACGGAATGAAATCGGAAGAAGCCGTCAACCAGGTGCTCGAGCTCTTCTCGAAGACCAGAAACAACAGCGAGTTTATAGAAGTCGTCAAAAAACAGAAATGGTACTATTGATCGAACGCGCTTACAGCTGAAGAGGATTTAGGAATGGAAAGAAAATGCGGGGTGCTGCTTCCGGTCGCAAGCCTGCCCTCCCAATACGGGATCGGGTGTTTTTCCAAAGAGGCGTATGAATTTGTGGATTTTCTGGCCCAAGCAGGGCAGACATACTGGCAGATCCTGCCGCTGGGACAGACGGGCTACGGAGATTCTCCCTATCAGTCGATCTCAACATTTGCGGGAAACCCTTATTTTATCGATCCCGCGGCGCTGGTCGAGGCGGGATACATTTCGGGCAGCGATGCGGACGGCTTTGATTTCGGTAAAGAACCCCGATCCGTGGATTATGAGAAAATATACCGGAACCGCTATGTCCTTCTGAGGAAGGCGTATGCAAACAGCCCTTTCTGCCTGCAGCCCTCCGGAAAATGGAAAGAGCGGCAGTACGATGCCGACAGAAAGGCGTTCGAGGATTTCCGCTGGGACAATGCCGGATGGCTTCCCGATTTTGCGCTTTTTTGCGCGGTAAAGGAATATTATGACGGCGACATGTTCACCTTGTGGCCGGAAGAGATCCGCCTCCGGGAGGCTGCCGCCATGGACAGGTACAGGATCACGCTGGACGAAGAGATCCGGTTTTATGAATTCCTGCAGTACCTGTTCCATATGCAGTGGAAGAAATTGAAGGACTATGCGAACGGCAGGGGAGTCCGGATCATCGGCGATATCCCGATCTATGTCGCTTTTGACAGCGCGGACACCTGGAGCCATCCGGAACTGTTTGAACTTGATGAGAAAGGATTTCCGACTGTGGTGGCCGGCGTGCCGCCGGATGCTTTTTCCGAGACAGGCCAGCTGTGGGGCAACCCGATCTACCGGTGGAAGCGTCATAAGGACACGGGATATGACTGGTGGATCAGCCGTCTTGCCCATGTGTTCACCCTCTATGATGTAGTCAGGATCGACCACTTCCGCGGGTTCGACGAATACTGGGCCGTCCCTTACGGCTCCGAGACCGCGATGACGGGCAAATGGTGTAAGGGACCGGGATATGATCTTTTTGCCGCCATGGAGGAGAAACTCGGCAGGAGAGAGATCGTTGCAGAGGACCTCGGCTATCTGACAAAGACAGTGCTGAAGCTCGTGGAGCGGACCGGGTATCCCGGCATGAAGGTGCTGCAGTTCGCATTTGACGGGAATACGAAAAACGCCTATCTTCCCCACAACTACACAAAGAACGCGGTCGTGTACACCGGAACGCACGACAACGATACGACGAGGGGCTGGTATACCTCAGCAAACAGAAAACAGATGCAGTTTATCAGAAAATATGTGAACATCCGGAGCAGCCGCACGGCCACTTACGACTTGATCCGCCTGGCCATGCAGAGTGTAGCGGACACAGCGATCATACCCATTCAGGATTATCTGGATATCGGCTCTGACGGCAGGATCAATATCCCTTCCACGCTGGGAGGAAACTGGAGCTGGAGAGTACTTCCGGGTGAACTGACACCGGAACTGGCAGAAAAGATGAGAGAATTTGCCTCCGTTTACGGAAGAATCGCCGAATAATCGGATTTTCGGGTTGGATTTTTAAAAGAGGCTGTGTTATAATGCACTGTAATTGTGTAAATCAGACAGGAGGACCATTTCAATGAGTGTAACCGTTGAAAAACTTGAAAACAGCATGGCAAAGCTTACCATCGAGGTGGATGCCAAGGAATTTGATAAAGCAATCGATAAGGTATATACGAGGCAGAAAGGCAGAATGAACGTGCCCGGTTTCCGCAAAGGAAAGGCTCCCCGCAAGATCCTGGAGAAAATGTACGGCACAGGCATTTTCCTTGAGGACGCTGTCAACGATACCATCAACAGCACATATCCCGAATTTGCGCAGAGCTGCGAGATCGCCAATGAGATCTCTTCCAACCCCGACATCGAGGTAGTACAGGTCGAGGCCGGAAAGCCCTTCATCTATACAGCTACGGTAGCAGTAAAGCCTCCGGTAAGCCTTGGAAAGTACAAAGGCGTAGAGATTGAAAAGATCAACGTCGAAGTGACGGACGAGGATGTTGACGCCAAGCTCAGATCCGAGCAGGAAAAGAACGCGGTCAACAACGACGTGACAGACAGACCTGTCAAAGACGGCGACAGAGTGATCCTTGATTTTGAAGGATTCGTAGACGGCACTGCTTTCGAGGGCGGAAAGGGCGAGAACTATCCCCTGACCATCGGCTCCCATTCCTTTATCCCCGGATTTGAGGAGCAGCTGATCGGCGCGGAGATCGACAAGGAAATGGAAGTCAATGTGACTTTCCCTGAGGACTATCAGTCCGCAGAGCTGGCCGGCAAACCTGCTGTATTTAAGTGCACCGTCCACAAGATCACAGAGAGGATCCTTCCCGAGCTCAACGATGAGTTCGCAGATGATGTCTCTGAGTTCTCCACGCTGGATGAGTATAAGGAAGATATCCGCAAGAAAATCGCTGAGGAGAAAGAGTCCAAGGCTAAGACCGAGAAGGAAAACAAGGTGATCGACGCGATCGTCGCTGATTCCGAGATCGAGATCCCCGAGCCCATGCTCAAGACACAGCAGGAGCAGATCGTGGATGAATTCGCGCAGAGACTTCAGTCCCAGGGCCTTAGCTTTGACCAGTACACCCAGTACATGGGAACCAGCAGGGAGAAGATGGTAGAGGATTCCAAGGATCAGGCTGACAAGCGGATCCGCACCCGCCTTGTTCTCGAGCAGATCGTCAAGGAAGAGAATATCGTCGCTACCGACGAGGACTTCGAGACGGAGCTGGGCAAACTCGCCGAAGCTTACGGCACAGACCTTGAGACGGTTAAGAGAATCTTCGAAGGCAGGGAAAAAGACAGAATGATGGAAGATATCGCTGTTCAGAAAGCACTTTCTTTCGTCGCGGACAATGCTGTAGAGAAGTAAGTGATCGGGTGGCGGAGTGCAGATATGTGCTCCGCCATACCTTTCGTAATAACTGTTTCCTCTGTATCTGATCCCTTCAGTACAGAGATGATCGTTAACTGGAGAATGAAAATGGCAAATTATATTCCTTATGTAATCGAACAGACCGGAACAGGCGAGCGCTCTTACGATATTTTTTCAAGACTGCTGAAAGAAAGGATCATCTTTCTGGGCGATCAGGTGACAGATGCTTCTGCAGAGCTGATCGTCGCCCAGATGCTGTTCCTGGAAGGAGAAGATCCGGACAAGGATATTCAGTTCTACATTAACAGCCCGGGCGGATCCATTTCTGCGGGCATGGCGATCTACGATACGATGCAGTTCGTCAAATGCGACGTTTCCACGATCTGCGTAGGTCTG
>CADCIU010000107.1 GCA_902801585.1 uncultured Lachnospiraceae bacterium | reverse complement strand
GCAGTGGCAAGGAGAGTAGAAGAGCTTGGTGCCGGAATCAGACTGCAATCTATTATAGAGGACGATATTATACATGTATTAAAGAAAATCCTGTCTGAAACGGTTTATAAAGAGAATGCACGAAGAGTCTCCGAAAGTTTCCGGGTGTGCGGAGGAGCGGCAGAGGCAAGAGCTTTTTTAGAAAGCCTGGTCGAAAATTCCCGTTGGAGGTGAATCATGAAGAACGTGTTATTTGAACTGGCAGCTAAGCGCAGATCAATTAGACGATATACAAATGAACACATCAATGACGATGTCTTGAATGAGATTATGAAGGTGGCTCTTGCGGCACCTTGTTCTTTCGGTCATAGACCAGTTGAATTCGTTATAGTAAGGGACAGGAATAGAATAACAGAATTAGCAGCTTGTAAAAGCCTTGGTGGCAGTCAGATTATTGGGGCAGATGCTGTGATCGTTGTAATGGTTAAACTTGATCGAGGAGAATTTTGGATTGAGGATGGAGCTATTGCATCAGGTTATATTCTTCTGGCAGCCGAACAATATGATGTTGGGGCGTGTTGGGTCCATATCCGCAATCGGAGAGGCAGAAAGGGATCTTCAGATGAAGAAATCCGGGAGCTGCTTGATGTACCGGATGGTTATGCTGTTTTAAACCTGATTGCGTTAGGTGGAAAGGGTGAAATCAAGAGGGGATATACCGAATCAGATTTTGACTTCAGCAAAGTACACCAGGAACTGTTTTGATCGATAAATTCCAGTCGAACTGCTGTGGTTTTTGGCCGGACTCAATGATCCTTGCCTATAGGCTCATAAATATTCATCAGAGAGAAAAGCTGAGGGTGAATTTTAAATCCATGACTGAAGTAATCATAGAAAATGCAATCCATTACATTGAAGAACTGTTCCGGAAGAATGCCGGCGGACATGACTCAAGCCACACCATCCTTCATGTCATCACCCCGCATACAGATGCAGGAATACTCCCCGGATCCCGGTCCGGAGCCGGTTCTGCCGGCGGGTCTGCAGGAAGCTTCCATCCTCGTGTCTTCGAGAAGACTTCCCTCTCGATCTTCGCGATGCAGTATCCGATGCAGGGCCCCTGCTTTGCGTAAGCACAGGTTCTGCAGTTCAGAACCGGAACACCGTTTTCATCAAATTCCTTCTTCGGTTTTTCCGGAAGCGGAAGCAGATACCAGCAGTCCTTCCTGCTGCAGCCCCTGACGCGGCCCGCCCAGTAATAGCAGTACCGGCAGTCTCTTGGTTTATCCTCTTCATAGCGTCTTCCCGGAAGCTTAGCGATCGTCAGCTGCACCGGTTTGTCCGCTCTTTTCTTCGTCTCCTTTGTCTCCATCCTGTTCCTCCCGTTTCTGTTCCGATTCTTTCGCAACGTTTCCTCGGCGGCGGCACGCGTATGACATGCAGAATAAACCTGCAGCTCACACACCTATGCATACTCATCGCCGGTATCTTCCCGGGAGACAGGGTATTCAGTTTTCAAGGTTCAGCGGAGGAAGTACATCTCCTTCCACTAACCCCAGAAAAAACCGTTGGAAGGGAACCACGCGAAAATGAAAAAGCCGGGAATTCTTTTCTGTGTCTTGAAAAATGGCCAAATATGATATATGATTTAGCCACAAGGAGGTGTTATCATGCAGATCGTCCCGATGAGAGATTTGAAAAATACAGTGGAAATCGAGCGGAAGTGCGCAGAAGAGAACGGCCCAGTCTTTGTGACAAAGAACGGATACGGCCGCCTTGTTGTGATGGATATTGAATATTACGAGAGAACCAAGAATGGTTAACCGTGGAATTGATGATTATGAAAAGGGAAATGTCACAGACGGAAAGTCTTCACTGAAAAAGCTGAGGGAGAAACATGGCATCTGATCGATACAATTACGTTCTGACGGAGAGCGCAGAGGCAGATATCGATGAGGCCTTTGACTATATCGCCAATGAGCTGGTAAATCCCGACGCCGCCTCCGCCTTTGCGGATGAACTGGAAGAGAAACTGGAAGAAATCTGTAAGACACCAAAAGCAGGCCGTCCGGTCCACAACCCTTATCTGAAAAGGGATGACGTGCGGCGCTTCCTGGTGAAGAATTATATTGCCTATTACCTGATCGATGAGGAGGAAAAGAATATCGTGGTTCTCCGTGTCGTTTACAACAGGCGCGACCAGGATAAGATTTTGAAAACGATCTGATACGGGAAGCAGCCCCTGACCATAAGGCTGGGGGCTTTCGCATTCCCGTTCATTCTCTGTAGAACTACAGCGCGATGATGTGGTTAGTCTTAGTTTTCGGAATTCTCCAAGGGTTCCCCGCCTGAAATAGTGACTTCAGCGTTTTCTTCGGATTCTTCAATATCCTCTGATGCTTCTTCCATTACATGCAGGATCCTGCGGCCTTCCTCTTCATGGTCAGCTTTTTTCTTGTTTACATGACCTGGGAAGAGGCTTATGAAAAGGAGCCGGAGTTCATAAAGCAGGTATACAGAGAAATACGTTATGAACATCTTTACAGTTCGGTGGATCGGGCTGAAAATTATGAAACCGTTTACTGGGGGTGCGCCGGCAAATTTGACAGAAGCGCCTTGGATTATTTCCATAAAAAAGCCGAGGACTGGTGTTCAACATCTGTTTATTCTGATTGGGATCTATAAAAATGGTCAAAAACCCGCGCAAAAACAATATAACGGTTTTATTTCTTCTTGAAAATATCTTCTCAAATCAATTGTCCTAATACTGTCACAGAAATATTTCCATATCAGATGAAATCCGGCCAGACAGCCGGATTTCTCTTATAAAACAAGGGCTGTTTAAACTTCTATTGCGACAGACCCAAAAAAGGAGACGGTTTCCCGTCTCCTCTTGAAAATGCATCCGCTTCAGTCATAACCGTGATCCTTATGCTCCCAGAGTTCAGCAGATGAATTGCGTGTCAATATCCACTTGTAATCCTCATAAGTATTGTTAGGCTCAAGACCGTTCTCGTGATTCTCACCATCGGTCGTAAATGTGGATACCAGCACCATGACCTGCTCAGGTGCAAGGCCCCGGGATTCTGCCTCTGCCTTCACCGCCTCATCTCCGGCGTATCCGATCTTCTTCATTGTGCATCCCTCGAACCCCTTGAAATAAGTCATCACTTCATCCACTGCCGCGTCATAATCGTCGTAGTTAAAGTATTTGGAGGAAAATGCGCCGATACTGACCGAGTTACCGCACCCTGCTAAACTGAACACCATTGCCATTAATAAAACGATTGCTGTTATTTTCTTCATGATTAAATATCTCCTCTCTGTCATGTTCCTTATTATCAGTATTATATGTTTAAGACCCATCGTCTGTAAGGGGCGGATCATTTACAATGAAAAAATATTAACGATTTCTCTCCCGGCGTGAGGTAAGCATCTTCTGCAGCGAGATCAAGATAGCGACCACGACCTGTTCATGCTGTGTCTGATATAGATCGATGCTGTAACGGTCGTGGACCGATACTATCTTCTGCCCAATCGCCGCGATCACTTCGTCGTGCTCATCAAAGAGCGTGAAGTTAAGACCGATGATGTTGCCCTTAATCTTCCAGTTAAGTCCCTGGATATTTGTAATATCTTTAATAATGTGGAACAGTTCATTGGAAAGAGTGAACTGCCGCCCGTCCGCCATCGTGATATAGTGCTTCTCATGAAGGCTTATCGGCTTTTTCTCCAAATGTGCCACCTGCTTACCGTCAGCATCAAAGATATCAGTCTTGCCGCGAATGACGACGATCGAAGACTTTGTCCAATACAGAACCTGTCCCTGTTCATCCTTTACTTCAATTCTCTGGTGCAGATCGCCCGGATCCAGTTCGGTATACAGCGTGCGGACCGGTGTGCCGAATTCTGTTTCAATATTCTCATTTGTGCGCTCATCCGCGCTGTGATAATTCTGAATGTCTGAAAAGATTCCCATAACAGCCCTATCTTAGTATGGATTCATTATAATCTGAGAAACTGCACAAAACCATCACATAATCGGCCACTGGGACAGGAGTCATAGTCTAATTATCGGAATACTTGTTTCAATCACAATGGCAATTTATTACTATTATCGCATTTTCGCTTATGCTGCAAAAAAATGCCGGGGCCCAGGCGGGCGTTTTAACATTTACAAAGATGCAATAATAAGCGAAGCATTTATTTATAAAAAATCGATTCCCACGGTCTGTGCCAGAACGAAGCGATGGACTGCCTGATCCGTGAGACGAAGCAGCCCCGGTATGTTTGTTGGTCGTATGGCTTCACCAGTGGGCAACTACGTAATCCAGTGCTTCCTGCGTACAGCCATGATTACGCAAATCGGAAAGAACCTGATCCAGAGTCTTATCTGCCCTTTTTGCATAAAACATAACCCTTGTCAGATAATCAATGTAATCATTATCGAGTACACCGCCAGTTACTATTTCAAGATCACAGGGGTTGAGCATTGTCATTGTATTTTCCTCCTTAGATGAGTTGTTTTTGTTTTGTTGAGACTATCTTATCAGACGTTTTGTCACAGTAATGTCACTGTGGAAATAACTCCTTCTTGCGCGGTTACTTGAGAGCCCGGACCTGATTGCAGTTCTATCATACCGATGATCGTTGAGTAACTTTGCATTGTGCGCTCCTTTCTCAACTGAAGGTGAATGTGTTTCACCGTACAGTATAAAGAAAAGCGCACCGTTTATGCAAAATGGCTGTACCGTTGTTCTGAAATGGCCGCACCGCTAATTTCGAATTCAGCGCACCGTTCGGTCGTTATTTGCAAATAGACCTTTCTATACCAATGCTTATTTGCAAATTAACCTAATGTCGCGTAACATCTAAATCCGACATCTGGACTTCAAACTTATGGAGTTTCCTGACGAAGAACCCTGCGAGGAAGACCGGCCTTCCTATGAAGCGGAAAAGGAAAAAACGTGGGCGTTCAACAATGAGGTTTATAAAGATTTTTATTTAAAGGCAATTGAAAATATCAAAAATGAGATGTCAAGATGAAAAGAGCTTCATAAATAAAAGAGCTTCATAAATAAAAAATAGCTTTATATTTCTTCAATAAAAAGAGTTGACAAATACACCATATAGATGGATAATCATTCATATACAAGAATTCATATATAAGATATTATTATGAAATAAGGAAAATATGTGGGTGAGATGTATAGCAGAGTGATTACAGGTGCGGTGCATGGTATCAGCAGTTATCTGCTGCAGGTGGAGACGAATATTACAAGTGGGCTTCCGTCTTTTCACATGGTAGGTTTTATGAGCAGTGAGGTGCGGGAGGCCGGGGAGCGTGTCCGTGTCGCCCTTAAAAACGTTGGGATTCCCCTGCCGGCTGCCCGGATCACAGTGAATCTGGCTCCTGCGGATATACCCAAGCGGGGGATCGTGATCGATCTGCCGGTGGCAGTGGGGGAGCTGATCTGCATGGAAATGCTGCGGCAGGAGGATTTTGAGGATGTGCTGGTCGCGGGGGAACTGGGCCTCAACGGAGAGATCCGCCCGGTTCGCGGCGTGCTGCCCATGGTACAGACTGCTAAGGAACAGGGAATCCGTCTGTGCATTGTTCCAAAGGAGAACCTGGAAGAAGGAGCAGTTGTGGAAGGCATCAAGGTGGTCGGAGTCCGTTCCCTGAATGAGCTGATCATGTATATGACAGCTTCTCCGCAGAAACGGGACCTGCTGCTTCCGCCCGGGAAAGTAGATCTGGACGCTTTGTTCGAGGAGGCTTCAGAAGAGCCTCCGCAAATGGATTTTTCGGACGTGCGGGGGCAGGCGGTTGCAAAAAAGGCCTTGGAGATCGCGGCGGCGGGTTTTCACAACCTGCTGATGACAGGGCCGCCCGGCACCGGCAAATCCATGCTGGCCAAATGCCTGCCGGGTATTATGCCTCCCCTGACCCTGGAGGAGAGCATGGAGGCCTCGGCAGTCTACAGCGTGGCGGGCCTTCTGGGGCAGGGGGAGCCCCTGGTCCTGCGCCGTCCTTTTCTGGCCCCGCACCATTCCATTACAAGGGCTGCTCTGGTGGGCGGAGGCATGGTCCCTATGCCGGGACAGATCTCACTGGCACACAGGGGCGTACTCTTTCTGGACGAACTCCCGGAATTCGGCAGAGACCAGCTGGATCTGCTGCGGCAGCCTCTGGAGGACCACGAGGTGACCATTGTGAGGCAGTCGGGCAGCTATCGCTACCCCTCCCGCTTTATACTGCTCGGGGCCTGTAACCCCTGTCCCTGCGGACACTTCCCTGACCGGAACAGATGCCGCTGCAAGCCCTGGGAGATAAAAAGGTACCTGGGCAGGATCTCGGGCCCCCTGCTGGATCGGATGGATCTGTGCATCACAGTTCCCCGAGCTAGGATCGAGGACCTGCAAAGCGCAGGTGGAACAGAGGAAAACAGCGAGGCTGTCCGGTCCAGGGTAATGGATGCCTGCGAGCGGCAGCAGTACCGTTTCCGGGGGACAGATCTGCGCTTCAATTCGGATATGGGAGCGGCGGACCTGGAAAAGTTTTGTCTACTGGGAGAAAAGGAAAAGGGATGCCTTCGGGATCTCTTCGAAGCGGAAGCCATGAGTGTGCGCGCCTATCACCGGATCATCCGTGTCGCCAGGACTATTGCGGACCTGGAGGGAGCAGAAAGAATCCGGGAGGAGCACATCTATCTGGCCTATACCTATCGGCAGGGGGATCTGCTGCAATTCAAAAGATAGGGAAGACAGATATTATGAGTTGCCCGACAAATGGGCACATTGCTGCATGAGGGCAGTGAGTTTTTGCATGAGACAAACGAAAGGCCGGAATGTATGAAAAATACCAATCACAAGTACCTGTGCTGGCTGGCAGGGATCAAGGGAATCGGGAGAGTAAAAAAGTATGCCCTGCTGAGAGCGGCGGGCGAGGCCAGCCTGTTTTCCATGTTGGAGGAGTCCAGACTCTTTTCCATGGAGGAAGAAGCAGGCACCTTATCCACGGAGGAAGCAGGTCACTTTTCTTTGGAGGCAGCCGAAAACGGGAGGGATCCCGGTCTGGCTGCCAGAATTATATATACTTCGTCTGAGAAAGAACTGCGCTTCCTGTGGGGAGAAGCGGCTGCAAAAACGGGGGACGCCCGTAAGGAGTGGCAGGCTCTGTTAAATGCCCGCAGACAGGAGCCGGACCGGATTGAGGAGGACATGGAGAGAGCAGGGATTTCATTTATATCGGCTCTGGAGAAGGGATTTCCCGGAAAACTGAAGGAGATCCCGGATCCTCCGTTCGGGATCTATTATAAAGGGAGCATGCCCTTCGAAGAGGAACCTTCTGCTGCCATCATCGGAGCCAGGCTTGCCTCCGGATACGGAAGGGAACAGGCCCGCCGTTTTGGCCGGCGAATCGGAGCCCGGGGGATAGCGGTAATCAGCGGAATGGCAAGAGGCATCGACGGAATCGCCCAGAAGGCGGCCCTGGATGCAGGCGGAAAGTCCTATGCCGTGCTGGGGTGCGGCGTGGATATCTGCTATCCGGAGGAAAACCGGGACCTATATGAACGCTTGCAACAGCAGGGAGGCATCCTGTCGGAATATCCACCCGGCATGCAGCCGATTGCAAAGCTCTTCCCCCCAAGGAACCGCATTATCAGCGGTCTATCGGACCTGGTCCTGGTGATCGAAGCCAGAAAGAGGTCTGGAACACTTATAACCGTAGATATGGCACTGGAGCAGGGACGGGAGGTATATGCTTTGCCCGGGAGGGTCAGTGATGCCCTCAGTGACGGATGCAACCGACTGATCCGCCAGGGTGCGGGGCCTGCGACCTGCCCGGAGGATATCCTGGAGTTCTTCTTTGGGACGGGGAGCGAGGAAGAAAGGGAGAGTATAAAAAAGCAGGATATGGGCCGGCCGGATGAAAATCGGGAATGGGAGGATTCTCATGGAGTAGTGGATTCGGAAAAGAC
>CADCIU010000106.1 GCA_902801585.1 uncultured Lachnospiraceae bacterium | reverse complement strand
GCAAAGAAATATATGCTCACACTTCCCTTCTATGAAGATATCTCATACATGGTGGATGAAGAGTGTGTGGTCCATCCGGAGAGCGAATCGCCGGATGATAAGTCCATTTATCTGTCTTATGAGCCGCAGCAGCAGGTCACGTTTGCCTTCTCAGCTGCAAATAATACAACCATCACAAAGATGAACCTTCGAAATGATAAGGGTGACACGGTTCCCTGCTCTGTTGATGAGAACCAGGCAGTGCACTTTTTGATGCCTTCTGAAGATATTATTTTCGAGCTGGAGACTGCACACCTTGATCCGGAACCGGAAGTGGTAACGGAAGCTGCACCAGCTGAAACTCCTGAAAATAGCCTCCCGCAGACAGAAGAGAGCGTTTCGGAAGTTGCAAAGGAAACAGATGCAGGAAGCCCTGAAGATACGCAGGAACAGACGGCGGAAGTATCAACAGAGGATAACAGTTCTCCCGACATGGAGCTTACAGCTCCGATCGAAGAGGATGGCCTCCCTGCACAGGGCAGCATCCAGACGGTGGACACGTTGGAAATTCAGCTCATGGATACTGATTTTTCAGCTAAGGACAACTTCACCAACATTACATATGATACGGAACTGGATGCCATCGAGCTTTTGAGTGATGAGGTGAATATCAAAACGCCTGGCATCTACAGCACGATCTATAAGATTACGCACAACGGCGGTGAAAAGATGTGGTACGTGCTTCGCCCGGTCAGGGTCCTTGAGAGCGCGTCTGCATCCGTTGCGGCAATGCCTGAAGAAACCGTGGCAGAATCAGGCGACACGTCCGAAGATGGCAGCGATGATGAGGAGGTTCCCCTACAGAGTCAGCCATTAACAGAAACTGTGCTGCAGAGTGCGGCCGAGACTGAAAGCGAGTCTGCGATTGAAGCAGTAGATAGTCTGGAAAACCATACAGGAGCAGCTCACACAGTGAGGCTCCCGGTGGATGAGCAGTTTGAGGTCACGACCGATCACGAAGATAACATCTACAAAGAGGGCGAAACAGTTACCTTTTTTGTAAAGAGAAATGAGGATGTCTATATCAGCTCGGTTGCAGCAAAACCAGATAACGCCTGGGCAGAGGAACTGCCGGACGATCCGTTCCTTGATCTTACATATCAGGAAGACACGGGCAGCTACAGCTTCGTTATGCCGGATGAAGATGTCCAGATCATAATCACGGTATCGGACGGCCCAAAGATTGATGAAGCAGTTCAGATCGCTTCTGAATCAATCGATGCGCCCATGCTGATGGCAGCTGCAGCAGACGATGATGAGGACTGGGACGATGCGACACAGATCGAGGCTAACAAGTATTATTTTACGAGAAAGAAATCGACTTATTCCATGAGCTCATCCCTGGTCCCGCAGCAGTCAAACGATCACATGAAAAATGTACGCTACAGCGTGGACGGCGTAACAAAGAAGGTGCAGGCATTCTGCCTTCAGTCAAACCTTCCGGCTCCGGCTTCCAAGACTACGTACAAAAATTATGTGGTGTAAGCTGAACGAGATTGAAAATCCCAGTTTTTCCCCATTTTACGGCATTCTTGGGGCCCTTCAGTGGTACAATAGGTGCAAGGATTTGGAACCCTGATTTGAGAGGAATCGAGGATTTAAGGCAAAATCCCCTTGCACACACTCTCAAAAATCGCTCTGAGAGGACCGCGGAAGCCATGTACAAATATTCATCCGAAATGCATAACCAGATCGAGCTGAACGACTTTGACCAGCCTATGGGGATCCCTCTCGACCACCATAACCGCTGGTACCAGCTCGCTGAGCTGATCCCCTGGGATGACTATGAAGCCATCTACGCGTCCAAGCTGAGCAGGACGGAAGCCGGAAATCTGGCGAAGCCGTTCCGGATGGCGTTAGGAACCCTGATCATCCAGACCAGACTTGGAACCTCAGACCGGGAGACGGTCCGGCAGATTCAGGAGAATCCGTATCTCCAGTACTTCATCGGTCTGCCGCGCTTTCAGACGAAAGCTCCATTTGACCCGAGCCTCATCACCTTGTTCAGAAAGAGAATCGGGAACATGACCGTTGACCAGATCAACGAGGATGTCGTTTCTAAGAACCATGACCTCGTGATGTCAGCGGAGGACAAACTCACGGGAACCGGCAAGCATTCCCAGAAGAAGGGTGGTACCAGCAACCCAGGAGGCGGATCCTCTGGTGGTACAGCCGCTCCTTCCAATACAGATGGCGCAGAGCCCGGGACGGAGAAGGCGTCTGAGGTAAGCCAGAGCAGCAAACCGGCATCAGAAGCAAAACCGGAAGCGCCAAACGGCGGAACGCTGATCCTCGATGCCACCTGTGCACCTGTGGATATCCGGTATCCCATGGACACCTCCCTGCTGAACGAGGCGAGGGAGAAGGCGGAGGCAATCATCCGGAGAGTCTGCCACGACAACAATCTCCCCGTGCCGAGAATGTACTGTGAAACCGCCCACAAGGAGTACCTGAACCTGGCAAAATCCAAGAAGCCAAGTGCGGACAAGATCCGCAGCGTGGTCAAAGGGCAGCTTCAGTACCTGCGCAGGGACCTGCACTATATTGAAGGCCTCATGGCGAATGGGCAAAAGCTGGATGACCGGGAGATGGAGAAATTCGTTGTCATCCAGGAGCTCTACGTTCAGCAGAAGTACATGTACGACAACAAGGTTCATCGCGTGGATCACAGGATTGTCAGTCTCCAAATGCCGTTCATCCGTCCGATTGTCAGAGGCAAGACCAACAAACCTGTTGAATTCGGCCCCAAGTTCGACATGAGCCTTGACGAGTCAGGGCTTGCCAGGATCGAGAAGTTCTCGTATGAGTCCTACAACGAGACCGAAACTCTGCAGGGGGCGGTCGAGCGCTATCGCGCTCGTACCGGTCACTACCCAGAACGGGTACTGGTCGACCAGATCTATCGGACGAGAAAGAACAGGGCGTACTGCAAAGAGCATGGCATACGGATGTCTGGGCCGAGACTTGGCAGAAAAGCGTCTGATCCCGATCTGGCGGAAACCGAGAAGAAAGTAGAGTACCAGGACAACACCGATCGTATAGCAGTCGAGCGGTCGTTCAGTCTAAGCAAGCGCTGCTACAAGATGGGGCTGGTCATGGAATACCTGGATGATACTGTCCATACGGCAGTCAGTCTCTCGGTTCTGACGACCAACCTGTTTAAGATTCTGGACACAGTCCAGTCTCTTTTTTTCATTTTTTATTGGAAAGTACGAAATTTCGTGGTTCTCGGTTGGGAGAGCCTTCCGTCAGCGGCTTGAGTGGCCAAATATTCATCGCAAATGCATAATGATCAAGAAATAGTCACTTTGAAATTTGAGCACGGATTATTCAGCTGACACCAATTAAAAAAAAAAATAAAAAACCCCGTCAGAGAAGAAATGGTTATCAAGATTAAACAGAATGGTAGAAATAGATTAATATTTAATCAAATTCATGTAAATATATTTATATAATTAACTGTATATGCTAAATTACGATTAAAACAGAATGTCATTAACACTTTGGCGATTGAAATATAGCAGGAGAGAGATGGATGAGGAAAAAAGTAATCACATTCGGAGAAATTATGCTTCGCTTAAATCCACATGGGTATGAACGGTTCATCCAAGCAGACACTCTTTGCATGAATCTGGGTGGCGCGGAAGCAAATGTAGCAGTTGCGCTTGCGCAATTAGGAGATGACGTTTCGTTTATTACAAAATTACCCGCTCATGAGTTGGGGCAGTTCGCGATAAATGGTCTTCGCCGATATGGAGTTGGTGTTGATGGAATCATTCGTGGGGGTAACAGAATCGGTATCTACTATCTTGAGAAAGGAGCATCACAAAGACCTTCCAAGGTGATTTATGACAGAGCGGGATCATCTATAGCAGAAGCAGAACGCACTGACTTTTTCTGGGCAGAAGCCTTTGCAGAAGCAGATTGGTTCCATTTTACAGGTATTACGCCAGCATTATCAGACAAGGCAGCAGATATTTGTAAGGATGCGTGCTAT
>CADCIU010000105.1 GCA_902801585.1 uncultured Lachnospiraceae bacterium | reverse complement strand
AAAAGCGGGTTTGACTATGCCCGCAATTTCGGCATCCGTTATCATGACCTGCCGGAGGGCGCGGACGACTCATTCTTCCTCTGCAAAGAACTGATCCCGGGGTATCTCGACGGCATCACCGGTGTATACCAAACGCCTCAGGGCTACTATGTGGATGATGAAGATGTGGAGGCGTTCGATCGGGGCTTTCCGCCTAAGCAGAAACTGAAGCTGCCCGGGCAGATTTTCTAATGTCAAGGGGACGGTTCTTCTGACAACTTTTTGTTCCAAAAGTTGTCAGAAGAACCGTCCCCCTGTCACTCCTGTCACTCAAAAAGTTGTCAGAAGAACCGTCCCTTTGACACTAGCTTTATACGATCCGCTTCAACATGGCATCCGTAACAGACGACCTGCACTCCGGCCTTCTCATCCCGGCGCAGAGCCTGCCCGAACTGCGGTTGCGTCTCATCATTTGGCAAAACAGTGTGGATCCCGTTCATCTGGATCACAAAGACAACCTGGCAGTGATACCCTATTTTGGCTGCGGCAGCCAGTTCATCCAGATGCTTTACGCCCCGCTCTGTCGGCGCGTCCGGAAAGAGCCCGATCCCGCGCGCAAGATCCGCTGCCAGAGTACAGCCCTTGACCTCTGTCAGATACTTTTCGCCATCTCGCTCCATGTAGAAATCGAACCTGGAATTCCCAAAGGTAAATTCCGGCCTCACTATGTCAAAATCCAGACTCATGAGATACTGCTTCATAAGCTTATTGGGCACGAGGCTGTCGATATTGACCCACTCCAGCCCCGCCTTGTAGACGGAGATCAGATCATAGGCCGTCTTCCTGCCCGGATCAGACGCCTTCTGCAGAGTGACCTTCGCGCCGGGAAGCAAAAGCTCCCGCAGGCGCCCGGTATTTTTGACGTGAACCTTTTCGGTCTTCCCGTCGATCAGCACCTCTGCAGCAAAGCGGTTCAACCTGCGCACGAATGTGCCGGGGACAGTATTCTCGTATTTAATAGTTGGGGTATTACTGATCATTTCTGGTCCTTCCCTCAAGTGTGACTCTCTGCCGGGGGGTCTCAAGCGACCTCTGACCTCTGGGGTAGTTTGTCCCCAGAGGTGGTTTATTCCACACCTGTCCACAAACTACCCCAGAGGTCCAGAGGTCCCAGAGGTCCAGAGGTCCAGAGGTCGCTTTTCTATGATTATCATTCAAACGTCCTGGCAACATCCTTAAGCAGCTCACGAATCGGCAGATGCTGCGGGCAGACTTTCTCACATTTCCCGCATTGGATGCATTCCGAAGCTTTTCCATGTCCGCTTCCGGTGATGACACTATTGTAATAGTACGCAGTATTCCAATTGTGGAATGCCTCATGGGCATTCAACGCCGCGAAAAGATCCGGAATCCGAATTCCCTTTGGACACTCACTCTCTTCGATACAATAGCGGCAGGAGGTGCAGGGAATGAGATTCAGGTTTCTGAAGATTCCGCAGACCTTGTGGACTGCTTCCATCTCGATCTCGTTCAGCGGCTGAAAATCTTTCATGGCACTCAGATTGTCCTGCATCTGCTCCATATTGCTCATGCCTGAGAGTACCATTGCTATGTAGGGGAAGCTTGCAGCAAAGCGAATAGCGTAGCTGGCATTGCTGCCTCCGTGAAGATCCCGAAGGACCTGATCAGCCTCCTCCGGCAGATTCACAAGGCTTCCGCCTTTAACCGGCTCCATAACGATGACCGGCTTACCATGCTTTTCACAGACCTCGTAGACTTTGCGGCTTTCCACGGAGGCATCTTCGTAATCCACGTAATTGAACTGAATCTGTACAATTTCAATTTCCGGATGCTCCGTCAGTATCATATCAAGGACATCCGCCTTGTCATGGAAAGAAATGCCAAAGTGGCGGATTTTGCCCTCTTGCTTTAATGCATAACAAGTCTCATATGCTCTGCATTTCTTAAATTTCTGATAGTTATTCCGGTCCTGGGCATGCATCAAATAGAAGTCAAAGTACTCGACACCGCACCAGGCAAGCTGCTGTTCAAAGAAAGGACGTATATCTTGCTGTTTTTTGAAATAAGGGTCCGTCAGCTTATTGGTCAGAAGGAACTTGCTTCGATCGTAACGTTTGGCTACACAATCGCGGATCGCTGTCTCAGACTGCCCGCCGATATATCCGTGAGCTGTGTCAAAATAGTTAAAACCGGCACTTATAAAGGCATCTGCCATTCTGCAGAATTCTGCGTAATCGACGCTGCCATTATTCATCGGCAGGCGCATACAGCCGAAGCCGAAGTTGCCGTGTATTTCCGTAAAGAATTTACTGTTTTCCACCTTTGTTCCTCCTTCTGCCGTTTCTGTTTCTTCAAGGCTGCAGCGGTCCGTAGTAGTATGATGCTGTTGCGCCGCCATCCGCAAGGAAAGTTGAACCGGTGATAAACGCGCCTGCGTCGCTCATCAGAAGTTCTGCGATATTGGCCATCTCATCCGCTGTTCCGGGTCTTCCCGCCGGACACTTTGCAAACATATTCTTATAAAAAGCCCCTCTCGGACCGTTGAACTCATCAATCGCGAGCGGTGTTACGATGATTCCCGGAGCAATGTCATTGAGTCTTGCACATCGCTCACCCCAGCGGATGCACTCGTACATAACGCGTTTTTCATTACAGCGTTTTGCAAGCTGATAAGCATGCAGAGTATCTTTGATGTTTTCAGGCTGCAGGAGAGGGAGACTCAGCAGTTCCTCTGTCGGCGTCATGGCAAGCTGACGGTCTTCTTCCGGGGTCAGCTGAGGCATGCGCCAGCCGGACTGACTTGAGATCGTCACACCTGCGCCGCCTTCGGCGATGACCTTTCCGACCTCTTCCAAAAGGACAGCTGTACCGTAGAGATCTACCTTCAGGATTGCTTCAATAGGAGCCTGAGAAGGCGATACACCAGCCGCATTAATTAGATATTTGATTTCTCCGTATTCTTGTGCTTTGGCAATGATAGCCAGAATATCCTCTCTGGAAGAGAGATCCATCGAGAAGGGAACTACATCATATCCAGCGTTGTTCATGATTTCCGCGATGGTCTCTGCATTCTTCAGGCTCTTGTCTCCAAGAACAATCTTTTTCCCAAACCCAATCCTGCGGGCAAGTGCCATGCCTATTTGTCCCGCGCCTGTAACGATCATAGCCTCTTTTTTCATAATTAGCTCCTTTATTGTGGGTAATTGACCTCTGGGGTAGTTTGTCCCCAGATGTGGATTATTCTATATCTGTTCACAAACTACCCCAGAGGTCGCTCTTTAGTTGTCAATACGTACTTGCGACACTTCGGGTGATTTTCCAAGCGCCGTCAACTTTCTTAAAGCTGCATTTCTGCTGCAGGCGCCAGTTGGACCTTCCGCCGCCGAAGACAGCTGCCGCAACATAGGACTGCCCGGTTAGTACTGCCGTGCCGTCAGAGGAGATCTCCACAGGCATGTTCTCGTGTTCGGCAGAATAGTGTCTACAAACTACCCCAGAGGTCCCTTTTTGCGTTCAGAGGTCCCTTTACGTTTTTCTCAGATCAGCCCATTTGCCTTCAGCCAGCGCTCCACGCTGCTCTTGGAACTTGCAGCTGCGCTGCCGGTGATGGGCAGGCCCTTCTTAACATCTGCACCGGGGCAGGTCTTCTTGATCTCGCGCTCGCTTGAGCCCATGCCGCTTCCTTCGTTGGTGCACAGCGGAAGGATAGTCTTGCCGGAGAAATCGAAGCTCTCCAGGAAGGTGTAGACAGCCATCGGCATCGTTCCCCAGTAGTTCGGGTAAGCCAGGATCACTGTGTCGTACTCGTCGATGCTCTCAGGCACGCTCACGAGTTCCGGACGGGCTTTTGCCCGAAGGTCCTTCTTGGCTTCTTCGATACAGGTCATGTAAACGGGAGAGTAGGGATTTTTCATCTCAATCTTGAATGAATCCGCCGGGATCAGGTCCTTTATGATTCCCGCTACGATTTCGGTGTTGCCTACCTTTACATAGCGCATCGCGCCGCCAAAATAGTTCTCATCTGCTCTTGAAAAGAATGCGATCAGTGTTTTTGCCATTTTACTGTCCTCCTGTT
>CADCIU010000104.1 GCA_902801585.1 uncultured Lachnospiraceae bacterium | reverse complement strand
TTTTTTTAATATAAACACTTGACAAATTGCCACAAAAATGCGGCGCTTCGCGCCCTTGGTTATAAGGACACTGAAGACCGTGGCAACACTCCTCCGCTTACAATAAAGGCCGAGCAAATGCAGTTAACAACACTGTATCTGCTCGGCCTGGTTTTAGTTTGAATTATTTATGTATTAGTGATTCAAGCTGCTTTCTTAGTTCCAAAACTTCTTTTTCAAGCCCATTAGCACGGTCCTCCGCGGCTTCGGCACGGTCCTCTGCGGCTTCGGCCCGATTCTCTGCGGCGTCAGCCCGTTCCCTCTCGCGCTCTGTGTTGACACGTTCTTCAGCACGGCCTTCTTCCAGGCCTTCTTTTCGGCCTTCTTCCCGCCCCTCATTTCGTTCTCTTTCAAGCTGTTCCAGAAATGTCATATACTCAGTCCTCCATTGGATGTGATCGCGGGCTTTCTGAACTTCATTTTCCAGTTCATTCGTGAAGCCATCGCTGGGCGTGCCTGAAGCGATATAGTTCAGAAATGCCTGCAGTTTCTCTGAAACGTCGTTTACTGTCCCCTTTGCACACAGGAATATCTTCTCCGTTTCGTCTCCCAGCTCAATCCGCGGATCTTCCTGGCACAGGTTCAGAAAACTGTATTTGTGTCGGCCGATCTCTTCGAAAAGATTGAACCGGCAGATGTAGATCACGTAGCTTCGGTTCAGATCGCTGTAGTGAGCGCCGCGTTTAATAAGGTTCAGGTCGATCATTCCCTGAGAATAGCGGCTCCTCTTGGCGATAGAATCTGTACTGGCGTTCTGCATCTCGATGTCGTAGATTATACTGTCGCTCCCCTCGGCATACACATCAAAACGCACGCCCTTCCCGTTTGCCGTGATCTCAATAGGCTTCTGTGGATTCACACCGACCAGTTCCCCGACCTTGCGATCCAGCACCAGTTCCAAAAGCTCCCGGCATAAAGCCGGTTTCTGCTCCAGAATCTTGCAGAACATAAAATCGTCGTTAAATGTCAGTTCCTCATACTTTTTTGCCATACACGTTCCTCCCAAGCTGTCTGTAATGATGGCAGAGCAGGAACTGAAGTATGCAAAAGATGCTCGCATAACGAGGCGCGCATCTTTGGAAACCGCGCAAGACGCGTCTTCTTCCGGTACCTCCGAACCCTGCTCAATATAATGTTGCGAGCAAGGAATTTCTGTGGAGAATACCACCTGATGCGGCAGGTACCGCAAAGAATTGAAATATGACTTGCTAAGATAAGAGTAGCACAATTGACGAGCGGTGGCAATTTCCTGTTCAACGGAGAAACTACCTCTGCAGAGAAACTGATATGTAATGACCTATGTCAAGAGGACAAGTAACAAAAATCATCACAAACTTATGCTATTTCCGGAGACAGCATGAAAGAGCTCTGGGGTATCAGTTCCCGGCTTTGACCACTCTGATATACGTGGATTCGGAGATCTCTCCTTACCAACAGGTCAATGGTCCGCCGTGAGCTCTACCGTCTACCAGCGTGGATCGCAAAAGCGCCAACATAGTTTCATCGTAGATAGCTCGAACCTTGAACAGTCCAAAGCTCTTTCAAGGTGTCTCCGGTGTCAGTTGTTACATGCCGTTTATGACGGCGTAAGCCGGCTTATAGCGGCTTGGATACCTGCCATCACATCGTGGTGACAGTGTCATGGCTGCGGAGCACCGCCGCAGGCGGCCCGGCCTTGACGCCGGCAGCATGATGTGATATTTCTTCAAATATTTCCGGTGACCATACCCCACATGAAGCATGCCAGTTCCCGTGCAACAGCTGTCTTCGCTACATTACTCTTTTTATTGTTTTTGAGCACCATCCGATAATACCGCCGCCGCAGGCGTTCGTTCGCTTTATCGGCGTAGTCGATGACCTCCGGGGGATTTCCTTCCTGACGCTCCCTCAGGGCTTTTGATTTATAGGTAGACTTTCCCCTTCCATAGCATTGGGCTGCTTCTACGAGCAGGGAGCGGACATGCCTGTTCCCTGCTTTAGTGATCCCCAGCCGGTTCCGGTCATCACCACTCGAATTCTCGCCTGGTGTAAGTCCGATGTATGAAGCAAAGTGCCGGGCAGAAGAAAAGCGTTCGAAGTCACCTACCTCTGTGAGGACAGCCATTGCTGTTACGGTCTTGACGCCAATGAAACAGGAAAGTTTGCTGACATTCTCCTTGTATGCGTCATCTGAGGCAAGCTCTTCAATGCGCTTATCAAGCCGCTCCACTTTATCAGTGAGAGTATTGTAAGTCAGGAGATATTCTTTGAGGATCTCGGCATACAATCCATTCGGAGCCAGCTCTCTGAGCCATTTCAGGTGAGCTTGTGTCCAGTATTTCTTTGTACCGTCAAACCTGTAGTTGTGCCGCAGGCAGAAAGCGAGGATTTGTTGTTTTACCTTCTTTAGGGCGAGCTTATGGTCGTCCCTCATGCGTATGAAATCCTTGGTCTGCTCATCCTGTTCTGTCGGGATGTGAACCGACGAGTAGTCATGATGAGCCAGACATCTGGCAATAAGTGCTGCGTCACGCTTATCAGTTTTGATCCTTTTCCGGCCCTTCTGCTGAAGCATGGTGGTTGGAGCGAGGATGACGCATGTTACATGATGATCTGTCAGCTGATGGTACAGCGTGAATCCAAGACAACCAGCCTCATAACCGCATATGAACAGAGCATCGTCTCCATAATGAAAACGCATGGACTCAATGTAGTTGATGACTTTGCTGTAATGGCCATCAACTTTCTGAGGATACTCCGCTTTTTCCTTTTCATTCGTGTAACAGCAGAGAGAAAAAGAGTTTTTGTGTGCATCGATTCCTACGTATACTGTGCTATAATTCATTTAATGACCTCCATTTGTATGCGGTAATCCCTGTTACCATTTGTCTTTGCCGACTCGTAGTATACAGGTAAATCCACGAACCTACAAATCGGAGGTCATTACATATTGTCTACCTTAAAGGTCATTTATCAACACCCCGGAGGTTCGCAAGACGTGAAAGTTTTTGATTTTGACAATACCATTTATCGCGGAGAGAGCTCGATCGATCTGGCGCTCTATATGATGAAGAACAACAATAAGATCATCCGATTCGTGCCGTCGATCTTTGCCAATCTGGTCAAGTACAAACTCTGCCTGATCGGCATGGAAGAAATGGAGAGCATCATCAACGATTTCTGCTCATCCGTAATGGGAAACAAGGACGAGATCCCGGCGATCATCGAGGGCTTCTGGCGCACGCATGCCGGGAGGCTGGACGCACGGATCCTGAAGCGGATCAGGCCGGAAGATATCATCATCACGGCGGGACCGGACGTGCTGATCGAAGGGATCAAAGAGAGACTCGGCACGGACCACATCATCGCGTCCAAGATCGATCCCGATACCGGAAAGATCATTTACCTCAACTACAAGGACAACAAGGTGAAGCGGTACAAAGAACTGTATGGCGGCAGGCCGATCGACGCCCTCTATACGGACTCCTACAATGATCAGGCGCTGATGGACATCTCTAAGAAGGTCTATCTTGTGAAAAGAAAGGGGATTCGGAAGGTAAAGGGGTGAACAGACGCAGCGCCGGACGCGATCAAAAAGAAGAGCAGGACAGCAAAAAAGGGCCTCCGCAGTGCGGAAGCCCTTTCTATTTGACAGAGTCCTTATTGATTCTTCGTAATATCCATTCCGAAATACTTGTTCGAGATCTCAGCCAGCGTGCCGTCTTCCCTGAGCTCAGCCAGCGCCGCATTGATCGCCGCGCGAAGAGATTCGGATGACTCGCCGTAAGGCATGATCATGCCGACCTGCTCGACGTCGGGATCGTAGGCGGCGATCTTGATATCCGCGTCGGGCTGCTCCTTCATGTAGTCATTGATGGAGACTTCCGCGTTGAGCGTCGCGTCGACGCGGCCCGCCAGGAGCTCATCGATCGTGCCGGACAGGGACTCCACGTCCTTGACGGTGGCGCCGTATTTTTCCGCGAGCAGCTGATAGGTGCTGTTGGCGGAGTTGCAGGTCGTTTTTCCCTTCAGATCCTCCATGGATTTGATGTCCTCATTGTCGCCGCGAACGACCAGGACCGTTCTGTTAAAGGCGTAGAAATCACTGTAATAATAAGCCTGCGCTCTCTCGTCCGTGTAGCCGACGCCGTTGGCCATGACATCGTAGCGGCCGGCCTGTACGCCTGCCAGAAGTCCGTCCCACTCGCCGGTCACATATTCAGGCGTGACGCCGAGCTTTTCTGCCACGGCGCCGGAGACTTCGACCTCAAATCCGACGAGGTTTCCGCTCTCGTCCTCATA
>CADCIU010000103.1:4480-5192 GCA_902801585.1 uncultured Lachnospiraceae bacterium | reverse complement strand
GCCGGGCATAAGCTGTTTCTGCAGAAACAGCGCATTATACCAGTTCAGCCGGACGGGCCCTTCCGGACATGCTATCTGTGCTGTCAGGATAACAAGACGGCCGTGCCTTCTGACAGAGGGGCGGCCGCTTAAAACGCCTTCCACGGCAAGCTTTCTGCCGTCGTCATTCTCCCCGGGTGAGCAGGGAGGGAGAAATACATCATATCCCACAGGATAATAGCGGATCAGTTCTTCCGCGGAATGTACGCCGATCCGTTCGAACAGCTCTTCTGTCTTAGGACCGATGCCTTTCAGTTCCGTAAGCTTCATGTCGTTACCCTGGTGAACAAAAAGCGCGGATGCATGAGCGATCTCTGTCACCATGCAGTCCGCGTTCTGTTGTCATTCGACTGAGAGGATACAGTAATAGATCGGCTGGCCGCCGTACTGCAGTTCGACATCACAGGAGTCAAACCTGGCAAGAACGCTCTCGCGGAACTTCTCCGCCTCTTCTTCTTTGACATCCTCTCCGTAATAGACACTGATGATCTCGGTCTCTTCTCCTACCATCTTCTCGAGAGCGGCCAGTGCCGTCTCGTCGCGGTCCTTTCCGACTGCAAGAATTCCGGAATCACCGATTCCCATCATGTCGTCCTTGTGGATCTCAACATCGTCGAGAACAGTGTCCCTGACGGCATAGGTGACTTCCGCACTCTTGACGGTCTCGATGCCG
>CADCIU010000103.1:0-4384 GCA_902801585.1 uncultured Lachnospiraceae bacterium | reverse complement strand
CTGGGGAATCGTGGACGTGGGAATCACAATGACCTTCTTGTCCTTGGAGAGCTCGGCAGCCTGCTTTGCAGCCATGACGATGTTCTTGTTGTTGGGAAGAACGTAGATCGTATCGGCGTTGACTTTACCGACAGCACACAGAATATCATCCGTGCTGGGGTTCATGGTCTGGCCGCCGGAGATCACATAGTCGACACCCAGGCCGCGGAAGATCTCCTCAATGCCCGATCCGACAGAGACAGTGATGAAACCGACGTCCTTGTGGGGCATCTCAGGCTCAACTTCCGCAGGGGATGTTTCCACAGCGGCTGCGGAATCTGCATTGTCCGCCTCGGAGGCCGCCTGTGCGGAACCGGCCTTCTCAAGCTTCATGTTCTCGACGACCAGGCTCTTGAGCTGGCCGTACTGAATACCCTTCTGGATCGCAAGTCCGGGATCATTGGTATGGAGCCCTACGACGACCTTCCCGCCGTCCTGCTCGCAGATCACGGAATCACCCAGGGAATCCAGATATTTGCGAAGGCTCTTTGCAGCCGCCTTGTTGAAATCCTTGTCCAGGACGATGGTGAAGGCAGTGCTGTAAAGATACTTCAACTCGGGTTCTGCAGGCTCCGCGGGAGCCTCTGCAGCGGCTTTTTCTGCGGGCTGTTCTGCCACAGCAGCAATCTCCTTGCCCAGGTATCCGTCATAGCAGCCCTTGAGGAACTGGATCAGTCCCTGTCCGCCGCTGTCGACAACGCCTGCCTGTTTGAGAACGGGCAGAAGGTCCGGTGTCTTGGCCAGGACTTCATCACCGTACTTGATCACCTCGGGAATAAAGGTATCGAAATCTTCAACGCCCTGGTCCGCCAGTTCTTTTGCCTTGTCGGAAATGCCGCGTGCTACGGTCAGGATCGTACCTTCCTTGGGCTTCATGACAGCCTTGTAGGCAGTTTCCACCGCTCTGACAAAGGCGTCAGACATCAGCGGAACAGTGATCTCGTTCTCATCGCGGACAACCTTGCCGAATCCACGCAGAAGCTGGGAAAGGATAACGCCCGAATTGCCGCGCGCGCCGCGCAGGGATCCCGATGAGATCGCCTTGCACACATCGCGCATGGAACGTGCATTCTGATCCAGATTCTCGACTTCCGCAACAGCCGACTTGATCGTAAGTGTCATATTGGTGCCGGTATCTCCGTCAGGAACGGGAAATACATTCAGTTCATTGATCCATTCCTTCCCCGCCTCGAGATTGGCCGCACCCGCAAGAAACAGGTCAACCAGGCGTGCTGCGTCAATTGACCGGTTGTTTTCCGTCTGCTTGTTATCATTCATGCTCACCGCATACTCCTCCTGCTAATTCTTGATCAAACTACTGCCGACCATTCAAGATCAGTCGATCAGTCTGACACCTTCCACGTAGATATTGATCTTCTCGATCTCAAGACCTGTAAACTCTTCCACTTTGTAGCGTACGCTCTCGATCAGGTTATCCGCTACGGTTCTGATGTTTACGCCATAGGAGACAATCACGTGAAAGTCGATCACCAGCCGGTTCTTGGGGGTGAGCGTAACGTCAATGCCCTTCGTCATGGTGTCTTTCTTGAGCAGATTGACGATTCCTTCCTTCATATTCACGCCGGCCATGCCGACGATTCCGAAGCACTCATTGGCAACGCTGCCTGCATACTGCGCAATAACTTCATTATCAATAGAAATATTGCCCATATGCGTATTCATATAAGAAGACTTCATATTCAGGTTGTTCTCCTTTCATTACCGCTGATGCGGTTTATTCGCAAAAATCAAATGGCCGGCAGTAAACTGCTCTGCCAAAAGACGCTTTGTTACAGCTCCGGCCCGCCTCAAACACAAGACGTTTTTCGCACAATTTACGCGAAAGCCCGAGTATAACGACGTTTACGCATCCCGTTCATCATGTCATGCACGGTAATCTCCGGACCGGTAAGCAGGTCCTCCTGCAGACTGCCCGGGCATAAATCGACAGATAAATTATAACTGAATAACTAGAAAAAGGAAATATCAATTCGAAAGCTTTTAAAAATATGTTACGTCACACCCTGACCAGGGTGTGACGGTAACGTTGCGTCCGGCGATTCCAATTTCGCTTCGCGAAACGCCGAACGCCGTAAAACTCCGGTTGTTGAGCGTTCCGACGCTCAAAAACACGTCGAATCTGGTGGGGGAGTGACTTGTAACAAAAATATTCAAAACGGAAGTTTGACAGCTACTGATCAAACCAACACCTCTAAATAAAGCGATAACCCTTATAAAGACTGGACTCCAGTCTTATTTTTTTGTCAAGTTTTATGCAATTTAATGTAGCTATATGTAGCTATATATGGTATAATATAACCGTGGGAGGTACATCATCATGAAACTCACGGTCAGCAGATCCAAAAATTCTGCTTCCTTCTATGTCCAGAAATCTATCCGGAAAGAGAACGGATCGGTCACAACGGTCACAGTAGAAAAACTTGGGAACCTTGATGAGGTCCGGACAAAGGCCAACGGAAAAGACCCCTATGTATGGGCTCAGGAATACGTCAATGAACTGAACCGGCGTGAATACGAGGAGCAGAGATCCATTATCATAAGCAGGTCTCCTTCGAAGCTCATCCATAAGGGCACTGCGCACTCATTTAACAGCGGATATCTCTTTCTGCAGAGTATCTATTACAGCCTCGGCCTCGATAAGATCTGCCGGAAGATCACGTCCCGGTATGATTTCGAATACGATCTCAATGAGATACTTTCAAGGCTCCTTTATACCAGGATCCTGTACCCTTCATCGAAGCTCTCTTCTTTCAGGCAGTCATGCTCGCTCCTCGAACAGCCTTCTTTCCAGCTGCATGATATCTACCGGGCCCTCTCTGTGCTCGCGGAGGAGAATGATTTCATCCAGGCAGAGCTGTATAAGAACAGCCAGAAGGTCTTTGAACGCAGGCAGGATATCCTCTACTACGACTGCACCAATTATTACTTTGAACTGGAGCAGGCAGATGATCTGCGCAGATACGGCAAGAGCAAGCAGCACCAGCCCCTTCCGATCGTTGGTATGGGGATGTTCATGGACCATGACGGGATCCCCCTGGCCTTCGATATCTTTCCGGGGAACAGGAATGAACAGCCGACACTGAAGCCTCTGGAAAAGAAGATCCTGAAAGAGTACGGATTGGAAAAGGTCATTGTCTGTACAGATGCAGGACTATCTTCAAAAACAAACCGGAAGTTCAACGATAAAACGGTCGGCGGGGAACTGGTGCGTGGATTTATCACCACACAGTCAGTCAAGACACTCCCCGCATACCTGAAGGAATACGCGCTCGATCCGGAAGGATGGCGTCTTCCCGGAGACAGCAGGACATACAGCATCGGAGATCTTGATGAGGAAGAGGATCTGGACAAGGTCTTTTATAAGGACCGCTGGATCAAAGAAGATCTTTCCGGCAGGAAGATCCGTGAGGGCGCAAAACCCCTGGAACAGCATCTCATCATATCCTTCTCCCTGAAATATCTCCTGTACCAGCGCAGGATCCGGCAGGGACAGATAGAAAGGGCACAGGAACTGATCCGAACAGGACGCTACAAACAGCGCAAAAAGAATCAGAATGATCCGCACCGCTTCATTGGCAGGGATACCGTCACGGATGAAGGCGAAGTCTGTTCCCGCGAGGTACCTTATCTTGATGAGAGCGTGATCGCTGCTGAAGAGCAGTACGACGGATTCTATGCAGTCTGTACCAACATAGATGATATGGATGTCCGGGAGATCATACGGGTCAATAAAAAACGCTGGCAGATCGAGGAATGCTTCCGCATCATGAAAACAGAGTTCCGGGCAAGGCCGGTCTATCTCAGGAGGGAGGACCGGATCAAAGCCCATTTCCTTACCTGTTTTATTTCGATGGTCATCTACCGGATCCTTGAGAAAAAGCTGGGAGAAGACTATACATGCGAGGAGATTATCCGCACACTGAGATCAATGAACATGTACCGGCCGGGTGAAAAGCAGGGATATCTGCCTGCCTATACCAGGACAGACCTTACCGACAGGCTTCATGAGATGGCAGGTTTTCGAACGGATTATGAGATCCTGACGGATATCAGCATGAAAAGAGTAATACGGAAAACCAAGAAAAAGTAATAATATATAGCTACGTTTTGGACAATTTAAAAAGCGGAGAAAGCCTTTATTTATCAGCTCTCTCCGCTTTTTAGCTGTCAAAGATGGGATTATAATCCGAATAATGCACAAAAACAATTGCATTATTTTTTAAGTTTAATCAATATTGCACAAAATGAAGACCATTATTCATCCTTTCGAGGTCACATTCCTGCACAAAATCTGTATTTTGTCCTGATATTTTTGTAACAATCC
>CADCIU010000102.1 GCA_902801585.1 uncultured Lachnospiraceae bacterium | reverse complement strand
CTGACGATCTCTCCCGATGCTGTGGATCCCGACGATGTAGAGATGCTGCAGGACATGATCATCGTAGCAATCAACGAGGCGATGAAGCAGGTGGATGCCGAGAGTGAGAAGCTGTTCGGCGGAATGGGCGGTTTTTAATACGTGGACCTTTACAGCGGATATATCAATAAACTAATCGAAGAGCTTGCGGCGCTGCCCGGAATTGGAAACAAGTCGGCACAGCGCCTTGCTTTTTATATAATCGGGATGTCGCCTGCCAGAGTGAAGCATCTGGCGGAAACGATCGTCACCGCCAAGGAGCACGTCACTTACTGCAAAGTATGTCAAAATCTCACGGACGAGGAGATCTGTCCCATCTGCGGCAATTCGTCCCGGGATCACGGTACGATCATGGTAGTCGAGAACTCCAGGGATCTGGCCGCTTATGAGAAGACCGGCAAATACAAGGGCGTGTACCATGTTCTGCACGGCGCGATCTCGCCTATGCTCGGGATCGGTCCGGGAGACATCAGACTCAAAGAGCTCATCACAAGGCTGAAGGATGAGGAAGTCAGTGAGGTCATTATTGCGACCAATTCGAGCCTGGAAGGCGAGACGACGGCAATGTATATCAGCAAATTGATCAAGCCGACGGGGATCAAAGTGACCAGAATCGCCAGCGGCGTTCCGGTCGGCGGAGACTTGGAGTATATAGACGAAGTGACGCTGCTCAGAGCATTGGAGGGCAGGACGGAGCTTTAAAGGAGGTAATGGTATGAGCGTAGTGAAGGCATATTTCGGAAATCTTCCGGACAACAGAGAAGTCTCAGTCTATACGATCCGCACAGAGCGTCTGTGTGCGAAGGTCACGGATCTGGGAGCCGTCCTGATCAGCCTCGAGACACCGGACAGGAACGGATATATGAGTGATATTGTTCTCGGTTATGACGATGTGGAGCACTATCTCGTGAATCCTCCCTGTTTCGGAGCAACAGTAGGCCCTAATGCCAACCGGATCGCGGGAGCGGCTTTTACGATCGACGGAGAGGAATACGAGCTTCCCGTCAATGAGGGCGCGAACAACCTCCATTCCGACATGATGTTCTACAAGAGGCTCTTTAATTCTGTGGTCGGTGAGAACAGTGTCACCTTTACACTGGGACTTCCGGACGGTGACGCCGGCTTTCCGGGCAACAGGATCTTCTCTGTGAAATACAGTCTTACAAACGAGGAGCTGCGTATTGACTATGCGGCTTCATCAGACAAGAAGACGGTGATCAACCTTACGAACCATTCCTATTTTAACCTTGCAGGAGAAGACAGCGGGTCCATCAGAGATCACGTCCTTAAGCTCAACTGCAGTTATACCACAAAGGTCGGGAAAGACCTGATCCCCACAGGGGAGATCGTCCCGGTCAAGGGAACGGCGCTTGATTTTACACAGGCCAAAGCGATCGGCAGGGATATTGACTCCCCCGAGGAACAGATGCGCTTCTGCGGCGGTTACGACCACAACTTCGTGATCGACGGCTATAAAGGGGATGATGAGCTCCTGAAAGCGGCTGAGCTCTATGAGCAAAGGAGCGGGCGAGTCATGGAAGTTTATACGACCGTTCCCGGAATACAGGTCTATACGGCCAACGGCATGACCGCAGAGGGCGGCAAGAACGGCATCACGTACGGATCCAACAGCGGCGTTGCACTGGAGACACAGTTCTTTCCGGACAACGTTCATCATAACAACTTCCCTTCTTCGATCTTCGGACCGGGCAGGGAGTATGAGTCGACAACAATCTATCGGTTTCCTGCGTGCAGATAAATGAGGAATTCATGGCAAAAATGGAACAGTTCCCGGAACCGCCCGGAGAAATGAAAACGGAAGAAACAACTAAAGAACGGGCAGAAGACAAGACAGAAGTACCGGCAGGCAGCCGCAGCAGGGAGAGCGTTCCGGACGGAAAGACGAAGAGGATGCCGGACGACAGCCTCTTAATGGGAAGAAATACTGCAAAAGATTCTGCGAAATCCGGGAAGGGGAAGGATGAGAAGGGAGCGGATCCGAACGGTGAAGCGGAACGGACATCCCGGCCCCGCGCCAAAGTGCACAAATTCCGTGTTCATCGGGAGGAAAGGGATCCTGATGTCAATGACGGAACAGATTACAAGGAGCTGATCCGGCAGCACAGGTGGAGAAGGAAATCGCTGCGCATACTTGCGGCGGTACTGGTGGGCGCTGCGATCATACTGTTCGCGGTCTTTTGGCCCAACAGGCATTATTACAGAGCCGAGATCAGAGTGATCAGGGAATTCATCTCGGAGGAAGGCGCACAGTACACGAATTTTAACGGGCACGTGCTCCAGTACGGGCCAAACGGCGCGACGTGCGCCAATGCGGACGGAAAAGTGAAGTGGAGCATCACGTATGAGATGGATCAGCCCATGATCAGTATTAGCGGCGATGTGGCCGCGATCGCGGATTACGGCGGAAGAACGATTTACGTGATGAATACGGATAAGCAGATGTGCACCATCAGCACCGGCCTTCCGATCCACAAGATCGCGGCGTCGGAATGCGGAGAAGTTGCCGCTGTTCTGGACGACAACAAGACGACATGGATACGGCTGTATTCCAAAAAAGGCAAGGAGATCGCGTATTTCGTGAGGTCGATGGAGGAAAACGGGTATCCTATGGACGTCGCTGTCTCGCCTGACGGCACGCTGGTCTGTATTTCAAGCTTTATGCTCAAGGACTCGTCCGCGACGTCGTGCCTGAGCTTCTATGACTTCGGAAAAGCCGGAAAAGACTATCCTCAGCATTTGGTGGGAAATTTTGAGTACAAAGATGAAGTGTTCCCCTATGTCCGGTTCATGGGAAACGATGTCTGTGCCGCGGCCTCGGATGCAAGATTTGTCGTCTTCGATACCAGCCGCACAGAGCCCCAGAACAGCATCAACAACATGCTGACGGAAAATCTGCAGGGAATCTTTGCCGGCAAGAAATATATCGGACTTCTGTTTACCGACCTGACGCGGGAGAACCTGTACAGGCTCGACATTTTCGGAAAGAACGGCAAAAAAGAGGGATCGGTAGGCTTCACCATGGCTTTTAACGATATTCAGATCGTCGGAAACCGGGTATATATCAATAATGAACAGTCCATGCAGATCTTTACGCTGGAAGGCCGGGAAATCTTTAACGGCGGTTTCGACAGAATGGTCAAACAACTGATCCCTTCTGAAGGCATCGGCGGATTGACCGCGGTATCAGAGAATGAGATCGACGCTGTTATATTGCGATAAGAGGAGGACACAGCTATGAGTACGGCATTTTGGGTTCTCGTTATAGCGGGGATTCTGATCTTGGGATACTGTGTCAAAAAAGGAGCGGAGAAGGGGCTGGTCGAAGAACTGAACTGTATCCTGACCCTCATCTGTGCATTCATCATATTCCGGATCGCATCAAGTATTGCCGGCCGGTATACCAAAGGAGACATCTCATCGGTGCTCGTCGGCGCGATGCTGCTCGTTGTCGTCGCCACGACGTACGGTGTATTTCATATTCTGTTCAGCTCGATCCATATATTCGCGAGGCTCCCGGTCATACGCCGTGTGGATAATATCCTGGGTGTCTTCGGAGGATTCATAGAGGGGGCGATCACGCTGTATCTGGCGGACGCACTGCTCAGATACTTCGTGATGATGTCCTGAGCAGTATGCGGCGCTGCGTCATGCGCCGCTATGAACTGTATCTGATCATTGCGCTGCGTTTAGTCCTGTCAGGGCTTTACGGAGCGCTCTTTTTTGGGGGGCTGGAGGAATTGGATTGGCTTGGCTGAGAGGTGTTTTGAATCTTGGCTGCGTTGGAGGAGTTGGTTGGGCTGAGAGAACTGCTTTCGAAGAAGCTGCACCCATGGATTCCCGAGCCTTATCTCATAATAGTTTAAAATAGTAGAAAAACCGGGATGCGTTGGGCCGGAAATCCTTATTAGCGACAACTTGCATACATAGCAGGGCAGAACGGATCCTGCTTATGTATGCAACTTGTTCTGAAGTAATCAGTCCAGCCCAACATGGTGAAAAAACCATCGCAGATTTGCCATTTTCGCGGTCATTGACAAAACAGCATGGGTGCAGTTTCACAAGAAAAGGTGTCTATAGCCCAACCTGAAGAAACTTGCTAAAAAAACCAAAATAATTGAAAATAGTGCTTGCAAAACCATGAGAGGGGTGCTATTATAATATTCGCCGCTGAGAAAGCGAAATAAAAGCTTAATAATATCGTAAAGATGGCTTAAAAATATTTCGCAAATCTTTGAAAAAACTTGTTGACAAACTTCTGGTTCTGAGATATGATATAGAAGTTGCCGATGAAAAAGAAACGGCAGCGGATGACCTGCCAGCCAGGCATCCGAAATCCCATAACAATCGAATATATGACAACTTAACAGAAATGCAACCCTGAATATATTCCTAAAAGAAGG
>CADCIU010000101.1 GCA_902801585.1 uncultured Lachnospiraceae bacterium | reverse complement strand
TATGGCCTTTGCGAAATGCCGGACCTTTACAGACCCCCGGTATGATCTGTGTGATATCGTGACACAGCATCTCACCGACGGCCTCGGTCGTCTTAAGAATTTTCATGAATCCTCCTTTTCAAAAAACGGAAGGTCGCACAGTTTTCCGTGCGGCCCTGTGGAACTGCCCTGAAAGGCATTCCGGCGGCGCGCAGCCATGAGCACATGCTGTTAGGCTGCTTTGCTCGGAGATTGTTTTTATGCAGTGTGCCGGACACCCGACGTTGTAATACAAAGTGCTGCACACTAAAACTATAATATCATTACGATAAAATCTTCACAACTAATTATCTATCAAAATAACCCGGACGTTATCTCCCTCCCTGATTCCTTCATTACCGGCCGGGATATCGATCAGGCAGTTGCAGCCGATCCCGGCTGCCATCTGTCCGTTGCGCTGCCGGCTCGAAAAGTGTACACACACGCCGTCAAAGCGGCCTCTGAGGATCCTGCGGACCGGACTTCTCTTATTGTAGGAATCCGCGGAAGGAATCTGCAGCACTTTCTCCAGGACGCATTGTTTTCCCAGCATGGCGGCGACCATTGGTCTGCCGATCAGTTCGAAGATGCAGGCACAGGAATAGGGATTGCCGGACAGAGACAAAATAAGCGTCTCTCCGGCTTTTGACAGCATGGACGGCATTCCCGGTTTGACGTCGATCCCGTGAAATAGGATCTCACCGCCGATCATATCGATCACTGCCGGGAGATAATCCTTTCTTCCGACCGAGACACCGCCGGTCGTGACGATCAGCTGTACCCCCTCTTCGATCTGCCCCCGGATCATCTTTGCGATCCCGGATGGGTCGTCGCCGGTAAAATATGCTTTTGCGTCAGCACATCCACACTGCCGAAGCCGGGTCATAAGGTATAGATGACTGGACCCGTAGATCTTTCCTTCTCCCAGCGGCTGCCCGGGGAGAGTGAGCTCATCGCCGGTACAGATCACGGCCGAACGGACCTGTTTCCTTACGGGCAGCATCGATAGTCCGGCTGCTGCGCCCGCCGCCAATGCAGAGGCATCCACTGTTTCTCCCGCATGAGCCAGGATCTCCCCTTCCTGCAGGTCCTCTCCGATCGGGCTGAAGCAATCACCAGGCTTTGCCGGCGCAGAAAACACTGCTGTATCCTGCCCTCGAAACTCAACGATCTCCTGCTTCACGACGGCATCCGCCTCCTCCGGCAGGACGCCTCCGGTCATGATCTGTGCCGTCTCCCCTTTTCCAATATGATGAACAGCCGGTGGGCCGGCGTCATTGCATCCCAGCACGGTCAGAACAACCGGCTTCTGTCCGGAAGCTCCGCAAAGGTCCTCGCTTCGCACCGCAAATCCGTCCATCGCCGATCTTCGAAACGGAGGGCTGCTGATGGCTGCACGCATATCCTCTGCCAGAACCCTATCTGCACAATCACCTATAGAGCAAGTCTCCGGTTCCGTCACATAACAGTACTGCAATGCGGTTTCCAGTGCCTGCTCAATAGGGAGCGCTCCTGTTCTTCTGCTCATTCTCCTGTTTTCCTCCTTTTTAACTCAGCAGCGGTACAAGGTTCGCAAAGCAGGCCGCCTCAATGTGAAGCAAGATACTTCACAATATGATCCGCTGCCTCCCTGATCTGTTCAAAAGAGAATACGGCATCACATCCGTCTCCGACCGGATCGTCACTGATCACTGCCAGACACGAATCGGGCGAAACCCCTCCCTCCAGAATGACCAGGTCCACGTTCTCTATTTTGCCGATGAATCTTTCCAGTGCCACAGGCCTGTATTCCATAAGCGCCGCTTTGTATCCGGAAACAATTCCAGTGACGGCAGCGCCGGCCTGTGCCATTCGCCAGGTATCTTTACCCTCCCGGTCAACCTGAAAATCATGGGCATCATGTTTGACCACCGCTGTGCGGATCCCTCTCGCTGACAACTCCGGCAGAAGCTTTTCGAGCCATGTCGTCTTACCGGAACCGGACCAGCCTGTCACCGAGACTGTGACCGGTCCTGTGCCGCGTCTGAAGGACTCCTGTTCTATAAGCTGCTGCCACTCCTGAGGCGTATTGCAGCTCGTGCTCTTTCTTACGCCGTCCGTGAGCTCCTGCGCATTCACATAGACCACATCCAGCTCACGCAGAAAATCGCGCATCCGCAGCTTCTCCTTCCGGCCGTCCGCAAGCCTCTGTGTAAGTGAGGGCAGAACCCTCTTGTGATAAATCCCCAGAAGTGTCTGGAGCCTGCCGTCCCCGTCAACGACAAGCACTGCGTCCCGCTGCCGCGAAGCATCCGCCATATAAGTCATGAGCTCGCGTGCCATCTGTGCATCGGCGAAGGGTGTATCCACCGGCGTCACGAACATATATTCCTCCCTGCAGACCGACAGCGAGGCCTCCAGGCCTCCCATGGGACCGCATCCGGGAAACCTGTCAGAGACTTTCAGTGCATGGATCGCAGGATAGCTCTCACCGGTTCCGATTGAAAGCCAGACCTCCGTGAACGGTGAGTCTTCTCCGGACAGCGCGTGAAGAAGGCGAACCGCATTCGGTTTGCCTTCTGCTGTGAGCATTGCCTTGTCTGTACCCATGCGGCGGCTTTTACCTCCGCACAGAATTACAGCACTCATTCTGTATTGATCCGCCATAATCACCTTCTCTCCGGGTTCGTATTTGCCTTGTTATTCTTCCTGATCGCAAACACGATTTTTCTTTCATCTCCGTTCTTATCTGTTTTTCTGATTCCACACTATCAGCCTGAAAAGCGTCTTTCAATATAAAAATACCGGCGGTCAAAAATCTGACCGGCGGCATAGACCTTTAGATCACTTCAATAGATTATTTGCACTTGCTTCAGACGGCAGAAACACCATATCTCACATGATCTTATAGCTCTGGCCAACCTAACTTACTATCATTGCACCGTGAATAGTAACTCAGGAGTTTATATGAGCCGGCTGCAGGATATTATCTTCCCGCGATTATCATCATTCCTCCGGCTCCGCAATTCTCAAGGTGAAATAATCCCTGTCAAAATCGATCACACCTTCATTTCTCAGGGCAGCCAGTTCCCGGGACATGGCGCTGCGGTTGATGCAAAGATATTCTGCCATTTCCGTGCGCCGCAGGGGCAGGCGGAAGGAGGAGCTTCCCTGTCGCTGTGCCTCCATGGACAGATAGGCGAGGATTTTTTCCCGCACGGATCTCTGGGATGAGACTTCGATCCGTTCCATCAGCCTGCGGTTTTTGGCGCTGATCATGGAAAACATGTTCTTTGACAGCTGATAGTGGAAAGGGCAGGAATTCTTGCAGGGATGCAGGATCCGGCTCGCGGGCAGGAAGAGGATCAGGGAGGGAGAGGCTGTGATATAGAAGACGCCCTCGCGCTCCGGTGTAATCTCACTGAAAGAAAAGGCCTCTCCGAAAACATCCCCTGCCTGCATATAAGAGACTAGGGTGCGGTTGCCCCAGATGTCCTGTTTGTATATATTTACGCTGCCCTCGATGACAGTTCCGACGTTTCCGGCCAGTTCTCTTTCAAGCCGGATGAGACGGTCTTTTTTATATTCCCGAATCCGGCAGCCCAGACAGTCGAAGAGCAGTGTGCAGTCCGCCGGGCTGATTTCATCAAAGACAGGGAGCTGGGATATATCTGTAATATGTGCTTTCGGCATGACAGGGTCCTTTCTGAAACTTCTAAAACTCTTTTGGAGCTTTTGGAGCCAAATTATAACCATTATACAAAAAAATCATTTCTGAAATCGTTGCACACGCAACAACTGGCTTTCGATATATATAGTAAAATTACACAATAAATGCGGAGATATATGCGGTTAGGTTTTATAAACTGACGAATCATCAATAAATCCGCAATTTTTAATGCGTTATTTGTATGTATTCGAAAAGGTCCAAAAGAAAGGAAGGAGCATATGCAAAAAGTACAATCGACCTGCAATTTCTGCGCGATCGACTGTAATCTCGACTTCTATGTGGAGGACGGACGTATCGTTCGCACAGTGCCGACGAAAGGCTATCCCGTCAATGACGGCTTCAGCTGCATCAAGGGTCTTTCGCTCAGCAAACAGCAGACCACGGTAAAACCCGGTGCGCTTCCCAAGATCCGTCAGGAGGACGGTTCCATGAAGGAAGTCGGCTGGGACCAAGCTTTCAAACATGTTGCGGACAAGATCAAAGAACTGCAGTCAAAATACGGCAGAGAGAGCGTCGCCGGCATCAGTACCGGCCAGCTTACCCTGGAGGAGTTTGCCATCTTCGGACATGTCATGCGCAACTACCTGCAGACCAATGTTGACGGAAACACTCGTCTGTGCATGGCCTCCGCAGCAGTCGCTCATAAGGGAACACTGGGTTATGACGCTCCCGGATACACATTAAAGGATCTGGAGCTCTCCGACACCCTGATCTTCATCGGCTCCAACCCGGTCGTCGCCCATCCTATCATCTGGGGCCGCGTGCGCCAGAACCAGGTGCCCGGACACAAGATCATAGTCATTGATCCCCGCAGATCCGAGACAGCCATGAACGCGGACTACCATTATGAGATTCGTCCTCGTTCCGACCTGACCCTCATGTACACCCTGGCCAACATCCTGATCGAAAACGACTGGATCGACCACGAATTCATCGAAGCACACACCAACAAGTTTGACGAATTCAAGGAGTTCGTGAAGGGATTCCCGGTATCCCGCGGCGCCGAAGTGACCGGCATCAGTGAAGACCGCATCATGGAACTGGCGAAAATGATCCACACCGGCAAGGCCGTGTCCTTCTGGTGGACCATGGGCGTCAACCAGGGTTACGAGGCAGTCACGACTGCCCGCGCTATCATGAACCTGGCCCTCATGACCGGCAACATCGGCAAGCCCGGCACCGGCGGCAACTCCATCACCGGACAGTGCAATGCCATGGGATCCCGTCTCTTCTCCAACACCACCTGCCTGTTCGGCGGCGGCGACTTCACGGACCAGGCGGAGAGCAAACGCCTTGCCGATATCATCGGCATCGATCCCGACCTTATGGCCAAAAAGCCAACGATCCCCTACAACAAGATTATCGAGGGCATCAACGAGGGCGAGATCAAGGGCCTGTGGATCCTTTGCACCAATCCCCGCCACAGCTGGACCAACAATGAGACCTTTGCGGCGGCGACCAAAAAGCTCGAACTCTTTGTCGTACAGGATATTTATGACAATATCGAGAGTGCTGAGGACATGACTGTATATTTCCCTGTCGTTCCCGGCATCAAGAAAGCCGGCCAGTACATCAACCTGGAGCGCCGCATGTCCGCCATGCGTCCTGTCCTGCCCCGCGGCGAGAACGAGATCTCCGATTACGAGTGCATTCTCGGCGTAGCCAAAGCCCTGGGCATGGGCAGCGCCATCGAGCGATGGGAGACCCCCGAGATGTGCTTCAACCTCCTGCGCGAAATTTCCAGAGGCAAACCCTGCGATTTCTCCGGTGTCAAGTGGGACGAGCTTCCCGGCACGCATGGCCGCCAGTGGCCTTATCCTGAGGGCCGCGAGGAGGAATTTGCCGCAGACGAGCGCAGACTCTACGAGGACGGCGTCTTCTTTACGCCCAACGGAAAGGCCAATTTCCTTTTTGAAGAACCTCTTTCCAACCCCTATGTCCAGACGGAAGAGTTCCCGCTCATCTACAACACCGGCCGCGGAACCGTCGGACAGTGGCACACCCAGAGCCGCACTAAGGAAGTCAAGTTCGTCGAAGACGTATCCCTCAAGAAGGCATACCTCTATATGAACACGAAGATGGCCAAAGAGAACGACATCCACGAGATGGATCAGGTCCGCGTCTACTCCGTCAACGGAGAAAATGCTGTCTTCCATGTCAAGATCACCGACAACGTTCCCTACGACCAGCTCTATGCGCCTATCCACTACATTGAGTGCAACAAGCTGACACCTTCCAGCTACGACAAGTACTCCAAAGAGCCCAACTACAAGGGCGCAACCTGCCGTTTTGAGAAGGTTTGAACGGACTGTTTCGACAAGGTCTGAACGGACTCCTTCGGGAAAGTCTGAGAGGACCGATAGAAAAAAAGAGGAGGCCTGCGATAAATGTATAGAATAAAAATCGACCGCAGCCGCTGCATCGGATGTCTTACCTGCGTGACCGCCTGCGTGGTCAGCCACGAGACCGAGAGCGGTGATGCGAGAAACCGAGTCGTCATCGACAGCGAGACCAGACCGGCGCCCATTTTCTGCCGGCACTGCAACCACCCCGAGTGCACTTACACCTGCATGACAGGCGCCATGAAAAAAGATCCTGTGACCGGCTACGTCACCTACGACAAAGAGCAGTGTGCAAGCTGCTACATGTGCGTGATGTCCTGCGCAGTGTGCAAGCTGCTACATGTGCGTGATGTCCTGCCCCTTCGGCATCCTGAAACCCGACAGCATCCACTTCCGCGAGATCATGAAGTGCAACATGTGTGTCCACAGAAGTCCGGACGGCAAGACCGCCAATCCCATGTGCGTGGAAAAATGTCCCATGCACGCCATCACACTGGAGGAGGTTAACGAATGAAAAAATTTGTGGTTATCGGATCCTCCGCAGCGGGCGTCAACGGAATACGCGAACTGCGCAAATACGATAAAGACGCCGAGATCGTCCTGATCTCCAAAGACAAAGATATATATTCCCGCTGCATCCTGCACGAATACCTGGCCGGAAAGCGCTCCATCGAGCGCCTCCGCTTCGTAGAAAAAGACTTCGAGACTCTTTACAGAGTCAACTGGAAAAAGGGCATCGAGGCAGTCGGCCTCGACAGAGCGGCAAAGGAAGTCATCCTTGACGACGGCACCCGTGAGAGCTATGACAAGCTCCTCATCGCCACCGGCTCCCACACCTTCTTCCCCCCGATCAAAAACATGCTGGGCTCCCCCAACATGATCGGCTTCCGCAACATCGACGACATCGAAGTCCTCAAAGAAGTTGCAAAGACTAAAAAGAACATAGTCGTCCTTGGCTCCGGTCTGGTCGGCATCGACTGCGCCACCGGCTTCCTCGAGCTCGGCGTCAAAGTTGTCCTCTGCGACTTTGCCGGCTGGCTTCTCAACAAACAGCTCGATCCCGAAGCAGCCAGGGCCTACATCGACGCCTTTAATGCCCGCGGCGTAGAACAGCATTACGGCGTCGGCGTCAACGAAGTCAGGATCAATGACAAGCACGAGATCACCGCTGTCGTCCTCAGCGACGGCACCGTCATCCCCTGCGACTTCTTCGTCGTCACCGCAGGCGTCCGCTCCAACGTCGAATTTCTCCAGGATTCCGGCCTCGAACTGTCCCGCTTCGGACTCGTCTACGGCGCGTCCGGACAGACCAACGACCCTGACATCTACGGCGCCGGCGACGTATCCGGGCTTTCGCCCATCTGGCCCGTAGCCGTCAAAGAAGGCATGATCGCCGCCGCCAACATGTGCGGCGTCCCCGAGAAGATGACCGACTTCTTCGCCAGCAAATCCACCATGCGCTTTCTCGACATCTCCACCATGTCCCTGGGCAACGTCAACCCCGACCCCGAGGACCGGACCATCAAAGTCGAGACCTACCGCAAAGGCGACGTCTACAAGAAGATCGTCCATCAGGATGGCAAGATCATCGGCGCGCTCCTGCAGGGAGACCTGGCTTACGGCGGCGTCCTGCAGCAGATGATCGCCAGGAAGATCGACGTGACCAGGGTCAAAAAGCCTTTGTTCGAGATCGATTATTCCGACTTCTTCCATGAAAGAGCGAATCTCGAATTTGCGTATGAGCTTTGAGCAAGAGGGTATGATCAGGAAGTTCTGATCAAGAGGGGAGTAAAATGATTGAAAGACTGAAAAAAATGCCGGTACCAGTCCTGCCTACTTTCGTAGGCGCGCTGACACTTTCCAACGTCTACGGAGGGATGGGCTATACCTGGTTCCGCTATCTGGTCATGGCTGCTGCTACGATCGTCATCATCTGCTATATCGTCAAGATCATCCTGTATCCGGGCGTATGCGCGTCGGAATACAAGCTGACCGTGCCGTCGAGCCTCTATGCGGGCTTTACCATGTGTCTTATGATCCTTGGCAGTTTCTATTATGAGATGGGGCTGGGATTCGGAAAAGTGATCTGGCTGTGCGCCGTCATCATCCACGCGGTCCACATCTGCATCTTTACCTACAACAATGTCATTAAAAAGAGAGATTGGGATACCACGGTCCCGAGCTGGTTCGTTACCTACAACGGGATCATGGTCAGCTGTGTCACAGGCGGCGCTATGAACATGAAGCCCATGCTGCAGGCGATCACTATCTACGGGATCATCATTTACCTGATCCTGATCCCGGTCATAATCTACCGCCTGATCAAGGTCCCGGTCAAACCGGCCGTCTATCACACTATGCCGGTCGTACTGGCGCCCTGCAGCCTGTGCGTGGTGAGCCTTCTCAACACGTTCGATCCGGCGCCTAAGCCGCTGCTGATCTTCCTGTATATCTGCGTGCTGGCTTCGCTGCTGTTCATCATCGTGAAGCTTCCGGATTTCTTTTCCTTTGACTTCGTGCCGGGGTTTGCGGGACTGACCTTCCCCATGGCCATCGGCATCGTTGCGACCAACAAGATGGCCGGCTATCTTGCGGCTGGCGGAATGGAAGGCGCCGGCGCCGCCTGCACCCAGCTGTCGGGATTCCAGATCTTTTTGACCTCCATGCTGGTGGGCTATGTGCTCCTGAACTTCCTGCGTATGTTCCTGAGGACCCCCAAGAGGTCCATGTAATTTCAGCTCTGTAACTAAACTGTGATCGACATAAGGCCGGACATGTCAAAATAGTGCCCGGCGGGAAAGGAGTAAGCAAAAATGGGTTATGTGCTAAACCAGGACGGCTTCACACGCGTACTAGGGAAACTCGGCCAGAGCCGGCGGATCTACGCGCCGGTTAACAAGGTCGGAGAAGGCCGCTATACGGATGTGGATGTGGTCCGCTATGATTTCGTATCGGAGGCCCGGCAGATCGAGCTGGACAAAAAGTCCGACTACGCCTTCAAGGAGATCCTGACACCGCTCTCCCAGACCCTCTTCTTCTTTACCGAAGACGAGGTCAAGGAAGCGGATATGGACGAGCGGGAAGTCATCATCTTCTTAAGGAGCTGCGATCTGTATGCTGTGAAGAGGCTCGACGCCATCTATCTCGAGAACAAATTTGTGGATCCTTTCTATAAGAGGATCCGGGACAAGGTCAGATTCGCCCTGATCGGCTGCGGCCATTCCTATGAGGACTGCTTCTGCGCCAGCATGGGGACCAACAAGGCTGACGGCGGCTATCTCTTCTCTGTCGACCTGATCGACGGCAAGTACTATTTTGACGTGAAAGATCAAGAGCTCGCAGCTGTCTTTGCCGCTGAGGCAGAGAGCGAACAGGCTGTGGAAGCCCGCTATGTCACAGAAAACGAAGTTAAGGTCACTGTTCCGAAGGATGTGCCGGTCAGTGTGTACAAGGATCCCCTCTGGGAGGAGTACACAGTGCGCTGCATCAACTGCGGCCGCTGCAACTTTGTATGTCCCACCTGCACATGCTACACCATGCAGGACATTTTCTACACGGACAACGGCAGAGTCGGCGAGCGCAGGAGAGTGGGCGCTTCCTGTATGGTGGACGGATACACCAACGTCGCGGGCGGCGGACAGTACCGCAGGACCAACGGCGAGAGGATGCGCTTCAAGGTCCTCCACAAGATCCACGATTTCAGGAAGCGTTTCGGCTATGACATGTGCGTCGGCTGCGGCCGCTGCGACCAGGTATGTCCGGAATACATTTCCTATGCCAATATCATCAACAAGGTAAATGACGCGGTGGAAGGAGGTGCGGTCAATGGGTAATATGAGCAGCAATCCGTATGTTCCCTTCCCTTCGAAGATCAAGGA
>CADCIU010000100.1 GCA_902801585.1 uncultured Lachnospiraceae bacterium | reverse complement strand
GTTCGTCATCCTCGAGGGTCGGCGCCTCGCCGGACGTTCCGCAGATAATGATCGCGTCTGTGTGGCCAGCGATCTGGTCCTCGATCAGCGCGCCCAGTACGTCATAGTTGATCTCTCCGTTGTCTTTCATGGGCGTTACAATAGCGACACCCGCGCCTTTGAAAATTGCCATTTCGATTCTCCTTTATTTTTTAAAATATCACACACTTTTTCCTGTTTACATTCCGTGTCCCAGAGCTATCAGATAGATCAGATAGTAGATGCCGGACAACAGATGCAGCGCCAGGACAATAGTCGCCAGCACAAATCCGACGCCTCTCTTGTTGCCTGTCATCTGCTCGCTGAAGTAGAGTTTGAGATAACTTCTGACTGCGGTATACCAGACCAGATAGACTGCCAGCATGTATCCCCACGAGAAGTTTCCGTGGTATGTCCTCTCTCCTTTTTCAGCCAGAAGCAGTCTCCACACAAGCCCCCATAAGAGCATCAGCCACGCGAAAATATCGCCCCAGGTCACGCCCTTTCTGATCGCCGAAAGGACCAGCATGAGGAGAGGGAAGGCCAAAAGGAGCAGCATGGAGATTGGTATGGAAGGGGTTCTGGCTCCCGCCACCACGAAAGGCGCGATCGTAATGCCGCCGGATTTGGAATTCCCGCCGTAGAAGGCGATCACGAACTGAAGAATCATGACGGCCAGTGAGGGAAGGCACACCAGCATGAGCTGAATAGCCGTCCTGAGATTCTTTCCCTTGTACATGATCAGCCAGATGACCATCAGTGTGAAGATCGCGGGATAGAACACCTGGACGAAGCTCGGTTTCGCGAGACAGGAGAGGATCAGCAGGATCGATGTCAGTACAGCTCTGCCGGCCGGAATGCTGTTCTCGAACTCCTCCTTCTTCGCCTGCATGACTATGGATGCTGTCAGGACAAATATCAGGAGCGCGAGCGGTCTGACTGCGATCGTTGTGGGATTGTGCCAGATATTCGGAGAGCCCTGTCCCAGATACGGCTCTTTATTGAACATGGGCACATAGATCGCGCCGACAAGGTGCAGCACAAGATCAAGCCCGGCGATCTCGTGGGATTCAAGACCGGGCACCGTTCTGCGTATTGCCGCAAAAGCGATGATATAAGTCAGGACAATGAGCATTCCGGAAACCAGCCCGGCCGCGATCTCCACTCTGCAGTGAAGGATCTTCACTGCCGCGTAGGTGAGCAGATGCCAAAGCGGCTCCGGGTGGGCCTTAAAGAGGCCGATCGGATCTCCGGGAGTAAGGCTCAGGGCGATCTCTTCGTGCGGACCGTAATCGATGCCTACCAGTGCTGTGAGAAAACCGCAGGTGAACAGGATCATCAGGCTGATCGCGATCAAGACCCATCCTGTTCCGCTGATCTTTCTCTTATCTGTATTTTCCATAAACGTCCTCCTGAGTCAGCAGTTTATAAACTTGCATTTGTAATCATTATACGCTATTTTCCTTCTTCCGACAGACTGAACCGAACTTTATTTCTTCCTATTGCCTTTTTGTGTCTCACGCTTTATTTGCCCGCGCCAAATGCTGTTGTATAATAAAAGCAGTTCATTTGTGAAATACGGAGGTACTGTAATGTCTTATTATTCATCCGATGACCCGCGCTCCTATTCCTCCGGCCGCATCAGGCCTGCAGCGGTTATATTCTGGATCCTGATCATACTCGCGCCCTTTATAAGCGCTGCTCTTTTGCAGCTTCTGACGGGCACCTCCGCGCTCAGGCTGGACGCCTGGAACACCACATGGAATGACGAAGTCGGTTATTATCGCGTGATCCGTCTTCTCCGCTACGAGTTCTATCCAAGAGGCATGTATGGCTTCAATGAAGACGCGCCCGCGAATCTGGCATACGGGCCCTACAATATCTTTACCTACCTGCCCTATTTTGTCCTGTCATTCTTTACAGGCGTGGAGAACCACAACTCCATCTATTACAGCAATGCTGCCCTCGCCGTTCTGGCCGGGCTTTTCTACGTCCTTTTAGTGCGCCCCAGGGCAAGAGAGGGCTTCTTCACCGTGCTCTTTCTGGTCACCTACCTTGTAGCGGGACGCTACGTCTGGTCCGGCATGACAGAGAGCAGTTACAACTTCTTCCTGATCCTGTTCACGGCGCTTGTACTGTGGATGATCAGACATCCGTTCGCGCCGGCCTCTTCGCAGAAAGCGGCCCTGTTCGCGATGATCCTGATCGTCTTCTTCTGGAACACGATGCGCCCGTATTATTTTCCGCTGCTCCTGATCCCCGTATACATGATCTTCAGGCAGAAGAGTGCCCTCTCCGGCGGCGCCAAAGCGCTTTTCTTCCTGCTCTGCATTCTCTCTGCGGCAGCTTCGGTAGGCCTGTTTTTCTTCTTTACGGGATATAACGTCGCGCGTTATTTCTTCGACAGCACACAGACAGAGACTTTGAAACAGCTGCTCAGCACGGGATCCCCGGTAAAGATGGCTGAGCAGATCCTGCACGCCAATCTGGATGCTCTGCGGGAGATCAGGGGCTATCTGTCCGACAGCCGGTGGGCAGGAGGCATCCCCTTACTGTATTTTGCCCAGTCTGTACTGCTGCTGATCCTTTTGATCCGCTCCCTGTTTGCGGGCGATAAAAAAAGAGACGGCCGCTGCGCCGTGATCTTCTTCATGCTGCTCGGAGGCGCCGCAATCTATGAGGCCAACGTCGTCCTGTACAGCCCTGTACAGCTGCACCGCATGATGCTGTCCGTCACTCTGGCTTACGGGCTCCTTCTCATTGAACTCGGCGGCGGGAAGAACAGGATCGGTTTCGAACGGATCGCCGGCGAGATAGCGCTTTTGGCGGTAATGGCTTTCTTCGTTGTGCGGGCCCCGGAGAACTTCCGGCTGCCGCAGATCGACGCGAGTACGCTGAGCGCCGAGGACGAGCAGGCGCTGGAGATCGAATTCCGCGGGATCCTGCCCCTTGAAAATGATCCCTGGGACAACACAATAGCCAAGCTTCCCGAATCCGAAAACCTGCAGTGGGAATACATGCTTCCCACCTATACATCCCTGAACGTGTGCCAGACTGCTGTTTTGGAGAAGCTTCTGACAGATGGCAGTGTACGCAGCAAGTTTGTTCTTCTCTCCGAAAAGTCGGACCTGAATAAGCTCTGCGAAAAGCAGAAATACCGTGTCGTCTGGCAGGGCTACGGCAGGATCATGTACCAGACAAGAGATTAGGGACATCCAGCTGCCGCTTCTGTAATCACGCCTCGGAAGGGTTCACGCAATGAAACCATTTAATAAAAACAATCTCAACACCCCCTGGGTAGCATACACGATCGCAACCTGCTCCGCGGTAGTCCTCTTCTCGATCCTGACGCACCTGGACGTCATCGGGAGCGCTCTGCGCGGCATGGGAGCCTTTCTGTACCCTATTGTTCTCGCCGCGATCATCGCCTATATCCTTAATCCTCTGGTGGATGTCTACAAGAAGCACCTTTTTGCGAATGTACCTTCGGAGCGTCTGCGCGGCAATCTCTCTGTTTTTGGCGCGATCCTTTCCTTCCTGCTTGTGACTCTGATACTGCTGGTATCCCTGATCCCGCAGGTCATAAGCGGCATCGTACAATTCGTAGGCAACTTCGACAGCTATGCCAGTTCCATGCAGCGCCTTCTGGGACGCCTGAATGACTACGCTTTGGAAATGAATCTCGACATATCGGGGCTGATCAGCTCCAGCGGAAGTATCCTCGACACGCTCAGTTCTCTGCTGCCCAGAAGCCTGAACAACATTGTCAACACTTCCATCAATTTGACCAAGAGTATCTTTGAAGCGGTGGTTTCCTTCATACTGGCGGTCTATTTTCTCAGCGCCAAGGACAACCTGAAGGCCGGATTTAAGTTCCTTCTGGAGTCCGTCCTTTCCCCTTCCGTCTATCCGGGAACAATAGATTTTCTGAAAAACTGCCACAACATTATGCTCCGCTATATCGTCTTTGACGTGCTGGACGGCATCATTATCGGCGTCTCCAACGGCCTCTTCATGGCGGCTGCAGGAATGCCTTATGTGGTCCTTGTTTCCGTGCTGGTAGGCGTCACGAACCTGGCTCCGACCTTCGGTCCCTTCGTCGGAGGCATTGTGGGCGCACTCATCCTGCTGCTTGTCAACCCCTGGTACGCCTTGTGGTTTCTTCTCTTTACTCTGATCCTGCAGACCATCGACGGCTATATTTTAAAGCCCAAGCTCTTCGGCGATAACCTTGGCGTTCCTGCCGTCTGGGTCCTGGTCTCCATCATCTTCTTCGGAAGGCTTTTCGGTATCCTGGGTGTCATCATCTCGATCCCTCTGGCAGCCATTGTGAACTATATCTATCAGACACGCATCGTTAACAGGCTTCGGAAGCGTCGGGAGAACAATGAACTCAAGCGCAGTATCCTCAAGGCGAAAGAGTCGGAGAGAAATAAATATCCAGATGCATGAAAAAGTGGCTGCCGCATTAGCGGCAGCCACTTTTTGTTGAAATCCGGTTTTAATCTCTGCGCTTTCCTGTAATAGACAGGATCCTGACGAACAGGTTCACGACATCCAGATAGATGTCAGCAGCGCTGTCGACCGCGTTGTCGAGAGTCTTTGGATACAGCTGGGCTCTGTTCCAGTCCAGGCCTATGTAACCGCAGAAGATCAGGGCGACGATGTAGTCGATGAACCCCAGCGGAATGCGGAAGAGGATACTACCCACAAATTCCA
>CADCIU010000099.1 GCA_902801585.1 uncultured Lachnospiraceae bacterium | reverse complement strand
GGATTAAGCAAGCGGTCTGTAAAACCGTCGCCTTCGGGCTTGTAGGTTCGAGTCCTACTCTGCCGACTTATACGCCGTAGTCCCGGGGGTGGTGGAGGAGCTGCCTGCTAAGCAGCTGGTCGGTAATACCGGCTTGCGGGTTCGAATCCCGTCTTCGGCGTTCACAATCCGGATTGAAAAGGGAGACAGAGAACCGTCCCCTGTCTCCCTTATTATACTGTCTTGGATGCGGCAAATCATTGAGTAATTGTGGTCTTACGCGTGTTGTTAGCATTTTATTTTTTGTAGTGCTACACTATTCGCATATATAGTTCCTGTATACCGGGCATTCAGAGAGGAGACGCAAGTCCGCCCGCTCGAGAATTGACGTGAATAAATTCTTTATAATTTGCTGACATTTGCAATGGTTCTGAATCTTGCCGCCTGCAGCACAAAATCCGGTTCAAGCGACAACGTTTCTGAAGAGACGGAAGTGGTCGATTCCGGGGAGCCGGAAGTCGTTGTTTCCCCGGACTCGGATCAGCTTTCACTGTTTTGGTATGATGAGGATGGTGAGCTGCAATATAGCGGCTCCGACTCATTGGGGCGGGTGTCGGATTTCACGGCTGATGATCTCTTCTTGGCAGGTGCTAAATAAGCTCCTATGCGGACGTTGGTTGTGAGGATGGAAGGGTTCACTGACAAATGACAAAGGCAGGCAGTAACTTGAGTGCTGCCCGCCTTTTTTCTTTGCAAGCCCCCGGATAAGCGTCGCTCACCAGGCGACCATATGCAAGAACAACCATGCTATAATTTATCCATAAGCAAAAGGATATATGATTAAGAAAGGGGCTGATATTCTATGACGAATAAAACTAATTACTGGCTCAACGGGATCATGGGAGTCGTTGTCGGCGACGCGCTCGGCTGCCCGGTGCAGTTTGAATCACGGAAGGAAGTCGCAACGCACCCTGTGACCGGCATGCGCGGATACGGCACTTTTAACCTGCCGGAAGGCTCCTGGACGGACGACAGCAGTCTTACGCTCGCGCTGCTTGAGAGCATCCGGCGCCTTGGACAGCTCGACCTTGATGATGTTATGGAGAACTTTATGAAATGGCTCTATGATGGTGAGTTCACGCCCTATGGTTATTCTTATGATGTCGGCCGCGGCACCATGCTGGCAATTGGAAGGTACAAGAACAACAGAAAGGCCAAAAAGTGCGGCGGAGACGAGGAATGGAACAATGGAAACGGCAGCCTGATGAGGATCCTGCCCGCATGCATCTACTGCAGCGAGAAACTGCGCAATGGTGATCTGGCAGAACGCGATGCCGTCCGGACTGTTCATTCTGTCGGCGGACTGACGCATGCCCACATCCGCTCCAACATCGCCTGCGGACTGTATTTTTTCATGGTCGACGAAGTGCTGAACGCGGAAGGTTCCCTGCGCGAGAGGCTGCAGACAGGTCTGACGCGGGGCTTTGCATTCTATGAAGCCTTCCTTGCAGATAAGGACAACCTGCGGTATTATGACAGGCTGCAGGACCTCGATGCCTTCGCCGCTCTTCCTGCGGACCGGATCAGGAGCACCGGGTATGTAGTTGACACACTGGAGGCGGCGGTCTGGTCTCTGGTTTCGACTGGCAGCTTCGAAGAGGCGCTCCTTAAGGCCGTCAACCTCGGGGATGATACGGATACCGTAGGTGCGATCGCCGGCGGACTGGCCGGCTTGTATTACGGGTACGACCGGATCCCCGCAGACTGGCTGGCTGCGATCAAGAGAAGGGAATGGATCGAGGCGTTGTGCGATATTGCGTAATACGGGCGTTTGGGGATCTCGTTACCTATCTTTATGGGGGCGGGTAACCCTTTGGAGTATCAGTGAAAAAGAAGGGAATGATGATGTAATGGTTAATCTAAAGTATGATACTATGTATGAACAATTCGATTATATAGTTGAAGATTTCGGAGCAGCAGGAGGTGGTCCTTCTGATCAGTGGTATGATTGCTTCTGGGAAGATGCCTGGGATACTCTGGATCATTTTGAAGAAGAAGATTGGAAAAAATTAGAAGAAGAATTACCGAATAAATCAAATGCATGGAAAAAATGTATGGTATATTGTTTCAGTGATAACGAAAATCAACATGAAATAAATATTCTAAATGATCTGGCAACTACAGAAGATGAAGACTTGTTACTTATGGTTGTAGATAGATTAAGACTATCCTTTGATTATAATAAAATCCCAAATATAGATATAATTAAACAGAGAGTATCTGAAATAAAAGAAAAAGCTGATATTGTTAATCAAATGATAATAAACGATTTTCTAAATAAAGAAAACTAGACTTTTACGAGGGGCGTCTACTGGCGACCTCTGCGTCTACTAGCGACCTCTGGGGTAGTTTTTCACACCCCGCGTTTGAAAAGCGACCTCTGGGGTAGTTTTTCACATTGGTTTAAGGAATTATGTCAAATCTGGAAAAATATCAGAAAAAACTGGGAACAATAGAGGGCGCACTGGCACTAGTGCAGTCCGGCGATACGATCGCTGTGAGCACCTACGGCAATGAGCCGGCAGGCTTTTTGGCAAATCTGCACAGGATCGGAGAAAGAGTCAGAAATGTCCACCTGTGGACCATGCTTGTGATGGGCAATTACCCGGTGATGAACGACGCGTCACTCGCAGGAAAGATCGATATTGTGACGTTCTTTTACAATGAATACTGCAGGAGGGAACACCAGACCGGCCGATTTGAGATGTTTCCCATGAATCTTCACTCTATGGGAGCAGGTACTATAGAGGCCAGAAAACCCAATATATTTGCAGCATCCGTCTCGCCCGTGGATGAGAATGGAAATGTTTATCTGTCTTTTGACCTGCAGGGATCCCTGGAGTGGTTGGAGACGGCAGACACAGTAATATTTGAGATCAATGATCAAATCCCTCATGTGAACGGAGAAACTGCCGTCCCTATTGAGGCGGCCGATTACATCTATGAAATGAGCACGCCGATCCCAAACGCACCGGAAGTGGTCTCCACGGATGTGGAGAAAAAGATTGCGGAACACGCCGCCTCTCTCATCAGGGACGGCGACTGCATCCAGCTTGGAATCGGCGGAATTCCCAATGCTGTCGGTGAGGGCCTCCTCGGCAAAAAGGACCTGGGCATCCACTCGGAAATGATCACGTCTTCGATGGGGCTTCTGATGCGGAAGGGCGTCGTGACAAATGCACGCAAGAGCATCAACAGGGGAAAGACGATCGCCGGATTTGCCTGGGGAGACGATGCGCTGTATGAATACATTACAGAGAATCCGATGGTGGAACTGCGGCGGTCCGCATATGTGAACGATCCGTTCGTCATTGCGCAGAACGACAATATGGTATCCATCAACACCGCCATCCAGCTGGACCTGACGGGTCAGGTCTGCTCGGAAAGCATAGGCACAAGGCAGTATTCCGGCACGGGTGGAGCCAGTGATTTTGCCTATGGCGCCATTCACTCAAAGGGCGGACGCGGGATCATCGCCATCGCTTCCACCGCTAAGGGAGGAACCGTCTCCAAGATCCGGCCGTTTCTGCCCTACGGTTCGGTTGTGTCCATTTCCAGAAATATTGTGGACTATGTCATTACAGAATACGGCATTGCGAAGCTAAGGAACCGCTCGATCCGGTAGCGGGCGGAAGCCCTGATCAGTATTGCGCACCCGGATTTCAGAGAGGATCTGCGCAGGGAAGCCAAGGAGCTGATGATCTTTTGATGGTGCCAAAACACAGAACTAAAGGAGACAGGGAACCGTCCCCTGTCTCCTCTCTACAGCCTTACTTCCTTCATCGCCAGTTTCTCCTTGAATCTCACGTCGTGTTCAACAATAAGCATAGTCGGCTTGTACTGTTCGATCAGCGCTTCAATCTGCATTCGCGAGAATACATCTATGTAGTTCAATGGCTCGTCCCAGATGTAGAGATGAGCAGGTGTGAGCAGGCTCGATGCTATGAGTACTTTTTTCTTCTGTCCGTCTGAAAACTCTTCGATATTTTTATCAAACTGTGCCCGTTCCAGATCCAATTGTCTCAAAAGAGAGAGGAACAGCGTGTAATCAAAGCCGTTTCGAACCGCATGTTCCCTGAGACTTCCCATAAGATGCGATGTGTCCTGACTAATGTAAGAGATAACAATTCCCGCAGCAACATTAAGCTCACCGGTTGTTTCAAGTTCCGACTGTTCCGCACAGTTCTGCCCCGCGTGGTTCACTTTCTCAAGTATCGCATTGATCAGGCTTGATTTTCCGCTTCCGTTCTCCCCGCTTATGAAGACGCGCTCGCCCTGCGCCACTTCAAAGGTGAGGTTTTCGAATACATAGCCTGCGCTATTTTTATACTTCAGGGAGAACTCCCGGCACTCAACCAGCCGTTGTTTATGATGCCTGAGAGGCATGATCTTCAAATCCACAGGCTCTTCCAGGTCTTTCAGAAGCCCTTCTTTTTCGTCTATTTCACGTCCGATACGGTTTTCGAATGACTTGACCCGGCTCTGCATCTTCTTCGTCTTCGCGCCGATGTAAGCCCTGGCTGAGATTGACCTGTCATGCTCTTTGACCGGGTCAAATCCAATCTTGGTCCCTTCGTTCTTATCAGCCCATCTTGCCGCACGGTCAGCGGCAGTCTTAAGCTTTCCTATCTCTTTAAGGTATTTCTCGTTTTCCGCTTTTGAGAAAGCATCTGCCCTCTGCTTGTTCTCCCACCAGCTCGAGAAGTTTCCCTTCTGCACTTCTATGGTGGCGCGGTTAAG
>CADCIU010000098.1 GCA_902801585.1 uncultured Lachnospiraceae bacterium | reverse complement strand
TCCTTCTGCCTGTTCCATAGTAAGTGGTTGCTTTAGCCATTTTTATCTCCTTTCAGTCTCCGATTAGAACTTAAGCTCTTCAGGCTTCTGGGCTGCGTGATTGTGCTCGCCGCCTTCGTAAACGTACAGTTTCTTGTACATCTGCTCGCCGAGTCTTCCCTTAGGAAGCATTCCGCGGACAGCCTTCTCGACAACCCTGACGGGCTTCTTCGCAAGCATCTCACGAAGTGTTGTGTACTTCGCGCTGCCGACGTACTCGGAATGTCTGAAGTAGATCTTCTGATCAAGCTTCTTGCCGGTGACCTTGATCTTGCCGGCGTTCAGGATGATCACATAATCGCCTGTATCCAGGAAAGGGGTGAAGATCGGCTTGTTCTTGCCGCGAAGGACCTTCGCGACTTCGGAAGCAAGACGACCAAGGGTCATATCAGTAGCGTCAACTACATACCATTTTCTCTCGATCTTCGCTGCGCTAGGCATATAGGTTTTCATCATATATCCTCCATTATCAGTTAACTGTCACCGATAGTCAAACATGTGCGATTCGCAGTCGGTGGATGATCCAAAACCGGGGAGTTTGGGCATCAAAAAAGACGCAGTTCATCACCGTCGCACCCGAATATTATAAGATGCGGTTATGCGCTTGTCAATTTAATTATTACTATTTTTCATATTTTTGTCAGATTTCCCGCCGAGAATCTGATAGCGCACAAGGGTCAATCCTTCCGGCGGCGCTGTGGGACCCGCCTTGCTCCTGTCACACGCGCTCAGAATGGCTTTCATCTGCGCCGGCTCGATCGCGCCGCGCCCGACTTCCATCAGCGTACCCGCGATGATGCGGACCATATTGTATAAAAACCCTGTTCCGCTGACCCGGATCACGATCTCCCTTGGAGATACCGCCTTGCGCCCGGAAGTCGGATCTGCGGCTGCGCGGGCACTCTCCGGCTCTGTTCCCAAGCCGTTCTCTCTGTAGAAAGAAGTCATGTCCGCCGCTCTCTCAGCGGTCCGCTCCTCCTCGCAGGATCTCTCGATCACTTCGATCTCAGTAATGGTCCTCATCGTGGTCTGCGCCTGGGTGTGGACGCTGCAGAAACTCTTGAAATCGTGCTCTCCGACGAGATCCCGCGCCGCTTCCCGCATTCTTTCCACATCAAAGGGAGTATAAGAATAGTATGTATACCTCCCTCTGCGCGGAGAAGGAAAACGCGCGTTGTAGATCACATAATCATAGGTCTTGACCGTGTCGCAGAATCTCGGGTGGAAATCCGCAGGCACTTCCCTTGAATCCTGCACACATATCTGCCCGGGAAGGCGTACGTTCAGGGCGTTCGCAAACTTTTCCGGCGGAATGCGGCTCTCGGTGTCAAACACTGCGAGATTGCACAGCGCATGCACCCCGGCGTCCGTCCGGCTCGCTCCGCTGACCTCGGTCTCAACGCCTGTAAGCTCCGTGACCGCTCTGTTCAGTTCTCTCTCTATGGTCGGGACTCCGCTCTTCTGTGCCTGGAATCCCGAATATCCGGTGCCGTCATAGGCCACCGTGAGAAGTATTCTCTTCATAGCTTGCCACCGCATAAGGCCTTATGACAGGCCGGCCCGTTTTCTAGAAAAAGATCCTTGTCAAAATACAGATGACAAAGAACGCCAGAAGCACCATATACGCGACATGGTCCCTGCCATGGTAGACAAGGGGCTTCATTTTGGTCCGTCCTTCGCCGCCGCGATAACATCTCGCCTCCATTGCCATGGCAAGGTCATTGGCCCTTCTGAAAGCCGAGATGAAGAGAGGTACCAGAAGGGGAACCATGCTCTTTATCTTTTTGATAATATTTTTGCTCTCGAAATCCGCTCCTCTTGCGATCTGCGCCTTCATGATCTTGTCCGTCTCCTCCATGAGGATCGGTATAAAGCGCAGCGCGATGGACATCATCATGGCGATCTCGTGGACAGGCACATGTACCTTTTTAAGAGGTCTCAGGAGGCTCTCCAGTGCGTCCGTCAGCTGAGTCGGCGTAGTGGTCAGCGTCATGATCGACGAGCCCAGGATCAAAAGGCTCAGCCTTACCGCCATCTTAACGGCAAAGGTGAGGCCTTCCCTGGTGATCTTAAAGATGCCGGCCTGCCAAATCACTTCGCCCGGTGTCAGAAAGAGGTTGAACACCACTGTGATCAGAAGAAGAAATACGATCGTCTTCATGCCCCTGACAATATACCGGAACGGTACATTGGAGAGCATGATCATTACAGCGAGAAACAGACCTGCCAGCAGATATCCGGCAAAAGAGTCTACCACAAACAGAGAGATCAAATAGACAAAGGTTCCTACAAGCTTCACTCTGGGATCGAGTCTGTGCAGCAGGGAATCCGTCTGATAATATTGGCCAAGTGTAATTGAATCAAACATGCAGTTCCCTCCGATGTGCCATGATCTCCGCCGCAGCTTCCTCTACTGTCAGGGCGTCGGTACTCACATCGAGACCTTTTTCCTTGAGCAGTTTCATAATATAGGTGATCTGCGGTGCGGCAAGTCCAAGGCTCTCCAGCTCCTGTACATGTCTGAACACCTTCACGGGTTCGTCATCATACAGAAGTTTGCCGCCTCCCATAACCATGATCCGGTCAACATAACGGGCGACGTCATCCATACTGTGGGAGACAAGGATGATCGTCATATTGAGTCTCTTCTTCATATCCGAGATCATTCCCAGGATCGAGTCCCTGCCTTTGGGATCCAGGCCCGCGGTGGGCTCGTCAAGGATCAGGATCTTCGGACGCATAGCCAGTACGCCGGCGATCGCCGCGCGCCTTTTCTGTCCTCCTGACAGGTCAAAGGGCGATGACTTGTAGTACTTCTCCGGCATATGAACACTCTCCAGAGCTTCAAGCGCCCTCTTTTTGGCTTCCTCATCGCTCAGTCCAAGGTTTTTGGGACCGAACATTACGTCCGTGAGCACGTCGATCTCAAAGAGCTGGTGCTCAGGATACTGAAATACCAGTCCCACATCCGAGCGGAGCTTCTTTTTGTCGAAATTCTCCCCGTTGATATCCTCGCCGTTATAATAAATGTGTCCTGAAGTCGGCTTGAGAAGGCCGTTCAGCGTCTGCACAAAAGTGGATTTTCCTGAGCCTGTATGCCCGATCAGCCCGATGAACTGATTGTCCGGGATCTCTGCCGAGATGTGGTCGAGAGCAGTCACCTGCATTGCCGTTCCCCGCTCATACTCGAAGCTGATATCATCAATCCTGATACCCATGGGCAGCCTCCTTCTTCGCGCAATCCTCGCCGGGGTCAATGTTTTGACCTGTCTGTCCGTCCAGCAAAGCGGCCGCCAGCTCCTCTTTGGTCAAAATACTGTCCGGTATCTTCAGTCCCATCCCGCGAAGTTCATGGGCCAGCAGCGTCACCTGCGGCACATCGAGCTGCAGTTCTTTCATACGGTCCACCTGGCTGAAGATCTCTCTGGGCGTTCCCTGCATTGCAACCTTGCCCCGGTCCATAACAATGATCCGGTCCGCGTTAATGGCTTCCTCCATGTAGTGGGTGATCAGAATTACCGTGATCCCCTTAGTGCGGTTAAGTTTCATGGCCGCACTGATGACTTCTCTTCGTCCGTTTGGATCAAGCATAGCTGTGGGTTCGTCCAGGATTATGCACTTGGGCTCCATGGCGATGACGCCTGCTATGGATACTCTCTGCTTCTGACCTCCGGACAGGCGGTTGGGAGACTTCTTGCGATGTTCCCACATGCCTACTGTCTTGAGGCTGTATTCCACTCTCTGCCAGATCTCTTCTGTGGGGACACCGATGTTCTCGGGTCCGAATCCAACGTCCTCTTCGACAACCTGCGCTATGATCTGATTGTCCGGATTCTGGAATACCATTCCCGCCTCTCTGCGGATCTCCCAGAGATTTTTCTCATCCTTGGTATCGAGTCCGTCAACCCATACCGTTCCCTCCGTGGGGAAAAGCAGAGCATTGAGATGCTTGGCAAGAGTCGACTTGCCGGATCCATTGTGTCCCAGGACAGCTATGAACTGCCCCGCTTTCACATCGAGATCAACGCCGTCAACAGCACGCTGCGTGCCCGCCGCATTGCCTTCGTCATCCCTCTTAATATAGTCGTGTATCAGTTTCTGTATTTTGATCATAGACGTCTGTCCTTCATCCTTGCTGAACACAGGAAAGCCTCCGAGAAATGATTTCCCGGAGGCCAAATAACTCATTATCCGTCAGATAACTTATAGTAATCAGACAAACTCAAGTACGACTTCCATCGCACCGTCGCCGCGTCTCTGACCGATCTTGATGATTCTGGTATAGCCGCCGTTACGGTTCGCGTACTTGTTGCCGTACTCGCTGAACAGCTTTTCAACAAGATCCACGTTCTTGGAGTTCTTCTTGCGGGCCTTGCCGTCAGCCGGAACTTCAACAACGGGGTACAGATAGCGCATCAGCTGTCTTCTTGCATGCAGACGAGCAGGGGAATCCTTCTTCACCTTCTTCTCTACAGTATCAAAAACAGTGACTCTCTTGCCGTCAACGACTTCCTTGACGCGCTTGCCGTCCTTGTCCTTGCGGGCAACCTTAGCCTGGACGGTAACTTCTTCGAAGTCATCTTTGTGCTTAGCAGCCAGAGTGACCATGGGCTCCACGATCTTCTGAACTTCCTTAGCTCTCGCCTCAGTTGTAACGATCTTTCCCTTGTAGATCAGGGCTGTTACCTGGTTGCGGAGCAGAGCTTTTCTGAGTTTGGTCTTCTTACCGAGTTTTCTGTACATTGCCAT
>CADCIU010000097.1 GCA_902801585.1 uncultured Lachnospiraceae bacterium | reverse complement strand
GAAGCGGAGAAGGTCCTGCTGAAGGTCTACCGCGAACAGACCGGCAGGAAGTATCCGGAGGATCCTGCTTCTTCCGCTGACGACACATCGGATTCGCTCAACAACTACGCCCTGAGCTACATGGATCTGGGATTTCCCAAGCAGGCAGAGAAGTTTCTCGAGGCCGCGGTGCACAAGCAGAACGATGCCCGTGATCCTGTGTTCAACTATGCGCTCTTGCGCTGGCGAAGCGGCGAGTTTACGGACGCGGAATGTGTTGCTTTTTTGCAGGAGCATCTCGGGGACGGAGATGAGACTGTTTCAGAGATCAAGCGGGAGCGGGGATACGAAGACGGTTTGTCCCGGATCTCACCGGACCCGTCTGTCTCTACTTACAATTTGAAATCTCTTACAAAGCCCATGTTAACAGACCTCAGAGCCGCAAGGAACGGAAATCACCTCTGCGTGCTCAGATGCCGGGACTGGCAGGATCCCAACAACCTCTTTTCGGTCTTTTCCTGCGATGAGAACGGGTTCGCGGATAATGAGATCATGCAGACGGAAACCGGGGATTCTTCGACCTGGTTCAGCGTGATTGATGACACGGTCCTTGTTTTTACAAATGAAGCTGTGCTGTTTTATCACTTTGGAGTGAATGAGCAGTACCATACGATTAACGAAAAGGGCGCATACTGGAATAAGCACATCGTGGAGGCGGAAGGCTCGCAGATCGTTGTCCTGACCAAAGAACCGGATGGAAGCGGAAGCGGCAAGAAGAAGCGCTATCGCGTCGAGTGGTACGAGAATCTCCCTCAGCTGGTGGAAGGGCATGAGCTCCGGAAAACGGAAATACAGGTATCGGACGAAGCGGACAATGTGTTCTATGATGCCGGGAAGCTCTTTCTCATAGGGTATGACAGGGTCATCGTATTGGATGCAGAGATGAAGGAACTTATGGAAGTTCCGGTCCCTCCGATCGCACAGGCACTTCTGAAGAATCATAAAGTCTATATTTTCGCCGCGAACACGATCCTGTCCCTTGATACGGAAACACTGGTGAAGGAAACGATCGCTGGGAGCGGCAATTTTGCCTTCGGGAGAAGTGACGTTTCTTCTGACGGGAGACACGTCATCACATTTGAGGAAGAGCATCTGAGGATCTATGACACTGAACTGCACCGCTGCGTCGCCGACTGGCACGAGGACCGGTTCCATGAGTGGGAAAAGGTCATTGTGATCGCAGGCAGCGCGGATACATTTACGGTGCATGTCAAGAACAGAGTCTATGACAATTCCACTTCCGGCTATCATCCGGAGTATATCAGTGAAACGTACAGGATACCGGTTTTGGGAGAACCGTGTTCATGGAGCCTGTCCAAAATACAGAGCTACGCCGAGCGCATGGAAGCCGAAAAAGCATTTCGCAAACTGCTCGGTGATGCGAGAGACGCGCTGGATGCCGGAAACATTCCTGGCTGCCTCCGCCTGCTGGAAGCAGGATATGGGATGAAGGGATTTGAGCAAAACAGTGAGCTCCGGAAACTCAACGAGACCGCCGGAAAGGGCAGAGAGATTATCGGGATCCGGTATATTCAGCAGACGGAAGCTGCCTATAAGTTGGAAGCGGATGAAAAGCCTGTCGGCCTGGTCGGAACCGGAAAGGTGCTCACTCACGATCAGTCGGGAGAAGGCAGACTAAGCGAATACCGCCTGGTCGATTGGGAGAGCGGGGAGGTCCTGTTTACGTATCCCGCGGCGGGCAGTTCCTATTTTGGCTGTGTCGGCAAAGACGGGTCTCTGGCCGCGGCGTTTGAGGATATCACGAAGGAGAGCTTTACCGTTCATAAGATGGATCTGCGGGACGGCAGCTCGGAAAAGGTCGTTATTCCTGGGCAGGCAGAACCGGGGCAGATGCACGCCGCAGCAAATGGGGAGCGCATCGTTGTTTTTACGGGGCACAGCTGTGTTGTGGTCGGAAGCGGCGGCGAATACCGGATGGAGGCTGCAGAGACGGAGTCCATGGCGTTCCGGGCAGGGACTTACGGTCATGCGGACCGGAAAACTGCCGGCGGAGCGTGAAACAGTATACAGTGCCGAAATGTACGGCTTTTCGGGAGTGGATATCAATAATGAGGGCATTGCCCTTGCGGGGACAATTGTGCTCTTCCCCGACACGGCCGGTTTTGCGGTGCGGTGTTCCAGACAGGATGGGGAGATAAATACCAATGCCTCTTCCTTTACGCCGGATGGCAGCGGATTCGTGGCTGTTGATAGTGACGGATCCCTTGCGCTGTTTTTGCCGCGTTCTGACAGTGACTATCAGATTCGTGTCCTGGACTCTGATCCGAGAAGGAAGATCGTGTACGAAAAACCGGAAAAAATAATGACGCTTTCTCCGCTTGAGAAAGTGTTCGGGGCTTCCGATATTTTGACAGACGGGAAGATTCGGTTTAATAGCAATGGCACGGCGTTCCTGGACGCCGGCGGTGATCTCTGGGTGATCGATTACAGGTACTCGGAGGATGAACAGAGGCCTTTCCTCAGGCCGTCCTATGGAAAGATGACGCAGACGGATGAATACCAGAGGGAGCTGAGCAAGGTCGCCGGGCCGGACTTGTTCATGCCGGATCATAAAGGCAGGGAGAAGGGAAAGAAGGGGATTCTGGCGAGATTGTTCGGATGGAGGAAGTGATGGTGCCAACGATCAGCAACACACTGAGTAAATTTGATCTCAGAGAAGAGATGTCATTATCTTTTGCTTCTTTGGAAGACGCCGCCAGCCGCCCCGGCGGAGGGAAGAAGCAGGCGGCGATCTCCAACGAACGGATCCACCGCGGCGAAGAGCTTTTGAATACGTATGTCGTGCGCTCGAATGCGATCCCGGGCGGGATGGGCAACGTGTGGAAAGTATACCATAAGAGCTGGAACACAGAACTGGCTATGAAACGTCCGCAGCCGGTCTTTTTCGCTGAGGCGGGCGAGCGCAGAAAGCAGGTATTTATCGCTGAGTGCGAGCACTGGATCAACCTGGGCCTGCATCCCAACATCGTCACCTGTTATTATGTGAGAGAGATCGGGGGTGTGCCGACGATCTTCTCGGAGTGGATGAACTGGGGAGATCTCAAGAGCCGGATCTGCGACGGCTCTCTGTATGAAGGCACGGAAAAAGAGGTGCAGCTGCGCATTTTGGACGTGGCGATCCAGGCGGCGCGAGGCCTCCGCTATTCTCACGAGAATCATCTGGTCCATCAGGATGTGAAGCCCGAGAATTTTCTCCTCAACAAGTTCTGGGAAGTGAAAGTGGCGGATTTCGGGATGGCAAAAGCGAAGACTCTGTTGGAGAATGTATTGGAGAATGAAGCCGGCGCTGACAGTGCTGCGATCGCTGCGGGCTCTGCCCGCTCCACGGGAGGGACGCTCAAGTACTGTCCGCAGGAACAGGTTGAGGGCGAAGAAGCGGCGGAGTGGATGGATGCTTACGCCCTGGCCGTTACCATTCTGGAGATGTACACCGGAAAACTGCTGTGGAAGACCGGCGCTGAGGTGAGGACCAATTGCGGGGAATATTTTGGCCAAACAAGCATCCCGATCCCCGCTTCCGTACGGGATCTGATCCGGTCCTGCGTGACAGAGAGGATCAGTGACATGAAAGGCGTGGAGGACACGCTGATCGAGGCGTACCGTTCGATCGCGCAGGAGGAAGGTGTCAAAATAGAGAGCGCCGATCAGTCGCACCCTGCCGCGGCGGGCAGCGATCAGCCGCAGTCAGCTTCGGAGAGCGCCGATTATCCCCGCCCTGCGCCGGAGAAAGTCATGGATACGGCGGATTCTCTTAACAATCGCGCTTTGTCTTTTGTCGACCTTGGAAAACCGGACATCGCAGAGTCCATATGGAATAAGGCGCTCGAACTGTCCCCCGACCACATCTACTGCGTGTTCAACAACCTGATCAACCGGTGGTACCGCGGCAAAGTCGATGATCTGCAGGTCGTGGAACGCCTGCAGGAACTGGATGGGAACAAGAAGTCGCAGGACAGCAGGGAAGTGCTGCAGGCTGCCCTGAAATGCAGAGGGGAAGATAAGGCAGTCAAAGAGGTCAACATTGATCAGGAGCATCCGGAAGACTGGCCGACCGAGATGAAGGCTGTCAGAAGGAAAAAGTCTGTCTGTATAGATTCCGCCCGGTTCGAGAAGGATGGGGCTCAGAAGCGGTTTTATAACGCTGCCGGTGACCGGATGGTTCAGGTCACAGCTGCCGGTCTGCGGGTCTGGGATCTTAGCGGCGGGCAGTGTGTCCGTGAGATCGGGCCGGTATCAGGCAGCGAAAAGATCTCATTTGTGTATTATGAAGAGGAGAAGCAGACGATTCTGCTCGGAAGCACTGTATGGCATAAGACTCCCGACAGGAGTCCCGGTGTGCGTTCAATATGGAGCAATTACACCGGTCGAAAAGATACGTTTTTTAATGATCCCAATGTAAAGACAGGGATCATGCGCCTTTATGATATGAAGAACGGGAGATGCATCAGGACGCTCCAGCCGGGCGTCTCTATGGAGTTCGCCGTGGACGAGAACCCGGGCGGGCACTGTTTTGGCAGTGCGGTCATGGCGCAGGACGGATCGGAATACTGCTATCCGGATGAGGGATTCACCTGTCTGAAATATCGTCATCCGGACTTGGATGCTGTGCCGGCGGCCTATTTTGTCAGCCGCATCGTGGACTATGATGAGGCCAGAAAACGGCATGCAGCGGTCAGATCGTACAAAGAGACCGCGAAAGATGAATTGAGGAAACTCAATATAGCTAAGGCGTATGATGCGGTCAGCAAAGCATATGCGATGCTGGGCGACGAACAGGATGAAGAGCTGAGCCTCATAAATTCCGAGCTCGGAAAGTTCGGGCGGATCAGCGGCATCAGGGGATTCAGGACAGAGCCTGCAGAGGATCCGCTGTCGGAGATGGTGAAGTACAGAGAGAAGAGAGATTACACTTTATCGGATTACAACAATAACGCGGGGCTTTTGGCGGACAACTGGAAGCGCATTCATATTACGGATGAAGGCCTTAGGAAGAATCCGATCCTTATTATGCCGAATCTCCATACAGGCAGTGACACCAATGTTCTGCGCCTGAACGAAGAGTTCTTTGTGGAGCAGGATATAGTCGTCTCCCCCGATCTGAGCATGCTGTTTCTGAGGGGAAAGCTGCACGGAGAGATCTCATACAGTCTCTATGCCGCTGATACAGTGACGGGGCAGATCCTGTCGGACGGTGTCCCGATCTCCAAAGATGCGCGGATCAGATGCATCAGTCCGGATGGAAAGAAGCTCATTGTGACCGAATATGACCGGCTTTCCGTCTATACTGTGCAGCCCGAATGGGGCAGAAGAGTGTCCCTCGAAAAGAACCCGCTTGGTTACAATGCGGGGTATCGTAAAGAGATCTGCAATGTGTGCTTCCGACCGGATTCGCGTGCCGTTTATCTGTGGGCGGAGGGTGAGCCGATCTCCATGTATAGTCTCAATACAGGCGGGGAGTATTCTTTCTATGAGGATGAATCGGTTTCTTCAATGCCGTCGGTCTTCAGCGCGATGAGAAATTTGCGCGCAATAGATAAAGACAGTTTTGTGTGTCTGACTCCAAGCGGAAATTTCAGGTTCGTGATCGATTATCGCTACGAATTCCCGGGATGGACAGACTGGGATGAAGAAGCACGGCCGTATTTGGAGCGCTTTCTCCTTTTCCACCCGGAGTGGGGAGAGGAGGACTTTTACAAGCTGTTAAAGGAATTGCAAATGAGGGGGCTTGGGTTTATCGATTCTAACTGCATCAAAAGCAAGCTGGAGGAAATAAGCGGGTCCTTCGAAAAAGAATTTGCAAGACGCAGAAAAGGCAGGCTGCCCGACATGCTGACAGAGCTTGGGGAGGTGATGTGAAATGGCGGCTTTCGCGGATCTGATCAACGAGGGCAAAATAGAGAAAGCAATAGAACTTCTTCCCCAAGCTGAGAGCAAAAAAGATGCGCTCGGTTACTCCAGGCTGTACAGACATGCTGCGCGATTCTGTATGAAAAAGGAACCGGCTTCTACGCGGGAGATCGCTCGTTTCGATGCAGGAGAGGGGAAGAGGATCACTGCCGCAGCGCTCCATCCATATGGCAGAGGAATGGCTATAGGGGTGGAGAAGACGGGGGTTAGGGCCGGTGCAGGTTCCGGCTCAGGGAGCGGTTTAGAAACTGGTTCAGATGCCGGCTCAGAGGCCGGTTTGGGCGCGGACCTGGTTCTGCTGGACGATTTTCTTCAGGTGATCGGGCATCGGGATGTCTTGGGACCGGAAAGGGACAAGAAGGTCGTCGAAAAGCTGGGATTGTGGGGACAGGATGAGAGAGAGCACGCTTTGGGTGATGATCAGTTCTTGTCGGTGGATTTTTCGCGCACCGGAAGACTGATGATGTGCAGAATGAAGCATTCCCTGCAGATATGGGAGGGAAACAGTGTCACATGCCTTCAGTGGCCGGCGGAGATCGATGTGCCCGGAAGGTGCGCTGTTTTGACAGCGGATGAGAACATGGTCCTTGTGAATGATAACCGCAAGGTGATATTCAAGCTGTGGGATCTGCGGACCGGAGAGGTTTACGAGAATATCAATAACCGCGAAAATCTCCCTTTTTGTTCCGATATGCTGTGCTATCACGATGGAGTTTCGGTGATTACAATTGACCGGCAGGGGAAGCTGCGGGAATTCGATGACACGGCGGCACCATGTTCCTATTATGAGAATACGGGACTTAATGGGGAGCTGCGCCTTTTTATGACGCCGGACCGTCAAAATTTGTATATTTTGAGTTCGGAGGGCGTTGACATTTGGGACTGGACCGGTAGAAAGAAGACGGGGCATTTGAGCGCTCCGCTTTCTTCCGCGGCCTGTATCAGTCCGGATGGGACGCTTTTGGCGGCTGCGCATGGAGAAAATGTCGGTGTGTGGTCAGTCAGGGATCAGAAGCTTTTGTTCGAGATTTCTGCTCCGGGAGAACCTGCGGCGGATAAGCTGATCTTTTCTGCTGACGGGTGCGTGCTCTGCATATAGACTTTCGGAATTGAAGGCTGATTAGCCGATATTTGACCGGGAATTGCCCGGATGCACCTTGAAAACTCAATACTATCCTGATAAACGGAATCAGA
>CADCIU010000096.1 GCA_902801585.1 uncultured Lachnospiraceae bacterium | reverse complement strand
ACTCTGTCATCTCCGGTGTTGTCAGGTTGTACAGGTAGTGCTCGATCTTATTTCTGTAATCCTCGTTTGTCAGTCCTTCTGTGAGTACGTCGAATGTGAGCGTATCTGTTTCCTTGATCGCCTCGAGCTGGATCTCGGTATTTCCTGCATCATTCCATGTAGAGTCAACTTCATACCACTCGTCATCGAGTTTCACTGCCGACCATGCATGACCTTCTCTGTCCTCTTCATTCTCAGCATCACCTGCCGTACCGACAAGTACTGTCGCATCAATGCCTGCCTGCTGCAGCAGATAGACATAAGCCTGAGCATATCCGTCACAGACTGCGCAGGTAGGTGTGTCATGAAGATCCTTAACCAGTGCAGCATATGCAGTGTGGGCGACGTTGGTCTGCGCTCCGTTGTCCTCACTCAGACTCTGGAAATTGTAATCAACTGTGTCGATCAGCTTGTCGTGGATCTGCAGTGCGATCTGATCATCCGGCTGTGAGAGATCGATGTCCGCCATAAATGTGTCGACTGCATCGTTGAACTCTTCCATGCGCTCTTCGAAATCCTCGAACGGCTCAGGAATCTGGAAGAAGATCTGGTATGTTCCGTCAGAGTCGGGCTGTGTATACCAGCCTACATCCATGTTGCACTCCACACCTGCGCCGAAGGGGCCATAATACAGCCAGAACAGCTCGGGATGATCGTACTGCATTCCGAAATAGACAGCAAGGAATTCCGGAATGAAATCCTCGGAATTGGGGTCCATGGTTACTCTGGCGATCGCTACGTTATCCGATGTGGTCGGATCCGAAGCGCACATGAGCATAGCATCATAGATAGACTGCTCATCCTCATTCATCTGAGAATAGTAATAGAAATTCTTAGCATTATTGATCAGCGGTGAGTCTGCCGGCGGTGTGTATGCACGCATCGCTCTGTCCATCTCATCAACTTCATCACTGGTGAGTTCCTTTGCACCGTTGAAATTGGGGATCGGTGCAAGGCCGCCGAGGTGCGATCCCATCGAGCTCAGATCCAGACCGGTCTTCTCACCCATGTCTGCCTGTGCCGTTGTGTTTGTCTGTCCCTCTGCTGCGGGTTCTGCTGCCGGCTCTGCAGCCTCTTCCGCTGCGGGTTCAGCTGCTTCTTCAGCTGCCGGCTCTGCAGCCTCTTCTGCAGCGGGCTCTGCCGCTTCTTCTGCCGCAGGCTTGCTGTCAGTGGCTGATCCCGATGATCCGCCGCAACCTGCCAGCATAGATGCTGCCAGCGTTGCAGAAAGAAAAATACCGATTAACTTCTTCATAATCTCCTCCTGTCTTAATTATACTGACACTTCTGCTGCCAACGATACACATTCACTTATAATGACGGAAACTACAAACAAATATGAATTAGACAGCTGCATAAAAACATTATACATGAATCTCACAATAATTGTTTATAAAATATAACAATACTTCACAAAATTGAGAGCATTCACCCGTGGTGGTCATCCGTAAATCTCATTGCGCAGTTCATTCGGTCTCATACGGAATCCCTTTGCGTGTCGCGTACTGCTCGGCAAAAGACCCCTTCTTACAGTGGATTGTCACCGGAACCGCCTGCCTGTACTCACCGTTTTCCCCCTTACTTAGCTCCGCAATGCCCAGATCTTCAATAAAAATGACGCTTTCAGGGATCACGATGTCTGTAATGCCGACCGCGTGGTCGAATGCATCACCTCTTATAGCGGTCACACCTTCCGGCACTTCGACTCTTCCGCCCCTGCCGGGCGGGCATAGGATCAAAAAGTTTCCGTCCGCATCCATTAGAAATCCGTCTTCCGCCGAAAATTCCGTATTCCCGGGATCGACCTCAAACTGAGTGTTTCCGATCTGCGCAAATGCATGATATCCAATCTCGGTAAGACCGGCAGGTATGCGGATCACCTCTGCACTTCCCGGCAAAAACCCATCATTGGATAGAACTGTACCGAAAGCACAATCTCCAATCTTTTTCAGGCTCTTCGGGAACACCGGTGCACTGACAGCAGCATCCGTAAACACATTATCCCCAATTTCTCTTGTTCCCTCAGCCAAATGAACTGTTTGGAGCGAGCCGCAGCCCCAAAAAGCGCTTTGTTCGATTACCTTGACGGGAGGCAGCTCGATCTCTTTGAGACTGTCGCATCTGTTGAACGCATTCTCTCCGACGGTCTCGATCATTGTATCTTTGCTATACTCAATCTCCTCAAGAGCACCACACGACCAAAACGCGTACTCTCCGATTACTTTGAGTGAGTCCGGTAAACTGATCTTCTCCAGATGGTCACATCTTTGAAACGCCCGGGGGCCGATCTCAGATGTTCCCTCGGGAATTACATACTCCTTTTCCTCTCTATTGCCCGGATATTTCACAAGCACTGTGCCATCCGCATTAAAGAGAACACCGTCTTTTACTGAATAGTATTCGTTGTCTCCACTCTGTTCAAACGATGTCACATCATAATATCCGAATGCCTGCGGATCAATATAGCGCATCGAGGGTGTCAGCACAAAAGGCCTGACTCCATAAAGCTTGTTTTCAAATGCTTCCAGACATTTCTCCTGCAGAACTTCCAATCCCTCCGGGATCTCGGGAATAGCTGCTGAAAAGGACACCGACTCCTGGCCCATTCTTCTTAAAGAGGATGGCAGAACGACCTCGGTACCATACTCAATCTGGCTGAGGGCTTTCGCATTGACAGATGTAACACCTTCCGGGATTACGATCTTTCTGAGCGATGGACAGACGTATCCTGTATCATAATAATCATCTTTCCAACAGATGCAGTCTTCACCGTTTCCGATCTCCGTCACCGGTTTACTCTCTACTTCGTCCGGAATGATCACCTCTTCATCTTCTCCGGAGTAACCGTACAACACCGCGTGGTCGCTGTATATGTCAAAATACAGGGTCCCATTTTCCGTCGCTGTCTCTGCAGTTTTCTCTTTTTTGCCCATCTCATTCGTTAATTGAAGGCCCGCCCGAACGGCGAATTTTTCTGCCTCCGATCCGGCAGGGCAGTGGTAAATTGCCTGATCTCCGGTATTATCGTATTCTTCGGGCTCTTTCGGAAACTTTTCCATGGACGCAGGAAGATAGATTTTTTTCACCAATGACCAATCCAGCGTATCGTAGACACTGAGTACAGATTCTTCAAATTCGATCGTGCCTTCAGGAATTACAGCCGTTTTAGTCGGATCTGTCGCGATCTGAATGACTGTATCCCCTGCCTTGTTCATCAGCGCTCCTTCCGCATCGCTGTAATGGCGGTTCTCCTCACTCACTTCGAATCGCACATTGAGAAATGCATCAAAAGCATGTTCCCCGATATACTCAAGGGATGCGGGAATATAGATCACCTCCTGCTCCTCCGGAATCCAATCAGCCTTCTTTGTCCCAAAACTATCTATATCAAAGGCATTCCTGCACACTTTTGTAATGCTCTCATGAAACAGAGGCGCTTTTAACCGGCCGCACCCGAAAAATGCATAACTGCCGATCTCTTCAAGTTCTTCCGGCAAGACCACCTCCTCAAGGGAAGCTCCGGAAAAAGCCCTGAAGGCAATCTTCTTCGTTCCTTCCGCCACTGAAAAAGAATCCCCCGAAGCAGCAGGCGGATAAGCGAGCAGCTCAGTTCCGTCGGCAGTGTAGATCGCCCCGTCGTCTCTGAGAACCGGTTCCTTTCCGGACTTCACATCCCCGCCTGACTCCGCTTTCTGTGTAAATCTCTTGAGTGCTGTACAGTCTGCAAATACGCCGCTGCCCATCGACCTGAGGTTTTCGGGGATCCCAAATTCCGTCAGAGAATAGCAGCAGGCGAATGCACACTTTCCGATCGTCTCCACACTGTCCGGCAGCACGAGCTCCTTAAGAGACCGGCAATCCCAAAACGCGCCGTATCCGATCTTCTTTACACCATCAGGAATATGTATCTTTTCCAGTTCCAGGCACTTTTCAAATGCCTTGGGGCCGATCTCTGTGACTGTATCCGGCAGTTCAATTTCTTTGACCTGATCATACCCGTTGACGGCAAACATTTCATGCCATGAAAACGCTGATTCTCGGATTACAGTCACCGGAACACCGTCGACAGTCTCCGGTACAAGAACCTTCTCATCCACACCTTTATAATGAGAGAGTTCTGCATGGTCCGAGTAGACGGCAAACTCCATTTTTCCATTCTCTGTGGATATTTCTTTAATACTGAAATTCGGATCGACAAGCATGACCGGCTCGGATGCATACTTTTCCCCATTCATGTCTTCGACCTGGATCTGGCAGATGATCTCATCTGTGATCCCAAGCTCCCGAATCTCCACAAGGTCCAGCTGAAACGTTCTGTCCACAGCTGTTTTGCTCCAAGTATATACGCCGGGCTTGATCCACTCTTTGTATGGCCGGATCCGCCCGCCTTTTTCTCTGGACGGAACCAGGTAATCCGAATAGGACCTGATATAGACTGCCTGCCAATCCATGATATCAATGGTGCTTTTACCGCCGCTGAAGACGGCAGAACTGCTTTCCTGTTCGACGCACTGGATCACAGTCTCCCCGTTCTTACTGTTTTGACTAAACCGCACCGTTATACGCTCGATCCTGTCATCCTTTGAATTCATAAAGTCAAAATAGTCACTGGCGACCTGCATTCCTTGAGTCATATAATCCTTTCGTCTGCGCTCCGTCCTGGTCTCTTCCGCGCGGATGATCGTCGTGTCCTCTCCGCTTCGGAGTACGGCGACTTTTGGATTCTTGCTCAGGTGGATGACTCCTTCCTTGTCCGGCTCTATTTTGCAGTTTTCCATATAGGGGATATAGCCCCCGTCGAGATTGTCCTTTATAAGAATGGTGTAAGTTGCTCCCGTCATTTCGGACAGCTCTTCTTCTGTGAGTCTGAGCGTAAACTCATCCCCGGCATCTTCCGGCGTTCCGAGATTCCAGTCCCGAGACTTGCTCCTGAGCCACATCTCCCTGCCGGCCTCCAGAAAGTCCGCATACGCCTTCACAGAGAGCACCCCTTTATAGAACTCATTGAGCTGCTCAAACATTCCCTTGTTCTTGTGAGGATAATACAGCGTGATCCCGGCTGCATCCTCGATATTGGAATACTCCTTTACGACCGCGTCCGCAAGACTTGCCTTCAGCGCCCCCGCCTCCTCCGGGTAATAGGCTTCCATATGCTCCGCCAGGTCCCCGATGTCGACGAGATCAAAGTAGAACTGTACATCACCCGCCGAGTTTCTCGATATTCCGAAGCTCTTCGTCTCCGCCCGGTCCCTGACCAGCGCCGGATATTCTCCTCCTTCTACACCTTCTTTCATCCTGACTGCGAGCGCATCCAGGGCGTCGTTGACCCTGTCGATCCTGCTCAGATTTACACACGACAGCGTCAGGTCAGGATTATATGTGGCAGATTTCTTATTCGCATAATAGCTCTCAAAAGAGCTGATTATAGTTTCCGCCAGCCCGGCTGTCTCTGTTTTGCCCTGCTGTGCCTGATTGGACGGCTCTGTTTTGCCCTGCAGTGTCTGATCGGACGGCTGTTTTGCCCTGCAGTGTCTGATCGGACGGCTCTGTTTTGCCCTGCAGTGTCTGATCGGACGGCTCTGTTTTGCCCTGCAGTGTCTGATCGGACGGCTCTGTTTTGCCCTGCAGTGTCTTTAAGAAAGAATAGTCCCACCCGTCCCCGGGCTCCACTTCTTCCGAGCCTATGTAATAATCCGCATAATCCTTCCAGATCGTCATGCACTCCAGATTGCCCATCAGGCACGCGTCAAAGCCGATGAGATCCAGCTTCTTCCCGTTCTCTCCGCTATGGAACGGAGAGGCATCCATCGCGGTCCTCATCTCGTCCAAAAGCAGCGAGTCCGAATCGTACAGCTCGTCGCTCCCGCAGCCCCAGAGGGGCCCTCCGCCGTGGTCCCACAAAATGAGCGCATTGTGATCGGCCGGATAATACTCCCCGCAGAAGTTCAGGAAAGAAGACAGTGTCTTCGGATCCCCCATGTTGGCATTTCCGTTCGTCTGGGCGACGATCCTATCCGTGCCCTTGCGAGACATATCCAGCACGCAATTGTAATTGCAGGGCACACCGCCAATCCACCGGCTGCTCCCGCCCGTGAAGATCACCACATTGAAACTGTCAAAATCAAGCGCCGCCGAGTCGATCTCATCAATATCATCCGTAGCACATCCCAGCTTGCTCTCCAGATCTGAACCGACCATATAGATCATGACCGTATATGCTTTCTTCTCCGGTTCCTTGCCGGCTTCCTCAGGCTGCGAGAGCGGCGTGATCGTCGGGTCAGAATCCTCCTTAGATTGAGAGCGCTTCGCGATCGCTCTGGAATATTCGCCTTCCTCTTCCTCTTCATCCGGATGTGGATTACTGACTGTCGCACTTTGTGACGCGGCGGAGGTGCTTGCTGCAGCGGAGGTGTTTGTCGTATCAGCGCTGCTCTCTTTCGCACTGTTGCCGGCACCGCACCCGTTGACAAAGAGCATAGCGGTCAATATGACAGCAATGATCTGTTTCCATCTTTTCATCTGCCATCTTTTCATCTGCTGCGGCCTCCGATTCTTCTTCTCGATTTCCTTACAGAGCAGAGATTTCTCTCACGCTCCTAAGATACATATCTCTAAGTTTTTGGAGTCTATCTCCACTCTTAATTATATATTGAACTCTCTGAAATAGGAAATCATGCTGCCTTAATCAGAGACTTGCCGGTTGGGCTCAGGAAGCTTTTTCTTGGCAAGCTGCACCCATGGTTTTTTCTGAGAATCTCTAAAATCATGCTTTTTCGCGGCTTTTTTCTGCTTTGTTGGGCTGAACCGGCTGGTTTTCGATACTTTACATACATGTTAGTTTCCTGTAACCAACTTTGTATGGATGCAACTTGCTGCATATTTAGCTTTCTGAGCCAACCCACAGGAAATTTACAGGCGATTATAAGCTATTTCAGGTAAGGACTCAAAATCCCAGGGTGCAGAATCTTCAAAAAAGGGCGTATCCGCCCAACCGCCCTAATATCCATCAACAATTCCCACGCCAAGCCCATGGAACACCTGGGCAGCTTTTTTATTGGCAAAGGGGTGGATGGGCCCGGGGAGAAGGTTTTGAATGAGCGGCAAGTTTTACTTGATCTTTCTGGAAGTGAGAGAGAGGGAGAGGGCGGCAGTTCCTGCAGCCCGAAAGCCCGCAATGTCCGAGGAGGCCGGTCATCAGAGCGGCCTCCGAGTTTCGGTGCGGTCCCTCTCTCGAACGACAGAAAGATCTTAGTAAAACTCCGCGAATTCAACACCGTCTCCCCGGGCCCATCCACCCCTCTGCCAATAAAAAAACTGCCGCCCCGGAATGATCTTCCGGAGCGACAGCTCAAATCTCACAACTATCCGATTTTCCTTTATTCCACCGTCACACTCTTGGCAAGGTTCCTGGGCTTATCGACATCGAGACCCTTGGCGACCGCGACGTAATACCCCAGCAGCTGGAGCGGGATGATCGCAAGACTTGCCACAAAGTGAGGATCCACCTTGGGAACGTAAATGACAAAGTCCGCCGTCTCCTCGATCTCGTAATGGCCGTAAGTGGTAAGGCCCATCAGATAAGCTCCGCGGCTCTTGCACTCGACCATGTTGCTGACGGTCTTCTCGAAGAGCTCACTCTGGGTCAGGACACCGACCACGAGGATGCCGTCTTCGATCAGACTGATGGTTCCGTGCTTGAGCTCGCCGCCCGCATAGGCTTCGGAGTGCACATAAGAGATCTCCTTCATCTTCAGGCTGCCTTCCTGGCAGATTGCGAAATCAAGGCCGCGTCCGATGTAGAAAGCGTCGTGCATGTTCGAATACTTGGATGCGAACCACTGCAGTCTCTCTTTTTCCTCAAGGATCCTTGTGATGCCCGCCGGGATCTTCTGGATCTCCTTGATGTAGTCAAAATACTGCTGCTCGTCAATATTGCCGCGCACCAACGCAAACTGCAGCGCCAGCAGATAAGTGACGATCAGCTGGGCAGAATAGCCCTTGGAAGTGGCGACCGCGATCTCGATGCCGGCCTTTGTGTAGAACACGAAGTCAGCTTCGCGCGCGATGCTGCTGCCCTCGACGTTGACGACGGCGAGAGTCTTAATGCCTCTCTCCTTCGCCTCTCGAAGAGCCGCCAGGCTGTCCGCAGTCTCACCGCTCTGGCTGATGATGACGACCAGATCGTTGGGATTTAGAATAGCATTTCTGTAGCGGAACTCGGAAGCAAGCTCAACGCGTACAGGGATCCTCGCAAGATCCTCAATGACATACTGAGCAGCTGTTCCGACATGCCATGCCGATCCGCAAGCCACGATGTGGATCTGCGTGATCTCTTTGATGATCTCGTCGGTGATTCCTATTTTGCCAAGGTCGATGCGGCCATTTTCAAGAGCAAAGTCCAGTGTATCCTGCACGGCTCTGGGCTGCTCGTTGATCTCCTTCATCATGAAGTGCTCGTAACCGCCCTTGTCGGCTGCCTCGGCGGAGAAAGTGATCTCTACCTTCTCCTTCTCGATCACATCGCCGTTGAGGTCGTAGAAAACGGCTTTGCCGGGGGACAGTCTGCCCATCTCCAGGTTGCCGATATAGTAGACCTGATTTGTGTACTCGAGGATCGCGGGGACATCGGATGCCACATAAGTGTCATCGTCCGCAAGACCGATGATCATAGGGCTGTCTTTTCTTGCGACCCAGATCTCGCCGGGATAATCCTTGAACATCAGCTCCAGCGCATAAGATCCGCGGATACGGACCATGGTCTTGGCGATCGCGTCGATGGGGCCGATCTTATATTTCTTATAATAATAATCCACCAGCTTGATGGCCACTTCCGTGTCCGTCTGGCTGTAGAACTGATAGCCGTGCTTGAGCAGCTTGTCCTTCAGTTCCTGGTAGTTC
>CADCIU010000095.1 GCA_902801585.1 uncultured Lachnospiraceae bacterium | reverse complement strand
GACGCCCCTGCGGTGATTCCTATGATCTGTTCATTTCCGGCAGGAGAAAGATTAAGGTCACGCCACGTTTGTATGAAATACGTGTTTGCACACTCCCTTCTGCAGATCTCATAGAGCTTGGCCGAGTTCGAACTGCTCCTGCCGCCGATGACGATCATGATGTCCGCCCTGGCTGCAATGGCTTTCGCCTCCGCCTGCCGCTCATGTGTAGCATTGCAGATGGTATTCATACATCGTACATTGTATCCTTTTTCGTTTAAAATAGCAATGATTTCTTCAAATTTGTTTGCGTTGAAAGTGGTCTGCGAAACGACGCAGATTTTTCTCATTGATTCCCTTCCGGCATAGCGGCCGCTGCCGGATTCTATGAACGCTTTAGCTTCATCCGTATTCTCGATCACGGTGACAGGGACGCTTGACCATCCCATAATACCCCTCACTTCCGGATGGACGGGGTTTCCGACGATCACGATCTCATATCCCTCCGCGCTGTTTTCCTCCACGATCCTGTGGATCCTTTTCACGAACGGACAGGTCGCGTCCACACACTTTGCTCCGGTCGCAGCCAGCTTCTCCTCTTCTTCTCTCGAGATCCCGTGAGACCTTGTGATGATCGTTCCACCGTGAATATTCGCCAGATCATCGTCGGACATGATCACACGGACCCCTTTTTTCTCCAGATCCGCAACCACTTCTTCATTATGTATGATCGGACCGTACGTATAGATCGGGCCCCCTTTTTCAATCTCTTCATATACGGTTTCCACTGCGCGCTTAACGCCGAAACAGAAACCGGCACTCTTAGCCGTTATGATCTGTGCCATATTCAGCCCACCTTCTCGTCAATGATCGCGAGGATCCTGTCTACCACCTGGTCAATGGTCATATCTGAGGTGTCTACAAGGACAGCGTCCTCCGCCTGCTTTAAGGGAGAGATCTCACGGGTCATATCTCTTTCGTCTCTCTCCCGGATCTGTGCCTCGATTTCCTCAAGGTCTGCTTTTCCGTCTTTCTCCATCAGTTCCAGATATCTTCTGCGTGCTCTCACACCGACACTGGCGGTGAGGAATATTTTGACCTGTGCGTCGGGAAGGACAACTGTTCCGATATCTCTTCCGTCCATGACGACATTCTGCCTGCGGGCCAGTTCCTGCTGCAGTTCCACCAGTTTGGTGCGCACATCGCCGTTCACGCTCGATCTCGAGGCCATATCGCTGACTTCCGGTGTCCTCAGATAGTCGTTCACATTTTCGCCGTCAAGCAGCACGACCTGAACGCCGTCTCTGTATTCGATCGAAATATCCGCCTCCTGACACTTTCCGCTGATCGCGGCACTGTCATCGGCGTCGATCCCGTTTCTGTAAAGGAACAGCGCCATTGCGCGGTACATTGCGCCCGTGTCCACATAGATATAGTTCTTTTCTGCCGCCACTCTCTTGGCGATCGTGCTCTTTCCTGCTCCGGCAGGTCCGTCAATCGCGATCTTGATCATGATCTCCTCCATATTATCTTCTGTATGTATCTTAAATGTGTCAAAACACTCCTCTGCAAAAGCGCTGATTCGCTCAATCAATCTCTTAAAGCTTTATATCAATACGCATCGCCCTGCGCTGCGCACTCTCCGGCAAGGTGTCCTGTGGACCAGGCGATCTGCAGATTGAATCCGCCCGTATGGGCGTCCACATCCAGTACTTCACCGGCGGCAAAGAGCCCCCGAACAGACCTGCATTCCATCGTGGACGGATCAAAAGCCTTCACATTCAGCCCTCCTCTGGTCACAATAGCCTCTGTAAACCCCCTGGTGCCGGATGCGTGGATGGGCACACGGTGGATCAGCTCCGCGAGGCGTTCGATCTCTTTGTCATTTACCGAGGAGGCCGTTCTGTCCCCGATTCCCGACATGAGCGCCATCTCTTCCGCAAGGCGCTGCGGGAATAAAGTCCTGATCACGGTCGCCATTTTTTTGCCGGGCGCAGCATCCGTCTCCCGCCTGATCCGTGCACAGAGCTGTTCTTTTGTCAGTGCCGGTTTCAGATCCAGCAGCATATCATAACCTTCAGGATGACTGTCAAAATCCATATAACACGAGGCGGTCAGAACGAGCGGGCCGCTGATCCCGAAATGTGTAAACAGCATCTCGCCGAAACCTTTGTAAAGCGGCTTTTTCTTCTTCTTTGACTTTTCTTCCTGCGGCCTGAGCAGTGTCAGCTCCGCATTTTTGAGAGCCAGTCCCTGCAGGCGCGTGCACCAGGCCTCAGTTGTTGTGACAGGTACCAGAGAAGGTGCAGGTTTTATGACCGGGATCCCGAGTTCTCCGGCCATCTTGTAGCCGTCCCCCTCCGATCCTGTGGATGGATAGGAGCGTCCGCCCGTCGCGAGGATCACAGCGTCTGCATCGATCTGCTCGCCCGATCGTGTTTCCACACCGGTCACGAAGGTCACACCTTCCTCTTCCCTCGTCAGGATGCGCTTTACAGGGCAGTGATATCGGATCTGCACATTCCGGCTTCTCATATGCGCCATAAGTGCTTTTGTCACATCAGAGGCGTGATCCGATACGGGAAATACACGGCTGCCCCTCTCTGTTTTGACAGCGCAGCCGTTGTCTTCCATGAACTGCATCACTTGCTGCTGATCATAGCTGTAGACCGCACTGTAGAGGAATTTGGGGTTGGTCACGATATGTTCCCAGAACTCCTGCAGATCACAGGCGTTGGTGAGATTGCATCTGCCTTTCCCGGTGATATAGATCTTTTTGCCCGCCTTCTCCGTCTTTTCCAAAATAGTGACTGCCGCCCCTTCATCCGCAGCTGCACAGGCGGCCATGAGACCTGCCGCGCCGGCTCCGATGATGACGATCTGTTTTCTGCGATTTTCTCCCCGCATACTGTCTTTGTCCAATCTCCGTGAAATTTTGCTTCTTTGCAATGCGCATAAAAACAGCGGTTCCCATTTCCGGTACCGCACTTTTCAGGGCGCCATGTTCACAGTATAAACCGACGTCAACCCAACTGCAACGGGTTAAAAACCGGTTTACATATGGCTTCGACATATTTAAAATCATATTCAGAACTGCAAGCCGGTCCCGGGAGGGGTGCCTTCGAGTATTGCCGGTGTCTAAGTGCAAGAATGAATTGGAATCCGATTAGAACACGCGGCAGCCGGCGGCAGTTTTTATAGTTTTATAGACATAAAATATGCCCGTCGGAGGCTCACGTTCCTAATGCTCTCCGGCGGGCATATTTCCTGTCCTTAACACGGTCCCTCAAAAAAAGAACCGGGGCAAATAACCCCGGTTCTTTATGACATCACTTGTAGTTGACGATCTTTCCGAAATCTTCCTTGAGGGAAGCGCCGCCGATCAGGCCGCCGTCGATGTCGGGCTGTGCGAACAGCTCGGGAGCGGACTTGCCGTTGACGGAACCGCCGTACTGGATGCGGATCTTCTCAGCTGTGTCAGCGTCATAGATCTCAGCGATGAGCTCGCGGATCGCGTGGCAGACTTCCTGAGCCTGCTCTGTGGTAGCGACCTTGCCTGTGCCGATCGCCCAGATGGGCTCATAAGCGATGACCATGGAAGCTGCCTGCTCAGCGGAAACGCCGATCAGGTCGGTCTTGAGCTGCAGACGTACCCAGTCGATGGTGACGCCGGCTTCTCTCTGCTCCAGAGACTCGCCGCAGCAAAGGATCGGAGTAAGGCCGTATTCGAATGCCTTAAGGACCTTTCTGTTGAGGAAAGCATCATCCTCTTTGTAATAATCTCTTCTCTCGGAGTGGCCGATGATGACATACTTAACGCCGGCATCCTTGAGCATAGCACCGGAGATCTCGCCGGTGAACGCGCCGCTGTCTTTGTCAGAGATGTTCTCAGCGCCGACTGCAACGTTGCTGCCTTTGACTGCTTCCACGACGGGAACGATGTCAATTGCAGGTACACAGTAAACGACATCTACATCATCACTCTTTACCAGAGGAGCCAGCATCTCTACGAGTGCCTTGGCCTCTGTGGGAGTCTTGTTCATTTTCCAGTTGCCGGCTACGATTTTTCTTCTTGCCATTGTAATACTCCTTTGATTATTGCTTATACAGGGGCAAAACACTGTTTTGCCCCCGGTTACGGATCTTACTTGTCGTCAGCTGCTGCTACGCCGGGAAGCTCTTTGCCTTCCAGGAACTCGAGGGAAGCGCCGCCGCCGGTGGAGATGTGGCTTATCTTGTCGTGGAAGCCCATCTGGTTAGCTGCTGCTGCGCTGTCGCCGCCGCCGATGATGGTGGTCGCGTCTGCATCCGCCAGAGCCTGTGCTACGCACTTCGTGCCGTTAGCAAGGATCGGGTTCTCGAAAACGCCCATAGGTCCGTTCCAGACAACAGTCTTGGCATTCTTGATCGCATCGCTGTAAAGAGCAATGGTCTTGGGGCCGATATCCATGCCCATCTTGTCGGCAGGGATCTTGTCAGCGTCAACGGTCTCAACTTCGATCTCAGCGTCGATCGGATCCGGGAAGGAAGCAGTAACAACAGTGTCGATGGGAAGAAGAAGCTGCTTGCCGAGATCTTCTGCTTTCTTGATCATTTCCGCGCAGTAGTCGATCTTGGTCTCATCAACGAGAGACTTGCCGATCTCATAGCCTTTAGCCTTCAGGAATGTATAAGCCATGCCGCCGCCGATGATCAGTGTGTCGCACTTCTCGAGCAGGTTGTTGATGACGTTGAGCTTATCAGCAACCTTAGCGCCGCCCAGGATCGCTACGAAAGGACGTACCGGATCCTCAACTGCCTTGCCGAGGAAATCGATCTCTTTCTGCATCAGGTAGCCGACTACGCAGGGGCTCAGATACTCAGTAACACCGACGTTGGAGCAGTGTGCTCTGTGAGCGGTACCGAAAGCGTCATTTACGAAAACTTCTGCCAGGGAAGCGAGATCCTTGGAGAAAGCCTCTCCGTTCTTGGTCTCTTCTTTTCTGTAGCGGGTGTTCTCAAGGAGAACTACATCGCCGTCCTTCATTGCAGCGACTGCAGCCTTGGCGTTGGGGCCAACGACTTCAGGATCTGCCGCGAAAACGACGGGCTGGCCGAGGCACTCGGACAGACGTGCTGCTACGGGAGCCAGAGACATCTCGGGCTTGGGCTCGCCCTTCGGTTTTCCGAGGTGGGAGCAGAGAATGACCTTGCCGCCGTCTGCGATCAGCTTCTTGATGGTGGGCAGAGCTGCTACGATACGGTTGTCATCTGTGATAACGCCGGCCTTCAGCGGCACGTTAAAATCGCATCTGCAAAGGACATATTTGCCTTTAACATTGATATCATCAACGGATTTCTTATTCAGTCCCATAATATTTTTCCTCCTTTAATAGAACAGGGGTCCGGTCCAACTTAGACCGGACCCCTTTGGCTTTTCAGGTCAAAATTCACCTGTCAGTGTGACAGATCAAGCGCCGAGAAGCTTTCCGAAGTGCTTGATGGTGCGAACCATCTGGCTGGTGTAGGAATTCTCGTTGTCATACCAGGAAACAACCTGAACCTCGGTCGTGCCGTTGTCAAGAGGCAGAACCATGGTCTGAGTTGAATCGAACAGAGAACCGAAGCGCATGCCGACGATATCGCTGGAAACGATCTCATCAACGTTGTAGCCGAAGGACTCGTTCGAAGCAGCCTTCATAGCCGCATTGATTTCGTCCTTTGTTACAGCGCCTTCAACAACAGCTGTAAGGA
>CADCIU010000094.1 GCA_902801585.1 uncultured Lachnospiraceae bacterium | reverse complement strand
GACTCGTGAGCACGTTCTGCTCGCTCGTCAGGTCGGTGTTCCTTACATCGTAGTATTCCTGAACAAGTGCGACATGGTTGATGACGAAGAGCTCATCGAACTGGTCGAGATGGAAGTCCGTGATCTGCTCAACGAGTATGAGTTCCCGGGTGATGACCTTCCGGTTATCAAGGGCAGCGCTCTGAAGGCTCTCGAAGATCCCAACAGCGAGTGGGCTGACAACATCATGGAGCTCATGGATGCAGTTGATGAATATATCCCCAACCCTCAGCGTGAGAACGACAAGCCTTTCCTTATGCCTGTAGAGGACGTCTTCACAATCTCCGGTCGTGGTACCGTTGCTACCGGCCGTGTTGAGCGTGGTACTCTGAAGGTTATGGAGCCCGTCGAGATCGTCGGTATCAAGGAAGAGACCATGAAGTCTGTTGCTACCGGTATCGAGATGTTCCGCAAGACTCTGGATTATGCAGAGGCTGGTGACAACGTAGGTGTCCTTCTTCGTGGTATCGACAGAACCGCGATCGAGAGAGGCCAGGTTATTGCAAAGCCCGGCACAGTTACCTGCCACAAGAAATTCACCGCTCAGGTTTACGTTCTGACCAAAGATGAAGGTGGCCGTCACACCCCTTTCTTCAATAACTATCGTCCTCAGTTCTATTTCAGAACTACTGACGTAACCGGCGTTATCACTCTTCCCGAAGGCACTGAGATGTGCATGCCCGGCGATCACGTCGAGATGACCATCGAGCTGATCCACCCCATCGCTATGGAGCAGGGTCTTACATTCGCTATCCGTGAAGGTGGCCGTACTGTCGGTTCCGGCCGTGTTGCTACAGTTATTGACTAATTTGGAGTATTCTTAATAATACTGTTAAATTGTCGAAGGTTCTGAGCAATCGGACTGATATACGAATTTATCAGGAGGCTGTCGCATTGTATGATGCGGCAGCCTTCTTTTTGTATCCCGGAAAATCGCCTGTGTTTTGACATGATCGTGTCCGTGCGTGATCAGACTGTGTTCCTGCACAAAATGGCTATGCCAAATTTGTATAAGTTTACGAATATTTAATGAATTTCACACAAATAATTAGTAGTTTTTCCTTCAAAAACCGCGAATGGTTTGATATAATCATCTAGCGGTCAAAATAGAGTTTGACAGTAACGAGTTGTTACATAACGAAGGAGGAAGACATTGACAGGGGACGAGAAATACGACATCGGATTCTACGGTACGGATTCGATGTCAGATGAAGATGTGGAAAGGATTCTTCAGATCACGGAGCAGGCGGACGAATTTGAGATCATGATGATGTATTTCGACTGCGCTATGACACAGGTCAGAACCAAGCTCGAGATCCTCAACAAGGAGATGGCTCTCAAGAATCGAAGAAATCCTTTTGAATATATAAAGAGCAGACTGAAAACGCCAAAGAGTATCTACGGCAAGCTGAAGGTGAAAGGCGTTCCCTTCACGGTCGAGAATGTGGAGAACACCATCAATGATGTGGCGGGAATCCGGGTCATCTGTTCTTTTATAGATGATATTTACAGTATCCGGGATTCATTTGATGTTCAGGACGACGTGGAGATCCTGCAGGAGAAAGACTATATTGCGGTTCCCAAGGAGAACGGTTACAGAAGCCTGCACCTGATCCTGCGCGTGCCGATCTATCTTGCCGATGAGAAAAAATATATGAACGTCGAAGTGCAGTTCAGGACGATCGCCATGGACTTCTGGGCGAGCGTCGAGCACAAGATGAAGTATAAGAAAGAGATCAACAATGCGGAGATCATTGTTGAGGAGCTGCGATACAGCGCAGACCTGATCAACCAGCTTGACAGGCGCATGCTGCAGATCCGGGAGAGGATCGAAAAAAGCGAAGACCTGCCGCACTAATGTGCGGCAGGCTTTTTTTATCCGGCTGTCTGTCTTTTTATCCGGCTGTCCATCTTCCGGCGGCACCGCAGGGGAGGATCAGTCCGTTCCCTTTTACGGGAAGACCGATCTCGGCGGCCTGGGTCGTGCCCTCAAAGCGCTTGTCCAGCGCCGTGTGGAGCAGGTAACTGAGTACGGCCGGCTGAAGTCCGGTCGTGTAGGAATTGACCAGCACGAAAAGCGGGTCACCTGAGAGCAGCCTGCATGCGTTCATGAGAAAAGGATAGATGCTGTCCTGAATCTTCCAGATCTCTCCCTTGGGGCCTCTGCCGTAAGAAGGGGGATCCATGATGATCGCATCGTAGGTATTGCCGCGGCGGATCTCGCGCTCGACGAATTTGCCGCAGTCATCCACAAGCCAGCGGATGGGCGCGTTCTCGAGGCCCGACAGCGCTGCGTTTTCACGCGCCCAGGTGACCATACCTTTGGCGGCATCGACATGTGTGACGTGTGCGCCGGCCTTGGCAGCAGCGACTGTAGCGCCTCCGGTATATGCGAAGAGGTTGAGAACTTTCACCTCTCTTCCGGAAGCGGCCGCTTTTTTTATGAGTCCGCGGAACCAGTCCCAGTTGACGGCCTGTTCGGGGAAAAGTCCGGTGTGCTTGAAATTAAAGGGTTTGAGGCGGAAAGACAGATCTTTGTAGTGAATGGTCCACTCCTGAGGCAGGTCAAAGAACTCCCATTCGCCGCCGCCTCTGCTGCTCCTGTGATAGTGCGCGTTGGGATTTCTCCACTCCCTGCCGCGGGGTGTCTTCCATATGACCTGCGGGTCCGGACGGATCAGCTTATAACCGCCCCACAGTTCCAGCTTTTCTCCGTCGGAAGTATCAAGTACCTGATAGTCTTTCCAGGAATCTGCAATCCACATATCTTTGTCTCCGTTTCTGATCATATCTGTGATTTTGTGTTATATTGAATAGAGCGGGGATCCCGCCGGCATATGCGATGAAAATACATATAAAACACATATGGTTCCCAACAAAGATACACTGAAACAGAAGAAAACGCAACTGTGCTGATGAAGGTGACAAATGCCGAGAAAGAACACAAGGAATACGAAAGGGAAGATCATCTCCGCCGCATGGAAGCTCTTTTACGAGAACGGCTATGATGCGACGACGATCGAAGATATCATATTTGCCTCAGGCACATCGAGAGGATCCTTCTATCACTATTTTGACGGGAAGGACGCCCTCTTGGGGACGATCGCCTATGTGTTTGATGAAAAATACGAGAAGCTCAGGGATACAATGGATCCCGAGTGGCATGCGGTGGACAAACTGATCTACCTGAACCACGAGCTTTTCGTGATGATCGAGGACAGCATATCCAGAGACCTGCTCTCAGGCCTTTTGTCGACCCAGCTCCAGTCGCAGGGGGAGAAACATCTTCTGGACCGGAACCGGATGTACTTCAAGATACTGAGGGAGATCATCGGCGAGGGACAGAAGAGAGGACAGCTGCGGGCGGACTGCACGGCAAGTGAGATCATAAAAGCGTATGCGCTTTGGGAGAGGGCGCTGATGTATGACTGGTGTCTGTGCGGAGGCGAGTATTCCTTGGTATCTTATGCGGATCGGATGACGCCCATGTTCCTGAACAGCTTCCGAAGCGGGAAGGATGAGAGGACAGTTTAATCTTTGATTTAGGATTGTTTTATATAGGTGTACAGCTAATCTATGCTTCAAATAAAGGAAAATATGAGATTGATTATGAACGGTGTATAGAATACATTCTATACACCGTTCTGTATTTTATTCTGTGTTTTTATGTGCTATAATGCGTAATTGTCCGGGCAAATAAATTCGATGTCCGGATAATACATTCCCTCAGGGAAATGTTAGAAATGGAGAGTGTTATGGCATCATCACAAATTCTGATCATTGTAACTATTATCTTGTACATGGCAGGAATGCTGGCGATCGGCGCTGTCTTTAACAGGAAAGGCGCGACCAGCACTTCAGACGGGTTCTACATCGGCGGCAGGTCGCTGGGACCGGTCGTGACGGCAATGAGCGCTGAAGCGTCGGATATGAGCAGCTACCTCCTGATGGGACTTCCGGGACTTGCTTATATTGCAGGACTTGCAGAGGTCACCTGGACAGCGATCGGCCTGTCGATCGGCACTTACCTCAATTTCCTTCTCGTGGCGAGGCTCCTCCGCAGATATTCCGAGAGGATCGGCGCATTCACGATCCCGGATTTCTTCAACCGAAGATACAGAGATGAGAAGCATGTGCTCTCCTGCATCGCGGCGATCATCATTCTGGTGTTCTTTATTCCTTATACGGCTTCCGGGTTCAAGGCAGTGGGTACAATGTTCAACAGCCTTTTCGGGTTTGACTATCATGTGGCAATGATCGTGGGCGCACTGATCATCATCGCCTACACAACAATGGGCGGATTCCTTGCGGTTTCCACAACGGATCTGGTACAGAGTATTTTCATGTCGATCGCGCTGATCATTATCGTGTTCTTCGGAATCGGTCAGGCGGGAGGCCTCAGCGTTGTCGCAGAGAATGCCAGGGCGCTTCCGGGTTATCTGAATCTGACACAGGGATATATCGCAGATACGAATTCAGCCGGCTCCTTCGGAGCATTCAGCATTGCCTCCACTCTTGCCTGGGGACTCGGCTATTTCGGCATGCCTCATATCCTGCTTCGTTTTATGGGGATCAGAAATGAGAAAGAGCTTGTGCTCTCCCGCAGGATCGCGTTCGTATGGGTCGTGCTCTCTATGGGCATTGCCGTATTCATCGGCGTGATCGGCTACAGTGTTTCCGTGGCGGGCGGCATTCCGATGCTGAAAACCAGCTCCGATTCCGAAACCGTCATCATTCAGCTGGCCAATCTGATGAGCCAGCATGGTTTCATATTCGCGCTGTTTGCGGGCATTATCCTCTCGGGTATTCTTGCGGCGACGATGTCTACAGCGGATTCACAGCTTCTGGCGGCGGCGTCCAGTGTATCACAGGACCTCACGCAGAACTTCATGGGCATCAAGCTGGGCAACTGCGAACAGATGAGAGCGGCGAGGCTGACCGTCATTTCGATCGCGGCGATCGCGGTCGTTCTGGCATGGAACCCGAACAGTTCCGTCTTCCGCGTTGTGTCCTTCGCATGGGCCGGTTTTGGTGCGGGTTTCGGCCCGCAGATGCTCCTGGCGCTTTTCTGGAGGCGCTCCAACAGACAGGGCGCGACCGCCGGAATGGTCGTCGGCGCTGCAATGATCTTTATATGGAAGTTCCTGATCGCGCCTATGGGCGGCTGGCTTGCGATCTATGAGCTCCTTCCGGCATTCCTCTTCAGCCTGGCTGCCAATGTGATCGTAAGTCTGATCACGGCTGCTCCCTCCAAAGCGATCACGGAGGTCTATGACGAAGTGCACCGCAAGTGATCCGGCTGTCCTGTATTTTTAGAAACGTTACTCTGGCGCCTGTCTGATCATATTACAGTTTGATCGGAGGACGGTTCCGGCCCCCTGGTGTAAGGAAATTCTTTACAACAGGGGGCTTTTTATGCCATACTCGAAAGCGGTGCGTCCGATCTGCAGACAGAAATAAGTCAAAATACAGATTCGTGAAAACTGACAAAAATGTTTGTGGAAAAAACGGCGGGTTTTCCGTGGAGCGAATGTCTGGGGCGCCCTGAATTGGCACAGGGCCGACCCGAAAACTGACGACAAGTCACTGTACCGATTGACAGTCTGGAGATTAACGGCCTGTAAAGTGATTCGAGATGATTCAGTGTTTTGACAGACCGGTAATGAACAGAAACGACGTGCGAAGAGCTGCACTTGTTTGCAAAGTAACATGCAGGACACGCACGGGAGTGTGTACAGTCACCGCTTGTCGTACTTCATAAAAAGTGCGAATAAGGAGGCGACTTTTTTTATGGCAAATCAGATTATGAGAATTACCCTGAAGGCATATGATCACAAGCTCGTGGATGCATCCGCGAAGAAGATCATCGAGACGGTCAAGAAGACCGGTTCCCAGGTCAGCGGTCCCGTTCCGCTTCCTACAAAGAAGGAAGTAGTCACGATCCTCCGCGCTGTTCACAAATATAAGGACAGCCGCGAGCAGTTCGAGCAGAGGACACACAAGAGACTGATCGACATCATCACACCCACTCAGAAGACGGTTGACGCTCTTCAGAGACTGGAGATGCCTGCAGGTGTCTACATCGACATCAAGATGAAGACGAAATAAGCCGTACACATATATATAGTACAGCGAACAGCAAAGAGAGCAGATGCATACTCCATAATGCATTTGTAAATAAAGAACCTCTACTAGTATGACATCCCTTTTCAGGAGGCTGGCGCAGATGTGTTCAGGCGGCAGACGATGAGGGAAAAGGAAAGGCAGGCGGCGCGGTAAGCAGTCAGACAGCAGGCTGCGAACCGAGAGCGGAAGAGACAGACCGCACGAGGGCAGGATGCCAAGAGCCCGAAGGCATAGCGCTGATGTCCGCTGTAGAAAAAACGAAACCTTCGGTCAGCACCGGAGGAAACAAGTTTAGCCGGCAGATGCCGGCGGAAAGAGGTCAAAATGAAGAAAGCAATTATGGCTACTAAGATCGGCATGACTCAGATCTTCAGGGAAGACGGAACACTCGTCCCTGTTACAGTACTTGAGGCAGGCCCCTGTGTCGTAACACAGGTCAAGACCGTCGAGAACGATGGTTATGAGGCAGTCCAGGTCGGCTACGGCGAGGCGAAAGAGAGAATCACCACAGTTGACAAGGGCGGCAAAAAAGAGATTGCTCACCGCCACGGTGTGGGCAAGGCTATGAAGGGCCACTTCGAAAAGGCCGGCGTACCGGTCAGAAAGCACGTACAGGAATTCAAGTTTGAAAACACTGCAGATTATAAGCTCGGCGATGAGATCAAGGCCGATATCTTCGCGGAAGGCGACAAGATCGACGCGACTGCAGTTACCAAGGGTAAAGGCTTCCAGGGCGCAATCAAGAGACTGGGACAGCACAGAGGACCTATGGGACACGGTTCCAAGTTCCATCGCCACCAGGGTTCCAACGGATCTTCTTCCGATCCGAGCAGAGTCTTCAAGGGCAAAGGAATGCCCGGCCACATGGGAAGCGTTCAGGTTACCGTTAAGAACCTGGAAGTAGTGAGAGTGGATGCGGACAAGAATCTGATTCTGGTCAAAGGCGCGATTCCGGGACCTAAGAAGGGCCTTGTGACTCTCAAAGAGACCACCAAAGCCAATGCCTGAGCAGTGCCTTAGATGAGAAAGGAGGACCATTCAGATGGCAAACGTATCTGTTTATAATATTGAGGGACAGGAAGTCGGCAAGATCGACTTAAACGATGCGGTCTTCGGTGCCCGCGTGAACGAGAACCTGCTTCACATGGCAATTGTTCAGCAGCTGGCTAACAATCGTCAGGGAACACAGAAGGCTAAGACACGTGCTGAAGTATCCGGCGGCGGAAAGAAGCCCTGGAGACAGAAGGGCACAGGCCACGCAAGACAGGGATCAACAAGAGCTCCCCAGTGGACAGGCGGCGGCGTTGTATTCGCTCCCGTACCGCGTGACTATTCCTTCAAGATGAACAAGAAGGAAAAACAGGCTGCAGTCAGAAGCGCTCTGACTGACCGCGTACAGCAGAACAAAGTGATCGTTCTTGATGAGCTGGCAATGAGCGAGTTCAAGACCAAAGAGTTCGTCAGAATCATGGAGAACCTCAAGGCAGCAGGAAAGACCCTCGTGGTCATGGCTGACAAGGACGAGCGCGTGATCAAATCTGCGGGCAATATCCCTGCAGTAAAGACTACTCTTACATCTCAGATCAATGTATATGATCTGATGAATGCACAGACCGTGATCCTTACCAAGGACGCTGTCGCTAAACTGGAGGAGGTGTACGCATAATGGCAACATTAGAATACTATGATATCATTCAGAAGCCCGTTCTTACCGAGAAGAGCATGAGTGATGAAATGAATGAATTAAGGAAGTACACTTTCTATGTACATCCCCAGGCCAACAAGTTCCAGATCAAGACTGCTGTTGAGAGAATGTTCGAGGGTGTCAAGGTAGCTCGCGTCAACACGATGAACTGCAGACCCAAGAAAAAGAGAAGAGGCATGGTTTTCGGTCACACTGCAAAGCGCAAGAAAGCGATCGTTACGCTCACTGCCGACAGCAAGGAAATTGAGCTCTACACCGGCCTTTGATCTGAATTGATCGTATCATTTGTTTTGCTTGTCAAAATGAATAAGCATGAAAAGGAGAACTAATCATGGGAATTAAAAAGTATACCGCATATACACCCTCCCGCAGAAATATGACTGGTTCTGATTTTGCAGAAATTACCAAGAAGACTCCCGAGAAGTCACTGGTATTTTCTCTGAAGAAGAACGCGGGCCGCAACAACCAGGGTAAGATCACTGTGAGACATCACGGCGGCGGCAGCAGAAGAAAATATAGAGTTATTGATTTCAAGAGACGCAAGGACGGCGTTCCGGCTACTGTGATCGGCATCGAGTACGATCCCAACAGAACGGCAAATATCGCCCTGATCTGCTACGAAGACGGCGAGAAGGCATATATCCTTGCTCCCCAAGGACTGACAGACGGCATGAAGATCATGAACGGACCTGAGGCTGAAGTAAGAGTCGGCAACTGCCTGCCTCTTTCCCAGATCCCTGTAGGTACTATGGTACACAATATCGAGCTTCACCCCGGCAAGGGCGGCCAGATGGTGCGCAGCGCCGGTGCAGGTGCACAGCTCATGGCTAAGGAAGGCAAGTATGCGACACTGCGTCTGCCCTCCGGCGAGATGAGAATGGTCCCTCTGAACTGCAGAGCGACTGTCGGAATCATCGGCAACATCGACCACAATCTGATCAACTACGGCAAAGCAGGCCGTATCCGCAACATGGGCATTCGTCCTCACGTACGAGGCAGCGTCATGAACC
>CADCIU010000093.1 GCA_902801585.1 uncultured Lachnospiraceae bacterium | reverse complement strand
GAATCTGATCGACATCATCAACGGCGAGCTGCCTGCAGGAATCGACGGCAACTTCAATATCTGCGATGTAAGAGATCTGGCCGCAGCCATGATCAGCGCTGTGGACAACGGAAGATCCGGGGAATGCTATATCCTTGCTAATGAAGTCCTTGCATTTAAAGATTTCTGCCGCATGTGCACAGAAGAGAGCGGCGGCAAAAAAGTGAACTTCTTCATTCCCGGATGGGCAGCAGGCGCCATGGGCCGCGTGATGGAGGAAATCGCGAAGAAAAAAGGTGAGAAGCCTATACTCACATCGTTTAACGTGTTCATGCTGACGAAGAATAACCATTACGATTCCTCAAAAGCGAGGGAGGAACTCGGCTATACTACCAGATCTTATAGAGAGACGATCCACGATATGGTGGAGTGGCTCATTGCGGAAGGCCTTATCAAGAAAGAAAACGATTCCACTGCGGAAGCTTAAGGCGGCTTCAGTCTGATTGCAGTTTGAAAGGAGAAGAAAAATGGCGAATGTATGCGTTATAACCGGCGGCGGAAGCGGCATGGGGTTGGAAACAGCCAGAAATATACCGAAAGACGTGATCCTTGTACTCACCGGCAGAACAGTGTCGAAGCTTGAAAACGCGATGCAGATCCTGGAAGCAGAAGGGCATCAGGTCCATTTGATGTCCTGCGACGTCTCTGTGCGCAGGGATGTGCACGAGCTGTGCCTTTTCGCGAAAAGTCTTGGCACGATCAGGACCGTGATCCACGCGGCAGGATTGTCCCCGACCATGGGTGATGCGGAAAAGATCATTATGGTCAACGCAGTAGGGACCAAGAACGTCAACATGGAATTCTATAAATATATGGACGACGGAGGCGTGATCGTAGATATCGCTTCCAGTTCGGCTTATTCGGCACCGGATGCTCTGGCAATTCGCCAGATTTTTGATGAGGCTGAGTATCAGGAAGACAAGTTCGTGAAGCATTTGCTCAAAGAAGCAACGCTTCCGCCCGGAGAAGAGAACGACGCAGGATTTGCTTACACATTGAGCAAGAAATTTGTCGTCTGGTACGCGCAGAAATGCGCCCATGAATACGCGAAGAAAGGGATCCGCGTGGTCTCTGTGAGCCCCGGTCTGATCGAGACGGATATGGGGACTCGCGAAGTGGAAGCATGGGATTACGCGAAAGAAATGATCGAGAATACCTGCGAACACAGAATGGGCACAGCTGCGGAAATGGGATTCACGATTGCAATGATCGCTGATGAGAGAAACGGATATCTGAGAGGTGTCGATGTTCTGATCGACGGCGGCGCTTCCACCGGGAAAAAGTTTAAAAAGTGACAGAGGGACGGTTCTTCTGACACATTTAGTCAAAGTATAAGCCTTGCGCCGCAGCAATGAATGCGGCACAAGGCTTTTTCTCATAGCGGCCCATACGGCGTGTTCTGATCAGAGATTGTTTTATTCTTCTTTTTTCTCCTCCGCCGGTGCTTCTTTCTGCTCTTCGCCGCCAACAGCTTCAGCGCCGGCAGCAGCACCTTCACCGCCTGCAGCGCCGCCCATCATGCCGCCGAACATGCCCATCATTGCGGCCATAGGATTAGAACCGGCATCGCCGCCTTCACCGCCTTCAGCGCCGCCCATCATGCCGCCGAACATGCCCATCATAGCGGACATGGGATCAGCACCTGCAGTGCCGCCTTCAGCACCTGCAGCGCCGCCTTCAGCACCTGCAGCAGCGCCTTCACCGCCTGCAGCGCCGCCCATCATGCCGCCGAACATACCCATCATAGCGGACATAGGATCCTGACTCTTCGGTGCCTCGCCTTTGAGCGCAGAAGTTGCTGCTTTCTGCGTGTCGGCATCTGCTGATCTGTAGAGCTCCAGAAGCTCCTTCTCGTCATCTGTCAGAGGTTTTTCCGGGAGAAGCAGTGATTCGGGAGTCACATCGAGTGCCTTAGCCACGGCTTCAAGCTTCTCGGGAGCAAGGTCCTCGATCCCGCGTTCCACTTTGCTGATGTCCTTCACAGAGACACCGGATGCCTTGGACAACGCTTCCTGGGACATACCGACAGCTTTTCTTGTTTCTTTGATCAGTGCTCCGTTTTGTTTGGCCATTTCAGGTTCCTCCTTATATTAAATTTGTTTATTAAATAATAATGTCTATGCTGTAGTACGCAGACAATAATTTTCTTTTTATATTTGTATCTGATATAATACAAATATATCTACAATTTGTCGTAAATACAACGAACGGTTGCTTTATAAACGCCTTGAAAACAACAAATATGCATAATATGTTGGAAAACCGGATGATTTGTGATGATTTAAGGAGTGACTGTAAGAATTGAAAAAACAGGGTGAAAACCGACGTGTGCGCATGACCAAACAGATGATGAAAGATGCTCTGCTGGAACTTCTGGAGCAACAGGAACTGATCAGTATTACAGTAACTGCCATTTGCGAGAGAGCAGACGTGCACCGGTCAACATTTTATAAATATTACACAGATCCGGCTGACCTTATGAGAGATATTGAGCAGGATTTTCTGAAAATGATACCGATGCCGTCCCGGATCCCGGATCTGCAGAACCATGAACAACTGCTTAAAGAGACGACAGCTTTTTTTGAAAAAGTTAAGCTCAATAGAAAAGCATGTCGGATCCTTTTCGGCAAGTCGATCGGGAACAGTTTCATGGCAAGACTGGTGGATTATCTCTGTACAGGGAGTTTTCCTGTCAATAAAGGTGCCGATGAGCTGTCTGAACGTTACATTCGCCTTTACATTGCCTGTGGGACCGTCGGCATGCTGCGCGAATGGGTCGATACTGACTTTGCTCTCAGCAGCAGGAGGATCGCGGAAATGATGTTTTATTATTCGAGAAGGGTCACTTCCTGAATTAAGCAATTGAAGAGGTCTTCTGCTGATTAATACAAAACATTGCTGCAAAACAAGGAGGAAAAAAGAATGAGTACGACCAAGATCAAAGAGATCAGGACCGCAGCAGGCATGTCCCAGAAAGCTCTGGCGAAGGAAGCCGGTGTCACCGTTTACGAACTGAGTAAGACAGAAAGAGGAATCAAAGAGCTGACTCCCGACAAACTTGATTCCGTAGCGAAGGCACTCAATGTGACTGCTGAATCTCTGCAGGATCCTGCTCCTCATAAAGAGGAAACACCGGTGATCGCAGCGGGCACGCTGACCGCAGAGGAGCTGGAGCTGCTTGACCTTTACAGATCTGCGGACGCGGAGAAACGGCAAATGGCAATCGCTATTTTGAAAGGCACAATGGGAAGCCGGGACTATGTGAATTTCCTCGCCGGTATGTTAAAGAGCGGTAATTCCGCAGAACTCCTGAATGCCGTTAAGAGCATGATCATGAACTCTAAAGTAGAGGATCTCCTTGCAATCGCCAAAAACCTGATGGCCGGCAAGAACGGAATGGGACTTATGAGTGCCCTCACGGGCATGCCCGGCGGCATTACGGCGGAAGGAGCTGCTGCGGAAAACGGTGCGGATCGGAGTGGAAGTGAGATATCCACACCTCTGTTGGCGTTTACGTATTTTTATGCTTGTTCCATCTATATTTTGCTGCTCAGTTTTTATTTCTGGCAGTGGCGCAGGGATATTAAACCGGAAAAGTGATGTTCGTTTCCGGAAGCTCCGGACGCTTTCAGAGCAGCGTCGGACACGTCGTGAGAAAGGACAGACATGAATTATAAAGACCGGGTCGATCCCGAACTGAAGAGATTTTCAAAGCAGATGCCTTTTAGCAGGCAGATGGTTTCGATGGGCAATGTTTATCAGGCGGCTGCATACAAGCTGACGAAAATCCCGAGAGACGTCTCAGCAGAGACCATTGAAATAGAAGGGTATCAGGGCTTGAAGTTCAAAACGGATATATTCACACCGGCCGGTGCGGAAGCTCCCATGCCGGCGCTGATCTGTGTGCACGGCGGCGCTTTCTGCTACAAGGCTGCCACTTACCACAAAAAGCTGGCCTGCATTTACGCCGCAAAGGCAAAATGCAAAGTGTTCTTTCCGGACTATCACCTGGCTCCGAAGTATCCCTATCCGGCTGCGCTGGAAGACATCAGGTCTCTGTTTAAATACATAGTGGAGCATGCGGAAGAATTCGGGATTGATAAGGGCAGGATCGGACTTGCGGGAGACAGTGCAGGAGCGACCATCGCCGCAATGATCTGCAACGAGTACGAGATAGATCAGCTCATAAAACCCTGTCTGCAGATGCTGGTCTACCCCATGACGGACGTGGACATGGAGACGCCGTCCATGAAAGAGTATACGGACACGCCTTATTGGAATTCCACGAATCATCGGAAAATATGGGACCTCTGTTTTGAAGATCAGTACAAGGAGGCTTTGGAAAACGGTTCGCTGGGGGAGGATGTCAAAAAAGAGATGCTGCCGATGCACAGTATTCTTCCGGCCGGTATTCCCGATACTTATATTGAGACGGCAGAATTCGACTGCCTTCATGATGAAGGGATCCTGTACGGACACAAACTGGAAAATGCAGGCGCAAAAGTAGAATACAATGACACAAAAGGAACATTCCACGGTTACGATATGGCCCTTGATACGAAGATCGTGAAAGCTTCTGTGAAAAAGAGACTCTCGTTTCTGAGAAAGCATTTTTAGAGCTAAACTCAGCAGAACAGAGGACTACATTCTGTCCCGCTTTTGAGGAAAGACATCATGAAATACGATTTTGACAGCTATTTGCTATACGAAGTAACTTCTTCCTCGCTTTATACTGCGAAAGCCGTGGTTGAACTGAACATTCCCGTCCGCGGGGAGGTGCTCAGAGAAGCTGCGCAGAAAGCCTTTCGGAGGTTTCCGTATTATTCCCGGACAATCCGGAGAGATGAGCAGGGAGCCTTTGTTCTGGAACCGTGCGAAGAACCGATCTGTGTATTTGAAGAGGAAGAACAGGTAACGCTGGGAACAAAGCAGACTAACGGACTGCTGTTCGCGATCACATATGGTCCGAGTACTGTGTATTTTAACTTCTGTCACAACTTCTGCGGCGGCTGCGGTGCGATGTTGTGGATCAAATCGACATTGTGGCAGTATCTGACAGACGAGGGTTATGCGATAGACTCCGAGGGAATCCTTACTCCCGGCAGTCCGATCCCGCCCGAAGAGACAGCTGTTCCTGACCCGGAGTCGTTTCCGGAAGAAGAGGTGATCGGACGGTACACAGGGGGCGATTCTTATGTTCCTATTAAGGACTATTTGCCTTATTTAACGAACCCGTCCAAAGGCGGTCAGGTTTTTTACCCGATCACCATAGACAAGTCTGCATTGATGAAATTCGCGCGCGAAAATGACGGCAGCCCGAATTCCATTCTCTCCGCCGCGATGTTCAGAATGTGCAGCAGAGTGTTCCCGAAAGCCAAACAGATCTCTTCCGGAATTGTCTGCAATTACAGGAAGGATGTCGGATGCCCGGAAACCTACAGGGATCTGGTGAGAGTTATCCACGCCAGATATTTGCCGACGATGAAGGATTGGCCGATCGAGAAACTCAGCACGGTGACAAGGGGATCCATGTACCTGCAGATGCAGCCTGAGATAAGCCGGGAGACATACAGGAAGGTCGCAGCATACAGGGAGAAAATTGATGAGATTCCCGGCAAAACGCTGAAGACCGCTTACGCGCTGAAGAACAGTCCGCTGCGCAACGGAGTAAAGGATACCTTCAATGTCAGTTATGTCGGCAATGTGGACTG
>CADCIU010000092.1 GCA_902801585.1 uncultured Lachnospiraceae bacterium | reverse complement strand
GCCTGCAAGTTCCTTCTGACAAACGAAAAGGGAGAGATTCTGAATATCGTATCAGAAGATTATCCTTTGGAGTTCCCGCAGCCCGGGTGGAGCCAGCAGGAGCCGGCGGACTGGTGGAAAGCTGTACAAAAAGGTATTCCCCGTCTCATCGAGGGCCATGATCCCGCGGAAGTTGCCGGCATCGGCTGCGGCGGCCAGATGCACGGGCTCGTCGTACTGGATGAGAACGACAATGTGATCCGCCCCGCTATATTGTGGAACGACGGGCGCACACAGCCTCAGACCGAATACCTCAACGATGAGATCGGCAAAGACGTCCTTAGCGAGCGCACTGCGAATATAGCTTTCGCGGGATTTACCGCTCCAAAGATCCTGTGGATGAGAGAAGAAGAGCCGGAGCTCTTTAAGAAGATCTCCAAGATCATGCTTCCCAAGGATTACATCAACTATAAGCTGACCGGCGTCCACTGTACCGATTATTCAGATGCAGGCGGAATGCTCCTTTTGGATGTCAGGAACAAATGCTGGAACACAGCTATGCTGGAGATCTGCGGAATCACTGAACAGCAGATGCCCCGCCTCTACGAGAGCTGGGAATGTGTGGGCACGCTCACTGAGGAAGCAGCAGCTGCAACCGGCCTGACGACAAAGGTAAAGGTATGCGCGGGCGCAGGCGACAATGCAGCAGCGGCTATCGGTTGCGGTGTTGTGGGAGACGGTGGATGCAATATCTCTCTTGGCACTTCCGGCACAATTTTTATCACTAACAGCAAATTCAGTGTGGATCCTCACAACGCGCTCCACAGTTTCCCTCACGCGGACGGCGGCTTCCACCTGATGGGATGCCTTCTCTCGGCTGCTTCCTGCAACAAGTGGTGGATGGAAGATATTCTGCGCACGCAGGACTACGCTAAGGAGCAGGAGCCGATCACAGAGGATAAGCTAGGACACAATGATATCTACTATCTCCCTTATCTGATGGGTGAGAGGAGCCCTCACAATGACCCCTCCGCAAGAGGCGCGTTCATCGGTCTGAGAATGGATACCGCACGGGAAGATCTGACTCAGGCGGTCCTCGAGGGCGTGGCATTCGCGTTCCGTGACTGTCTCGATATCGCCCGGGCACAGGGAATCGAGGTGAACGTCAGCCGTGTCTGCGGCGGCGGCGCGAAGAGCCCTCTCTGGCGCAGGATCCTGAGCAACGTGCTTGGTATCTCCCTTGAGCTTCCCCAGACCGAGCAGGGACCGGGCTACGGCGGCGCAATGCTGGCGGCAGTTGCCTGCGGGGAATATCCCGATGTGATTACCTGCGCGAGAGCACTGACTTCCGTCAAAGAGACCACTGTGCCCGAGCCGGCACTGGTAAGCGCTTATGAGGCAAAATACAAAGTCTGGAAACAGCTTTATCCGGCGCTGAAAGGTATTCTGTAAAGAGCCTGCCCGAAGCGACCTGTAGAGATTCGATTGACCATTTGATCATTTTTACGAAGGAGAAATCGCCATGACCATATATTCCGTAAACGATCCTTTATTTGCATCCTACGGCCAGGTTGTTACAGGCCTTGAAGATGCAGTCGCACAGATCCTGCCTGCTCTCTCGCAAATCCCTCTCCCTGAGGGCACAGGATATGTGCCGACTGAACCGAAGCTCCAGAACCTCCCGGCAGCGGAAGTGATCCGTGATCACTGTTTTGGCGGAATGCCGACAGAGCTGGGCTGGTGCTGCGGAGATAACCGCAAACTGAACTGCCTCGAGTATCACAGGGACAGTGAGTTCAATCTCAGTGGAGATGATTTCATTCTGCTTCTGGCCAAACAGGATGAGATTGAAGAAGGATTCCTGGACACCTCTAAAGTCAAAGCATTCTTGGTCCCCGCCGGCACTCTGGTGGAAGTCTTCGCGACAACGCTTCACTACGCTCCCTGCTGCACCGACAGCACGGAAAGCTTTCGTGTTATGGTAGCGCTCCCTTGGGGCACCAACACTGACATGCCGCAGGGTTTTGAAGCAAAGACCCCGGAAGACAGCCTTCTGTGGGCACGCAATAAGTGGCTGCTTGCCCATGCGGACAGCGCAGAGGCGGGCCAAGGCGCCTTAGTCCGTCTGACCGGACCGAACATTGACCTTGCTCTTAATTGAGCGCAGGATATCACAGCTTAACGGATACAAGGGGTTCGCCCTAAAGATAAACCATCAATAATTAAGTACGGAGGAAAAAACATGTTTACCAACATTCCCGAAGTGAAACTTGGCATCGTCGCTGTCAGCCGCGACTGTTTCCCGGAGAGTCTTTCCGTGAACCGCAGAAAAGCGCTTGTAGAGGCCTATAAGGCAAAATACAGCGAGGCGGACATCTATGAGTGTCCCGTCTGCATCGTCGAGAGCGAAATCCATATGGTCCAGGCCCTTGCGGACATCAAGGCTGCAGGCTGCAACGCTCTCTGCGTCTATCTCGGCAACTTCGGCCCCGAGATCTCCGAGACCCTTCTTGCAAAGCACTTCGAAGGTCCCAAGATGTTCATCGCGGCAGCTGAGGAGTCCCAGAACGACCTGGTCCAGGGACGCGGCGACGCATACTGCGGCATGCTCAACGCGAGCTATAACCTGCGCCTTCGCAATGTCGGCGCCTACATCCCCGAGTATCCCGTAGGCGATGCAGAGGACTGCGCGGATATGATGCACGGGTTCCTTCCGATCGCAAGAGCAGTCATCGGCCTGTCCGACCTCAAGATCATCTCCTTCGGTCCCAGACCCATGAACTTCCTGGCCTGCAACGCTCCGATCAAGCAGCTCTACAACCTCGGCGTGGAGATCGAGGAGAATTCCGAGCTGGATCTGTACGAGGCATATCTCAAGCACGAAGGCGATCCCCGCATTCCCGAAGTGGTCGCGGATATGGCGGCAGAGCTCGGCGCAGGCAACAAGAAGCCCCAGATCCTTAATAAACTTGCCCAGTACGAGCTCACCCTCACTGACTGGATCGAGGGACACAAAGGCTATCGCAAACATGTCGCGATCGCAGGCAAATGCTGGCCCGCATTCCAGACCATGTTCGGCTTTGTTCCCTGCTATGTCAACAGCCGTCTGACCGGCCGTGGCATCCCGGTATCCTGCGAAGTTGATATCTACGGCGCGCTTAGCGAGTATATCGGAACCTGTATCTCCCAGGATGCCGTCACTCTTCTGGACATCAACAACTCCGTCCCGAAGGATATGTACAAGGAGTCGATCGAGGGCAAGTTCCCTTACACGCACAAGGACACCTTCATGGGCTTCCACTGCGGCAACACATGCTCCAGCAAGCTCGCTTCCTGCGAGATGAAGAACCAGATGATCATGGCCCGCGCGCTTCCCGAGGAAGTCACCAACGGAACGCTCGAAGGCGATATCGCTCCCGGCAAGATCACTTTCTACCGCCTGCAGTCCACTGCTGACGCCAAGCTCAGAGCTTATGTGGCGGAAGGTGAAGTGCTTCCCGTCGCGACCAGATCCTTCGGCAGCATCGGCGTATTCGCGATCCATGAGATGGGACGTTTCTACCGCCACGTGCTGATCCAGAAGAACTATCCTCACCACGGCGCGGTGGCGTTCGGCCACTACGGCAAGGAGCTGTTCGAGGTCTTCAAGTATCTCGGAGTTCCGATGGAGGATATAAACTACAACCAGCCTGCATCTCTTCCTTATCCTACGGAGAATCCGTTCGCATAAAACCGGTTGTTTTGCGAAAATTCTCACATACGGTTATTTAAAATATAAAATAAAGAGAGCAAGCGTTTATTACGGCCAGGGAGGTGCCAAATGAATGTGCAGGAATTAAAGAAGACAGCGAACCAGGTAAGAAAGAATATCGTGACCGCTGTCTATTACGCAAAAGCGGGTCATCCGGGCGGATCCCTTTCCGCGGCGGACATCTACACCTATCTCTATATGGAAGAGATGAAAGTAAATCCCGCTGATCCGAAGAACCCCGACAGAGACAGATTTGTTCTCTCCAAGGGACATACCTGCCCCGGCCTTTACGGCGTTATGGCAGAGAGGGGATTTTTTGACAGAGAAGAGCTGAAGACATTCCGCCATGTCGGCGCGCGTCTTCAGGGCCATCCCTCCATGCACTACCTGCCGGGCATCGACATGAGTTCGGGATCCCTGGGACAGGGCATCTCCTGCGCAGTCGGAATGGCACTGGCGGCCAAGCTCCAGGACAAGGACTACCGCACCTACACACTCCTGGGCGACGGTGAGATCCAGGAAGGCCAGGTGTGGGAGGCTTCCATGTTCGCGGCAGCCAAAAAGCTCGACAACCTCTGCGTGATCGTGGACAACAACAATCTTCAGATCGACGGAACCATCGAGGAAGTCAACTCCCCTTATCCGATCGACAGGAAGTTCGAGGCCTTCAATTTCCATGTGATCAATGTGGAAGACGGCCATGACTTCGAGCAGCTGGCAGCGGCGTTTGCGGAAGCAAAGACCGTAAAGGGACAGCCCACGGCGATCATCTGCAAGACCACGAAGGGCAAAGGCGTCTCGTTTATGGAGAACAACGTAGGCTGGCACGGCAAGGCGCCCAACGAGGAGCAGTATAAGGTCGCTATGGCAGATCTGGAAAGGATTGGTGAGACATTATGAGTGATGTGAAAAAGATCGCTACCCGTGACAGCTACGGAAACACCCTGGTGGAGCTGGGAGCGGAGATGCCGAATCTGGTAGTCCTGGACGCAGACCTCGCAGGAGCGACCAAGACAGGCGTCTTCAAAAAGGCGTATCCCGACAGACACATCGACTGCGGAATCGCAGAAGGCAACATGATGTCGATCGCGGCAGGCCTTGCGGCAGCGGGCATGGTGCCCTTCGCGAGTACCTTCGCAATGTTCGCTGCAGGCCGCGCGTTTGAGCAGGTCCGCAACTCCATCGGCTACCCCCACCTGAACGTGAAGATCGGCGCAACCCACGCAGGTATCTCCGTCGGTGAGGACGGAGCTTCCCACCAGTGCCTGGAGGACCTGGCGCTGATGAGAACCATTCCCGGTATGGTCGTCATGTGCCCTGCCGATGACACAGAGGCCAGAAAGGCCATCAGGGCGGCCGTTGAGCACGACGGACCGGTCTATATGCGCTTCGGCCGCGCACCGGTGCCGGTAGTCTTTGATGATGATTACAAGTTCGAGATCGGCAAGGGCAGCGTTATCCGCGAAGGCAAGGATGTGAGCATCATCGCAAACGGTCTGTGCGTGGCATCCGCCCTTGAGGCAGCAGAGATGCTTGCAAAAGACGGCATCGACGCAGAAGTAGTTAACATCTGCACCATCAAGCCCCTGGACGAGGAGCTGATCGTGAAGACCGCTATGAAGACCGGCAAGGTCGTGACAGCGGAAGAGCATAACATCATCGGCGGCCTTGGCGGCGCAGTCGCAGAGTGCCTGGCCGAGAAGTGCCCGACAAAGATGTACAGGATCGGTGTTCGCGACAAGTTCGGCGAGTCCGGATCTGCCGGAGAACTGCTTCACAAGTACATGCTGGACGGAGAAGGCGTGTACAAACAGGTTAAAGCGTTTGTAGAAAGCTGATGAGTTAAGTAAATTAGATTAAAGAAGGGGCTGTCGCACTAAGTGATGCATAGGATTGAAAAATCTGGACTGCTCCCCGTCAAGTAGACAATAAAAAAACAAAATTTTCTGCCATCAGATTGTTTGATCTGGTGGCAGTTTTTATGCTGCCGCCATATATTGCTCGTACTTCTCCCTCGGTGTCAGAACGCCTAGCTTTC
>CADCIU010000091.1 GCA_902801585.1 uncultured Lachnospiraceae bacterium | reverse complement strand
TATGAGAAGGAACGAAAGCAAATTTTTGTGTTTCCGCATTTGTATACCCGCCTTTCTGAAAGCGGCAGAATCATCTTTCCTGCAGACGATATTTTGTCACGGAAAACTCCGCCTCTCCGTCCGCGAAGAAGGAGATCCCGTCCGCGCGCACATCCGTATAGAATGTGATCGTCATGGCCTTTTCCCCGCCGTTCACAAAGACCTCGGCGCTGAAGCGGTCCAGAATGATCCGGAGCTTTAATACGCCGTCCTTGGGCTTTGCGTAAGTTCTCCTCTGGTGGATGATCGCCCTCCGCGAGCCCGAGAACTTTCGGTCGACCTTTAGTGTCGATTCCGCAGGACGGAAACTGATACCGGTGTGGAAGCGGCCGTCCCTGGCGAAGTGAATAGCGAATTTCTGGAAGGGATAATGCCCCTCTTCGTCATCCTCCATGACCTTCAGTTCCAGTTCCATGTCGACGAGCCTTCCTCTGATCCCGTCGAGTTCGATCTCTTCGTTCCGGATCCGCACATTCTCGCAGCTCACCTTATCCCTTCCCATAGAGAGAAGTTCCCGGATCGGCCACTGGTAAAGGCGGCCGTCCTTAACGGATAATTCTCTGGGCAGCGTCATCTGTCCAAACCAGGGGATACTCTTCGTATGCAGATTACAGGTATCCCAGTTCTGCATCCACGCGATCATGATCCTGCGGCCGTCGGGTGCAAGGACTGTCTGTTCCGCGTAGAAATCAATCCCGTAATCCACGCTCTGATCTGCCTCAGGCACAAATCTTCCTGTCTCACGGTCGTACTCCCCGATCAGGCAGAAAGTCCCGTTGCCATTGTGGTATTCCAGTCCGTCAGGCAGCATGTCCATCGCGCTCGCCAGGATCACTTGTTTGCCGTCCAGTTCAAAGAGATCCGGACACTCCCACATTCTCCCGATCCGGTATCCGTTGACCGCGAGCTTTTTCTCAAATTTCCAGTGGTACGGATCCCGAGCCGAGAACAGCAGTATCTGTCCGCCCTCCTCTTCTTCGTGGATCATCGTGGTAGCCAGAAGGCGGTCCGAATTTTCTGAGTTGCGGTCATGCAGCACTTCTTTTTGCTTGCGCAGGGAGTAGCTCACAGCTGCAGCTTTGTATGTTCCGTCTTCCTCCTGCCAGATGCGGGGATCCCTGAAGTCATATTTGCTGCACTCCTCCGGCAGGTCCTCGAAGGCAAGAACGGGATTGCCCGCATACTTGGTATAGTTTTCCCCGTCTCCGAAAGCTACACACTGCGTCTGCACTTCCAGATTTCTCTCGTCCGGCGTCATCTCCTTGCATACACCGGTGTACATGAGCATATGCCTACCATCCTTCATCTCCAGGGCGCCGCCGGAAAAACAGCCGTCCCTGTCATATGGCATATCCGGTGCCAATGCGGCAGGCAAGTATTTCCAATGCAGAAGGTCCGTGCTCACAGCATGTCCCCAGTGCATCGGTCCCCAATGCGAGTCATACGGATGATATTGGTAAAAGAGATGATACTCTCCTTTATACCGGGAAAAACCGTTGGGATCGTTCATCCACCCGACGCGGGAAGACAAGTGAAAGGCCGGTCTCTCCTCCGGCAGGATCTTTTTCTCGAATTCTTCTTCATATCTTCGGGCATCTCTTAGTGCCTGACTGCTCATTTCTTACCTCCCTGTCGGAATTATGTTGACTGAGTATTTCCAAGTACTAATAACAGAGCAGGCGCTTTGCGCCTGCACTGCTATTATTTCTTAATTCTTTTTTCTTTAGACGCAAGTCCTCAGAACTCGAGGTTTTTGTCCGTCTCCTTAGAGAAAACATGTGCGACATTGCCGGCAAATGTAAAGTGAACAAGATCACCGTAATTGTAATTGCTCTCCATGTCAAGGGTCGGGACGATGATGATGACATCACGGCCATCAGCGTTGACATGCAGATGCACGGAGGATCCCATCATTTCGCTGACATCTACTTTGGCGGGAACACCGGTGTCTGAAACATGTGTATGCTCAGGACGGACGCCAAGCGTGATCGGCTGACTCTGAACATTATTCTTCAACAGACGGGCTGTCTTTTTCTCATCCAGCTGAACCTTTACGCCGCTGAGTTCAACAAAGTAATTATTGCCCTCGCGCTTAAGCTCTGCATCGAAGAAGTTCATAACGGGCATGCCGATGAATCCGGCGACAAAGAGGTTTGCGGGATGGTTGAAAACTTCCTGCGGCGTTCCGATCTGCTGGATGTACCCATCGCGCATGATGACAATGCGGTCGCCCAGGGTCATCGCTTCAGTCTGGTCGTGGGTAACATACATGAAGGTCGTGTCAATACGCTGGCGCAGTTTAATGATCTCGGCGCGCATTTCGTTGCGGAGCTTCGCGTCCAGGTTGGACAGAGGCTCATCCATCAGCATCACCTTCGGGGCACGGACGATCGCACGGCCAATGGCGACACGCTGGCGCTGACCGCCTGACAGAGCCTTCGGCTTACGTTCAAGATACTGAGTGATATCAAGGATCCTGGCTGCTTCGCGCACCTTCCTGTCAATCTCATCCTTAGCCGTATGACGGAGCTTTAAGGAGAAGGCCATATTTTCATACACTGTCATGTGCGGATACAGGGCGTAGTTCTGGAAGACCATAGCGATGTCGCGATCCTTGGGAGCAACATCATTCATAACCTTGCCGTCGATGATCAGCTCGCCGCCGGAGATCTCCTCCAGCCCGGCGACCATACGCAGGGTGGTGGATTTGCCGCAGCCGGAAGGGCCTACCAGCACGATGAATTCCTTGTCCTTGATGTCAAGACTGAACTGCTGCACCGCTACAACGCCTTCATCTGTGATCTGCAGATTGATTTTCTTTTCCGGCTCGTCGGCATTCTTTTTCTTGTTTTTCTTCTTATCCTCGCCGCTGATATAGGGATATACTTTCTTGATGTTTTTGAGCTGAACACTCGCCATGTTTATTCGCTCCGGACGTTCTGCCTCCGCAAGGAACGTCCTCGCACGGGCTCTTGCCTCATGCCTTACGGCAGGTCTCCACACTGCCGCAGCCCGAGCAGGGCTTTTCCTCCTTTCTTTCATGTGCGGCAGTCCAAAAAGTGGAGTGGTCTGCCGCCATGGAATTAAGCTGTTCTTAATATCACTTCACGGTCAATTCATATGCTCTTCAGGTGGTGGCCGGAATGATGAGAGAATACTCTCATCATTTCGGAACACCACGTTGCAAAGGGGGGGATCAGTCTGCAGATAATGCAGCGTCAGATGCAGAATCTACATACTTCTGGAAGATAGCCAGGTACTCGTCCAGCTTGTAGGACTGCAGATCGCTCTGGAGCTTATCCCAATCCGCATCTGTAAAGCCGTTCATGATACCGTCTGCTCTGGCGGTCTTGATGCATTTGTCGATGTCTGCGCTCAGGTTGGACAGAGTCTTGGTATCATCAGCTGTCATGAATACGTTCGGGAATACATACTTAGTGTGCATGTCGGGTGTGTAGATGTCCTTGATCCAGTTCAGGCGGTACTGAGCGTCATCAGGGCATGTTACGTATACGCCGTAGTAGCTGTCGAGAACAGCCAGAGGGCCGTCGACCATCTCAGCTTCACGAACTTCAACAGGAGAAGCGTCGCCAAGAGGAGCATGCTGGAGCATCGGCTCGCCCTTATCGTTGGTGCCCATCACGAAGATATCGAATTCGTCATCTTCGCCGTAGGTTCCCCAGTTATTCTGAGGGGACTGGAGCGGATCATACATCTGGTCGAACCACGCGCAGATCAGGGCAGGGTTCTTGGCATTTGCAGTTATAACAGCGCCGCGGCCGCGGTCGAAACCGGAAGTGTAGGAGCCGTTCTGAGGAGTGAGATTGAGAACATCTGCTGTCAGCATAGGCATAGGCTGCCAATCGCCGGTGTTGTTGACGATGTCATCCATGCTGATATTAACAATGTTTGCAACGTCCCAGGAGAAGCAGACGCCGAAGCGGCCGGACTTACCCTTGGCAACATATGTGGACCACTCCTGTGTGAAAGCATCAGGATCGATCAGGTTCTCGCTGTAGAGCTTGTGGAGCCATTCCACGCCCTTGCGCCAGCCTTCTGTAGTAGCTGTGCAGACGACCTTCTTATTGTCGTCGATAACAATGTGACGGCTGGGATCAGGATCGCCGAAGCCTTCTCCGAAACCGTTGCAAAGAATTGTGCAGTCCTCATTGCCGCCGCTGATGATGCAGGACATAGGAACGATCTCGCCATCGATTTTGAATTCCTTCTTGAGCGCGTCAGCATTGTCGCGGAAAGCGATCAGGACCTGTTCGAACTCATCGGTTGTCTTGGGCATTTCAAGTCCGAGGAATTTGAGCCATGCAACATTGATGAAAGGCATATTTCCGATAGTCTGGATAGCGGTCTTTCCTACACCGAGCTGCTCAATCCAAGGCAGTGTCCAGATGTGGCCGTTCTCGTCCGTGCACATGTCGCGGTACTCGGGAGCCTGTTCGAAGACCTTGCAAAGATTCGGCATATACTTGTCAATGTAATCCTCAAGCGGGATGATAACGCCCTGCTTGGCATACTTGAGAACGTCAGTATCACTAAGGCCTGCAGGGGAGATAAACTCAGGCAGGGTCTTGATATTGGACATCTCAAGAGCGATCTTGTCGCTCCACTGGTCACCCTGGATGCTCTTCCAGTTGACATGGACGTTCGTCTTTTCCTCAAGGCGCTTGTAGATAGTGCGGTTGTTGGGGTCAGATTCCGTGCCGGCTGCATATCTGGTAAGACCGGAGATTTCTGCCTTTTCCGCCAGAGGGAATGTCAGGGATGCAGGATCAACGTCTTCCACCGGTGCGGAAGATGCGCCGCCGGATGAAGAGCCGCCGCAGCCTGCTAACAGAGCAGCTGACATTACAACTGCCAGCACTAATGCTAATACTCTTTTATGCTTCATGATTTTCTCCTTTTTGTTTTCAATGGCTCTTTTTTGCCAAAACATTGCTCAGCCTTTGACTGCGCCGGCCATAATGCCGTTGTCAAAATACTTCTGGAAGAAGGGATACATGATCATCAGAGGCAAACTCGAAATGATGATCGTCGCGTATTTTAAAAGTTCGGCCAGCTGCGCACGAGCGGCAGTGGACTGCATGTCGGAGACCATGCCGGGTTCGGGTTGGCTTTGGATCAGGATGGCACGCAGGACCAGCTGCAGAGGCTGTTTCGATGCGCTGTTGAGGTAGATCATCGCGTCGAAATAGCTGTTCCACATACCGACGAACTGCCACATAGCGATCGTGGCAATGATCGGTGTGCATACAGGCAGAAGGATCTGGAAAAAGTAGACCATCTCGGTCGCGCCGTCGATCTCCGCCGCTTCCTGCAGGTCGCGGGGAATGCCCATGTAGTAAGTACGGGCAATGATCATGTTCCATACGCTGAAAGCGCCGGGGATGAGGATCGCCCAAATGGTATCCAGCATGCCCAGGTTGGAGATCAGCAAGTATGTAGGGATCAGACCGCCGCCAAAGAACATTGTGATCACGAAGATCGTATTGAAAAATCCTCTTCCCTTAAAATCAGCGCGGGACATAGGATAAGCCGCCAGCAGCGTCACAACAACAGAGATGATCGTGAACAGGACTGAGTAGATCAGCGCGTTCTTGAAACCGACCCAGATCTGTGCGTTGCCCAGGACGCGCTCATAAGCGGTAAGCGTCCACTTGCTGAAATCGAAGGTCAGTCCGCTGTTCTGCAGTGTGACCGGATCGATAAAGGAAGCAAGGATAATGTAGATGATCGGCAGGATGATCGCTACAAGGAACAAACCGAGGATCGCATAAGCGATGATCATCAAAGTCTTATCGCCGGAGGGCAGTTTGGAAAATTCACTTCTCTTTTTGGTTTTCATATTCCGCACCTCCTTTAAATACCCTTGCCGTCATTCATCTTCTTAACCAGAGAGTTCATAGTTACCAGAAGAATGACGTTGATAACGGTATTGAACAGGCCAACGGCGGTGGAGAAACCATAGTCGCCATCCAGAAGGCCCTTCTTGTACACGTATGTGGAGATTATCTCCGACGCGTTCAGGTTAAGGTCGGTCTGCAGCGCATATGCCTTTTCAAAGCCGACGGACATGATGTTGCCGACGGACATGATGAACTGGATCAGCACTGTATCCTTGATAGCAGGCCATTCAACAGCCTTGATCTGCTGGATGATGTTAGCGCCGTCGATCAC
>CADCIU010000090.1 GCA_902801585.1 uncultured Lachnospiraceae bacterium | reverse complement strand
GGGAACTGCAAGCGCGGACTATATCTCCGGACATGCTGATCTGGGCAGCAAGGTAGCTATCATCTACAAGAATGATGACAACTATTCCAAGGGCATTCATGACACATTCGTAGCAGAAGCTGCAGCCAAGAACCTCGCTGTTGTTTACGAGGGAACCTTTGATGATTCCAACGCGCAGGACTTCACTGTACAGCTCGGCAAGGCTCAGGAAGCAGGCGCTGACATCCTTTTCCTGCCTATCTACTATGATCCCGCATCCCTGATCCTCACACAGGCGAACGGAATGGGTTACAAGCCCACATTCTTCGGTGTTGACGGTATGGATGGTATCCTTGGCCTTGAAGGCTTCGATACTTCTCTGGCAGAAGGTGTTTATCTGCTGACTCCTTTCTCCGCAGATGCTACTGACGAGCTTACAGTAAACTTTGTCAACAAGTACAAAGAGAAATTCGGCGAGGTTCCGAACCAGTTCGCAGCTGACGCTTACGACTGCATCTATGCGATCGCGCAGGCATGCGAAGCAGCAGGCGTTACCGCAGATATGAGCTCTGCAGATATCTGCGCTAAGCTCGTTGAGCAGTTCACAAGCATGACTTTCAGCGGTCTGACCGGTTCCGAGATGACCTGGAACGCAAACGGCGAAGTCACAAAGTCCCCCAAGGCTGTCGTGATCCAGAACGGCGTTTACGTAGGTGTTGAAGAGTAATTTTCGCTGATCACGGTGAACTTAGTATGAACAGGCAAAGCCCGCCTCCGTGCGGGCTTCCTGTTTTATTTGCGATATAGGATGTTTTAATAGAGAGGAAAACAGACATGCAGTTTCTATCCTATTTGATCAACGGATTGGGGCTCGGCAGTGTATACGCGATCATCGCGCTCGGATATACGATGGTCTACGGCATTGCCAAGATGCTCAATTTTGCACATGGCGATATTATCATGGTCGGAGCGTACATCGCTTTCTTTGCAATTACTAAATTTACGCTTCCCTTCCCGCTGGCAGTCCTGGCAGCAGTAGTGGTGTGCACCATGCTGGGTGTAGTGATCGAGAGGCTGGCTTATAAGCCCCTTCGTCAGGCCCCCAGCCTTGCAGTCCTGATCACAGCGATCGGCGTCAGCTATTTTCTTCAGAACGGCGCGCAGATCCTTTGGTCATCTTCAAGCAAGGTGTTCCCTTCCGTGATCAGTACGGGAAGCATTTCTCTGGGATCCGCGTCAGTGTCATATCTGACACTGATCACTATAGCGACCTGCATCGTTGTAATGATATGCCTCACTCTCTTCATTAACAGAACGAAGACAGGAAGCGCGATGAGGGCGTGCTCTGAGGACAAGGGCGCTTCAATGCTGATGGGCATCAACGTCAATATGATCATTTCGATCACATTCGCGATCGGATCGGGCCTTGCGGCTATCGCTTCGGTTCTGCTGGCTTCCACGTATCCTTCCGTCTACCCGACAATGGGATCCATGCCCGGTATCAAGGCGTTTACGGCGGCGGTATTCGGAGGGATCGGTTCTATCCCCGGCGCCTTTATCGGAGGCCTGCTCCTCGGCATCATTGAGATCTTTGCCAAGGCATATATTTCAACACAGCTTTCCGACGCAATTGTATTCGGAGTCCTGATCGTGATCCTGCTGATCAAGCCCACAGGCCTGCTCGGCAAGAAGATCAACGTCAAGGTTTAAGGGAGGGAATAAGACATGAAAGAAAAGAGCAGCATTTTCTCCCGCTTCGGAGACAAACAACACAGAGGAAGGATCATATCCTTCGCCCTGGTGATCATTGCCTATATCATCGTTGAGATCCTCATTAAGAGCGGCAATCTGGGAAGTATGTTCACAAGTCTTCTGGTACCGATCACCTGTTACGTTGTGGCAGCTATCGGGCTCAACCTCAATGTCGGTATATCGGGCGAGCTCAATCTTGGCCAGGCCGGCTTTATGAGCGTCGGCGCTTTCTGCGGGATCTGCGTATCCGGCATTCTGGCAGGCAGTGTGACTGCCGGGATCCCCAGACTGATCCTTGCGATCATCTGCGGCGCAGTACTGGCGGCAGTGTTCGGATTTTTGATCGGTATTCCCGTACTCAAACTCCAGGGCGACTATCTCGCGATCGTCACGCTGGCTTTCGGACAGATCATCAAGAGTATTTTCATGAACACATACATCGGCATCGATACCGACGGGCTTCACTTCAGCTTTGTGGAGAGCAATTTCAAGCTTCAGCCCGGCGGAAAGATGCTCCTTAACGGCCCCATGGGTGCCACCGGAACACAGAAGATCGCCAATTTCACGGTAGGAATCGTCCTTGTCATCATCGCGCTCCTTATTGTCTATAACCGGATGTTTTCAAGAAGCGGAAGAGCGATCATGGCGGCGAGAGACAACCGAATTGCCGCGGAATCAGTCGGCATTCCGATCTCCAGGACCAAGATGCTTGCCTTCGTGACATCAGCCGCGCTGGCAGGTGCCGCTGGAGCCCTCTATGGACTTAACTACTCCACACTGGTCCCGAATAAATTCGATTTCAATACGTCTATCCTGATCCTCGTCTACGTCGTTCTTGGCGGGCTCGGCAATATGACCGGCACGATCATTTCGACCGTTGTACTGATCCTGCTTCCGGAACTGCTGCGTTCGCTTCAGGATTACAGAATGCTGATCTATGCGGTAGTACTGATCCTGATCATGCTCGTTACAAACAACGAATGGCTTATGACTAAGTGGAAGAGCCTGTTTGCACGCAAGGCGAAAGGAGGTGCCCAGAGTGAGTGATTATAAAGCTGAAAACGGGAAGGCACCGGTCCTCGATGTACAGGAACTGGGAATTGACTTCGGCGGTCTTACGGCGGTAAACGATCTCAGCCTTCAGGTTTTTGACGGTGAGATCGCGGGGCTTATCGGTCCTAACGGAGCCGGAAAGACGACGGTATTCAATCTTTTGACCAAGGTATATAAGCCTACCAGGGGCAAAATATATTTTGACGGCAAGGATACGGCAGGCAAGAGCGTAGTGGATATCAACAAGGCAGGTATCGCCAGAACATTCCAGAACATCCGCCTTTTCGGCAATCTGACTGTCCTGGACAACGTCAAGACAGGTTTCCACAATGTCATTCCTTATTCTCCGATCACGGCAATCCTGCGGCTTCCTAAGTATTTCTCCAGCGAGAAGGAGATCAACGAGAAAGCGATGGATCTTCTCAAGATCATGGAACTGGACCAGTTCGCGGATTACACGGCGAGCAATCTTCCCTACGGAGCGCAGAGGCGTCTTGAGATCGCAAGAGCTCTGGCTACAAATCCGAAGCTCCTTCTTCTGGATGAGCCGGCTGCGGGCATGAACCCTCAGGAGACAGCGGAACTTATGGACATGATCCGTTTCGTCCGCGATCATTTCAAGATCGCGATCCTTTTGATCGAGCACGATATGAAGCTTGTCATGGGTATCTGCGAGAGGATCACAGTACTGAACTACGGAATGATGCTTGCACAGGGTACGCCGGAGGAGATCCAGTCCAACCCTGAAGTCATCAAAGCGTACCTGGGGGACTAACATATGCTCAAAGTAACAGACTTAAAGGTTAAATACGGCATGATCGAAGCCATCAAGGGCATCTCTTTTGAGGTACGCGACGGTGAGATCGTGACCATGATCGGCGCGAACGGCGCCGGAAAGACGACGACGATGCACGCGATCTCCGGCCTTGTCAAGGCGGCGGAGGGAAGCATCATGCTGGACGATGTGGAACTGACTAAGACACCTGCGAACAAGATCGTCGGAATGGGCCTTGCACAGGTTCCCGAAGGAAGAAGAGTCTTCGCGGAACAGACTGTCGAGGAGAATCTTATCCTGGGCGCTTATCTGCGAAAGGACAAGTCCAAAATGGCCGAAGATATGGAGGAAGTCTACCAGCTGTTCCCGCGTCTTAAAGAGAGAAGGAAACAGCTTGCCGGCACACTGTCCGGAGGCGAGCAGCAGATGCTTGCAATGGGCAGGGCCCTCATGGCAAAGCCTTCTATCCTTCTTCTTGACGAGCCTTCCATGGGACTGTCGCCGCTCCTGGTATCCGAGATCTTCCACATTATCAGAGAGATCAACGACAAGGGAACGACGATCCTCTTAGTGGAACAGAACGCCAAAAGAGCGCTGGCTATCGCGGACAGGGCGTACGTGCTGGAAACAGGCAATATAACACTGGAGGGGACCGGTGAAGAGCTCGCCAATGACGAGAGAGTGCAGAAGGCCTATCTCGGCGGATGAGCACCTGGTATACAGCGGGTATGGTTACTTATAATGATCACAGGGAGGAAGCATTATGTACGTTAAAGATCATATGACAGAGAAACCTTATACGATCACGAAGGATGTGGTGATCTCCAAGGCGGTTGAGATCATGAGAAAGAATCATTTCCACCGTCTGCCCGTAGTAGACGATCAGGGCAAACTGATCGGTCTTGTCACGGGAGGTCTTGTAAAGGAAAAGAGCGGAGCGAATTCAACAGCTCTCTCAATTTATGAGCTCAATTACCTTCTGAGCAAGACCCAGGTCCAGGACATCATGATCACGGATGTCAAGACCATCTCACAGGATGTCTTTGTTGAGGTGGCAGCCCAGACCATGCTGGAAAATGAGATCTCCGTTCTTCCGGTAGTTGATGAGAACAACAAAGTCATCGGTATTATCACGGATAAAGATATTTTCCAGGCTTTCGTCGAGCTTCTGGGCTACAGAAAACAGGGAACAAGATTCATTTTCGCAGCTACCGACACACCCGGCGAATTTGCTCCGATGGCCAAATGCTTCGGTGACAACAATGCCAACCTGGATTCACTGGCTGTCTATCACACGAAGGAGAGAGGCGCCGAAATCGTAGTCAAGGCTTCCGGCGCGATCTCCGTTGAAGACATGGCACAGATCCTTGTGAATGAGGGATTCAAACTCAAGGGTATTGTACAGACGACCAAGTTCGGGACTACCAAGAATTTTGATGTTCCCGAGAAGAACTGCTGATAAGGCGGAGGTAACCGGATGAAATTCTTAATGCCGACTCTTGTTTATTCCGAAGAGAATTGTGTGCTTCGTCACAGCGCTGAGCTGGCCGCCCTCGGAACCCGGGCACTGATCGTTACCGGAAAGAGCAGCGCCAGAAGGTGCGGCGCCTTTGCGGATGTGACGGCCGCCCTCGACAAACATGGCGTATCCTGGGTGGAATTCGCGGAAGTTGAAGAAAATCCTTCTGTGGAAACTGTCATGAGAGCCAGGCAGGTGGGATGCAAAGTGAAAGCTGACTTCGTTATCGGCATCGGAGGAGGATCCCCTATGGATGCCGCGAAGGCGATCGCCCTTATGATCCGTCATCCTGACAGGGACTGGGACTATCTGTATGACAAAACAGCGGAGACCACCACTTTGCCGATCGCTGAGATCCCTACGACAGCCGGAACCGGCTCTGAAGTCACAGCGGTTTCCGTTCTCACAAGACACGATATTCATGTCAAGGGATCTATTCCCCACAAGATCTTCGCGGATCTTGCGCTGATCGACGGGAAATATGTTTCCGGCGCGCCGAAGCATATCCTCGCCAATACTACAATGGACGCTCTCTGCCACCTCTACGAGAGTTACATTCACTCAGCGGCTACAGATTTCAGCAAAATGTGTGCAGAGGCGGGCATCAGAGTCTGGGCCCGCAGCAAGGATGTGATCCTGGGCAGAAGAGAGGCATGCTCCGAGGACTATCAGAATATGATGAATGCCTCCTGCATGGCGGGCATGGCCATCGCGCACACTGCGACCTCCATGCCTCACGCCCTCAGTTACAGACTTACCTACAGCGCCCATATGGCACACGGAAAGGCCTGCGGATACTTCCTGCCCGGCTATCTCAGGGAGGCAGATCCTGTTGAAGTAAACTACATCCTTTCCCTCGCGGGATTTAAAACTGTCGAAGAACTTGATGAGTATTACACAATTACCTGCGGAAGGGAAGACGTCCCGATGGAGATCCTGGAGCAGTCAGTGCAGGAAGTGCTGGCCAACAAGGGCAAGTGCAAGCTCCCGCCGTTCCCTGTAGACGAAGCGGTCGTAAGAAGGATCGCGGGAATCTAAAGAAAGAATAAGGGCCTGAAAAAGTATAAAGACATGTAAAAAGAGGAAACCTGTCAATGGTTTCCTCTTTTTGTGCATAGAAAATGAAATACTTCCGTTTATTTACGGCAATAAAAAACCTTCATCAACTTATGATGAAG
>CADCIU010000089.1 GCA_902801585.1 uncultured Lachnospiraceae bacterium | reverse complement strand
GTAAAGCCCTTAGAGCAGCCGAACCCGTAATACCGTGTTATGCGGCGCACTGTCTGTGAGGTCAAAACACGGCACTTCGCGGAACCTGCGCAGTGCTCTCAGGGGATCCTGCTCCCAAGATCACCCAATGATATAAAGCCTTCTCCCGTCTCATCCCGGGTCAGCAGATCCAGCCTGTGGATCTGCAGCGCAAAGCGGGGAAGCGTACGACTGTAATGCCGGAACATCTCTCCGAAGAGCTGTTCCGGTTTTAAATTGTCCCCTACGCTGCAGCATAGGCGGAGATAGACCATGTCGTCATGGATCTGCACATCGTAGATCCACTCCTTCATATCCACTTCCCGGGTCCCTTTTTTGGTCTCTTTGACCCAAGGCAGGCTCTCTCTGGCGCAAAACTCTGTGAGCGCCGATCTCCAGTCCCAATCCGGTGTGAATTCCTCGCGGAACCGCACTTCATAGTCCGCGGCGGCGACAATGGTCATGGCTTTCATCTTTTTCCCGCTGTCCACCTCCCTGAAATCCAGGATATCGAGTCCCTCGCACATATGCTTTTCCAGCTGCTGCATGGCCTTTTGGGAAGAGATCGGTTCCTCCAGTTCTATGTCCATGTACTCCGCGCTGCTGGTCGGTCCGACCCCAAGGGGCATGGCAAAAGACATGACCATCCTCTGATGCATTCCCTCGTCGTATTTGACAGGGATCTGCGTCCGCCTCACAGCACTCTGCAGATACCGCATCAGCTCCAGATGCCCGATGAACTTCATGGGTCCGTATTTTGCAAACTTCACTCTCACTCGCAAGAGAACACTCCTTTTTCTGACGCTGACCATTTGATGCAGGCAATCTGACGCTGACTATTTGATGCAAACCCCGCAGCCGTAAACAGCGGCGCCGCACCCGGAACACTGCTCCCTGCAGTCAGGCGTGACGACACCTTCCTGTGCCTTTAGCCACTCACGGATGAGAAAGGCCTTGGTGACGCCGATATCTATGAAGTCCCAGGGCAGAATCTCCTCTGTACTGCGCTGCCTCAGTGCGTAAAAGTCCATATCCACGCCCGTATTGGCACAAGCCTTGAGCCAGCGCGAGTAGTCCCAGGTCTCAATCCAGGCGTCATACATTGCACCGAGCCGATAGGCCTCCAGGATCGCTTTGGAGCATCTCCTGTCTCCGCGGGCCAGAAAACCTTCCAGAACCGTGCCGTCCGCCTCGTGATACTTGTACCAGATGCTGCGCCGGTTCAGGACGGACTGTACACCGTCGTAGACAGTGCCGGCAAACTCCAGATACTGCTCAGGCGTATACATGGGCGCCCACTGCAGCGGCGTAAACGCCTTGGGCACGAAGAAGGAGGTGCTGACCGTGATGTCGCATCTTCCGTTCCGCTTCTCCTTGGGCACTTCCTGAAAATACGCCACAGCGATTTTGTTGGCCAGCTCCGCGATCTCCCGCCGGTCCTGAGGTGTCTCCGTCGGAAGCCCCAGCATGAAATACAGCTTCACTTTCTTCCATCCGCCCCGGAAGGCCACACGCGCGCCGGAAAGAATCTCCTCTTCTGTCAGCCCTTTATTGATGACATCTCTGAGCCTCTGTGAGCCCGCTTCGGGGGCAAAAGTCAGATTGCCCCGCCTGGCGTCGTGGAGCTTCTCCATGACGTCCAGAGAAAAGGAATCGATGCGCAGGGACGGGAGCTGCAGAGAAGTTCCTCTGGGGCCGTATGTGTCCACGAAATAATGAACGAGCTCCCTGATGCAGGTGTAGTCGCTGGAACTCAGAGAACTGAGTGTAAAGTCGTCCTGCCCTGTATTCTCGATCAGCTCGTCGATATAATGCTTGAGGAGCTCCGGAGAGCGCTCCCTGTTGGGCCTGTAGATCATGCCCGCCTGACAGAAACGGCAGCCCCGGATACATCCCCTCTGGATTTCTACTACGGCGCGGTCCTGCGTGATCTGAATAAACGGAACCAGCTGATGCAGCGGATAGGGAGCGGCATCGAGGTCCTTTACGGTCTGTTTGCGCACACGTGCCGGCACTCCGGGGACAGTCGGCTCAAAGGAAGCGATCGTTCCGTCGTCTTTGTAGCGGACCTCATAGAGTGAAGGCACATAGATGCCGGGCACCTCACAGGCCGCCGCGATGAGGAACTCCCGCCGGGTCTTTCCGGCTCTCTTCATCTCTTTGTAGAGGTCAAGGAGCTGGTCATAGACCGTCTCCCCCTCCCCGATATAGAACATGTCAAAGAACTCGGCGATCGGCTCCGGATTATAGGAACAGGGGCCGCCTCCGATCACGATCGGCACGGAATCATCCCGGTCGCATGCCCGCAGCGGAATGCCGGACAGGTCCAGCACCTGCAGCACATTGGTGTAGCAGAGCTCGAACTGCAGCGTAATGCCCAAAAAGTCAAAATCCCGGATCGGGTCCTGGGATTCCAGCGCAAAAAGCGGGATCTTCCGGTCCCGCATTATTTTGTCAAGATCGAGCCATGGCGAATAGACCCGCTCACACCATGTATCCTCTCTCCGATTGAACATGTCATACAAGATCTGGATTCCCAGATGGGACATCCCAACTTCGTAAACTTCCGGAAAGCACATGGCGAACCGAATATCGATCCCGGCAGGATCTTTATAAACGGCATTCGCCTCGTTCCCCAGATATCTCGCCGGCTTCTGCACACTCAGAAGCACTTCGTCCGGAAGCGCCAGCTTCCTTGTTTTTTTATAATATTGATTCAAATCTGCCTGCTCTTTCGTCCAATGATCATGATAGGAACCGGCTCTTCCCGAGCCGGCTGCTTGCTGCCTGATCACTTTTCCTGTTTTACATAAAGGTCATCGCTGACTGGATCCTGCGGATCAGGCTCCTGGTCTGTGTCCCGTACTCTTCCATCACACTTTTGCAGACGTTGGGGCTGTTGGTCAGGATCGCGTCCACGTTCAGACTTACCAGACGCTCCATCGTGTCGGGCTCATTGACCGTCCAGACAAAAACGTACTTACCGGCGCGGTGGATCCGTTCAATGTTCTCATATGTGGCAAAAGTCTGCTGAATGCTGATAATGTCCGCCGCATCCAGCGTCTCAATATTGCCGATCCCGATCACCGACGTATAAGCCGTGAGGATATATGGGTTGATCTCCCGCACTTCCTCCAGCGTCTTGTAATCCTGAGACGTGATATCACAGTGATCCCTGAAATTGTTGGCCTCTATGATGTCGACTACCTTCTGCACGATCCCGTCGTCGTGGCCTGTCCTCTTGATCTCGATATTCAGATACAGAATATCCTTGTCGCTGGCCGCAAGTTTGATGACCTCATCCAATGTCGGGATTTTGGTCCCCGCATACTCCTCTTTGAAGAAGCTCCCGTTGTCAAGGTCCTTGATCTCGTCATAAGTGACTTCCCAGACATTCTTGTTGAGCCCTGTCGTTCTCGCAAGATTGTCATCATGCAGCACGATGATCGTGCCATCCTTCAGCATCTGCACATCCAGCTCTGCCGCCGGGTAATCTTCGTCGATGCACTTCTGAAAAGCCGGCAGCGTGTTCTCCGGCGCCGCTGCGGAATATCCGCGGTGCGCCATGATCATCGGCAGTCCGTAATCGGTGTTGAGCATCCAGCGGACCTGGGCATATCTCCGGGGAACCGAGAAGAATATGCAAACCGCACAGAGCGCGACCATGAGCCATTTCAGGATCGGATATCTGTAAAAATAGTGCGGCGGATCCGTGTAGCTGCGGATCTCCTCTCCAAGCTCCTTTTTTCTGCTGTAATATGCCGACTGGAAACTTGCCATCATGATGGGAGACAGAAACCATAGGAACAAGACATAGCAGAGGACGCTGACCGCCTCAAATCGTTCTGTGAAAAAGAGTACAAACGTATCCGTTTCTGCAGGCGTCACCCACAGCGAGAGAAGATACCATCCGCCTACAATAATTGCAGAGCCCAGATAATACATCACATAGATGAGAAGGCCCCAGAAGACATTGAGGAAGAAGATCCGGATGATGTATTTTCCCTTAGTCATCCGCCAGCTCTTTTTACAGGCTTCCGTCATGCTGGTATCGTCCTCCTCCATCATGACGGGAATGGCAAAGATCCAGCGCAGGAAAAAGTACAAGGCAACATATTGCAGCGCCTGATAAACCGCACCCTCCCAGGGGCGCTTCTGAAAATCTTCCAGGATGAATCCCGGCATCCGCATCACGGAAGTCACACTCGACACATCATACAGGGAACCGAAGTGGAGGATCAGATAGACATACGGAATAAAAACCCAGTTTCCCGGGCGAAGTCTCTCCACACACATATCGAACCCGGACGAGAAGATCTGCCTTGTCGTTCTTCTGAGCTCGAAGTTGGAGGCATGCAGCATGTCATAGATCGCAAACTGTTCAAACATGGCCGCTGCCGCAAGGAGCAGGATCATTGCGATCAGGACGATCCAGGTGATCGGGTTCTTGACAAAACTACCCGCATTGTACCATGCGATCACTCTTGTCCTGTTCCCGATCAGCCATAATCTCTGTGCCCAGCTTAGCAGCGGGAACAGAACAAGCAGACAAAGGATCCTGAAAACAATCTCAAATGCGATCAGGCTCTTGATATTTTCCATAAGGAGACCGAAAGGAGACAACACTCCCCGAAGCCATTTCATTAACTTAGCAGTCATCTGTATTTCTCCTGTCTGTGAGATATCCTCTCTTCACAAAGGTTAGTTTATCATTGCAAAATCGACTTGTAAACTTGACAGGTGCTGTTCTTTTCCTGTATTGTCTTCTCGTTGCAGCAGTCGGATCACAAGGGGGTAAAGCCAAATGAGCCAACTTGACAATAATATAGAGAGCCGGGACCCAAACCGGCTCGGCGCTGACAATGAGAGCAGAGACGCGAAGAAGCTGAGTATTATGAGGGAAGACCTGGGTCAGTGTGACGAGATCATCCTGAGCGCGCTTCTTATGAGAAACCGGATCGTCGAGGATATCATGTCCTATAAAGAGAAGCACGATCTCCCGATCCTTCAGCCCGAGCAGGAGGAGCGCCAGCGGATCTGGCTGGAGAGCCGCCTCGAGGGTAAGCGCCACAGCAAAGAGATCATCTCCGTATTTAAGAGCATCAACAAGAACAGCAAGCGGATTCAGGCCAGAAAGCTCTTCCGCTATAATCTGGTGCTGATCGGATTTATGGGGGCCGGAAAGACTACCATGTCCGATTACTTCAGCACCATGTTCGCTATGGACAGTGTCGAAATGGATCAGGTCATCGCAAGACGCGAGGGAATGACGATTCCGGATATCTTCGAGGTCCATGGAGAGGAATACTTCCGCAACTGCGAGACCGATCTCCTGATCGAGATGCAGTCCAGAAAGAACACAGTCATTTCCTGCGGAGGCGGTGTCCCTATGCGGGATCGCAATGTCGCCGAAATGAAAAAGAACGGCCGCGTCATCCTCCTGACCGCCACGCCGGAGACCATTCTCGAGCGTGTCAAAGATGACCACAGTCGTCCTCTCTTGGAAAACAACAAAAATATTCCCTTTATTCAAAGTCTCATGGACAAGCGCCGCGATAAGTATGAGGCCGCCGCGGACATCATCATTCCCACTGACGGCAGGAGCATCCAGGACATCGGTGAAGAGATCATCTCCCGGCTCCGCGAACTCGACAGCACGGGTAAGTAAGCGTGAAAAAGATGCGCGCATAACGAGGCGCGCATCTTAGGAAGCCGCGCAAGACGCGTCTTCTTCAGGCATTATTTGTGCCCGCTTCGCGGGCATGGCGACAAGAGTGCTCGATTTCACAACAAGAAAAAAGAGAATGTAGGAACTTCCTGCATTCTCTTTTTTATAAGGTGACAACCGGATTTGAACCGGTGGTCAGGGAGTTGCAGTCCCTTGCCTTACCGCTTGGCTATGTCACCGAATCGATATGTAGATTATAGCACAGATGCTTTTCTAAAAAAAGCTGTTTAAACAGATCATAGGATGAAACTGTTTAAAATGACTCCGACGGGAATTGAACCCGTGTTACCGCCGTGAAAGGGCGATGTCTTAACCTCTTGACCACGGAGCCTTGAAATGATAACAGCGACTTCGCTGTCAAACGCCCCGAGCAGGGCTCGAACCTGCAACACCGCGGTTAACAGCCGCGTGCTCTACCATTGAGCTATCAAGGCATATAATTCATCAGATCAAAAGACGCAAACCAAAAATCTTCAGAATACAGTTTAAGAAGCTGTTTCACAGCTTCTTACCTATACACATCTTCTTGATCCGTCTGTACCTTCAAAACTGAACACCGAAAAGGGCTCTGGCCCTGCCAAAAACTTAAGGATAAGCTTCCGACCGATTAGTACGTGTCAGCTGAATGTGTTGCCACACTTACACCTCACGCCTATCTACCTTGTACT
>CADCIU010000088.1 GCA_902801585.1 uncultured Lachnospiraceae bacterium | reverse complement strand
ATAATTCGCTCCTCAGAAACAGGAAATTGTTCCTGAGCGTTATCACAGGCCTCATCCTTCCGCGCCTGACCAGGTCCTGTATATTTTGCCTGGTGCAGCCCATTAGCTCTGCTGCCCCGGCTGTGTCGATCAGTTCCTGCTGCAAATACGCCTTAAAGTCAGCGGCCGTGACCGGAAGCGGCGTCGCACAGCTGCGCAGTACATTGGAAGGGATATGGCCGTCATCCGCTATTGTAATTCCATGCCCTCCTGCCTGCATTGTCAGCCCGACAAGGCGCTCCCGGTAAAGACGAAGGCGCTTCTCAAGGCGGTTGCGGTCAGAATCTACAGCGAAGAACTCCCCGTTTTCCCATAAAGACAGCTCCTGCAGCGCAGTATCGGAAATACTCTCCACCAGTCCGTCCCGGAAAAAAAGAAGTGTCCGGTCGGGACCCGGCACTATACAGGAAAGAGTCCCCGCAAGGCGCCGGCTTAATTCCTGCGGAAAGGCTCCCGTTCTGAGCGGCGTTATGAAGCATTCGTCCTGCGCGCATCTTCCGTCCGCTAATATCAGAAGACGATGCACATCGTATTCCTTGAGGCCGTTCTCCTTCAGGATCATTCCCAGATTCTGTCGGTCCCTGGGAACGATCCTCTGCTCTACCCATACTCTGCTCCAATATGGGTCCAAAGCCCGCACGCCGCGCTTCACAAACGAAGACAGGATCAGCGGTGCATCCCACTCATCGACGTTCTCACTGATCTCAATGTGGAAAGTATCCTCCCTCTCATAGTAAAGAAGCCACGCGAGATCGCGGCTCTTATCAATGGATGCGTCACGAATCGCATAAGCTCTCATAGTATTCCCACCTCCTCCATATCATCTCCCAGATCGCATCCTGATACGCCGGCGGCAGCGCCTCCGAAAGGTCTCTGAACAGGTACTCCCTGTCAGCTTCCCGAAGCTTGCCCGGCACCTGCATATGGTCTCTCGGAATCAGCCCGAGATTTCGGACAGCTGATCCGGATCCTACAAAGCACTGCACTCTGCGGTCTGCCATTGGATCGGCATTCTCCAGGTCTTCCTCATTATGAGTGGAGCAAAACAGAGAAAGCCCCTGGTCAAACAGCGGCGCCAGACGATAAGACTTCCCTGTGCGGCTGCGCAGAACTTCCATATTAGCACCATGCCGGTCACGATTAAGGATCAGGAAGTCAATGACCAGCATTTGATACACATAATCTGCCCATCCTTGCCGTATGCAGAAATCCAAAGGGCTCTCCGAAACCAGCCGTTCCATCTGATAGAAGGTATCCAGTGCTATCTTGCTCTCATCCGGACGCTTATAATCTTTGGACCGGCAAAGCCATGTGACCATCTCCTTATCCTCAATCTGAATTCTGGCGTGAATCAGCTGATACGGCAAATGAGGAATCTGAAGGATCGTAAGAAGGCGGTCCGCGATCAACTCGTTAATACATTCATGTCCGACGATCCCTCTGTATGCATCGTAATCAGAGAGTTTGTAGTACCATTTCACGCCGCGGATCATCTCACGGGACTTCAGAAAGGAGCCGGCCGTTCCGGAAGAATGCCGGACTTTACTCCAGTCAAGGCGCCGCAGGTCTTGTATTTCCTGAATAACTTGTCTGTACATACCTTCTCTCACCTCCCCTGATCATGACTATTTTATACAAAATCTTGTCGCACGACAAGTTTTATCTGTTTTGCGCAAATTGAACTAAACATCCTATCGACCGGTTCGAATTCATCTTTGGCATATTTCTCTATCGCAACCCGGATTGTCTGATCTGCCACCATGTGATCGACACAACAATCGCAAGAGATTCCGCCACCAAAAAGACAATCGTCGCCGGCGTCAGCGGAACAAACCCCAGAAGCCATACATCCAGCTGCGGCGTGGTGCCGCTGATCATAAGAAACAGATATCCAAATACAAACAACAACAGCATCTGATATTCGTATATCTGCATTGACGCCTTTCCCACCAGGGCTAGTCCGCGCTTCAGCCTTTTGATCGGAGATTCATATAGTCCTTTCATCAGACAGATCACGAACCATGCTCCACCAAGACCTCCTGCAAAGGTGAGGCAGACACTCCATACGCCCCTCGGTCCGTAATAGCTTGAGATCATTGCGCCTCCCGTTGATCCCAGGTATTCAGCTAATACTGCCAATAGCAGCCCAATTACTACAGAAGGAATCAGGATCTTCACATCTTTTTCCAAAACGCGGTTTTTCCTCACCCAGTATCCGCAGAGCATGCATGCGGCGCCAAATGCTCCTGTTCCAATGCCCCACGGCAGCTGTTTGATCAAGGCGATTGAACTGTCAAAATATGCAATCGCAAGAAGGAAAACGATAGCGATCATCTTTGACAGTATACTTTTCCTCGTCTTCTCCTCCAGTATGCAGAACATAATACTTCCTGTAAAAAGGGCAGGCAGAAACCACAGATGGTTTGCGCTCGGACTGGCAATATAGACTCTTCCAAACGCCATAGAATACGGGTACGAATACTTCGCTATTATTTCTGATATTCCTGTCACCGGGGGAAGAATAGATGAGCCGTAAATCATATACACAGGAAATGTAATGAGATTATGAAGTGTTCCATATCCAAGAACAGCGCTGCGAACTGCCTCAACGATCATATACATTGCGGTAACCCCCCAAAACGGAATTACCAGCCGCTTAAAACGCCCCTTGATATAATCACGTTTGGTTTGCTTATCCGGATCATAAACAAATCCGGATAACACAAAGAACATTGGAAGTGCAAAAATAAAGAAATTCTGTACAGAGTCGATTCCACTGTGAAGCATTATTATGACGAACGCTCCAAATGCTCTGCAATAATCGAGATACTCAATATATCCCTTGTTTGTACTGTAGTTATATTGATTCTTCTCCACGGCTTTACTCCCTCACTTCATAGTTCAAATGCCTCCATTCCCCTATTAGTCGAAAGTTTCAGCCGGAAGGCGTTAATATGTTTATTATCTTTGTCTGGCAGCGACGATCATGTTGGCGGGATTAGCCCCCAGCCCTGAACACCCTGTCAATCTCATCCCAATCCTCGCATCTCACAAAATTCTCATTCGGAAGCTCCGCCTTAACATTCCAAGGGCGGTTAAAGATTCCCACCTTGCAGTGATCAAAGTGTATAACTTGCTCAAAGGCTGCCGGCGAATCCTCGACTGCGATCATCTCCACTTCGGATCCGACGGCGTGTTTATGGTGGAGCTGAGGAAAATGGAGTGATCAGATTCACTCTTTTTTTCACTTTTTCTAAAGTGCCTGGTATCGTGAACCCTTGCTGTGCATTTCTGTTTTACTTTATAATGAATGAGTATGGATTTTTGAATCAGAAAATATGACTGGAGGAAGAAATGAAACTTACGACCGATGTTTTCTCAGAGTTCGATCAGGTGTGGGCCCTGGTGACCGCGGGCACCCCCGACAACTTCAACACAATGACGATCAGTTGGGGCGGCATGGGCACCCTTTGGGGCAGACCGGTTGCCACAGTATACATCAGAACGTCCAGATATACCCACGAATTCGTCGATGCCAATGAATACTTTACCATCAGCTTCTACCCTGAGGAATACAAAAAGGTGCTGGGCATTCTGGGTTCCAAATCCGGCAGGGATATGGACAAGATGCATGACTCCGGGCTGACCCCCAGATTCCTTGATCAGGGCATCACCTTTAAGGAGGCGAAATACACTCTCGTTTGCAGGAAGCTCTTTAAGCAGCAGCTTGCGGTCGAGAATATCCCCGAAGATGTAGTCGACACTTACTACAAGAAAGATGCGCCGCATGATATGTATATTGCGGAGGTACTTGAGATCCTTACTTGAGATGGCGGACTATGCGGCATTCGCTGTATGAAATAGGCACCGTGAACCAGCCGTTCATAGTGTCAGGCAATTCCTTTGCACGCGCGGCAGTTCTGTCCCGCATTGCAGCAACTTACTGCCTGAGCAGGTCTGTCGCCACCTGTGCAAGCTCCAGGAATCGCTCCGATTTTATGACCGCCAGCCCCTGCTCCTCGTCTCCAAGGATCACCAGCCGGTCGCCGGGGGATATATCGAACAGTTTTCTGGCCTTGGCCGGAATAACGATCTGGCCTTTGTCCCCGACCGTCACGATGCCGAATAAATGCTTGCCCTTCGGCGGCATTCCAAGCCCCATATTCTCTTCCTGCTCATAATTTGCAAGGTCATCCAAAGAGACCCCGAACAGATCGGCGAGAAGCCTGCACTTGTCCAGGTCCGGCACAGTCTCACCCGCTTCCCACTTGGCGACTGCCTGCCTTGTGACGCCCAGCTTTTCAGCGATCGCTTCCTGCGTCATTTTCTTCATCTTTCGCAGCTGAATGAGATTATCCTTGAACATCCTTCTTCTCCTCTTTGATCCCGAGCACTGCCCACCTATAGTAAGGAATCCTTGAAATGACGGCATACAGCCCGTATCCGAATACAAATCCCGCCGCAAGGCTCAGCGCATAGACCGCCGGCGACGGAAGCAGTCCCGGCTTCGCGATCAAGAGCGCGACCGAAGAGATCCCCAGATAATGAAACACATACAATCCGAAGCTCTTCCTGCTCATCCACGCAGTGAGATCATTGCGGAAATCTCCGTACCTCGCCATGCCGGCCAGCATCGCCAATGCCCCGTAGTATGCGGCCGCCGAGTACAACAGCCCCCTGTTGACAGGCACATCCGCGTAGTTCATTCCTCCGCGCACGATAAAGTAGTACACGGAGAAGGCAACGCACAACACAATGCCTGCTGCGATCAACACCGGAGCGCATCTCTTGAGCCTTTCCATGACCTCGTCGTTTGAAAAGACATAGTATCCCGGGAAGAAGAAGGCAAAATAGAGCCCGAACCTGTACACCGACACGATCGGCGTGTTGAGGAACTGCCCCGCTCCCCAGACCGGAATGAAGAACAGCAGGATCAGCCAGAGAGGAGTACCTGCGCCAAGCTTTAAAATTCGGCCTTTCTCTATTTTCCTCACAAGGACGAGCAGCATGCTGTAGATCCACAGAAGATGGATGAACCACAGGACGCCACTTCCGGAGGCGAGCATGATCAGGAAGATGACCGGCCCGGGAACTCCCGACGCCGCAAGATCCGCGAATGCGCCTCCGAGCGACAAGTTCACGTACCCCTGGATGAACTGGAACGCGATGAGGCCGATCGTCGATGGCACCAGGAGCTTCCGCGTCCTGTTCTTTACGAATTCTCTGTCTGAGTGTCCGTCCAGAAAATAGCGGGAGCTCATGCCCGCCGCAATGAACAGGACCGGCATGAACCAGGGATAGACCAGATACATAAAAATGTCATAGTATTGGACGCTCAGGTCAGTGATCCTGCCGAGCCCTCCCAGTATGCCTTCCGTGTTGTACATATAAAGCACGTGGTAAATCACCACGATCACCACAGTAACCCACCTGACATTATCCACGTAGTATCTTCTCATATAATTCCCACCTTTGCAATTATTTATAACATCATTCTAATTGCAAGGCCGGGCCTGTTCCACCAACCAAAGCTGACATTTTCACGCATTTTGTGTTAAGTTTCGTTGCGACCGCAGGGCGGCCTGCGGTATCATCATACTCCGTTTTTCGCCCTTAGTGAACTATGTGAAAACCGATGTAATTGCTCTCTCCTCAGCTCACTTGACTATACACGGAATGCCTGTTATTCTTCTGGAACAGTTCTCTGTTCCGTATAAGGATTCTGACATTCTGATCGGTTATCGTGCGAACGACAGCTATTTTGCTTTCGCCAACGATTTTCTGAACGGCACTATTTCCCTGAGGCAGTTCGAAGAAGCCATGTATCTTGGCAAGCTTGTAGAGCAGGTCGTACTTAAGAGTGAAGAAAGCCGCCGGCACATCAGGTTTCTTGAATATGAACCGGTCGATGCGGCTGTATGGTATCCCCGCAGGAAAAACCGGGATCAAAGCGCAAGACAGCGGTATTTTCAGCAGGGTCGGGACGGCTGGCAGAAGGGAGCGCTGTATATGCCGAAGATTTTAGATGAGGAGATCGGACCGGATGACACACGCATTCAGCGAATTATACATTGAGAACGCGCAGAGAGTCTTTGCGCAGATGACACATTATGTCATTTATGATCTTAAGATGGAATACGATCCATTCTTCAGACTGTTTGTTCAGTCCGGCGTTGCCGGACAGTTCGAAAAAGGCAATAACAGCAGCAAAAGGATATCCGTAAGGCTGCATATGAAACAGTATGCCGCCTGGCTGACGCTCTTCACTGCGCACCGGAGGATGTGGTCAACACTTATTACAAGAACGATGCAATTTAGCCAATAATTTATCGTAAAATATTGCTTAAGATTCATCGTAATGCTACGATTATTAAAAAGCATGATAAGGGAGGTTAACTTATGGCTACAATAAATCCGGTATCAGATCTCCGTAATTATAATACAGTATTGGAAAAGGTCTCTTATGGATCGCCCGTTTATCTTA
>CADCIU010000087.1 GCA_902801585.1 uncultured Lachnospiraceae bacterium | reverse complement strand
TTCAGACCTTACACCAGAAATACCACTGTTTGGGAAGATGCTCTTCAGCAGGCAGGTGCTTTCCTTGATCCTTGGCAGGATCCTTCTGATCCCGCGAAGATGGCAGCAGCATGCGACAATGCACAGAAGATCATCGAGGATGCAATCGCTAACGAATAATACACTTGTATTTGTACATTTGTGATGAATTAGTTAGGTAGATCGGAACTGCGGAATACCGGAATCCGGTTTTCCGCAGTTTCTCTCTATAAAAAGCAACTATTCATATTCATTAAGGAGGAGATGTATGGGGAAAAAGAAAGGCATGACCGCAGCTGAGAAGCGGGAAGCTATGTGGGGATGGGCCTTCATCCTGCCCACCATGATCGGCTTGATCGTTCTCAACTTCTACCCAGTCATTCAGACAGTCTATCAGTCCTTCTGTAAGACTGGTGATTTCGGTAAAGGTAATATCTTTATCGGATTCGGCAACTATCAGAAGCTCCTTGCTGACGGCGAAGTATGGCAGTCCCTGTGGAACACCATTAAATATGCCATCGTCGAGGTTCCGTTCTCCGTAGTCATTGCTCTGCTCCTGGCAGTCCTGCTCAACAGAAAGATGAAAGGCGTTTCTGTCTATAGAACGATCTTCTTCCTGCCCATGGTCTGCGCACCTGCAGCAGTCGCAATGGTTTGGAAATGGCTCTACAACCAGCAGTTCGGTCTTCTGAACAATATCTTCCACAGCAAAGTCGCGTGGATCTCTGATCCCAAGATCGCTTGGATCTCTGTCGCAGTCATCGGCGTATGGTCAATTCTCGGCTATAACATGGTCCTGTTTATTTCCGGTCTGCAGGAGATTCCGCATGACTACTATGAAGCGGCAGATATCGACGGCGCGAATTCCTGGCAGAAATTCAGGTACATTACAGTTCCGCTGCTTAAGCCTACTATTATCTACGTTCTTACGATCTCGGTATACGCCGGTCTCTCAATGTTCCTGGAAAGCTTCATGCTGTGGGCAGGAAACGGTTCACCCAAGAACATCGGTCTGACGATCGTCGGATATCTGTATAGAAGAGGTATTGAGAAGAACCAGATGGGCTACGCTTCTGCAATTGGTCTCGTCCTGCTCATCATTGCGCTGATCATCAACATGATCCAGCTCGTTGCGACAGGCACATTCAAGAAGGAGAAGTAATATGGCTGAGAAAAATACAAGCGTAAAATCCGTCAAAGTTGGCGGAACAAAGAGAAAAGTGCTTACAGTCGTCGGAACAGCTGTATTTGCGGTCATTTCTTTCCTGGTCGCGTTTCCGCTTCTGGCAGGACTGGTGGCATCCTTCAGACCCGGCGTAGAGCTGATCCGTAAAGGTCTTGCCATCAACCTCGATGTCAGAACAATGACACTTGACAACTATATTTACCTGTTTGGCGGCAACGGCGGCGCGCAGGACAGCGCAAAGTATTTCATGTGGTTCAGAAACAGTTTGTTCCTGACTCTGGTAACCGTTGTCGGAACACTGGTCATTTGCTATTTTGTCGCTTACGGCCTGTCAATGTATGATTTCAAGCTGCAGGGTCTGCTGTTCTTCCTTGTTATCGCTACAATGATGGTCCCGTTCGAGATCCTGATGCTTCCCCTTTACCAGGAGATCATTAAGCTGAACCTGATCAACTCCACCTGGGGTGTCATTCTCCCCGGACTGTGCGGAGCGAGTACGATCTTCTTCTTCCGCCAGTACATGCAGGGCCTTCCCAGGGCGCTTCTGGATGCAGGACGTATCGACGGCGCTTCCGAGTACGGAATCTGCCTGAAGATCATGCTGCCGATCACAAAGCCCGCATTTGCTTCCATGGCGATCCTTACTTCCATGGGTGCATGGAACAATCTGCTGTGGCCTATGCTGGTTTACCGTGATGCTAACAAATTTACACTGCCTATCGGTTTAAATACGCTGCTGACTCCTTACGGAAACAACTACGACGTTCTGATCGCGGGATCCATGTTCTCGATCATTCCCGTCCTCATTGTTTTCCTGATGTTCCAGAGCTACTTCATCGACGGCATGACAGCAGGAGCGGTTAAGGGCTGATCAGACTGAGATTCACAAGAGTGGGTAAGTAAGCATGGATAAAAGTTTACGTTTTAATGAACCCTGGATCCTTCAAAGAGCGGATCCGTATGTGCTTCGCCATACAGACGGCAAGTACTATTTTACAGCGACAGTTCCTTCTTATGACAAAATAGTGCTCAGACGGGCGGACTCCCTCGCGGAGCTTCCCGAGGCAGAGGAAGTGGAGCTCTGGCACAAACACGAGAGCGGCGTACAAAGTGAGCATGTGTGGGCGCCGGAACTGTATTATCTGGACGGAAAATGGTATATCTATTATTCCGCCAGTGACAAGGATGATATCTGGGCGCTGAGGCCTTATGTTCTCATGTGCGAGGATGAAGATCCGATCACAGGAAAGTGGGTGGAACTTGGCAAGATGAAGAGGGCGGATGACGATCCCTTCTCATTTGAGGAATTCTCCCTGGATGCGACCGTATTTGAAAATCATGGAAAGCGGTATTATGTATGGGCTGAGAAGGTTGGCATCGCCAAGAAGATCAGCAATCTCTATATTGCTGAGATGGAACGCCCCGACAAACTCGCGACAGTACAGGTCCTGCTGACAGGCCCCGATTACGACTGGGAACGCATTGGTTTCTGGGTCAATGAAGGACCGGCCGTTATCAAGAGAAACGGCAAAATATTCCTGACATATTCCGCGAGTGAGACCGGTATTTATTACTGCGTCGGTATGCTTTCCATTGACGAGAACGAGGATCTCCTGGATCCCAGAAAATGGAAGAAGGAGCGTTATCCGGTCCTTGGAACGGATGAATCTCTCGGGATTTACGGTCCCGGCCATAATTCATTTACCGTTGATGAAGAAGGCAATGACATTATGGTCTATCACGCGAGAACGGAAGCTGAGATCGAGGGGAATCCTTTGTACAATCCGAACCGCCATGCACAGCTGATGAAAGTGCAGTGGGGAGAGGACGGATATCCCGTGTTTAAATATTGATTTGTGGAGAGCGAAATGACGGAGCATGAAAGGGCATGGCCTGTATCACTGAAAAATGTTGAGGTTACAGACTCTTTTTGGAACCTGTATGTACGATCGGTTCCTGCCAAAATGATCCCATACCAATGGCGTGTTCTCAATGACTCCGTCGAAGATGCACAAAAGAGCGGCTGCATACGGAATTTCCGTATTGCAGCCGGTGATGAGAAGGGAAGATTCCATGGCGTCGTATTCCAGGACACCGATTTGGCAAAATGGCTGGAAGCTGTGGCATATTCCCTTTCTTTGAATAAAGATTCCGAACTTGAGGGAGAGGCAGACGGCGCGATCGAACTGATCGCGAGAGCTCAAAGAGCCGACGGCTACCTGAATACTTATTTTACGATCCGGGAGCCGGGCAAAGAATTCACGAACCTTAGGGAAGGGCATGAGCTGTACACGGCCGGCCACATGATGGAGGCGGCCTGTGCGTATTATGAGAATACGGGAAAAGACCGGTTCCTGAAAATCTGTATAAAACTGGCAGACCTGATCTGTGAAGTCTTCCATGAGGAGAGGTACCAAAACGCGGTGCCCGGGCATCAGGAGATCGAACTGGGCATGATCAGGATGTACAGGGCAACAGGCGACCGCAAATACCTCGATATGGCCAAAGAGTTCATTGACCGGAGGGGAACAGAGCCTAATTATCTCGTGCATGAGCATGAGAGAGAAGACTGGACAGATGTATTTCATAACAGTGATCCCTATTTTCCGGCCTATGGACAGTGCGACGAGCCCGTCCGGCATCAGAAAACAGCCAGAGGGCATGCCGTAAGAGCTATGTACATGTACAGTGCGATGGCAGATCTGGCCTGGGAGTATCAGGACGATACACTTTTGGATGCCTGCAAAACTCTCTATGAGGATATCGTTACAAAGCAGATGTATCTGACAGGAGGTGTCGGATCAAGCGGCCTCTATGAGCGGTTTACTACAGCTTATGATCTGCCTTCTGACAGGAATTACGCTGAGAGTTGTGCATCGATCGGCCTGGCAATGTTTTGCAGCCGCATGGCACAGATCACCCATGAGGAGAAGTACATCGCCACTATGGAGACAGCTCTGTACAACACCGTTGCTGCTGCGACAGCTTTGGATGGCGAACATTTCTTTTATGTCAATCCGCTGGAGGTGTGGCCGGATAACTGCCTGCCTTACACGTCGATGGCACATGTGAAACCGGTTCGGCAGAAGTGGTTCGGATGCGCGTGCTGCCCGCCCAATCTGGCGAGGACCTATGCGTCAATCGGTTCCTACATCTGTCACACGGATGATCACCGTGTGTGGATCAATCTTCACGCGGGAACAGAGATCAGGACAGAGATAGACGGACATCCGGTGCATCTGCATATTCAGACGAAGATGCCCTGGTCGGGAGAAACGTCAGTTGTGGTCGATAACCCCGGACATGTGCAGGGGGCGATCATGCTCAGGATTCCTCAGTATGCGGAAAATCCGGTGATCACACTGGGGGACGGCAGAACAATGCGGCCGGAGCCGGGCACCTTTGCGGAGATGCGTTTAACAGAGGAAAAGCTTACGTTTACGCTATGTTTTGACATGCCGGCGCACTTTATCTATGCGGATCCCAGAGTGAGGGCGGATGCAGGGAAAGTGGCTGTCGTGAAAGGACCGCTTGTTTACGCATCCGAAGAGATCGACAACGGTAAAAATCTTGCGGCATTTGCAATCGATACGGTCAAACCGCTTAGAGAGACATCCTGCTCAGGACTTCCGGAGGGCTGTCTGTGCATTGTCGCAAGCGGAGAGAAACTGATGGAAGCGGATAACCGCAGGGCATTGTATACGACAGACAAGCCCCGGACAACCCGAGCGGAACTGCGGCTGATCCCGTATTGCTTCTGGGGCAACAGAAAACCTGGGGAGATGATGGTATGGCACAGAGAAATAAGATAGCAGGAGTATTTACCAGATGCATTGCTGCGATGCTGCTCGGGACAGTTCTTCTGACCGGATGCGGGGGAGGACAGATCAAAGAGGTGGATGTGGAGTCCCTGGAGAAGGAAAACGCGAACACTGGCGGATCTCTTCACGATCCCTTTGTTATTCAGGGCGATGACGGAACATTTTACTGCTACGGCTCCCATATGACGGCGGCCACATCGACCGACCTGTACAGGTGGAAGAGCTGGGCAAACGGCGTGACGAAGAATAACAAGATCTATGACAACCTGCTGGTGGAGCCCTTCGCGGCCTTCTCTTATGTCGGAAAAGGCGAGCAGGGAGACTACTCAGTGTGGGCGCCCAGCGTCATCTACAACAAGACGACGGGCAAATACATCATGTATTTCTGCACAACGTGCTCCTACATACAATCCAACCTCTGCATGGCACAAAGCGATAACCCCGGAGGTCCCTATCATTATATCGGGACTTATATTTACTCCGGATTTATGAAGCCCAACCTCAGTAAGACAAATTATTACGACATCATGGGAGAGGACAAAACAGTGAGAGACCGCTACATCACGGCAGTCGGTTACAATAACCAGCTCTGGCCCAACGCGATCGACCCTGCTATGTTCTACGACAGAGATGACAGGCTCTGGATGGTCTACGGATCCTGGTCCGGCGGAATTTTTCTGCTGGAGCTGGACCCCGAGACGAGTCAGCCGATCCATCCCGAAACGGATGACGGCAAAGAAGTGGACAAGTATTTTGGCAAAAGGCTTGTGGGCGGAAAACACCACGCGATCGAGGGCCCATTCTTTCAGTATGACGCAGAGACAGATATGTATTACCTGTACCTGTCTTACGGCGCGCTGCAGGCAAACGGCGGTTACCAGATCAGAGTGTTCCGCTCGGAAAATCCGGACGGACCTTATGTGGACGCCTCAGGACATACACTGGGGATCAATGACGATCTCGATCATTTTGAGAACTACGGCACAAAGCTGATGGGAAACTACACGCTGCCTACTCTGAAGACCACTTATATGGCTCCCGGCGGTCAGTCGACCTTTGAAGCGGACGGTAAAAGGTATATCGTATATCACCAGCGGTTTTTGAACAGAAACGAGGAGCATTCCGTCAGGGTCCATCAGATGGCCATGAACCGGGACGGATGGCCCTGCATCTTCCCCTTCCAGACAAACGGCGAGGAGCTGTCGGCGGATGGTTACACAGAAGAGACTGTGCGCGGCGTCTACTATCTGGTGGATCATGGACTTTCAGTGGACGCGTCAGTCAATGAACCTGTGAAGTGTACGTTTAACAGAGGAAAGATCACAGGCGATATGACAGGAAGCTATGAATTGGAAGAGGGCACGAACTACATCGATGTCAGGCTCGGCGACGCGCAGTTTAAAGGCGTCCTGGTGGACATGCCCGACGAAGCAGGAAACCCCACCCGCTGCCTGACAGCAGTGAGTGATAACAATCACGCCCTTTGGGGTGTGCGATATCTTGAAGGAGCAG
>CADCIU010000086.1 GCA_902801585.1 uncultured Lachnospiraceae bacterium | reverse complement strand
CCCGGTCCCGAAGGTTCCGGGCGCTATTATATGGCGCTTCTGCCGCATAAGTGCACCGGCTGCGGTCTCTGCAGCCGGGTCTGCCCGGAGCAGGCTATGGCGGCGCCGTCTCCTCTTGAGCTCAGCGAGCCGGACCGTCCGCTTCTGACTGCCATAGCGGCAAAACCCTGCATACGATGCAAAGAGCCGGTCCCCCTGGATTCCGGCTCCGATCTGTGTGCCCGCTGCCGGGGCGAGCTGTCCATTTAAGCGCGCCCCGGTCTTTTCGGACACGGTTACCCATAACATCCCTTTATCATCATTCGGAAATCCCATTGAAACAGACAAGAGGATTCCCGAGTGAGATACCTTATAAATTACGCTGTTCCTCAGTTCGTTTTTTCCTGAGCTGTTCCTCAGTTTGTTTTTTCCCGGAACTGTTCCTCAGCCTTCTGAATTTCCTTCAGGACGCCGTCGAGATCCGAAGTTACGGATCCCTCAGCGTCTTTTATTATGTCTTTCCGTCCTGTGCTGTCCGTGCTGAAATCCAGGTCCGGCACAGAGGGCAGATTGATCCCTCCTACCGCCTCCTCGTGCAGGTCCACAGTCAGCTTTCTGAGCTGCCGCAGGGTCCTGGCGAGAGTTCTCGAGAGCTTGACCATATCCTCCGGTCCGACCACCACATAGGCGATCACCAGGATCAGGGCCAGTTCGCCGGCTCCAAGCCCCATACTCACTCCTCTCCGGGATTCAGGCGGAACAGAATCGCCGCGACAGCCATCACGAATACGATCAGACCGACAGGCAGAATACCGACGATCCACTCAACAGCAGTTGGCACGTAATTCCAGAAACGGACGAAAACGTCCTCCCCTTCCGTGAAGGTTCCGACCGCGATCGGGAAGGTCCAGAGCTTTCCCGCCACAGGCAGTGTGAGCGGAATCGAATTGAAAGCGGGAAGGAGCAGCATCATACGCTGGATGAAAATACCCACAATAACCAGGATGCCTGCCACCGAGACCAGTTCCTTTCCGAGACCGCCGCCGACCAGGAAAAGGATCATTGCCAGCAGAGGCAGGAGGATCTCCAGCCAAAAGAGCGGTCCGTAGGTGTGGAAGATCAGATGCAGCAGATGCCGGCTCTCCTGTGTGCCGCTCCAGGCAAGCGGAACGATCTCGATAAAGGACATGACAATGTAGGCAGCGATCGATGCAGCTGCGATGCGGGACAGAAGACGGATTCCGTCACTGTTCTCAACAAAAATCTCATGTCTGACCATCAGCACACAGAGAAGGATGGTGAAAGACAGACCGACGGCTGTCGCTTCCGCGCAGGCATTGACCGGGATCAGAGCGCTGTGCCACCACTCCCTGGTGTTCTGTGTCGCAAACATGAAGCTGGTGATGATATTGAGAAGAAAAGCCATGGGAAACGCAATAAAGGAAAAGCGCCGGCAGTTCTCTTCGTTGGTCATCCTGTAACCGCGGTCATGGACATGTTTTTTCGTGTCGGGAAGGAGCGTGAGCACTACCGCAACAAGGCAGACGATCACGTACAGGGTCAGAATCACCACATCCCAGAACAGGGGAGAGCCCACATTGGGGGTGATGATCATATAAAGCGCGTGGAAGGGTTCGCCCAGGTCCTCAAAGATCGCGACGCCGGCCGCGACAACAGAAGCCAGAGAGCCGATGGACGCAATTTTGGCAAAGGGCTTCAAAGTCTCAATGTTCCAGAGATAAGCAATGGAGAAGGCAAGGATACCGCCTGTCGCCATCGCGATGAAGAACTCAAAGCTTCCCATGTAGAGTCCCCAGGTAAAACTGTTGCGCAGGTTAGTGACCTGCATGCCCTGAACCAGCTGATAGATCCACGCCGCAAGTCCTGCGGCGCACATAGCCGCGCCTATGACCAGGGCAGCTGTTTTTTTGGCAGATAATTTTTTCATAGCTGTCCCCCTTACGGTATGATGGTGTTCGGTGTCTTATTTTCCCAGGACTGTTCCGTCCACGGACCCTCGACATTTTTGCTCTTGGTAGAGGAGATATAGTAGACTTTGGGCTCTGTGCCGTACTCCTCTTTGAGACGGAAGACCTGTTTGGAGCTGACCAGGCGGCTCACTTCGGAGTTGGGATCATCCAGATCGCCGAAATAACGTGCCTTTCCGGGGCAGGCGCGGACACAGGCGGGAAGAGCATCATAAGTGCCGTCCGCATTCATGCACTCAACACAGAAAGTGCATTTTTCCACGACACCTGCCGGACGGTCCTGGGTGTAGACCAGGCGTTTGCCCTTTTCTGTGACATCAAAGGGATAGCCATATGCATAGCCGGCCTCTTCCTTTGCCTTTTTGGGATCCTTCCAGTTGAACTGGCGCACTCCATAGGGGCATGCCGCCATACAGGTGCGGCAGCCGATGCAGCGGTCATAGTCCACCAGGATCATGCCCTCTTCATTCTTGTAAGTCGCGCCTGTGGGGCAGACTCTCTCACAGGGGGCATTGTCGCACATCTGGCAGGACACCGGGAGATATTCGATTTTAAAGCCGTCTTTGGTGCCGACTGCAGACTGGTGATAGTCGGATCCCTGCGTGAAGACCCTGTTCCACCAGGTTCCCTGCGGCTGGGCGTGATGCATTTTGCAGATCACTGCGCAGGTCTGGCACCCGATACATTTGTCCAGATCTATAACCATACAGTAACGCATTTGTATTCATTCTCCTTTCGGCTTATTTAAATCTCTGCCTTCTTGAAGTCGACCAGACACTCATTCCATGAGGTGTTGGGCGCCCACATCTGCGAGACAAAATACACCTCATGTACCGGATTGATCCAGGGATAGAGCAGTGTATTGTAGGAAGTTCCATGCGTGTAACGGCTCCACCATCCTTCTTCGAAGATGACGGTCATGGTGCGCACACCGGGATCCAGAACGGCTTCCGCAAGGAGTTTGCCTCTGTCGTTGAAGACCTCGACCAGATCGCCTGCCGCAATTCCCTTTTCCGCGGCGTCATCCGGATTGAGGTAGACCTTGGCGCTGTCATCCTGCAGTTCCCGCATCATCTGGTTGTTGGAGTGCGTTGAGTGTACACGGTGAATACTGTTGCGTGTGATATAGGTATATTTGTAAAGTTCCCTCGCCGCGGGATTGAGCACATACTCAGTCTCCTCAAACGGCGGTTTGTGAACAGGCAGGCATTCGCCGACCTTGATAAAGGTGTCCTCGTCCTTGTAGAACTCGATCCTTCCGCTCTTGACGAACTGAGCTGTCTTGTCGATGGTCATGGGATAACTGACCGGCGGGAAGGGCTGTCCGCCCTGGATCTGCTCGTAGAAAGGGATCCTCTTGCGTCCGGGATTCTCGTGGTGGAGCTTGACAGGGCCCTGTTTCAGTTTTTCGAGAGTGACTCCCTCCATCTCGATACCGCCGGTCTCGCAGGTAAGTTTGATGACTTCCTCTGCGGCCTTGTCGGGATCCAGATCGGGGTAAAACCACTTTCTGTCTCCGGGATTGACACGGTCTGCCAGCTCGCGCATGATCCAGAGCTCGGGCTTGCAGTCGTACAGGGGCTCGATGGCCGGCTGCATGAGCTGGGCATAAGGGTGGATCGGTGTGGATACCAGCTCGGTCTTCTCATACCAGCTGACACCGGGCAGGCAGAAATGCGCATATTTACTCGTTGTGGTCTTCTGGAAGTCCAGGGTGATCACACACTCGAGCTGTCCGCTCTCGACCTGCTCGCGCAGGACATTGGCGATATTGTGCTGATCAAATGCGTTGCAGCAATACAGGATCCAGGCCTTGATGCCGCTCTTGGGGAAGGGACAGGTCATCGTGGGACGGGGTCCGTTTTTCGCGTAATCGTTGAGCGTGTAGTCCAGCATGTAGGCGAAAGAGGTTCCTGCCGGCTTCTTATCGGGAAGCTCCGGCACATTCCACCAGGCGCCGCCTTTATAGCGCATCTTGTACTGGCCGGCATAAGTGGAGAAACCGTCACCCAGATGACCGATGTTACCGGTCAGAGCTACGAGCAGGGACAGGGCGCGGCCCTTGAGGTCTCCGTGATACCACTGATAGTTGGAGGCGCCGTACATGATATGAACGGGCTTAATCGTCGCTATTTCCCGCGCGATCCTCGGAATCTCGGAGGCAGGCATATCCGTCTCCGCTTCGACCGCTTCCGGCGTCCACTGTGATGCCATCTCGCTGAGCAGGTCGAAGACAGGCCGGCACTTGACGCTCTTGCCATCCTTGAGCCTGATGGTCACTTCACCTTCAAGCTGCGTATCCATGGGCAGGTCAAACTTCTCGGGATTGACAGTGACAGGTTTCCCCTTGCTGTAAGCAACAAAAGCCTGCCTGTATTCGGGCATATCCGCGGGTACTTCCAGTCCCTCGACATCTGCTGCCAGGAGCTTCTTCTGATTATCGCTCCGGATCAGGATCGGCATATCCGTAAATTTGCGGATAAAGTCCGCATCATAGAGCTTCTCGTCCAGAATGACCTTGGCGAAGCCGAGCGCCACTGCCGCGTCGCTGGAGGGCTTGATGGAGTACCATTCATCCGCCTTGGAAGCTGTCGCAGTAAAGCAGGGGTCAAAGACCAGAAGCTTTGCGCCGTTCTCACGGGCCTCATTGAGGAAATGGGCGTCCGGAATACGGGTCTGCATGGGGTTGGAACCGAAGCACATGATGTACTTGGCATCCAGCCAGCAGTAAGTCTCAAGCTCCTCGGACTGCACGCCGAAGGTGATCGGCGCGGACATGGGCAGGTCGCCGTTCATCTCGTAGCCGCCCATCATTGCCCAGCCGTTGAGTGTTGCGATTCTTGAGATCGCGCCCTTTGCCACGTGGCCGGTGCCCGCGACCTGGACGACACAGGCGATGGACTCAGGGCCATAGGTGTCGCTGATCCTGCGAAGCTCCGCAGCCGCCTGATCGAGTGCATCCTCCCAGCTCAGCTCCTCAAATTCATCCTCGCCGGGAGCTCCGATCCTCTTGAGAGGCCCGTGCATACGGTTAGGTCCGTAAATCAGATTGGAGAAAGAGATGCCCTTCAGACATCCTCTGGGATTGTGCTCGGAATCCTCGTAGTCCGATGCCTGAATGATATCTTTGATCTCTCCGTTGTAAACACATGCCTGCTGTCCGCAGCCGCCGGTGCAGTTGGGCGCGCAGGTGGTGCGCACATACTTCAATTCACCCTTTTTCGCCTCTTCATCCGGCGCGGCATGAGCCGCAAGCTCAATTCCTCCCGCAGCGGCAACGGCGCCTGCCGCTGCCGATACCTGGAGAAATTTTCTTCTGGTCAATTTCAATTCTTTATCCATACCTGTACCCCTCCTTGCAAAGTTGAACCCCTGTTACTCCCCTGCAGTACTCAAAAGAGTCTCTTTCAATAGAGACTCTTTGTTTGGGCAGACAACACTGTCTAAATCCTTCTAAAATTATTATAAAAAAAATCAAATAACAAAAATATCGGGGGAATCCCTCATCTAAAATAGGGTTTTTCCCTGTGTTGCTGTTCACTCCCTGTCATTCATCCTTCTCCTGCAGATTCCAGTCCGTCAGCCGCCTGCTGCCGCGCTCATAGACAAATCCGTCAGAAGTCTCAGTCTGTCGAATATATCTGCGGTAAAGCAAATACTTCAGGCCGCTTTCCGTGTCTGCAATGCCTGCAGACTCATCCTCCTGAAACATTTCTTCAGATCGGATGCCTCCCCGGGCGGGAACCTTCTGGTAGACCTCAAGGATCCGCAGACAGTATCCCCCCAGCATGGCATCCAGTACTTTCAGGCATTCTTCCGCGCCCTTTTCTCCCTGCTGATCTACACCGATGCAGCGGCCTCTTGCCGGCAGAATCATCTGAGGACACAGTCTTTTGACCCGTCGGAGAACCTCGATCTGCAGCCCTAATGTATCCACCTGCGGATCCCAGCTGTACACTCCCGGCACTTCATCAGCACCTACCGCTTCGCCGGCAAAAAGTAATTTCTTTTCCGGAAACCAGAGTCCGGTAAGCCCCTTCCTGCATGCCTCCAGTCCTATGATCCGGAGTGTCCTGCTGCCGATCCGGAATAAATCTCCGTCCCTCACCTGTTTCCAGGGAAAAGCCTCTTTATCATACGCATCCTCTTCCGCTTCCGGCCTGCCCTGCATTTTCCTGTCCGGTTCGTCTGCCTCCTCGGAAATTGTCCTGTAGGGCCGGCCACAGCAATAGATCTTCATCTCCTTAACTGCAGGCCCGCTGTCCGTACAGAGTTCCTTTCTGCAGGGCTGTGTCAGGTAGATCCGGATCCTTCCGCTGTCCATTTCCCTTATATGTGCCAGACGGCAGATACTCCCAATCATGTCCACTGAAGAGGGATCGATGACGACAAAATCCTCCCCGGAAAAAAATACATAGCTGTTAGAAGAACTGCCTGCCTCACAGACCCTGTATATATTCGGATCTCTCATAATCTCTTCCCAGATCAGGCGTTTTCTGCTGTTGTTTGTCAATTAAGGACACCTCTTTCCTATTTCAAGACTCGCTCGCGAGTCTTGCGCGATGAAGAATAAACTTTCCCT
>CADCIU010000085.1 GCA_902801585.1 uncultured Lachnospiraceae bacterium | reverse complement strand
ATGTCCACTTCCGGATGTCCGTAATAGACCGCAGGATCAATCAGCCAGCCCTTTCCGTCCGGACCCGTAATCATATTTCCGCTCCACAGATCTCCGTGCAGCAGGGAAGGTCTCACAGGCTCTGTCAGATAGCGGTCCAGATGAGACAGAAGGAAATCGATCCTTTTTCTGTCCTGCGGGGAGAAATACTGATCGGCAGCCCTGAACTGCACCTCCAGCCGGCAGTCCCGGAAAAAATCGACCCAGGAGTCGTGAGGTGTATTGATCTGCTTCCGGGCACCGATCCAGTTATCTTCAGGGAAGCCGAAGCCCACCTGTGCGGCCGCCGGTGCGTGGTGCATGGCAGCCAGCTCTTCGGCAAAAATCTCCCAGAAGTGCTTCACGCGCTGCTTCTTCTCAATAAACTCGAGCAGCAGAAACGAATCCGCTCCGTCAGTCCCGATCCCGAGAATCTCCGGCACGCGGATCGCACCCGTTGCTCTGATCGCATCAAGCCCGGCCGCCTCCGCCTGAAAATTCGCAAGCGCACTGCGCACATTCCGCTTCATAAACAGATGCAATCCGTCATCAAGCACGATTTCATAAGCGTCATTAATATCGCCGCCGGTAACATAGCCCTGTCCGGTAATCTTCCGGGAAGAACCGAACAGGTCCTTAACGGCCTCATTCAGTGAACTGTACATTTCTACCCTCATAGGTACCAGGTACCATTACGGCACCTTTACGATATCTTTGCAAAAGCGCCAGGGTCTTTCATGATTTTGTAAAGGTACTGTAAAGGTACCTGGCACCTTAATAAAAATACACCTTCGTATCCCCGCTCACCCGGCTCGTGATGTACTCCCTGACGAATTCCATATCTTCTTTTGTTGCCGTATAGACAAGCGCAGACCGCTTTTTTTCCCTCAGTTCGATGTACTGCTCATGGAAGTCGACCCGGTCGAGCTTTTTGAAATCAAAGAACACCGACGATTTCCCATAGCCGATCTTCAGATATGTGTCAGTCAACACATAAGTCTCCTGAGGATCAGCCGCAGAAAATGCCAGTCCGAAGACAATCGCAACAATCAGAAGAAACACACCGACACAGGCGGCCACTATCCAGAATGACATCGGATCGTGAAATCTGGAAGACAGGACGCCTCCGTATATGAGAAGGAAAACCGCGAATCCTATGCACATATAAAGCCCGGGACGGATACTGTTCCGGTGATACTCCGCATCAATGGAGCAGGACCATGTATAGATTCCGTTCGTCTGTTTTTCGATCGCCATAACCGTCATCCATTTTCAATAATCAAACTTGTCGATTTCCACACCGTCACAGAACCTGCTCTTCAGTTCCTGCAGCTTTGCAAAGATTTCAGTCCGGCAGTGCGCCTGCTGAAAAGCAGGATCCGTCCAGGACTCTACCAGAAGCAGATCATCCGGCGCCTCCGCCGCGAAGTAATAGTCATAACGGCAGTTGCCTTCCTCAGCCTGCGAGTTTTCTCTTACGCCAAGAGCGCTGATTTCCCGGTAAAACTCTTCTCGTTTTCCGGATTTGCAGTGATATGTCACATTCCATGTCAACATAAATAATCCCTCACTTATTTTCCGTCAGGAAAGCTTGTGAAGAATGCCCTTTCTTCTTCCGGACATCCGTATTTTTCTTTTCCTTCCGCAATCGCTTTGATCATGAAGGCCATATTTCTGGCGAGGTTGCGGATCGTCTGAAGGCCTTCCAGATCCTTCCTGACATCCTCTGCGCTGAATCCGTGCACCTGATTCCAGTATGTGGAAGATGCCACCGGCATCCCGCTGATCGTAAAATACTTGTTCAGCACGTCAAATGAAGCCGTGTTGCCGCCTCTTCTGCAGCTGACAACAGCCGCCCCGACCTTCAGATGCTTTGAATAAGGCGTACTGTAGAAGAGCCTGTCCATAAATGAAAGAATCGTTCCGTTCGGCGATCCGTAATACACAGGAGACCCCACAACAAGTCCGTCCGCCGCTTCAAATTTCGGAGCGACTTCATTGACCAGATCATCAAACACGCACTTTCCTTTTTTCTCGCAGGTGCCGCAGGCGATACACCCTCTGATGTTCTGTTTGCCCACCTGAATCAGTTCGGTCTCAATTCCCTTTTTTTCAAATACAGGCAGCATTTCCTGCAGTGCCGCCGCCGTACATCCGTTAACATGGGGACTTCCGTTCAGTAATATAATCTTTGCCATTTTTTACTCCTTGTTTATCTTATTTTTTCAGATATGTTTATTATATATGATCGGACTGACACTGTACAATCATCTGCACGTTAAACTTGTTTCCCGAAGCAGGCGAAGGTAAACTGTGTACGGGAGATGTGAAACTGCTTATGTTACTTAACAAAAAACTCCATACGAAACAAAAAGACCTTCTGGCTGCCATGCGGGAAGGTGAAGACCTTACACAGTGGCAGCATGTAGTGCTGATTTTTCAGCTGAGCATTCCCGCCATTCTGGCACAGCTGTCTTCCATTATCCTGGAATACGCGGACGCCTCCATGGTCGGCCGGCTCGGCGCGGGCGAATCCGCCTCCATCGGACTTGTCACATCCACAACCTGGCTGTTCGGCGGCCTCTGCTCGGCTGTCGCCCAGGGCTATACCATTCAGGTTGCGCACAGCGTCGGAGGCAGGGATCACAGGAAAGCCCGCATCCTCGTGCGCCACGGACTTCTGGCAGCCCTGCTGTTCAGCCTTCTTCTGATGGCAGCCGGACTTCTGATCAGTTCTGATCTGCCAAGGTGGCTCGGCGGGGATCCTGCCATATGTAAAGACGCCTCCGTTTATTTCCGGATTCTGATGCTCCATGTTCCGCTGATGCAGCTCAATTATATGGCCGGCGGCATGCTCCAGTGCAGCGGCGAGATGCGGGTTCCCGGCTTCTTAAATGCATTGATGTGCTTTCTGAATATCATCCTCAATGCACTGCTGATCTTTCCGTCCGGTACGATCCGCATACCCGGACTGCCGGTCAGTCTTCCGGGAGTCGGGCTGCGTGTGGCGGGCGCCGCGTGGGGAACAGTGCTGGCCGAACTCATCTGCGTCTCGATCATGCTGTACTATCTTCTGTACCGGTCTCCTCTTCTCAAGCTGCAGAACGGAGATCATGAGCCCTACAGCCGGCAGGAACTGAAGAAAGCGCTGCGCATCTCCATCCCGGCAGGGTTCGAGTCGGTGGTGACAGGCAGCGCTTATGTGGCATTTACGGCGATCGTCGCTCCTCTGGGAATGTACGCGCTCGCCGCAAACTCCTTCTCGATCACGGCAGAAAGTCTTTGTTATATGCCGGGTTACGGGATCGCGATAGCCGCCACAACGGTGATCGGACAATGCTTCGGAGCCGGCCGGACTGCGCTTGCAAGACGCCTGTCATGGCTGCTCACGGTTCTCTCCATGTTCGTGATGTCGTGCAGCGGTTTTCTCATGTACATGTTTGCGCCGCAGATGATCGGCCTCCTCTCGCCTGTTCCGGAAGTCAGAGCACTTGGCACCATGGTCCTCAGGATCGAGGCATTTGCCGAACCTCTGTACGCGGCATCTATCGTGATCAGCGGCATTTTCAGAGGATATGGAGACACACTGGTCTCCAGTATATTGAATCTCATCAGTATGTGGGCTGTCAGGATCCCGCTCGCGGCATTCCTCGCCGGGAGATCCGGGCTCATGGGCGTCTGGACGGCCATGTGCATAGAGCTTTGTGTGCGGGGGATCTTATTTATCGTGAGACTAAGCACCAGGGACGGTTCGAGACCACTGAAAAAGTAGGGTCTCAAAATTGAGGTCCTTGAATTATCACAATTAACAAGAAATGTTTTTCGGGCCGGATATAAAAAGACTCGCTTATGCGAGCCAGCCTGAAAAATATTTCTTTTGGACCAAGTCGCCGACCGTCCGGAGACGGATGGTAGCGCTATAGAGAAAGTTTTTGGCAGGATTTCGATCATTCTTTCAGAATGCGCTGTCGTCCGCTTGAAAAACTGCTGTTGGAGGATCTTCTGCAGGCACAGAGGATATTCTAGAGCATGCCGAATAAGCCTCCTTCAGGAAGCGTTTTAAACGGCTATTCAATTGTCTTTCTGTCATGAGGCACGAATCATCAGTGCGGCGTTGATCCGGCTCATGCGTGGATAGATTTCGAGCGGTCCATGACATTTTCCACAAATCGTCACATCACGGTGATAGAAATGGCGAATCAACTCAGCTGCCTTCATTGCCTTCACCGGACTTTCTGTGTACATGCTGCCCAGCAGGGAATGGATCAATTCCAGGTTTTTCTTCCGGACACAGCCCGCCATAAAACCGGCCGACCGGATACGGGTGAAGCCTGAAGGCAGGATGTGCATCAGGAAGCGCCGGATAAATTCATTTGCCTCAAGATTCATGGTTTTCCAGGTATAGGACGAGCCATTGTAGTCCTTATAACGGAAAAGAATCCTTGTATCGTCATAAGATCTGACCCTGCTGTCAGAGATAGCGGTCCGGTTCGTATATCTGGAAAAGTAAGCGATGGCATTATCTGTGCTTTCTGCATCCGGCTTTTTTGTTCCGCTTACCGGTGCGAGATATTTGATTTCTACGTTCCAATCCGTGTTGTAACAGGTATCAAGCAGTTCTTTCCATGAATAGGAATTCCGGTATCGTTTCGCATTGTTTATAAAGGAAAGCCGGCCCTCTTCCTTCAAGTGTTTCAGGCCGGCCATGAACTTACCCCGGAAGAGTCGTTTGACTGCCTTTACGGGAAGGAAAAATGTACGGGACAGACAGCGCTTGAATTCTTTTTTATCAGCTGTCAGCCCGCCTCCGGAAACCAGTACGTGAAGATGATAATGGAGTGACAGATTCGAGCCGAATGTATGAAGCACCATCAGGATGCCCGGCGTCATCTTCAGCTTGTCCTGGGAAAGCACAAGGATCGTATCCTTCGCCGATTGAAACAGCAGGTTCAGGGTTGATTTCTGGTTCTGATACATAATCTCACTGAGATCATGCGGAAGCGTGAATACGAGATGGAAGTAGGGAATCCCCGGGATTACCTCTGCCTGTCGCAGGGCTACCCAGCGCTGTTCATTGAGGTATCCGCAGCTTGGGCAGTTCCGGTTGCCGCAGGCACAAGCCCTCATTTCCATGCGGCCGCATTCTTTGCAGCGGATCAGGGTATAGCCGAGTTTCCCGGTCTTACAGGAGATCAGGGAGTTCATCACTTTCAGCTTTTCTTCCGGAACCTGATGGGAGACGCAGTACTTCTTGAAGTGGGAAGCGAAGAAATCCCGGAGGATATGCTGTTTCGCGTTATCCTTATGGGAATACGCTTCCAGCAGGCTTTCCGCGTCCTCAAGGGAAAGGTCTTCTTCGGCCCACCTGACACGGAAAGGATCAATACCCGGGGTAGGCAGGATCATCGAAGGGATTTTCAATGTGCCTCCTTTCCCTGAGCTTCGCGTCCAGCTGCACGTAGACCAGCGTACTCGCGATCGAGCGATGACGGAGGCGCTGCTGAACCTGGAAAAGATCCGCACCTGCCTGGTAATAATGAAGGGCATGAGCATGCCGGAGGGAGTGGAAGGTATAGCCGCGGCTCTCCCAGCCCAGTTCTGCGATCCGGTTTTTAAGGACCTGGTACAAAGAAGCTTTATTGATATGGGATCCGGGCTTTTTCCCTGGAAACAGCCAGTCGTCCGGCTTTGCACCCCGGCAGTATTCTTTCCAGTAGAGAAGGAGGATCTTCTTGAGACGGGCAGGAAGTTCAACCTTTCCGGCATAACGGCTCTTGCTGACTTCTTCCGATATCGTGACAGTACCGGCAGTAAAGGAGATGTCCCGGAAGCGCAGCGTGGTCACTTCGCTGAGACGGAGGGCTGCGCCGTAGGCGACGGCAAGCTCCGCCTTGTGCTTCAGATTCTTTGTGCCGAGGATCAGCTGCATAACCTCTTTTTTTGAAGGGACCTTTGGAAGTGGGTGATCCACTTTGCATAGGGGAAGATCGTCGTTTGTGAGAGGCCTGCGCAGAACGAAGCGGAAATATTTCTTCAGGGCACAGTTATAGATGTTGACGGAGCGCGGGGCATAGCCGAGGCCGCCGTCTTCTTTGGAACGTTTCAGGTGGAGGAGGAAGGCACGCAGCTGAGGCACATCGGCATCTTTCAGGGAACCATCATAGGTTTCATCGAGCCATGTGCAGCATTCGAAGATCGACTGCAGGTAGCTGTCGATCGTACGTGGACGATAATTAATCAGTTCCAGGACATCAGAAATGTCCTGAAGTTCTTTGCGGTAAAGTGTTGAGTTGGTGTACTTCATGTCCTTTCCTTTCGAAATAGAATTACGGGAACAAACGTGAAACTATTTCGAAGGAGGAGCACGAGGACACTTGAAGTGAATGGCAGAATAAAGTATACTCATCTTGCTTGTCAGGCCGTTTTTTCGACCTGTAGAGACCCCCATGGATAAGTGTGCTGGTCGCCAAACTAACGACACTTATTCATGGGGATTTTTTATTGAAAGAATCAAGAAGAGAGTAAACAAAAAAGACCACCTTGGCAAGAGGCAGTCTTTCGTGTAGCCAAGAAGCTTGGCAGGCTATCGCCGCAGGGCGGCGATTTGGTCCAAAA
>CADCIU010000084.1 GCA_902801585.1 uncultured Lachnospiraceae bacterium | reverse complement strand
CGAGTTTCGGTGCGGTCCCTCTCTCGAACGACAGAAAGATCTTAGTAAAACTCCGCGAATTCAACACCTTCTCCCCGGGCCCTTCCATCCCTCTGCCAACAAAAAAGACTGCCGCCCTAAAAATTTAACTAAGTGCAACAGCCCCTTTTTGATTATTCTTATCTGATATTTTCGTAAGAATACTTCGTTCCCTCAGCAATCGGTGCGACGAGCGTCGAATAGTCCCCGGTCTCCTCGAGATCATCCTCGTCATTTCGGAAATGCACTGAACTGCCCAGGAATGTAGCCCATCCGTTTTCACTGTTGTAAGTGAAGTCATCCCCCGGTTCAAAGTACGTAATATAGTCCGTTGTCACCTGGAACAGATAATGATCGATCGTATTCCTGTACCAGTCGTCCGCTATTGCCTCTGACAGAATGCCTTCCTCCTCATCGCCGTGACTGTCGTGAACGTTGTCATCCCACGTGCAGTCTGTCTCATACCATTCCCCGTCAAGTTCCACCAGATTCCAGGCGTGCAGATCCATATTCTCTTCGCTGTCCCCGGCTGATCCCTGAATGACGATACATCGGATCCCTGACCTCTGGAGCAGGTACTGATAAGCAGCTGCATAGCCGGCACATACAGCCATATTGGACTCTCCCTTGTGATTCTCCACAAGAGCCCCGTAGGCGGTATAGACATATGGTTCAGAGCCTTCGGCTTCACCGGAACCGTCCTCATAAGACTCGTAATCATATTCCGTGAGTTCGAGCAGTTTGTCGTGAATCTGAAGCGCGATGTCGGGAGCTGACCGGGACAGATCGATGTCGGACATAAAGTCATCCACAGCGGCTTCCAGCCTTTCTGCCTCATCCCTGTACTCGGAAACATCAAAATCCCGTCTGAACACCACTTTATATTTGCCGTCCGGTTCCGGATCGGAGTAATATTCCCATCTGAAATTCGATCCCCAGAAGAATTCGGGGTGATCCGTGTGCAGATAATCCACTGCCTTGCCGTACACTGCCATGAATTCCTCGTCCGCGGGATTTGTGTCAACATACAAAGTCAGCTCTGACGTTGTCCCGTCGACCTGTGACAGCTCGAACATAGCATCATAGAGGATCCTTTCATCCCCCTCGGTCAGCGGCCGGAAATAGTACAGAGGGGAATCATTCCCGGCAGCTGCCATATAGCCCTTAGCAGGCGCATCGCCGGAAGGTTCCTCATCCGTATCCTGTGCACTGTCTTCTGACAGCGCATCGTCCGCAGGAGTGGTGTCCTCTGGCTGCGCTTCGTCCGCAAGCGTATTGTCCTCCGGTGGTGTCTGATCCTCCGGCGGCGTCTGATCCTCCGGCGGTGTCTGATCCTCCGGAAGGCTGTCCCCCGCATCATCGGAAGAAGGATCGGTCAGATCCTGCTGCGCCGCCACAGTGCCGCTTGAATCCGGGTCCTTTTTGTGCAGGGAGCCCCACAGGGCTGCGCCGCCGCCGATCAGGATCACGGCTGCTGCGACTGCAAGGATCACAGCGATGATTTTCGATCTCGACGAATCATCGTTCCCGCCCATGCCGGGACGCCTTCCTGCTTCTCTGCGGTTCCCGCCGCCGTAATATCCGCCGCTTCCGGCGTCTCTGCCGCGGCCGTATGTGTTATCCCGGCCGTAGGTGCTGTCCCGGCCGTAGGTGCTGTCCCGGCCGTAGGTGCTGTCCCGGCCGTAGGTATTGTCCCGGCCGTAAGTGCTGCCCCGATCCCGATCAGTGTTCTCTCTGCCGTAAGCAAGATCCCGGTCGTAGGTACTGCCGGAGCCCCGGCCTATGCTCTCTCCGCTGTAGGTGCTGTCCCGGCCGTAGGTGCTTCTCCGGTCATACGAACTGTCCCGGCCCCGATCCGCGCTGTCCCGGCCGGAACGCGAAGGTCTGCGCCCGTCGATCCGCGTCCGTCTGTCCCGCTGATCACCGGATCCGCCGGACAGACTTCTTCCGCATCTGTGACAGACACCGGCTCCTGCAGGCAATGACGTATTGCAAAATGGACAATTCATTCCCATCCTCCAAAATCTATTTTCTTCCAGTCGTACTTTGAGGCACTTCCCCGCAGGATCCCAAGGCCGTGATCAAGGGTATGGGAGATAAAATCAAGGCTCTCCCGCACTGCCTTGGCACTTCCGGGCAGGTTGATGATCAGTGTCCCTTTCCGGAGCACGGAAACGCCGCGGCCGAGCATCGCTTTCTCGGTGATCTCAACAGACCGCATGCGGATATATTCCGCGATCCCGGGTGCATTGCGGTCTGCCACTTCCATAGTGATCTCCGGCGTTCTGTCGGTCACGGAGAATCCGGTTCCTCCGCTTGTGATGATCAGATCCACACCGCGCTGATCCGCAAGTCGGATCAGTTCTTTTTTCAGGGTATCCGGCTCATTCGGAATGGCTATGGTCTCAACGACCTCATAGCCCTCCTCCCGGAGCATCTGAACTGCCGCGGAGCCGCTTTCTTCGATCCGTTCCTCTTTTGCCCTCTGATCGCAGATCGTTATGACCGCTGCCGTAAAAGGTACATCCTTTACAGTCCTATTTAAGCTCTCTTCCATAAATAACCTCTCCCTTCGGCCTCCTCTTTCATAAGCTGTTTGTCTCGCAAAAACGTAATGTTATTATATGCCGAACGGCATAAAATAAAAAGGCAGATGTTGAAACATCCGCCTTTTATAAGAATTTTTAGTTAAGCACTGTTTTACAGCATATGTGCCCTCAGTTCCTCTCCGCTCATAGGGGAAAGATAGGCAGGTGCGATGTCCAGAACTGTCTTGCAGCCGCACTGCCCTTCCTGATTGAGCCTGTAAGCCGCTCTCGCGAAAGCGACCAGAACGCTTCCCGTGAATTCGGGGTTGGAATCGAGCTTGAGTGTATACTCAATGACGTGCGTGTTTTCGTCGTTCGCGCCTGTCACTCCCGAGTACAGCACGCTTCCGCCGTGAGGCAGTCCCGCGTGGTCGCGCGCCATCTCCTCTTTGGAGATGAAGTGCACGGTGGTGTCGTACTCGTCAAAGTAATTCGGCATAGTCTTAATCTCGTTCTCGATCCTTGCAAGATCCGCGCCTTCCGCCGCCACTACGAAGCACTCTCTCGTATGCTTCTGTCTCGTTGTGAGCTCAGGAGACTTGCCTGCGCGGACTGCTTCGAGCGCTGCCGGGACCGGGATCGTATACTGCCTGGCGTCGAGCACGCCGTCAATTCTGCGCACTGCATCGGAGTGGCCCTGGCTGACGCCCTTGCCCCAGAAGGTGTAAGGCGTGCCGCCGGGAAGAACAGCGCTGGCATAGACTCTGTTCAGGGAGAACATGCCGGGATCCCAGCCGCAGGAAATGATGCCGATCCTGCCGGCCTTCTTCGCTGCCGCGTCCACATCCGCGAAGTGCTCCGGAATGTGGGCGTGCGTGTCAAAGCTGTCGATAATATTGTAAAGAGCCGCGTATTTGGGACCCTGAACAGGCAGATCGGTTGCGCTGCCGCCGCAGAGGATCAGCACGTCCATAGGAACTTCCTGTTTCACCAGAGCGTCTTCTCCGTAAACTTTGACGCCGGGAGTCTTGATCGTAAGACCTGCGGGATCGCGGCGGGTGAACACGCCGACCAGTTCCATGTCGGGATTGCGGCGGATCGCCTGCTCAACGCCTTTTCCCAAATTTCCATAACCGAAAATTCCTACTCTGATTGCCATGCTAGATTTCCTCCTTTGCTGAGTTGACACAGCCGGGTTGTCAAACGGTGTCAAGGGGACGGTTCTTGTGTCAACTTTTTTGTATACAATAATACTAAAAAAGAATATACACGCAAAACCGAATTATGGCAAGAGAAAGAATAACGGCACATCAGCAGGATTTTGAATGATCATGTCAGCAGCTGCAGATATCTGCGGCACAGAGAAAGGCTCTCTCCGCGCGTCAAAAATTCCTCTCGGGAATGCATGCTGTGGCGGATCAGATGATTGCTGTGACCGCCGGCCCGCAGTATTTCCCTGTAGGCGTCGGGAGTTTGCCCGGTCCTTTTCTGAAAGGCCTCCGAGAAATAGCGGTAATCGGAAAAGCCTGCGTCCATACAGATCGTAAGCAGCTTGTCGTCAGTCTTCACCATTCGCTCACAGGCATAATTGAAGCGGACAGTTGCCACATATTCCTGAAAGCTCTGGTTCAAAGTCTGTCTGATAAATCCGGACAGGTAGTTCATCGACAGCCCCTCTTCCCGGGCAAAATCGCGCAGGAGGATCCTTTCTTTAAAATTCTTGTCGACATACTGGAGAAGGCGGGACAGGCGCTCGTTCTTTTTGCTTAGCTGCGCTATTTCATCCGGCGTCATTCTGCGGCATGTCCGTGTTGGTGCCCCAAGGGAGGGCCACCAGAACGCGGAAGTTGTCCGTATTGTCTGTGCAGCAGGGCGCATAATGAAGTGAAGTCGCGTAGACTTCCACCAGTGTGCCGGCGGGGAGGCTTTGGAGAAACGGCTCTGTCGGTGGTGACAAGGGGACGGTTCTGCTGACAACTTTTAGGTGACATGGGGACGGTTCTTCTGGTGTCAAGGGGACGGTTCTTCTGACAACTTTTGGAGACCAAAAGTTGTCAGAAGAACCGTCCCCTTGACACCAGCAGAACCGTCCCCTTGACACCTAATCTTACATCACAACATTACTCTGCTTCCCGTCCATCCAGTTCTGAAGGTTCTCGAACACGATCTTGGCGCGAAGGCTCATGGACTCCTTGGTCGCGAACGCCACATGCGGCGTCACCAGCGCGTTAGGCGCATGCAGGAGCGGCGAATTTACATCCAGCGGCGGCTCCTTGTCGAACACATCAATGCCCGCGCACGCGATCACTCCGTTCGCCAGCGCATCCGCCAGATCCTTCTCGACCACGACCGGTCCGCGCGCCACGTTGATCAGCATCGCAGTGGGCTTCATCATCGCCAGCTTCTTCGCGTCGATCATGCCTCTCGTGGAATCATTCAGCGGGCAGTGCAGCACAACGATATCCGCATTGGCCAGCAGTTCTTCCTGCGGCACCTGTTTGATATAGGCGGGCACATCCTTGTGGATCGTCCTGCTCTGTGCCAAAATATCGCACCCGAAAGCATGGAACAGTTCCGCGGTACGGCTTCCGATCTTTCCAAGGCCGATAATGCCGATCGTCTTGCCCTTCAGCTCCCATCCTACGAGGCCGTCCTTGGTCTTGCCTTCGCGGCATCTGCCTTCCACTTCGCGCATATTGCGGGCAAGGGAAAGTGCCATGCCGAGTACAAGCTCGGAAACCGCTTCATTGGAATAGCCGGAAGCATTGCTCACTGCGATTCCTTTCTCTTTCGCCGCCTCAAGTCCCACATGATCGACGCCTGTAAAAGCGATGTCGATGAACTTGAGATCAGGGCAGGCACGCAGCACATCCGCGCTCATGGGCATATTGGCGAGAATCATGGCATCCGCATCCTTGGCCTCATCGATCAGCTTGTCCTTGTCTGTTGTTTTGGCAAAAGACTCAAATACCACACCCTTCTCCTCAAAGGGCTTCTGACGATCTTTCAGTTCCTGTTCGGAAATGCCCAGAGATTCCATAATGACGACTTTCATATCTGCCTCCTTCTTCCGGACATGCCGGATTATGATCACTATTGTGTTTTACCCAAAATCATTATAATCATTCGGCTGCAGACATACAAATACTATTCTTGTCGATATTTTGCTATAATACTCATATCCGCCGTTCGGCAGCGATCCGGCTCTGCGCGGCGAGATCACCCGGAGGAAAACATTCTATGACCAAAGCAGACAATTACCTTGTTAACGATATCCACAATATTCTCGACAACGGCTATAAGGACGTGAATCCGCGTCCCAAATACAAAGACGGGACGCCCGCCTATACCATCAGCGTCAACCATGTATTGCGAAAATATGACCTCAGCAAAGGCGAGTTCCCGATCTGCACGCTGCGCCGTCAGGCCTGGAAGACGGGCATCCGCGAGATCTTCACGATCTACCAGCACCCGACCAACGTCCTCTCTGAGATGCGGGACCTCGGCGTCACGTGGTGGGATCCCTGGGACATCGGTGACGGCACGATCGGCCAGCGCTACGGCGCGACCGTCAAGCGTTACGACCTCATCCACAAGCTGATCGAGGATATCCAAAAGGACCCTTACGGAAGGCGCAAGGTCGTCTCCCTCTGGCAGGAGACCGACCTGAGGGAAACACCCGGGCTTGCGCCATGCGCATTCCTCACTATGTGGAATGTTCGCAGGAAGTATCTGGACATGAGCATGATCCAGCGGAGCGGCGATATGCTGACGGCGTCCGGCGCCGGCGGCATCAATGAGATCCAGTACGCAGCGCTGCTGATGATGGTCGCGAAGGTGACCGGTTACGAGCCGGGTGTTTTCACGCATTTTGTCGCCAACGAGCAGATCTATGACCGCCACATGGACAATGCGCAGGAGATGCTGCGCCGCGCGCAAGTCATGGCGGACGACAAACAGAAGCCTGTCCTCGTGCTGCACAAGGAGAAAGGATGCCGGTTCGAAGACATTACGATCGAAGACTTTGAAATGCGGGATTATGATCCTATGAAGCCGCAGCTTACGTTTGAGCTGGGGATCTGAGGTGACAAGGGGGCGGTTCTTCGGTGACAGGGGGACGGTTCTTCTGGTGTCAAGGGGACGGTTCTTCTGACAACTTTTGGTCTCCAAAAGTTGTCAGAAGAATCGTCCCCTTGACACCAGAAGAACCGTCCCCCTGTCACCGAAGAACCGCCCCCTTG
>CADCIU010000083.1 GCA_902801585.1 uncultured Lachnospiraceae bacterium | reverse complement strand
GGACAGGTCCAGCACGCTGTTCACGTCATTGGGGATGCTGCTGACCCAGCGGCGGCTGCCCCCGGTATAGAGGAGCAGGTTCGTGTTCTCATAGTCCAGTCCTGCATCACGCATCTCATCGATGTCGTTTGTCGCGGCGCCCATCCGGCTCTCCAGGTTGGAACCAACGATGTAGACCATGACGGTGTATGCTTTGGGCGCCTTATTCTGATCCTCCGCATTCCCGTCTGTGACAGCTGCGTCCTCTGCCTTTGCGGCGTAGTCCCTGAGCATGTAGGCATTGGGATCCGCCGCCTTCTTCGATGACCGGTTCTGCACGGCGCGGTCAATATTTTCCTTTTCTTCTTCCCCGATCACCTCCAGCGCCGGCTTCCCGGCACTGCCGCTCCCGTTTTCTTCCTCGGCAGCAGATGAGTCCTCAGTCTCTGAAGCGGTCTCCGTCGAAACCTCTGCAGTTCCGCCTGCAGAGGCGCTGTCTCCGGTGGCACCCGTCCCGGCTGTGCCGCCTCCTGCGCTGCAGCCTGCCAGCACCATGGATGCACAGATGATGATCGATAGAAGCTTTTTCATGGTTTTCTTCCCTCCGGCGATATTGTATAAGAACTTCTTAAAAAGAGCTTTTTAAAGCGCCTCTTTAATAATATCACGACGCAGTTATTTTGTATCAATCCTCGTGAACCGCATCGGCGGTCTTCATCCCATATCCCACCGGGAACATGCACTCATCACTTCCGATCTGTTCGGTCGATGCATACCACGGCATCGGCAGGGTACCCTGAAAGGCCGCTTTTCCCATCAGCACATTCGCGACGCCGCGTCCTTCCGACCCGGGAAGGTAACACATCACTGCCGCGTCCCAATCATCCAGATAATCACTGATGATCACCTGTCGTCCGGCCACAATACATGCCACTGTGGGGATTCCGTACTCTTCCCGCAGCCTTCGCGCCTCCTCGATGGCCGCTGCATTTCCCTCCAGCGCATGGCTCCCGGTCAGGCTGATATCCTCACTGTCGCCGAACCACTCCGCATAAGTCCGCTCTCCGACGAACAGAAGCGTCACGTCCGCCTCCGGCGCGTCCTGCGGATCTGTCAAAACAGTGATCCCCCGCTCTTCACCGACTTCTTCCAGTCCCTCCTGAATCGTCGTCACTCCGGTGAGAGGGCCCGATACGCTGTTCCATTCCTTTGTCCATCCGCCGCACTGAACGACTTCGTCGTCTGCTGCGGGGCCTGTCACATATACCTTCATTCCGCGCCTTAAGGGAAGCAGAGGACGCGCATCCTCCGGCTCTTCCTCTTCAGCACGGGTCGTCCCGTTTTCTGCAAATTCCGACTCACTGCCGGTATTCTTGAGGAGTACCATCGACTCCTCCACTGCATGCTCCGCAAGTGCTCTGTATTTTGGCGAGCCGACTTCCGTCTGCTCTGTCTCCACGTACTCCTGCATCGGATCGTCCATCAGTCCCGCATCGATCTTGACCTGCAGAATACGGCACACGGCGTCGTCGATCCGCTCCTGCGGGATCGAGCCTTCCCGCACTGCTTCCAGTACCAGTTTATAAGCTTTTTCATACTCATGCGGCTCCATCAGCATATCGACGCCGGCATTGATCGCCCTGATCAGCTTCTCCTTAAATGTGTCGCCGCTGATATGATGGATCGACTCATAATCGCTCACGATCATCCCGTCGAAGCCCATTTCCTCGCGGAGAATACGGATGTATTCCGCATTCTCGTGCATCTTCACGCCGTTCACGCTTCCGTGAGAGAGCATGATCGTCTGCACGCCGGCATCGATCTGCCCCTGATAGACATCGAGGAGCGCCTGAATCTCCTCGTCACTGAGCGCGGCGTCGCCGCGGTCGATCAGGTTGCCGTCCTCTCCGGTTCCCCAGGTTTCCGATCCGTCGGCAAAAAAGTGCTTTGCACAGGCAACAAGCCCGTTATCCACGAGACCTTCCGTGTAGGCTTGAGAAAGCGCCTTGACTCGAGCAGGATCTGAGGACAAAGACTCATAGGTCCGTCCCCATCTCGGATCTGTGCTGACGGCTACGCACGGTGCAAAGTTCCACAGCATTCCTGTAAGCTTCGCTTCATCCGCCACAGCAGCGCCTATGTGATACATGAGCACCGGGTCCGACGCCGCTCCGAGCCCGATATTGTGCGGGAAGACCACTGCGCCGCTGCAATATCCCAGCCCGTGTACATCATCCTGTCCGTAGATCGTGGGCAGACCGGTCTTCGATGCCAGTGCGGCTTCCTGGTATCGGTTCACGATCTCTCGCCATTCATCCGCTGTACTGTACATGCCGTCCCCGATCCCGAATACCGATCCGAAATCCCATTTTTTCATTTTTTTGGCATTTGCCGTATCAAAGCCGGGCTGCAGCATCTGCCTGACTTTCTCTTCAAGCGTCAGCTGCTCCGTGATCTCCTCCGCCGTCAACCCGGAGAACCAATAGGTTTGCTCGGGGGCCTCCGCTTCATCCTCGTCTGCGTTTTCGGCACCGTCGTACTGCTCCGGATTCGCACTTTCATCATCCATATCAGAACTGTCGGAATCTGCTGTATCATCAGAATAATTATCATCTGAATCATTATCATCCGATGTTTCTTCTGCTGCATACTCCGAAGTTATCGCATCATTCGTCTCGTCTTTCCCTGACGTTGCATTTGCGCAGGAGACAAGGAAAACCGCTGCTATTAATACGCTCGCCACCATTTGTAGAAAAGGGGTCCTGTATGATCTCCGCATTTGACTTCTCCTTCATGTTGTTTATGTACATTACTTAACTGTATAGTACATCAGCGAGGTCAATGCCCTGTAATGTTTTTATCCCAAAGCGGCAAGTTTCGTTATGCGGGCTCCTTTTCATGGCCGCTCACTCGATCTTCACCCACTCAATTCCCTTCGCATCCAGCTGCTTTTGTGCTTCCGTTCCCTCGTGACAGTGAATTTTGTAGGAACAACCCTCTACATCATCGAACAAATCGGGGTCCTCCCCGAGATTTCCTATATCAAGAAGTGAATCAGGAAGATAGACATCCGATAATGAGTTGGCCTCGTCAAAGGCTCCATATTTTATTCTCTCGACCCCTTCAGGGATCTCGTACGACCCTTCCATCTGTCCGGGCACCGCCACCAGGGTCCTGCCGTCCTTACTCATGAGCACTCCGTCCTCTGTCACACTGTGGTAGGGATTGCCTTCGGCAATTTCAAATCGCTTGAGTAGTACTCCATGCAGCATACGGGGGTCAAACTCAAGTCCTGCCGGTATTGTGAGGCTCTCCTGGACGAAAACCGCATTTCGGTCTTCATAATTGTCCACACTGAATGCATAGTAGTCCATGTTTTTCAGGGACTCCGGAAGTATGATCTCTCCAAAACCTTCTGTTACCCTGAATGCGCTGCTCCCAATGTTTTCGACAGTTGAAGGAAGTACTATATCATGAAGCTTAGAGTCAGTGATATCAAACGCATATGCATGAATCTCTCTGAGACCTTCAGGCAGCGAGACGCTGACCAGTTCGCTGCACCCATCGAATGCCCCTGCCGGTATGATCTCAACACCTGTTCCGATCTGAGCGCTTACAAGACAGTCGCAGTCCCTGAATGCGCGATCCCCGATCGTTGTTACCGAATCCGGTACCACCAGGCTCTGAAGCGTCTCGCTGTGGAATGCCTCCTCTTCTATTGTCACGGTTCCCTCGGGGACTGTATATTCCGTGTCCTCTTTCGTTTCCGGATAATAGACCAGCGTATGGTCTTCATAGAACAGCACGCCGTCTATGCATCGGTAAACAGGATTTCCCTCTGCCACTTCAATCTCCTCGGGAAAACTGACGCTTCGCAGGAACTCAGGATAGATCTTCGTCACGGAATCCGGTACGATCAGTTTGGTGATTCCGGTAAAGACTGAACTGGCATTCTCTTCACCAAAATGTCCCAATACTGTGACCGGCAGCCCATTATATTCAGACGGCGCTTCCCATTTTTCTATATATCCTCCTGCATTTTCTGCTGCCTGAAGTTCTGCCAGCTCTGCGTGATCCTTATACACATGGAAGGTATATTCAAGTCCTCCTTCTTCTTTTTTCTCTACAAGGAAAGACAAATCCTCTGCGGATATTTCCCCTTCTAAACTCGGATCACAAGCGATCCCGTACTTATTGGCAAAAGCCTCTGCCGCAGATCCCTGCGAGCAGTGGATCGTGATCCTGGACAGATCGGTATACTCAGGATCTCCGAAGATGCTCTTGTCAAATCGAAAGACGGAGTCGGGAATGTAAAAATCAGTACTGTCAATCATATCCACAAAGATCAGCTCGGGAAGCGTGGTGATTCCCTCCGGAATGACCACGTTTTGTCCCATTCCTTCCGGGACGATCAAAATCGTGTCGCCCGCTTTGTTCGTGATAAACCCTCCGACCGAGGCAAAAGACGGATTCCCGGGATCCACATCAAACTCCTTGATCTTCAGGAGCGTGAAGGCTTTCATCCCGATTTCCCTCACATTCGGTCCGATATGAACTTGATCGATCACTTTTTCAGCATGATTGCCAAACTCCGCAGACTCCTCACCAAAAGCCAGCGTTCCGATCACCTCCAGTGAATCCGGCAATGAAAGGGATTCCATATAGCAGCGGCCGTTAAAGGCACCATTCTGAATCGTCTTTACTGACTCCGGAAATTCGACTTGCAAAAGCGGATTGCTGCCAAACAATGTGAAAGAATCATCGGACTGAAAAGCGCCGTATGCGATGGTCTCCGTTCCTTCCTCAATGGAGTATGTGCCGCCTTTTCCGGCCGGGTATTGGATCAGGGTTTTGCCGTCTGACGAATACAGAACGCCGTCAACCGTCTTATAATTCTGATTACTGCTGTCAATAGAGATCTCCTGCAGCTCAGAACACGCGTGAAATGGTATCGCACCAATTTTCTTTAGCGATGAAGGGAGCTTCACCGATTCCAGATCACTTAATGAAAAAGCAGACGCACCGATGATCTCCACACTGTCCGGGATCTCAATCTCAGGTGCACCATAATTCTGCAATGCCTCAGTTCCAATTACCTTTAATCCGTCCGGAAGCCTGACTTCTTTCATATACGGCATAGCATGGTCTCCGATCTCCACGATCGTCTCAGGCAAGTGAACAGTCTCCACTTCCATGCCCTCATACGAATTATCGCCAAAGGTACCTGCTGAGACAACGGTCACAGGCTTGCCGGAAATACTCTCAGCGATCTCAACTTCCTTGTCAGTCCCTTCATATTCATAAACTTCTGCATGATCCTCGAAAACCTCATAGCGCACCACGCCGTTCTCTGTCGGGACTTCTACAAAATTCTCGTCCGTCCTGTTGACATTCAGATCTTTGATCTCAGATGCATGTACGCCGTCATGTACATCTCTGATCACGACCTGACAGACATAATCTCTGGAGAACTCTGAAGCCGGTTTCATGATAAAGCGGAAACTGCTGTCGACCGGCACAGGATCGGAGCTGTAACTTCCTCCGTTCTCCCATTCAGAATAAGGCTTCATTTCCCCGTTCTCGTCACGTTCCGGATTTCTTCCGAAAGCGCCCATATCCATAACTGTCGTATACTGCGAGACATCGATCGATCCCTTTCCGCTGTTCCATGCATTTACAGATCCCGAAACGATGTCCTGTACTTCCGTCTCACTCTCTCCGTCCTTATTCCTGATCACAATGTCCACTGCTTTATCTATATCCGGGTCAAATCCCGCCAATGTCATTTCATGAGCGGCGCATATGAACGTCTTCAAAGTGCTGTACGTATTCACATCTCCTTTACGGCTGACCTGGCGGCATGTCCAGGGAACTCCGGACTCACCTGTATCAGAAGCCACTGTCACCAGCATAGGATCCGAGGGAATATGCAATACCCCGTTCTCATCGGCTTCGATCGGAATATCGACAAGCGCCTTTTGATACTCACCGGAAAAGGACCGCCAAAGTATTGCATAGTACGCCTGCGATACATTCTTCGCCTGGTCCCCCGTCAGCTGCAGGGTCAGCTCGCCGTCTCCCTCCTGCAGCTCTTCCAGATGCCAGTCGATCTCGGATTCGCCAAACCATTCATCCGTATAGGATTCCACAAAGGACTGATACTGTGAGGACAGCATCTTCTCATCGGCGCGCAGTTCCCCGGAGGCATTAAACAGCGCCTTATTGTTTCCGGGCACGTAGATCGACATGCCTCCCGTTCCCTCCACGTTGGAGGTGGAATGGACGACCATCTCGTCTACAGCCTTCGACACGGCGGCACTCTCCTCCGGATACATCTCTTCCAGCTGAGTTGCAAAATCCTGAAGGTCCAGCAGGTCGTAGGCCTCTTCTATGCTTTCGGTCGCTCCCAGCCCGAACGCCTTGGTGCGACTCCTGGCCTGGTTGAGCGATGCATAGCTGCCTTCTCCGATCCCCTGCTCCATCGCTGCAAACAGCGTGTCCACAGCTCCCACCACTTCCTCTGTCTTCGACAGGTCCATGACAGACAGCGTTACATCCGGGTTGAAGAACTCCGACTTGTTCTCCTCATAATAGCTTCCGAAGGCGTCCACGACCGCTCTCACGATCTCTTCCGCGTCCTGCGTCTCATTGAGAGTGCTCAGAAAATGGTAATCCCAGCCCCGGCCCGCTTCCAGTTCCTCGGAGCCGATCAGGTACTGCGCATAGTCCTTCCATAAGGCGGCGTTCTCCAGTGAACCCATCAGGCACGCGTCAAAACCGACCCAGTCCAGTTTTTTGCCCCGGCCGAACTCCGTTCTGTCCATGGCAGTACGTAGTTCGTCCAGAAGCAGACTGTCGTTGCCGAACAGCTCATCGCTGCCGTAGCCCCACAGCGGTCCGCCGCCGTGGTCCCACAGGATCAGCGCGTAGTGCTCCGCCGGGTAATTGCGCGTGCAGTAGTTGACGAACTCCGCCAGCGTCTCCGAGGAGCCCATATTGGCGGACATGTCCGTCTGCGCGGCGATCCGCAGGTCTTCGTCTTTGGACAGGTCCAGCACGCTGTTCACGTCATTGGGGATGCTGCTGACCCAGCGGCGGCTGCCCCCGGTATAGAGGAGCAGGTTCGTGTTCTC
>CADCIU010000082.1 GCA_902801585.1 uncultured Lachnospiraceae bacterium | reverse complement strand
CTACAACACCAGACGGTTACAGCGAAAATTGGGAGTTTTAACACCATTCGAGAAGCATGAGCAATATCTGGCGGCAGCATAAAAACTGCCACCAGATCATCCAATCTGATGGCAGGAAATTTTGTTTTTTTTATTGTCTACTTGACGGGGAGCAGTTCACTTAGTGCGACACCCCTGTCACAGAATCTTATAAATCTTATCTCTTTACTCTCGCGCCTGCGCCGCCCATGATGGCTTCGACTTCATCCTTCGTCGCCATGGAGGTATCGCCGGGCGTCGTCATCGCCAGCGCGCCGTGTGCCGCGCCGTAGTTGACTGCCTGCTCGGGATCGCCTGTTGTCATCAGGCCGTATACGAGACCGGACGCGAAGGAGTCGCCGCCGCCTACGCGGTCCATGATTTCCAGTCCGTTGTACTCCTTGGACATGTAGATCTCGCCGCCTGCCCAGCACAGGGCCTTCCAGTCGTTGACCGTAGCCGTCTTGACGGTACGGAGGGTGGTCGCGACCGCCTTGAAGTTGGGATAGGTCTTGGCCGCCTCGCCGATCATCTTCTTGTAGCCTTCGATGTTGAGTTCCTTGAGGTTCTCGTCGTTGCCCTCGATCGCAAAGCCGAGGCATGCAGTGAAGTCTTCCTCGTTGCCGATCATGACGTCGACGTACTTGGCGACTTCCTTGTTCACTTCCTGTGCCTTGGCCAGGCCGCCGATCGCGCTCCACATGGAGGGACGGTAGTTCAGGTCGTAGGATACGAAAGTGCCATACTTCTTCGCTGTCTTGCATGCCGCGATAACGGTCTCGCACGCCTGCTCGGAGAGAGCCGCGTAGATGCCGCCGGTGTGCAGCCAGCGCACGCCGAGGGTTCCGAAGATGTACTCGAAATCGAAGTCCTCAGGCGTCGCCTGGGAGATGGCGGTATTCGCTCTGTCGGAGCAGCCCATCGCGCCGCGGATACCGAAGCCTCTCTCGGTGAAGTTGAGGCCGTTCCTGCAGATGCGGCCGATGCCGTCAGTCTTTTTCCAGTAGATCAGGTCCGTGCCTACGCCGCCCTGCTCGATGAAGTCCTTCATGAGCTTGCCGACCTCGTTGTCAGCGAAAGCGGTGATGACAGCGGTGTTCATGCCGAAGCACTTGTGCAGGCCGCGGATCACGTTGTACTCGCCGCCGCCTTCCCATGCGCGGAAAGAGCGCGCCGTGCGGATGCGTCCCTCGCCGGGATCAAGGCGGAGCATGACTTCGCCAAGGCTGACCGCATCATATTTGTATGTTCCTTCGGGTTTCAGTTCAAATCTCATACCGTTTTCTCCTTTGCAAAATAGCGCACATACCGGACCGTGATCATTAAGATCATCCGTCACGCAGCGGAACGATCAGCCGCTGATCTCCTTGACGATTGCAGCTGCCTCAGCGACCAGGGCCTTGATCTCATCAAACTTGCCCTCGTTCACCAGGTTCTTCGGGACCATCCAGCTTCCGCCACAGGCCACGATCCTGTCATAAGCAAGATACTCTTTAACATTGTTGGCATTGATGCCGCCGGTGGGCATGAAGCTCAGGTTCACATAAGGAGCTGCGACAGCCTTGATCATCTTGAGGCCGCCTGCGGGCTCTGCAGGGAAGAACTTGACGAAGTCAAGGCCCAGGGCCATAGCCTGCTCCATCTCGCTGGGAGTCTGCGTGCCGGGCGTAACCGGGATGCCCTTGTCCAGGCAGTACTTCACGACTTCAGGGTTGAGGCCGGGGCTTACGATGAACTTGGCGCCGCACTCTACCGCGCGGTCGACCTGCTCGGTCGTCAGGACTGTGCCTGCGCCGACCAGGATCTCGGGGAATTCCTGGACCATATTCTTGATAACGTCTGCTGCCGCGGCAGTGCGGAATGTGACCTCTGCGCAGGGAAGTCCGCCTTCCACCAGCGCTTTCGCCAGAGGGGCAGCATCCTTCGCGTCATCCAATACCACTACGGGAACAATACCGATCTTTCTGAATTCAGCTTTAAAATCTTTCATTTTCCTATACATCTCCTTTTACATACAAGCTGACGTATCTTTAATTAATACCATTTTATCTGCTCTGAAATCGGTTATACATAGACAGGTTCATACGAAAATATGGACAGTTCGGTGACAGTGGGGCTGCCGCATTTGAAGAATGAATCTCCGGATCATTTCTTCTCTGTGCGACAGCCCCACTGATTCTCCCGCAGGCTCTATTTTGACGTAATGATCGTCTCAAGCCTGCTCGTCAATTGATATTTTCCGGTCGTATCATCCTGCTCAACATAGCCGAGGTAATGGAGAGAACGCAGGATACGATGCGTCGTGCTCTTATTAAGACCCAAAGCTGTTGCGATTTCTATCAGACCGGAAGGGCCGTTGGCAGCAAGGTATTCAACAGCGCCGAACAGCCGGTCCGCTACCTGTATCGGGTTTTTATTCTCCATATTCCTCCCTATACTGAATGATTCCGGAGATCACTTTCCGAAACGGCTGTAGTCCAGATATGCTCCCTTCATTGGGCTTGCCGCCAGTTCGCTGAACAGGCGGAGCACACCGCTCTTATACTTGCGCTCTTTCGGCACCCATGCCGCGCGGCGTTTTTCGAGCTCTGCATCCACTTCTTCGGGCGTCTTTTTCTCCCCTTTGATTCCGACGATATTAAGCTTTCTTGCAAAAACATCAAGCTCGATCAGGTCGCCTTCCTCCACGAGAGCAATAGGGCCGCCTGCCTGCGCCTCGGGACTGCAGTGTCCGATGACAGGTCCTGTGGAGGCGCCGGAGAAACGCCCGTCAGTGATCAGCGCAATGCTTCTGCCGAGTTCTTTATCCGAACTGATCGCCTCGGAAGTGTAGAACATCTCGGGCATGCCGCTTCCCTGGGGGCCCTCATAACGGATAAATACAGCGTCTCCCTTATTGATCCTGCCGTGCAGGACCGCGTCGAGGCATTCCTCTTCGCTGTCAAAGGGGCGGGCGTACAGAAGTGCCGTGTACATTTCCCTAGGGCAGGCGGTGTGTTTGATGACCGCCCCCTCCGGCGCCAGGTTTCCCTTGAGGACAGCAATGCTCCCGTCGGTACCGATGGCATTGTCAAAGGGACGGATGATGTCTTCCTTCGTGATATTGATCCCGTACTTTTTGTTGGCTTCCTCCAGCCATTTCGCGCAGCCTTCATAGAAGCCGTTCGCTTTGAGCTCATCCAGGTTCTCGCCCAAAGTCTTCCCTGTGACGGTCTTCGCGTCCAGATGAAGGACATCCCGGATCTCTTCCATGATGGCAGGCACGCCGCCGGCATAGTAGAAGAACTCAGCCGGCCACTGGCCTGCGGGGCGAAGGTTGAGCAGATAGTGCGCTCCTCTGTGCAGCCTGTCGAAAGTATCGCCGTCAATGGTAAGACCGTATTCGCGTGCGATCGCAGGCAGATGCAGGAGCGTATTTGTGCTTCCGGAGATCGCGGCATGTACCATGATGGCGTTCTCCAGGGAATCCATTGTCACGATATCAGAAGGTCTGATACCTTCTTTTGCCAGCTCTACGGCCCTTTGGCCGGCACGATACGCGTACTTAAGAAGGTCCGGGCTCGTCGCGGGCAGCAGGGCGCTGCCGGGCAGGGAAAGACCCATGGCTTCCGCCATGATCTGCATCGTGGACGCGGTGCCGATGAAACTGCATGCGCCGCAGCTGGGGCAGGCATTTTCCTTGGCCCAGTTCAGTCTCGCCTCATCGATCTCGCCGCGCTCATACTGCGCGCTGTACATTCCGAGCTGCTCCAGTGTCAAAAGCTCAGGGCCGGCACTCATAGTCCCGCCCGTGACCACAATGGACGGAATATTGACGCGCGCCATACCGATCAGATTGCCGGGCATTCCTTTATCACAGCTGGAAATATATACTCCTCCGTCAAAAGGGGTCGCATTCGCATGGATCTCGATCATATTGGCGATCATCTCGCGGCTCGCGAGTGAGAAGTTGATCCCGTCCGTACCCTGGCTCTCGCCGTCGCAGATATCCGTGCAGGCATAGCGGGCGCCGAAACCGCCGGCGTCGAAAACGCCCTTTCTTACTTCTTCCACCAGAATGGGAAGATGGCCGCTTCCGGGATGGCTGTCGCCCGAAGTGCTCTCAATGATGATCTGGGGCTTTGCCAGATCTTCCTTTTTCCACCCGCATCCCAGACGAAGGGGGTCCATCTCCGGGGCAAGTGTTCTCATTTTCTGACTGATTAATTCCATTTTTACCTCCTTGTCGAAGCGCTTTGTTATGATATTACAAGGATCAATGTCCGATAAACAGTGAAATGATAAATGCGACTATAAAACCGCTCAGGCCTACCAGCGTCTCCATGACAGTCCAGGTCTTCAGCGTCGTTGTCTCATCCATTCCCACCAGGGATTTCACCAGCCAGAAACCGGAATCATTGAAGTGGGAAAGCACTGTCGAACCGCCAGCGACCGCACAGACGACACAGGCGCGGTAGAGGGGAGACAGGCCCTGAACTGCGGGCATAGCTGCCACGATACCTGCCGCCATTGTCATAGCGACTGTCGCGCTGCCTACGCAGATACGGACAAGCGCCGCGACAAGGAAAGCCACCACAACGATCGGCATGTTGATGGAACCGACTGCATTTCCGATCAGGTCGCCGATCCCGGAATACTGCAGGACATAGCGTAGAACGCCGCCGCATGCCGTGACCAGAAGGATGAGGCCCGTGGGCTCCAGCGACTTGGTCATGATCTTCTCAAGCTCGGGCATTGTGTAGCCCTGCCCCTTGCCGAGGACGATCATGGCGAAAATAGTGGAGATCAGAAGGGCTACGAAGGGCTCGCCGAGGAAGCTGAACAGCGGCATGACACCTGCCATGGCAGGGATAACACCGAAAACGCTCTTCATAATAATGAGAACGAGCGGGATCAGGATGATACCGACGATGACACTGAATTTGGGCAGCTTGGACTCATCGAACTCTTCCTGGTTCATGACATGGTCAGGGACCTGAATAAAATACTTCTTGCCGCAGATGGAACCCCAGATCGGGCCCGCGATGATCATTGCGCATGTTCCGCAGAAGATACCGATCAGGATGACCCAGCCGAGGTCTACGCCGAGCATCGTCGCCACGAGTACGGGCCCTGGTGTCGGGGGGATGAAGGCGTGTCCTACTGCCAGACCTGCCAGCAGGGGGATCGTATAGAACAGGGCGCTTCTGCTCGTCTTCTTGGCCAGTGAGAAAGCAAGCGGGATCAGGATGATCAGGCCTGCGTCAAAGAATACGGGCATAGCGACGACCAGGCCGGTGATGCCGAGTGCCCAGGCTGCTTTTTCATCCCCGAACTTCTTGACCATCGTGACCGCCAGCGTTTGCGCGCCTCCCGATGCCTCCAGTATCGCTCCGAACATCGATCCCAATCCGACCAGAAGAGCGATTCCTTTCAGTGTGTTACCAATACCGTCATTGACAGCTGTGATGATATCCGCCAGCGGCATTCCCGCGACAATGCCGATCGAGATCGCGCCGACCAGGATGGCCACCATCGCCTGTACTTTAAATTTAATGATCAACAGTAGAAGAATGACCAGACCGATTAAAGCTCCCGCGATCAGTCTTGAGGGCTCCAGAACTACGCCTTCACTCATTTGTTCCTTTCCTTTCTTCCGGACCGCGGCATACCGCCGGTTCCGGAACGGTGCCTTCCCCTGAATGATTTATCTGCATTTTGACATTATGACTGATTCCGGGGAAAGATTTGCTTGTTTACATAAGACGTCTGATGTAATATGGTTAGATTATATAATACGGGCACAAAATTTACAAGTCATCTGATGTATATTCTGCCTTTTCAGCAATTTAGACAAAAAAATGTGGGGTTCCAAACGGAATCCCACTTATTATTTGTCCAATTCACCAGTGGCGCCCCTTAACTCTCTGTTTTTCCAGCGTTCTGTTCCTCCAGCATACGCACAATCATCTGACGATTATAGGTCAGATGCATGATCATTGCGCATCTCGCCCCGACCTGGTCGTGGGCGGCGATCGAATCCACAATCGCCCTGTGTGTCTCGATCGTCTCATCCATCAGCTCGCGGTGCGTTACATTTGCAAAGGTGTGGACTGCCGAATCGATCAAAGGGACCAGGATCTCCACAACGCGGTTCTTGCTGCACTGCGCGATCATTGTGTGCAGTTCTATGTCCTTGGGCACATGGTTCTTGCCGCTGAGGTAGACCGCCTCCACCTCGCCGCACAGTCTGTTCAACTCCTGTATTTCCTCTTCCGAAGCGTTCTTGGCCGCATACGCCGCGATCTCCGGCTCGATCATCAGACGTACTTCAAACAGTTCAAGCGCCAACTGATACTTGTCGTCATACCGGCCGAGTCCCAGCGGATCCTCTTCCGCCGGATAACTGCTGATCACATAAGTCCCGGAACCGCGGCGCACCTCCAGCATTCCCCGGGATACCAGGCCCTTGACTGCCTCACGGACCGTGCTTCTGCCTACGCCGAACTTCTCTGCCAGTTCAAATTCATTGGGGATCTTATCGCCGACCGGGATCGGCTCTTCCTGGATATATTCGATCAGCTGCTCTTCGATCCGGCTTCCCAACAGCTTTTTGTCTTCTTTTATAAACTGATACATATCATTGAACTCATTTGTCATAATACCGGCTCCTGGTGCCCGCTTTTGACAGTACATGCAAGCGGGCTCAGAAGCATGTCCGTTAATAATAGTATACGTTTCTCATTGTGAAACTACAAGTTAAGATTTTCACAAGAAGCAAAAAGCATATTGATCTCGCTTACATAAATCACAGTAATAGTTTATCATACATCTGATGTATTTTGCGTATTTTAGTATTTTTTACCGATTTTAGCAGATATCGTCTGCTCATTCTGCGCCGGCAATCGAGTAGGATGCTCCTACTACTACTATGTATTTAATGGTTGATATTCCTATCTTCCAAATAGGATGTTATCCATCTTGTTGCTTAAGCTGTTAGAATGATGTGGCAATCGGTCTGGCCAACTTCTACTTGGACTTCGCGTCCGCAATCGAGTCAGCCAACCAGCCCTCATTCGCAGCGTTCGTTTTACGCAGGTTGAACTTTTCGTTCGTGTGAAACACTCAGTAGATTGAATAGGCAATGAGAAAAACTGGTATCGACCATTGCTAATACATTTTAAAGGAGTAGGTTTCATGAACGCTGTTGGTATTGATGTTTCTA
>CADCIU010000081.1:7744-14594 GCA_902801585.1 uncultured Lachnospiraceae bacterium | reverse complement strand
GGGTTCATCCATCAGACGGACATCGGAAGGAATGATGCAGGCTCTGATGATGCAGACCATGCGGCGCTGGGCAGGGGTCAGATCTTCCACGGGGAGATCGGCAGTCCCTGCGGGAAGGAGCTTTTCCAGTTCCTCTTCGGCAGCCCTGACAGAAAGCCTTTTATTGACCATAGCTACGTTTTGGGCAGCGGTAAATCCGGGGCAGAGACGGTCATCCTGGAATACGACACCGACATTTAACCGGTCATATTTATAGTCGCCAAGCAGGGTGACCTGCCCGCCGTCGGCTTCTTCCAAGCCAATAATAATGCGCAGGAGAGCAGTCTTTCCGCTCTTTTTTGTGCCGACGACAGAGATGACAGAGCCGGAGGAGATATTCAGGCTTACGCTTTTCAGATAGGGCTTTCCCCCATAGTTTTTGCTTACATTCAGTACTTCGATGGTCATGCCGCGCTGACTCCTTTCCTGGGATTCTTTTTAAGCAGGTTCTTAGCCAAAGCCGCCAGAGAAAGAAGGAGAATGCCTGCTGCGATCTGATGGGGGATACTGGGGGTACTGCCTGCCGCAAAGAGAGCTGCTGAACCGACGACGGCGGATACAGGTCCGGCGATCATGGATGAAAGGACGATCTTGTCCCGGCAGGCGGGCAGGTCAATATAGGTGATGCGGGACTTGTCAGGAATGAAAAAGACATATGCCATTTCCAGAAGATTCTGATCCCTGTCCTCAAGACCCTTTGCCGTTCCCAGCCCAGTCAGTGTAAAGGCAGAAAAGAAAACGGATAGGATGAGTTTCAGGATCCCCGGGGCGGCCGGGATCGCCAGGGCCATCAAAAGAAAACCGGCACACAAGGGAAGGATCCTCTTTAAAAAGGGATCCGTCTTTGCTCTTTTGCCGGGGCGCCCCAGATAGAGGGAGAGGATACAGCCCGCCGCACTGCCGGCGGCAGAGGATAGAACGGTCAGGATCATTCCCTGCATGGATATACCTCCTTGTAATGGGATCAGACTCCAACGTGGTCAAACGAATTATCAACTATTTTTCGCTATTTTGCAATGGGATCAAAATGAAATAACACATAAAGGCTTACTATAGAAGAGGCGTCTTTCGGAAAAATGCCGAAGGCGCTCTTTTCTATGCAGCTGTCCTGCGGAAACGATACAATTGACTTTCCCCATAACACATGTTTGTTTTATAATTTATTGGGAGAGGGTGTTTGTGATCACAGAGGCTCTCTATGAGGAGGTCAGACATGAAACTTTTATTTGCCGAAGACGATCCGGATGTCGCCCGCGGCGTGGCAGCGATACTGAAACGGAACAATTATCTTGTGGATACCGTGGATAACGGGCAGGACGCATATGACTATATTATGGAAGGGGATTATGACGCGGCAGTCCTCGATATCATGATGCCCAAAATGAACGGGGATGAGGTCGTGCGCCGCATTCGGAGCGATGGCAAGTCGATCCCGGTGATGCTGCTCACCGCCATGGGCGAGGTGGAGGATCGGATCGACGGACTTGACGCAGGGGCAGATGACTACCTGACCAAACCGTTTGCAAGCGGGGAACTTCTCGCCAGAGTACGCGCCCTTCTCAGACGAGCGCAGAGTTTCACGCCGGATGTGATCCGCTTCAGGGATCTCACACTTGACTGTACGACCTATCGTTTACAGAGCGGCAAAAAACAGACAGTGCTTTCCAAAAAGACCTTTCTTCTGGCGGAAATGTTCATGCGCTCTCCGGGCATCATCCTGTCAGCGGAGAAGATCATGGATCATGTCTGGGGATGGGACAGCGAGGCGGAGATCAATGTCGTGTGGGTCAATATTTCCACAATCCGCAAGTCCCTTAAAGAAATCGGCTCAGATGTGCGCATTCGCATGGTGCGGGGAGCGGGATATGTAATGGAGTGACACTCGGCACTTTGAAGAAGGTGGATCAGTGGTTTTTGATCATTCAAGGTGAGACAATGATCAGAGGGGAACGATCCCGAATGGTAAACGAGGCGCAGCTGAATATGAAGATTGGAAATCATAAATTGTCTTTAATATCGTCCACACACTATTTGAAGCTGTTCTACCGGTCCGCCCTTTTTCTGATCGCAGCGGCGGTATATGTGATCGGAAGGATCAGCGGCGAGAAGGAACCATTCGGGGAAATAGAGGAGGCACACTGGCTGCTGAACATGATCTGGATCGTGTATGCGGTCGAAATGGTTCTGCGGTTCTTTCCCTCGAAAACGGAGAGCATGGGCAGTCAGCGGCAGTTCGCAAGGAATTACCGGCCCACGGGCGAGACAGATCCGGAAATGCCTCCCTGGCAGCGAACCTTTTGCGCGGCGGCCGCCTGGTTTGCGCTCAACGGGGCAATCGGAGGGCTCTATTTTGCCGGGGTCATCGACCGGGATATCCTCATTCTGATCAGCTTCGCCTATGGCGTGTGCGACATGATCTGCATATTGTTTTTCTGTCCCTTCCAAACTTGGATCCTCAAGAACAGGTGCTGCAGCGTCTGCCGGATCTATAACTGGGATTACGCCATGATGTTCACGCCATTTGTGTATATACCGAATCCCTACAGCTTGAGTCTTCTTGCCATGTCACTGGCACTCCTGGCACGCTGGGAGATAACCCTGCACCTTTATCCCGAGCGGTTTTCGGACAGGACCAACGCCAGCGTGCAGTGCAGGAACTGTAAGGAAAAGCTATGCCAGCACAAGCAGCAGCTGCACAGTTTTTGGGAAAAGAACAGGGATATCATAAAATGGCACTGAGATAGGGCAGAGAGACAGGCAAATGGAGCATCATGATCACAAACGGACTGATCAAGCCGGTTCTTACGGCTATGGCGCTGATGGGTGAATATGGGGAAGGAAAACGCAAGCCTTTCCTTGTAAAACCATTCGACCTTTGCAATAATTAAACTATGTTATTACGATTATTTGTTACGAGTGGACACTGAATTTTCTTCTGTTCAGGGGGTTCTTTTTATGAAAAAGCAAAGTAAACCATTCTCCGTTTTTTTCGCATATCTGACTTGCCTTGTTCTGCTCGCAGGTATGTTCCCGCATACGGCCCTTGCAGATTCCTACACTTCTTCTGCAATGCGCCTTCTCCACTACGAAGGGACCGTGGAGATTGAGGATGCCTCCGGAAACCCGCGCGCCGTCATGGAGAATGCGCGCCTTAACAGCGGAGAGTCTATGAAAACAGCCGCCGCCAGTTCTGCCTCTGTCGGGCTGGACGATGGCAGGATCGTCACAATGGACGAGAAGAGCCGCGTGGAATTCGAAAAGCAGGACGGCGCTGTCTCGATGAACCTTACTGAGGGCAGGATCTTCCTGGATGTGAGCGAGAAGCTGGGCGCTGAGGAGACTATGGATATCAAAACGTCCACAATGGTCGTCGGAATCCGGGGCACTATTGTCTATATCTCCAGCGAGCCTGTCACGGATGAGAAATCGGTAAATATGGAATCCGTAGACCTCAAGGGGCTCTCTCCTGAAAAGGGCAGCATTGTCAGCATCTCTCAGATCGGTGTGCTGGAAGGTACCGCTGAGATCACTTATCTGGATAATACCAAACAGCAGCAGTCTGTCTCCGTAGATGCAGGACAGAAAGCCACAGTCCCTGAATACAGTGAGGATGCTGAAGGAATTCCTGAGCCCGCTGTCTCGAACATCACCAAGGAAGATATCGAGGGCTTTGTCTTGAACCAGGTGATAAGTGACGCATCTGTGACCGACCGCGTCAAGGAAGCCTGTGATGTTGTGGACGACATTGAGCCCGCGGACTTCTCCGGGGATTACCCTGCAAACGGTGACTGGACTTGGAACAGCACTGTCACCCTTGTGGCCCAAAGTGCCAGCAAGTATTATGACGGTCAGCCCCTTACCCGCACCTCAGACATATTGGTCAACAATCTTCCTTCCGCCTTTTCTGTAAAAGCCAGCGCCGGCGGCAGCCGCACGGATGCGGGCGAGAGCGACAATCCTGTCTCGAATTATGCCATTTACAACAAGGCAGGAGAGGATGTCACAAGTCATTTCACAAATATTGAGACAGTGAGCGGCACGCTTTTGGTAGTACCGGCTCCTCTCACGATCCATACAGGTACTGCAGAGAAAGTATATGACGGGACTCCTTTGACTGATCCGGATGCCTATGTCACGTTCTACAAAGGAAGCGGCAATCGGGAAGTTCCCTGGCGCAATACTTCTTATGTTGTTACCGAATCGGCCGGAAACGCCTCCTACGACAGCCAGACCCTGTACGGCATTTGCGGTGTCATCTGGGTGAACGCTGCCAATCCGCTCACCGGTGAGAGGCGCGAGATCCAGCTGAAGGCCGGACAGAAACTCACAGTCTTCCTCTCCGACCTGGAGGGAAAGCAGAGCATCGAGCTCAAAATAGAGAACCTCACCGAGAATGATCTTCCCGAGGAACTGCTCAGACTTTACGGAGATAACCCGGCACTTCTTGCGCAGGCCTGCAAAGATACCGGTTGGAATATCGAACTGATTAGGGAGCGGATTGATGTGCTTCCCAAGACCCCTTCCGGCACAGCTACGATCGAACAGGGCGGCCTTGTGATCCGCGAATCCGAATCCGACCGCCTGATGCAGGATCTGACCAATGTCAGGATCACCATCGACACAGAGGTCACTGACTACAACAACAGAGCTCTGGGCAGCGAGGAAGCTCACTACTCGGGCCTTTCCGTTGATGAATCGATCAAAGTCACGGCCACAGGCAGCCAGACAGATGTCGGTGCGAGTGTTAATACTTATACCATTGACTGGGGCACTGCAAATCTCAGCAACTACGAGGTCGGGGAAGATCTCGGAACCCTTACGGTCATTCCTGCATCCGCCACTGTTACCACAGGCTCTGCCGAAAAGGAATATGACGGCAGCCCGCTGACAAACTCCGAGGCTTCCATTTCCGGCCTTGTAAACGGGGAAACTGCCACTGTGACGGCTGTCGGTTCCATTACGGAAGTCGGTTCTACGGATAATACTTACACGATCAACTGGGGTTCTGCAAACAGCAGCAACTACAGTGTCTCTGAAAATCTGGGTACTTTGCGGGTGACGGCACAGAGGGAAGCTGTTACACTGACAGCTGCATCTGCAGAGAAGACCTACGACGGCACTGCCCTGACAGACAGCTCGGTCACTGCTGAAGGACTGCCTTCCGGGTTCACGGTCAGCGCCGGTGTCTCAGGCAGTCAGACAGACGCCGGGAGCAGCGACAACACCATTGATTCCTACACGATCTATGACGCGGACGGCAACGACGTGACCGGTCAGTTTTCGAATGTCACGACTAAGAGCGGTACTTTGACCGTAAATCCGCTCCCGGTCGAATTTGATGTTGGTTTCCACGGCGGAGAAGAAGAGGAAAACGAAGGCGAAGAATCTGCTCCGGTTTTCGAGTACGATGGATCTCCTTATTTCCCGGAATGGATCGTGGCATCCTATGAAGGGGCGGATGAGCCCGTTGACCCCATTGAATGGGGCGCGGACGAGGAAGTGATCGGAGCTTATTCCTTCACATTCGCGCTCCCCGGCGATGCCAGACTGCAGCTGAACGGAACGGGATATTCGGATGCCGGATCCTATACTTTTGAGCCGGAAAGCACCTTCTCCCAGGGGAAAAAGGGCAATTACGAGATAACATTTACCAACAACGCGATTGAGATCGAACCTGCAGCACTGACGATCACAGCGAGCGCTTCCAAAGAGTATGACGGCGAGCCGCTCAACGGCTCTGATGCGGTCAGCATCGAAGGACTTGTTGAAGGGGACAGTATCACAGTCACTGCCACCGGAACGATCACAAATGCAGGAACTGCTGACAACCCTTACACGATTGACTGGGGCGATACGAACCCGAACAACTACACCGTTACACAGGAGCCCGGAACGCTGGAAGTGACACCCAAGGAAGTGACGATCAGCACAGGCTCTGACGAAAAAGTATATGACGGTGAGACGCTGTTTTACGACAGTTACGAATTATCTCCTTCAGATCCCTGGGTGAACGGGCAGGCTCCCAAAATTACAGTGACAGGATCGATCACTAACGCCGGGAGCTCCCCTAATACGTGCATGGTCGAGTGGAAGGGGGTCAATCCCAACAACTACTCGGTTACACAGGAATACGGTACTTTGACTGTCAGACCGGTTGAGATTGTCCTGATCTCGGATTGTGCATATGAGGTTGCCGGCGACATAATAATCGATAGTCATGGCTTGAAAGTCCAGGTGAACAATGTTGATTCCTCGAATTATTATGTAAATCAAACAGATGAGAATGAATGGAGGATCAGCTTCAGCTGGGGTGATATCATTGATGCCTCAACCTTCCTGATCAAAGACGAAACATCCTTTGCGATCACCCCGATCCATGATTTAGTCTCCGGTAATCCCGACAATTATGATTACAGCACAGTAGATCAGGAAGGAATGTTTGACAAAGCACCTGTTCACTCTGACGATGAAGACGGTAAGGGATCGTTTTCCACCTACTCAGGTGCCGGCGGACGTTCATTATCGGGAAGTTCTGAAATGACGGATACATCTGAAGATGAAGAAGCGGATCAAGACGCTCTTTCAGATATTTCTGAAGATGAGAATAAAGATGAAAATGAAGATGAAAATGAAAATGGAAACGAAGATGAGAAAGGAAATGAAGACGGCAGTGAAGACGCAATTGCCGAGCCGGCTTCCACAGAATTGATCGAGGAAGAACAAGAGGAGACAGGGGACGGTTCTCTGTCTCCTCAGGAACAGATATAGTATTAAGAAGGCATAGAAGAGGGCCGTATATATCCCCGTCGGA
>CADCIU010000081.1:0-7738 GCA_902801585.1 uncultured Lachnospiraceae bacterium | reverse complement strand
AAGAAGGCATAGAAGAGGGCCGTATATATCCCCGTCGGAGAGCATTAGGAACGTGAGCCTCCGACGGGGATATATACGGCCTTACACTATGCCGATTTTTCTGAAAGGAGACAGAGAACCGTCCCCTGTCTCCTCAGATGCGGATTCCGTTCTTCGCGAACAATTTCTGCAGCTCGCTGTTTACATACAGCTTTACTTTGTGGGCATCAGCCTGCCGGCACTCTGTTTCGATCGACAGGGTCATCTTGCCGTCTTCAATATTAGTGATCCCTTCAAATACAGGGCCTTTCAGGATCTGGGGGTTATTCTCGCCGATCGCAGGAAGCTCTCTCTCCAGCAGTTCACGGATCAGATCGACCGGGTAGTCGGACCGAATACGGAAATAGATGTTAAATACAGTGCTTCTGCGCGATTTGTTGATGACTGTCTGGATCTCCTTATTTCCGATCACCATTATGTCGTTGCCGGCGCACAGGATCCTGGTCGTGCGGACACCGATCTCAAGGACCTTGCCGGTATGCGATCCGATCACCACATAGTCTCCTACATCAAATGCACCTTCGATAATGATCGAGATTCCGGCGATAATGTCCGCGATCAGGCTCTGTGAGCCAAGGGAGACCGCCAGCGACAGAATGCTCAGTGCGGCGAGGAGCGTTGTTTTGTCCACTCCGAGAAAATAGAGAGAGAGTCCGATGAAGGAGGCAACGGACAGGTACTTGATAACATTCATGACCAGCCGGCATACCGTCTCTCCTTTTTTTCCTGTCTGACGGCCGATGATCCGCAGTATAAAATCCAGCAGAAGTACAGTCAGTATCATCTCACCTGCCAAGATCAGGATCCTGGCGAATGCAAATAAATTGATTCCCCTTTCCCAGATCCCCTTCAGAATGTAGTAGTACAGGGAATCCTGGCTTTTTTCATTAATTGACAGGATCGGGATCTGCTGTAATAAAAACAGAGCAAGAAAGGCTTCCATAACAATGAATCCTTTCTGTTCCGGACGGCGGGTGCCCAAATAGCTCTCCGGGCCCAGCCAATGATTCCACAGACTCCGAAGCACTCCTGATTCTTCATCTCTTGAAGCAGCTCCGGCGGCTGATACGGACGTCCCCCTGTTTATGCATTCATTGTAAAACTCATCAGTGTAATCGCGCAGTATATACCAGGCGAGGATTGAGTAAACGATCGCAAACAAAACGCAGCAGTTCGCGACAGTGTAGATAATGCCGTAGTTTGTGGCGCTCCTGCTCATTGCGTAATAGGCAACTGAATGGTCAAAACGTTCTGCGCCTTCCGCAATGACAGGATCGTCCAAAAGGGAAGACATGACAAAATATTGCCCGTTCTCCGTATAGACATTCTTCATAAGTCCTTCTGCCAGATCGTTTTCACCCATGCCGATGGAGTAGATATTCCTTCCGGCCAGTCCGCTGTCACTGGATGCAAGAATCGTGCCGCTCCCTTTTTCCGCGATCCAAAGCATTGTCTCTTCTTCTGTCATATAGCGAAGGGTGCTGTCAATCTCTTCCGTGGTCGCTCGTTCCAACACGGCAGGATCCAGAGAGATCAGCATGACGCCGTACTTGCCCGGCACGTCGGTATCTTCGGTCCTGATCCCGATCCGAACCTCCGTCAGACCGGTCGTCTCATCTGTCTCCGCTTCGTGAACTATATACGGGACCCCTTTTAAGATCCTCCTGAAATCATAGGTTGTGGATTCGGGGTCGGTCCCCAGATACATGTCGATGTAGCCGTCACTGTTTACAATCTCCTTTCCGGAGTGATCATACAGTGTGATCGAAGACGCACGGATACATTCCGCAAGCTCTTTCAGAGGTGCTGCATCCCTAAGCTGCGGATAATGCCCGAGGATATCTGAGATGTGTTCGCCGTAATCTATGTAGGAATCGATCGTGTTACGGACATCGTGGGAATTCCGGCTGACGTTCAGTGCGATCCGCTTTTCAAGCATGTCGAGGGCATCTCCGCCGTTTATTGCTGCTTCATGCAGACCGTTCAGGGAATAGAGATAGGCTGCACTGATCCCCATGAACAGAAGACCCGTTATTCCGTAGACAGTAAAGGCTCTTCGTATGAAAACCGGTTTATAGCGGCGTCCTCTGGCCGCAGCATTCGGGTTGTTAAGTGCGAAACTGTAGAATGCCAGTCCTGTGGGGATCAATCCTGCGAGGATCAGGATCAGTATGCTGACCATTCCGCCGATCTGGTCCAGGGACTGCCTGATAATATCTGTTTCGGGGACCAGCAGGATGGCATAGCCGTTCAGGGAAGGGACTTCACCGATTGAATACCTGTACGTTACACCGTTAAGAACGAGGCGCTGAGGAGGCTGCCCGACGTTTTGCTCTATCTCTTCCGAGGTAAGCCCCATCTCAACCACGTCTTTATAAGCTCCAAAATCCTCATTGCAGTACAGGACAGCCATACCGGTCTTTGCGGCCTCATCTTTGCGTACAAGCAGGATATTACTGCCGTAAGCGGCTTCAGCCTCCTCAAGGATCCCGTCCAGGTTGAACGTTTTCTCTACGAGGGCATTCAGGTCCGTGTCTTCATACCACTCCAGATAGTAATAAGGCGATTTCCCGATCCTGCTGTACGCAATGAGCGTGGTGGGATCGGCAGGCGCTGAAAAGACACCCTTTTCTCCTTCGAAAAGAGATGCGGTCAGACCGAGATCCTGACCTACGCTGCCGGGCGCAGTGACCACGCCGTTCTCTGTTTTGACCACCGCACCGCTCCGGTAAGCCTTGACCGCGTCATCTTTTTCGTCCGAGATGACGTTCCCAAGAGCAGTCGCTGTAAGCATCGCATTCACCTCATACTGGCCTACAGATTTCTGTTCCGTATCGGATAGGGTGGAATTCAGATCCTCCAGCATCCGATTGATGGCTTCCAGCTTCTTTGTGTCCCTGCTGCGGACTTTATCAGCGAAGATCAGCCTGTTTGCGGTCAGTGTGACCAGCATGAAGGCGACCACCAGGATCACAGACAGTATTATTGTAGAAATGGTCTTTCTGCGCGAGAACATCATTAAAACCTCTTTTATGTGCTGTTACAGGAAAGAAAACGCCGAATGGATCCTCTGGATCATATTCATCATATCCGACCCGTACTGGTCGATAACCGTTTTACACAGTGCCGGATCATTTGTGAGGATGGCGTCCACATTCAGGCCCACCAGATTTTTCATCGTCTCCTCTTCGTTGACGGTCCAGACAAAGACGCGCTTTCCGGCGTTGTGGATCCGCTCTATATTTTCATACGTGGCGAAAGTCTCCTGAATGCTGATGATATCCGCCGCTTCGAGGGACTCAATACTGCCGATCCCCACCGCGGAAGTGTAGGCTGTAAGGACGGACGGATTGAGCTTACGGACATCTTCGAGCGTGCTGTAATCCTGTGATGTCACATCGCAGTTGCTAAGATAATCGTTTTTCACGATGATGTCGATCACTTTCTCAATGATCCCGTCATCATGGCCGTTCCTCTTGATCTCAATATTCAGGTAGAGCTTGTCCTTTCCGCTCCCGGCAAGCTTTATGACTTCGTCCAGTGTGGGGATCTTCGTCCCTGCGAATTCTTTACTGAAGAAGGATCCGTTATCCAGATCTTTGATCTCGTCATAGGTCACTTCCCACACATTCTTGTCGAGACCGGTGGTCCTCTTTAAATTGTCATCGTGCAGGACAATGATCGTGCCGTCCGCGGTCATTTGAACGTCAAGTTCTGCAGCTGTAAAGCCTCCGTCAAGACACTTCTGGAAAGCAGGCAGCGTATTCTCGGGCGCGCCGGCGGAGAAACCGCGGTGTGCCATGATCATGGGCATTCCGTAATCCGTGTTGAGCATCCACCGGATCTGTGCAAATCTCTTGGGGCCCGAGAAAAAGAAAGTGACGGCACAGACCGCGATGATCAGCCATTTGAGATGAGGATATTTGTGAAGAAAGTGCGGCGCCTCTGTATAAGGAATAATGTCCTCGCCCAATTCCTCTTTTCTCTTGTAGTAGAGACATTGAAAGGATGCCGCTATGATCGGAGTCACGATCCAAAGAAAGAATATATAGAAGATCGTGCCGGTCGGCGTGAAACGTTTTGAAAAAAACAGAAGAAACGGTTCCGTTTCTTTCGGGATCAGCCACTTAGACAGAATGAACCATTCCGCCACGACCACAGCAGTACCGGCATAGTAGAAGAACCAGACCAGCGCTGCCCATCCCAGGGCGACAAAGCCAAACCTGATCGTGTTTTTTCCTTTTGTCATGGCGGCACTTTTCTTTAAGGCCGCGTTAAAGTCCGTTCCGTCTTCCTCCATCATGATCGGGATCGCGAAGATCCATCGAATATACAGATAGATAGCGATCAGCTGGAAGCATGCAAATACGGCACCTTCCCAAGGCCGCTTACTGAAGTCCTCCAGAATAAACCCCGGAATCTTGATCACAGAGATGACGCTGGATACATCCCCGGTGATCGTTCCAAAGCGAAGTATGAGGATCGCATATGGAATAATTCCCCAGTTCTTCACCTTCGTGCGTTCCGCGTTCATATCGAAGCCCGCTGAGAAGATCTGTCTGACAGATCTTCGGATCCCAAACCGGGAGGCGTGCAGTGCATCGTAGAGCGCGAATTGTTCGAACATTGTCCCCGCGACCAGAATAGCTGCCATTAAGATGAGCACGACCCAGGACATGGGGTTCTTGATAATGGAACCTATGTTATACCAGGCGATGACAGGGGTCTTGTTGCCGATAAGCCACAGCCTTTCTGTCCAGGTCAGAATCGGAAACAGTACAAAAAAAGTGAACAGCCTGAAGACCACCGTAAAGCCGACCAGACCCCCGAAATTGTCCTTGATCAGCTCAAAAGGGCGGATCACTTCTCTATACCAGTATTTAAATCCTCTGACGAATGTGTCCATACCGACTTCTCCACGTATAAATATACAGCACCCGTAAAACTCCATTGATAAACGACGCACCGGGTGATAATCTGAATAACGACAAAAGCATATCAGCGATATGTAATAAATTGTAGCATTTCTTTGTCATTTCCTCCAGCATCATATGGTTTATCGCGGGGCGAAATAAGTCGATCAAAATATCGAAAGGAACTTGGGTATGAAGCAAACAGTTGAGAAAAAAGCGGCGGTCAAAAACGGCGTACTGCGTATGGTCTTAGTAGTGGTCTCTATGGTGATCGGAGTAGTGGTTCTCTTCATTCTGGTCCTGCTTGCAGGGCAGAAGGCAGGCTGGATCTACACGCTCATCCATTTTATCGGTCTGTTCCTGGTGCTGGGTATTTATGCGAGTTACAAAACGTCGTCCATCCGTATGACATGGATGTTTGTGATCATGGCTGTTCCGATCTTCGGAACGCTGCTGTACCTGCTCATCGGCATGAACAGCAGCAGCATTAAGATGCGCAAGAGGTTCGAAGACATAGATAAGATCCTGTTCCCCATACTTCCGACGAATGAGGAGGAGGCAAAGAACGCGAAGGCCAGAGATCCGCATCTGGGAGGGATCGTTGAGTATATCCGCCGCCATGCCGGTTATCCGGTCTACCAGAATACGAAGATTGAGTATTTTGATGACGCTGAGAAAGGAATCGAGGCGCAGAAGAGTGATCTTGCCAAAGCAGAGAAATTCATTTTTATGGAGTACCATGCGATCGAGGACGCTCAGAGCTGGCATGCGATCCGGGACGTGCTGGCAGAGAGAGTGAAGGCCGGCGTTGAGGTCAGGGTTTTTTATGACGATATGGGGAGCCTTGGATTCATCAATACCGACTTCGTCAAGCGCACGGAAAAGTATGGGATTCAATGCCGCGTATTTAATCCGTTCGCGCCCGGTTTGAACCTGTTCCTCAACAACCGCGATCACCGCAAGATCACCGTGATCGACGGCAAGGTGGGATACACCGGCGGTTATAATCTGGCAAACGAATACTTCCACATTACAGAGCCGTTCGGGTTTTGGAAGGATACGGGCGTCAGGCTCGAGGGAGATGCTGTGCAGAGTCTGACAGTGATGTTCCTTGAGATGTGGAATGCCATGTCTGAAATGGACAAGGACGACTCCGATTTCACGAAGTATCTCGCGGTCAGTAATGCGGCTCACCTTATGGATGAGAAGAGCAAGGTAGTCGGTGGAGAGAAGGCGGAAAAAGCCAGAAAAGAGAGGGACCGCCTGAACGAAAAGAGCAAGGGATACTATTTGAACTTGGAGAAGGGAATGCTGCCTGACATCAAATATGTCCTTGGCACAGAGGCGTATTCCGGCGATGATCCCGAACAGCACCTCGGATTTGTACAGCCTTACGCGGATTCCCCGATGGATGATATTCATACGGGTGAGGACGTCTATATCAGTATGGCGGACGGCGCCCATGAGTATGCCTGGTTCATCACTCCCTATCTGATCATCACCGATGAGATGTGTCACGCATTCTCGATGGCTGCGAAGCGCGGCGTGGACGTGCGCATCATTACGCCCGGCATCCCGGACAAGAAAATAGTCTACAGGCTGACCAGGTCTTACTATAACGGCCTTGCCCGGAACGGCGTCCGGATCTTCGAGTTCACACCCGGTTTCTGCCACGCCAAAATGTCAATTGCGGACGATATCGTCGCCACATGCGGTACGATCAACTTGGATTACCGGAGTCTCTATCATCATTTTGAAAACGGCTGTCTGTATGCGGACTGTGAAGCGGTCATGGACACAAAGCGCGATTTTGAAGAAACTTTCGCCCAGTGCAAGGAAGTGACGAATTACTATGCAAGCGGCCGCGGCGCGATCATGCGCTTAGAACACATGCTGCTGCGTCTGGCGGCACCGCTGATGTGATACAGCATTGAGCCGGTTTAAAGGGGGCGCATCTGACTGATCGATCAGTCAGATGCGCCCCCTTTTCTGCATTGCGCCTGCTATCTTTCAAGCCCTTTTAAACGCAATGTAAGATTAATGTAATTGCGTACTCTATTGGCCGATTTTTTCAAATTATGGTAAACTGATAATTGGATTATCAGTAAATGATAAAAGGAGGACCGAATGTCTGTACCGGACAGAAGCATTGATCCGCGTCTGTTATCAGCTGCGAAAGAAGAGTTTTTACAAAAAGGATTTAAGGATGCTTCTCTTGCGGAAATCTGTAAGGCGGCAGGCGTGACCACCGGCGCCCTGTATAAACGCTATGAGGGAAAAGAAGCCCTGTTTTCCGCGCTCGTAGCGGATACAGTCCGCGAAATGGAAGAGTTTGCCGTCAAGTTCGAAGATACGGATATTTCGTATCTTACGGATCAGGAACTGTATGATTCGCTCTGCATGACTCCGAAATCGATCACAGAGTGGATGAAGAGCCTGTATGAACACAGAGAAGCGGTCACTCTTTTAGTCAGATGCGCCGCCGGGACCAGGTTCGAGAACTATCGTCACGATTGGGCGGAAAGAATGAATGTGCTTGATTACAAGTACTATCTGGAAGCGAGAAGGCGTGGGATCGCGGAGGAGGAACTGACCCAGGAAGAAATGCATGTTCTCACCTCTGCCTTATGGACCCTGTACTATGAACCTTTCTATCATGATTTTACATGGGAGCAGATGGAACGGCTCGCACAGCACATACATGCCTTTGTCAACTGGCCGAAGGTGATGGGGATCAGGGATCCGAAAAACACCTGACAGACAGCCTGCAGGCAGTGCAGCGGTTT
>CADCIU010000080.1 GCA_902801585.1 uncultured Lachnospiraceae bacterium | reverse complement strand
TGTACCGATAAAACGGATTCCCTCTTTCTTCAGCTGCTTCATGGCTTTGAAGCCTTCGGGGACACAGGGGATTTTGATCAGGGTGGTCTTTCCCAGCTCTTCCACGATCTTGTGTGCTTCCTCGACCATGCCCTCTGCCGTCGGCGCGGTGGCCTGCACGAACAGCTCTCCTTCCTCACCGATGATCGAACGGATCTCCTTCAGGACCTCATAGGGGTCTCTTCCGGATTTTGCCAGGATCGAGGGGTTGGTGGAAACGCCGTCAACCGGATAATACTCATAAATACGGCGGATCTTTTCTACATTTGCGTCGTCGATACAGAATTTCATTATGTTCCTCCTCTTGTATCCAGACCTTTTTTCTTCTTTGCAGCTATTTCGGCTTTACAGTATCCCAACTTTACAACTATTTCAACTTTACAGTGTCTGTTCTGTTCTTCCGATTATATCATCCTGTGTCGCCTTGGAAAGGACATTGAAAAATGCGCTGTATCCTGCCACGCGGACGATCAGGTCTTTGTGCTTCTCCGGGTGTGCCTGGGCGTCCAGCAGAGTCGCCTTGTCTACTACATTATACTGCACATGGTAGCCTTCCAGGCGGTTAAAAAATGTGCGTACGATGAATTCGAGCTTCTTCGTGTTCTCCTGTGTGGAAAGCATGGCGGGGGTGACCTTCTGGTTCAGGAGCACACCGCCCGTGATCTCATGGGTAGGGAGCTTGGATACGCTCTTGAAAACAGCGGTCGGCCCGTGTTTATCCATGGAATGTGCGGGCGAGCACCCCTCTGCCAGGGGCTCTTTCGCATGACGTCCGTCAGGCGTCGCCATTGTACCCAGGCCCTGGCCGACATTTGCAGAGATCGAGGAGGTTCCGCCGTAGCGGACGCCGCCGATGGGGCCCCTGCCGAAGCGGGTATTTTTATATTTCTTCATTTCATCCAGGTAAGAAGCGTAAGCGTCCACGACCAGCTGATCGGCGTAATCGTCGTCGTTGCCGTATTTAGGAGCGTCATTGATCAGCATCTGACGGATCCTCTCGCCCTCTTCTCCCGCGAAGTCTGTCGCCAGAGCGTTCATGAGTTCATCGCGGGAAATCTTCTTATCTTCAAATACCAGCTTTTTAATTGCGGAGAGGCTGTCTGCCATATTGGCGATGCCGACCTGCAGGCCGGAGATGAAATCGTATACGGCGCCGCCCTCTTTGATGGTCTTGCCGCGTCCCAGGCAGTCCTGTGTCAGGCAGGAGCAGAGAATATCGGGCACTTCGCGCTCGCTGGCTAGGTCGATGGCATTCTCCACGATGACGCTTGCGCGGGTAAGCTCTCTGATCGCGCCGTCCCATGCCTTCATCAGTTCATCAAAAGATTCCATATCCCTGAAGTTCCCGTAATCCCTGACGAATCTCCTGCCGCTGGTCACATCGATGCCGTTGTTCATGACCATCAGGAGGATCCTGGGGAAATTCAGGTAGCTCATGCCGGTGCAGCGATAGCCCCACTTTCCGGGCACGGCAGTTTCTACACAGCCGATCGCGGAATAGCAGTAGGCATCCTCTTTTTTGACGCCCTTCTCAATGAAGGAAGGAATGATGACCTCGTCGTTGTTGAAAGCCGGCATGCCGGTTCCGAGCTTTAAGACCTCCAGCGCCTCGTCCATGAAGGCCTGACTGATATTCCTGTGATAGCGGACTGTCAGGTTTGGCTGCGGAAGTCTCGTCTGACCGATGGACCTGAGGATCAGGAATGACAGCTTATTGACGGCGTCCCTGCCGTCTGCGGTCTGTCCGCCGATCGTGACATTCTGATACATAGGGCTTCCGGCGCTGGAGAATGTGTGGGCCTGGGAGCGGACCTTGTTGATGGTCAATGTCTTGATCCAAAGATTGGTAAGCAGCTCGACAGCCTGATCCTCGGTGATCCTTCCCTTTTCCAGGTCGGATGCCAGATAAGGATAGACATACTGGTCAAAGCGGCCGTAACTGAGGGAGTGACCGTTGGACTCGATCTGCAGGATCAGCTGGATAAACCACACAGCCTGCACCGCCTCGTGGAAAGTCTCTGCCGGCTGATAGGGAACCTTGTCGCAGACGCGTGCAATCTCGAAAAGTTCGGACTTCCTTGGCTCCTCTGCTCTCTCCGCCTTCTCTCTCGCCAGGGCCGCAAAGCGCTCTGCGAATCCCTTCACAGCATCGATCACGATCAGGACTGCTTTGTAGAACTGGTACTTGTCGATGGATTCGGGCTCTGTCAGATCCAGCGCCGCCTTGAGCGCCTTCGTACGCTCCTCATAGCCCTTCAGGCCGGTCTTCAGCATATTGCTATAATCTACTGCCAGGTGGGCGTCGCCGGCGTTGAGCTTACCCTCCATGCCGAAGAATCCTGTATCCATATAGACCTGCATCTCTTCCGGAATCAGCGTCTCTCCGCGGGCGCGGAGGTTGTTGTTCTCCCAGAAGGGAGCGATCTCGCGCAGCTTCTTCTTAGTCTCTTCCGTAATATAGAAGACATCGCCGTCGCGTTTCTCAAACAGATCCAGCTCGTCCAGGATGAACTTCATCGTGTACTCCGGAAAGACCGGAGCGCCGCGGTTGACAGAGGACTGGTTGCCGACAAGGACTGTCTCGTCTTCAATATAAATATCCATCTTGGCCAGAATGTTCTGCAGCATCAGCGCTCTCTTCATGACCGCCGGCTGATTGAGATTCTTCTTATAGGCTTCCGTAGCCAGGACTGCGCGCTGTGCGTCGATATAGGGCTTCTGATCAAGGACGCTCTCGCGATAGGCCTGCATCCTGGAGGTCAGGGATCCGAAATGTGCTTTGTTTTCCATAAAAAACTCCTTTATTATCATCGAATGTTTTCATCGTAATTTATTTTTGTTCCGTTCGTAGCTTAATTATAACACTTTCTCCCTTGATGTCAACGAATATTTTCATAAGCAATTTATTTAAATTACATTCGTAAGTTATTCTTTACAAATATGTTCGCTGATGCTAAGATAAGAGCATACAAAACAGATGATGTACGAGAACCATCCAATCCGGTGAAGATTTATTCGGAAATGTTTTAAGGAGTTTTTTATTAATGGAAATGAAAGGTATCATCTTTAATATACAGAAGTTTTCTATTCATGACGGGCCGGGCGTCAGGACCACTGTTTTCCTGAAAGGATGTCCCCTTCGCTGCAAATGGTGTTCCAATCCGGAGTCCCAGCTCTCCAGAGTACAGATCATGTATCACAGTGACAACTGCCTGCACTGTCAAAAATGCCTGCATACCTGTCCGGAGAAGGCAGTCACTGCCTCACCGGAAGGAAGGATCCATATTGATCTTCATAAATGTACAGGCTGTCTTGCCTGTGTGAAGGGCTGCCCCGGCCGCGCGCTGACCGGTGAAGGAGAAAAAAAGACTGTCGACGAGGTTGTGGAAGTGTGCATGCAGGATAAAGATTTCTATGAGGAATCCGGCGGGGGCGTGACCATCTCCGGCGGGGAAGGCATGACGCAGCCCGACTTCGCAGAAGCATTGATCCTGCGCCTCAGGGAGAAGGGCGTCCACACAGCGATCGAGACCACCGGCTGTGTGAGCACGGAAGTATTTCACAGGCTTGCCCCCCTCTTTGATCTCCTGCTCTTTGATGTCAAGCAGTATGATTCAGAGAAGCATAAAAAGGGGACCGGCGTCGGAACTGAGCTGATCCACAGGAATCTCCGCTGGGCACAGGAAGAGGGGCTTAACGTTCTGCCCCGGATCCCTGTGATTCCGGGCTTCAATGCGGAGCTGTCTGATGCAGAGGGACTTGCTGCGCTCCTGAGTGAAATCGGGTTTTCGCATGTGCAGCTCCTTCCCTTCCACCAGATGGGTGAGCGCAAATATGAATTCCTCAACAGGGATTACCAGATGGCCGATGTGAAAGCGCTGCATCCGGAAGACCTCACCGAATATCAGAAGGTCTTCCTGGACCAGGGCATAGAGTGCTTTTTCTGAGAACAAAAGCCCCGCCTGAAACGCGAGGTGTTTTTCGCAACGTTACTTGTACAGGCCCTCGATAGGGCGTGTACAGATAACACCAGTAACGAGCTATAACTTATGAATGTAAGGAAATTCAGTTCGATAATGTCGGATTATGCTATAATCTGATTTATAAATGAAGTTTCAAGACTCTCTCATGAGTCTTGCATGATATAGATTCAAGACTCTCTCATGAGTCCGGCACGATGAAGATTTAAAACTCTCCCGCGCGTATCCTATGGCTGAAGTCACGGGTATTGCGCGATGAAGCGAGTTTCACTTTTTGCGCGCGTATCCCACGACTGAAGTCACGGGTATTGCGCGATGAAGAATAAACCTTTTGAAAGGGGCGCAGGATGCGAAAAAAGGAAGACCGTACCAATCAGATTCTGGAACTTCTGGTAAAAGAAAAGAAGCTGGAAGTCGCCGAACTCTCGGCACATCTCGGGGTCTCCCAGGTCACTGTCCGCAAGGATCTGGACGCCATGGAGGCGCAGGGACTGATCACAAGAGAGCACGGATCTGCTGTCCTGTCCAGTACGGATGACATCAAAGGGCGTCTCGCCTATCACTATGAGGAAAAGCGCGCGATCGCACTGCGCGCCGCAGAGCTTGTAAAGGATGGCGACACGATCATGATCGAGAGCGGCAGCTGCTGCGCTCTGCTGGCGGCAGCGCTGGCCGAGCACCGAAGCGGTATAACCCTGATCACAAACAGCGCCTTCATCGCTGATTATATCCGCCGCTCTTCGGATTTCCAGATCATTCTTCTGGGCGGTATCTACCAACAGGACGCCCAGGTCATGGTAGGGCCCATGGTAAGGCAGTGTGCTGAGAATTTCTGGGTCAATCAATTCTTCATCGGCGTAGACGGCTGGTCCGCAAGGGCAGGCTTCACCAATCAGGATCAGATGCGTGCCCAGGCCGTCCGGGATATGGCACGGCAGGCGGATCAGGTCATTATCCTGACAGAGTCCGACAAATTCTCGCGGCACGGCACAGTGCCGCTCAATCTCAAAGACCGGGTAAAGTCCGTCATCACAGATCAAAAAATCACAGGAACAACTGTCTCCGAGCTTACCGCCCTGGGTATAGAAGTATTAACGAGCTAAAAGGCATGGAGTTTTACTACCTGCACTTCGACGGATCCAATGCACATGAGATCTGCCGGCACAGGGTGAGGACAGTTGACCCGGAGGGACCTGTTTTTCCATTCAAAAATTAAGATCCGGCTCAGAATTATGATCCGGCTCAGAACAGCCGGTGCAGTCTCCTCATAAAGGAATCTGCACCGGCTGTCGCTTGTTTGTCCGGAATAGTATAGTTTCAAATATCAAATACAGCCTTAGGTATAAGCTGAATCACGATTTATCGTTGATAATGCCTGCGATCTACGCTGTCTATGTAAGAGGCTCCTTATCACTTTGCCGACATGTGCGGCTCGTGTTCCATTCTCCATCGAATACAGGCTTCCAGGAACTGGATATAGCCTTCATCCTTGCACATTCCTTTTCCCGCTGTATCTGACAGTTTTGCAACCGCCTGTCCGTTGCAGGCAGTCGTCTTCATGACGATGTTCAGCGCCGGAACATCTGTGTCATTGGACAGGTAAGTGCCGATTCCGAAGGCGACCTTGGCCTTGTCTTTGAAGTAAGTGTTTATGGCATGAGCTTTCTCAAAATTCAGGCTGTCGGAAAACAGCAGGGTCTTGGTCTTTCCATCGATTCCCAGAGACTCGTAGTGGGCAAGCATCTTGTCTCCCCATTCATAAGGGTCGCCGGAATCGTGCCGTGTACCGGAGAACAGGGTGGCGAAAGTAAGGTCAAAGTCACGCAGGAAGCAGTCCGTTGTGATCGTATCCGTAAGGGCGATACCGTTCAGGACACCGTATTCCTCCACCCATGCACTCAGGGCGTAGTGATTGGAATAGGCGGGATTGTGACTGTGGTCTCCCTGTCCGGTGCACATGATCCACTCGTGTGCCATGGTTCCGACCGGAACAAGGCCATATTTCTTTGCAAGGAAGACATTGGACGTTCCGATAAAAGAAGAACTGCCGAGGTTGGCCTCTTTCAGGCGCCTGACCACAAGGTCCTGTGCTTCCGCAGAAAGTCTGCGGCGGAGCCCGAATTCACTGAAAGTCCCAATGCACATTTCATCTCTTTCCAGCCAACCGATTTTCTCTTCGAGCCTTTCTTTGAAGACTTTGAACAGGCTGTCATAACCATGCGCCATGCGGAAGTACACCTCATTTACGATGGCAAGAGTCGGGATCTCGTACATGGACGTATTGAGCCAGGTTCCTCTGGTTTCAATGCAAAGGCCGCATTCCGCGTCTTCCGTGATCTCGAAATCTTCGAATCTGGGCTTCCAGAGACGGAGAAAATCGACATAAGATCCTTTGATCCAGCGAATCTTGTCAATATAGGCCAGCTCGTCCTCTGTGAACCGCAGATTGCAGTAGGCCTGAATCTGCTGGCGGATCTCATCTACCATTTCAGGTGTGAAATGCACGTCTTTATTTCTGCACTTAAATGTCCATGTTGTCTTATATCTGCTGAAACAGTGGTATATTGCCTGTCCCATGGACAGTTTGTAAGCATCTGTTTCAAGCAAAGACGTGATGATCTGATGAAGTATCATTGGTTCCTTCTCCTTTCTCTTCCTCAGTAAATGATTTCAGCCATGTGTGTTTTCATCCCTTTTCTCCGCCGTGTACTTTTGTCACTGCATTCCCCATCTCTCGAGGATGATCGGGAGGAAATAGTGCATCTGTTTGAACCACCAGGGCCAGTCGTGATTCACATCATAGCCCCAGAAATCACACCATGCGTTGATACCTTTCTCGCGGAAGACGCTTTCCAGATATCTGAGCGAGCGGATGCCGTCCTCTTCCCATGCGCCCTGGCCGACGCAAATGATGATCTGCTTCTGATTATACTCGCCGATATAGGGGTGGTCGAGAGGCATATTGGGAAGAAAGCACTCCGGAGAATTGTCATAGAGTGTCTCATTCATCCAACCCTTGAAGAAAACATTGCTGTCATAGACGCCGGACAGAGCCAGGCATCCGGAGAACAGATCCGGTCTTCTAAGTAAAGTGAGCACAGCGTGGTTTGCGCCAAGGCTGCACCCTGTCGTCATGGGAAGCCTTCCGCCGGTCCTCTCCAGGATGATGGGCATGACTTCGTCGACGATATAGCGGAAATACAGTTCCTGTTTCCATGCTCTGCGGCCGAAATCCGGATCACCTTCAGACCAGCTTTCCTTATCGATCGTGTCCACGACGAAATACTGGATCTTGCCGTTTTCCAGATAGCCGCTCAGCTCACGGATCATTCCGAATTCTTCGTAATTATGGCACAGTGAATCCTGTGTGGGAAAAGCCAGGAAGGGCACGCCTCCATGGCCGTATACCATAATATGCATGTCTCTGTTCAGACATTCACTGTAATGTGTAATCTCTTCTTTATACATTCACTATCTCCTTTCAAGTAAGTCAAGACTTGCTCGCGAGTCTTGCGCGATGAAGAATAAATCCTTTTCGCAAAAAAATGAAACGGGCCGTGAAGCCAACACGATTGTGCAATCCCCGTATATAATACAATGCGATTACAGCACTTATTGTATCACATCAGCTTATAAGAAAATGCAGATTACATCTTTTTTATGCTTTCTGGACTCATTGCGTCCCACCCGAAGCCATGCACAGACAAATCAAAACACGGGCGCGCCGAGCTTGCTCGGAAGCGACAGAGGTTTGATTTGGACGTATACGGCGAATGCCG
>CADCIU010000079.1 GCA_902801585.1 uncultured Lachnospiraceae bacterium | reverse complement strand
ACCCGACCTACCGCTTAGGAGTAGATCGTTCAATCAAAAAACGTGGAAAGGAGGGGCTTTCCAGGCCTTCATTTTCATCTGCACCCACTTTTGCACCCAATTTCAGGGAAGTGGTAAAGCATTTTTATTGCCAAAATATATAGGTATTCACGCTGGTTTAGCACAAACCAATCGATATTAAGGACCACTCACAGCTTTTGAAAGACTTCCGTGAATCCTGCTGTTTCCTCCATCTTATCGACCAGTTCCGCTATAGACGCGGCATAACTGCGCAGCGTCACCTGCCAGTTCCCCAGGCATGCTCTCCCCTTATTCGTGATCGAATAAACTCTTCTGGATACATCCTTGTCGCCCGCGTTCTCCAGCGCGGCGTCTTCGCACGGATCACTGCTTCCCGTGACCAACGCGCTGTTTGAAAAGGCCGTGTGATCAAGAAGCGCGATCCCGTTCTCTTCCATTATTTCTCCGTATTCAGGATTGCAGATTGGCGTGTAGTACACACACATCTTGTGACGGACGGTTGCCGCTTCTTTAGAAGTGTCACTTTTGATCTCTTCAAATAGGTCCGTCAGAACCTCGATCAGGTGTTCAGTTCCGCACTGAAAGGAAGTAATCAGCAGCGATTCCAGAAATACAATATCGTTGTTTGTGATGCGGAACTTACCGCACTTTCGCACATGATCGATGATCTGATGCACCTTCACGGCGAGAAGAAATCTTTGGCTCTTGCAGGCGCGGTACAGCTTATCCCGCTCGCTCTGCCGCAGTGAAGAAAGACCGAATCTTTCCTGTGTCCCGGCAAGGACTTCCTGCATCCGTTTTTTGATATATCCGACAGCCCGCTCGCTGCGCACAGGGTTTAACACCGGCACTTTGAGCATGTCTTTTCGTGCCGGCTCCGTCATCTGATCCAGCTTCGGCGCCTCGTCGCAGGTAAAGCCGAAAGATACCTGCACGTCAGCGGCCGGATAGCACGGATCCTCCACTAATGCAGCGCGCATGAGATTCACCGCGCAGTGTCTGCAGCTGCCTGTCTCGATCCGCTCTTTTCTCCCGAAAAGCCCGTATAAAACGACCATGCTGATAAAATCCGGAGAACCGACATAGACAGGCGCCGGCAGTTCCTGTTCCGCCAGCTCCTTCAGAAAGTACATGAAGGTAACCGTGCCCGGCACATTGTAATAAATGCGGCGCGTGGTCCCCGCGTCAAACGGCGCCATCCATTCCTGTAGATAAATTCCGAGAATCCTGCGCATGGAAAGAAGCGCTATGCGATGATAGCGCTCTGCCCTCTGTATAGCGGTATGCAGATCTGCATCCGTGATCCCCCAGTAATCGCAGCAGGCCCTGAACTTCTCAGCTGCCTTCTCATCTTCAGCTATGTCAAAATACTCAAGAAAATCCCGGACCGTTCTATGTGCATTAACTGTTCTCATTATTCGAGGTCTCAATATATCCAAGAACTTCACCGGGAGAGGCCATACTGCCGTCTTCTACCACGATCTCTGTAAGAATCCCGCTGCATGGTGCGGGAAATGTCAGGATCCGTTTCTGACATTCTCCTTCGATCAGCGGCTCTCCTTCCTTTACCGGTTCCCCGATCTTCCTCAGCCATGTTATAAATGCCGGCTCAAGAGCCAGATCCACCGGATGATTCTGGCACTCGCACTCCAGCCCGGGGATTTTATTGGGCATGATCTCCTCCGGCGTTGTCACGGGAACTCTCATTCAGCTCTCTCCCCAAAGAACGGACATTCCGTCCTCTTGCAATCCAGATTTCGATGACTGTAATGACATATCACATCGTTATCCACCGTCACTTCAATGTTCAGGTTTTTCTTCATTGATTCCGCAGCGGAATACAGAGCCTGAAAGGAGACACGCTTGCAGCAGCGGGGACCTTCCACCTCTGAGATCGCATGCAGTGCATCCGCTGTCGCGCGGTTGCACATCGCCCAGCTGTCTTTTGACACGGGAGTTGTATCTGAGTAGACACTGAAAAAGATCCCTACACCGACTGCCGCGCCGCACGTTCCGTAAAAGCCGCAGAATCCGCCCAGAACATTTCGGGCCCTTTCCTCTGCAGATTCAAGCTGTGCGCGAAGCGTCTCTTCGGACTGTCCTGCACACACATCAGCTGCGGTCAGAAGGACCGCCGGCAGGATAAAGTGATGATACGGGTAATGCATCGGTATTTCCGGAAAATCCATAATTTCCTGCTGCATTGCAAAAATGTCTTTGCGTTTTTCACCATAAAACGAAAGACATTTTTCCTTGATCTTTTGATATACTTCTTCTTTTAAAATAATCTGATGTGCCATTGTATCCTCTATGCCGATCTATTGCTTCTGCGCAGGTAATCCCCGTGTTGTCTGAGTCTTATCCTGTGCAGAAGCCGATCATTACGGGTCTTAGCAAAGAAGATCCGTTTTTCTGTCATTCCTTATTTGTCAAAAGCCAGTCCAAGCGCCAGTTTGCAGGTTTCCATAACAAGTTCGGAAAGTGTCGGATGCGCATGGATGCTGAGCGCGATGTCCTCGAGCTTAAGTCCCATCTCAAGCGCCAGTGATAACTCTTCGATCAGAACAGAACCCTGAGGTCCGAAGACAATTGCGCCGAGGATCTTGTGCGTATTCTTGTCTGCGACGACTTTGATAAAGCCGTTCGTTTCTCTCATGGAGAGCGCCTTTTCATTGGAAGAGAAAGCCTTCTTGGCGACAAGCGTCTGGTATCCTTTTTCCTGTGCCTCTGCATCGGTCAGGCCAACAGTGGCGACCTCGGGCTGGATAAAGGTTGCTGAAGGGATCACATTCATATTGATGCGGCTCTCGATACCGCAAATGTTATCAGCGGCAGTAAGACCCTGTTTCTGTGCCTTATGAGAGAGCTGCGGCCCCATGGTGATATCACCGACCGCATAGATGTTCGGAATATTTGTCTGCATCTTCTCATTGATCAGGATCACGCCCTTAGGACCCTGCTCAATGCCAAGCTCCTCGAGGCCGAGACCCTTGACATTGATCGATCTTCCGACTGCGACAAGTCCGATCTCTGCTTTGATCTCTGTTCCGTCTGCCAGCGTGCACACGACCTGGTCTTCCTCGTCGACGTGCATCTCTTTGATCCCCTGGCCGAGATGGAATTTGATCCCGTACTTCTCCATCATCTTTTTAACAGCGTTTACCGTGTCCTTATCGCGGACAAGAGGCAGCACCTGCGGAGCAAGGTCGGCAACAGTAACTTCAACATCTAAAGTTCTGAGCAGATATGCGATCTCCATGCCGACAACACCTGCGCCCGCGATCACAATGCTCTTCGGAAGCCAGTCAATATTGAGAAGTTCATCACTGGTCATGATCTTCTTTCCGTCAATATTGAAGACGGGGATGCGGACCGCTTCGCTGCCGGTCGCAAGAATGATGTTCTCCGCTGTGATCTGTGATACCTTATTTCCGTCTGTGATCTCGATCGTATGGGGATCAAGAAGTTTGGCCTTTCCTGTAATACGCTTTACGCCTCTGGACTTGAGAAGGAAATTGTCAAGGCCGAACTTCAGCTGTGTAACGACCTGCTGCTTGCCCTTTTGGATCGCCTTCATGTCCGGACGCGCGCCGTCCACAATGATCCCGAGCTTCTTTGCGTTCTTAACTTCTGCATATACTTCCGCTGAGCGAAGGAGCGCTTTTGTGGGAATGCATCCGCGGGAAACACAAGTTCCGCCCGTCCCACCTTTGCGGTATTCGACCAGCGCGACCTTTTTCTTTCCGTTGTCAACACTGCGCATGCAGGACGCACATCCGCCTGATCCTGCCCCGATTGCCACTACATCATAATCATACATACTCAAATAACCCTTTCCTTTCTATATTGGCGTTACTCTTCTCTATGTCAGCATCTTTGAAAGATCATCTGGCAATATGACAGATCTGTGCGCTTAAAGAAGGCACCCTTCTCTCCGTCCGGCCGGGCTGCACCACAGGCTGCGCCTGGGGATCCGATGTGAAAATACCGGCTCAGGTATCCGCCAATCTCATTCGGTTTCACTCCATAGACCCTGCAAAGCCATGCAGTCACACCGAGAAGTTCTCCATATTCTTCGTAATACCCCTCTGCCGCAAATCCTGCCTGCCGGAACAGTTCTTCATAACATGCCCTTGTCTGAACGCCGGCAAAACATGGAATATGAACGACCTCTTCCCTGACCGCATCTTCTGCATCCTTGCGGATCACGAAATCATTGATCAGCACGAGACTTCCCGGCTTCAATACTCTTCTGTACTCTGCCAGTGCCCCGCTCTTATCTATCATCGGTGAAAATGCCGCCTCGCTGTACAAACCTTCAAAGGATGCCTCCGGATATGGCAGGGCCGACGCGTCTGCCGCATCAAAATGAAGCCTGCTGCCTGTTCCGTGAATGCGAATCGCTTCACTGACCAGCGCCGGCTCGTGATCAAACGCCGTCACATCAAATCCCATCTCCACGGAAAGCATTGCGGCCGCATCGCCGACTGAGCACCCAGCCTCCAATAGCCGGACGCTGCTGCTTTTCCATCCGGTTCGCTCTATTCCCTTTTTCAACAGGCGGAATCTCCCGGGCCTGTTCTGAAAAGCCTGCGCAAGGGACAGCTGCTCTGCCATATGTTTACTTTCCTTCCAGCATCTCCTCTACAGAACCCAGTTCCTCAGTCACATAATCCCCGTCCAGATACTCTACTCCGCAGCTCGGGCATTTATATCCTCTTGCCGGAGGAAGGTCAAGGTCGTTAAAGATCAGCTTGATCTCTTCAGTTTCTTCCATTTCTACGCCGCACTTGCTGCATTTCCAATTGGCCATAGTGTTTCCTTTCTGCCGCATTTCAGGCGGCTCGGACTGATCTGCTGTTACCGTCCTCATTTACAGTTGTGAAACAATTGTTCCACTGTATCTGTAATATAAGAGCCGCCGCTCAGTTATCTTCCTCAAGGGATACTCTGTGCTTATACACTCTGGTAACTGTGGCTGTATCGCCATCCACTGTGTACTCTGCGTAAACAGTCATTGCCTCCAGCCTTTTCTTTCCAAGATTATTCCCGTCGTCATCGAAAAGTTTCTGTACAGACTCGGCATATTCGACGACTTCTCCGACATCCTCCTGTGTTACTCCGAGATCCTCAAGACCCGAGAGCACTTCCTCAGTCAGTACAATATTCATGCGACCCGCTCCTTTCCCTCCTTATGGGTGTGTGCCGTACGATCCGGCCCACATTGTTAACGTGATCCTGCGCCCTTTCGCAAATACTCATTTACCGCAGGCGCAGTTGATATCTCATTAACAGGGTATCATTTTGTGCTGTCAATCACTGGCGGTATTCGGTCTTGGGGCAGGAAGTTCGGATAAATGAGCTCGCTGAAATCTGCCGCTAAAATCCAAAAAAGGGGCTGTCGCACTAACGTGCGACGCCCCGCAAACAAAAAACAGCCATCCGGCTGTTTTTTTGATGAACGGAAAAACCGGACTTCGAAAAGCCCGGCCTGTCCTGTAAAATATAAGCATGCGAAAACCTATATCTTTACAGGCCGATTATACGCTTTTTAACGCCTGTTATCAAATCAAACTTCCATTCGAAATGGACACCATGATTCCATCTGACGATCCGGTCCGCCTTCTGAGTGCATTCGTGGAGGGAATGGATCTTTCGGACCTCTATCGTACCTACGACAGGATCCGGAAAAATCAGGCGAGCCCACGTCAGATGCTCAAGATCATGGTCTACGCTGCAATGAACGGCATCTTCTCCAGCCGGGACATAGAGACAGCCTGCCGGAGGGACATCAACTTCATGTTCCTTCTCGAAGGAATGCCGGTCCCTGATCACGCCACGATCGCCCGGTTCGTTTCCCTGCATCTTTCAGCCTGTTCAAAAGATATCCTGGCGGAGGTCACCGCCAGTCTTCTTTCCATGGGAGAGATCTCCGGGAAGACGGTCTTTATCGACGGCACAAAGATCGAGGCTAACGCGAATAAATACACCTTTGTCTGGAAGAAGGCCGTTACGAAGAACCAGGCCAGGCTCTGTGAGAAGATCATCTCCCTGGTGGCAAAATGTGAGACGATGTACGACATCCGGGTGGTTTTCCATGATCAGGTCTCACTCCATACACTGAAACGTCTGCGGAAGAAACTGTATGCCGTAAAGAGATCAGAAGGGATCGCTTTCGTACACGGTACCGGAAAACGGAAGACACCGCTTCAAAGATCCATTGAACTACTGGAGTCGTATATAGAGAAACTGAAGGAGTATACACAGAAAATCCATATCTGCGGGGACCGGAACAGTTATTCAAAGACCGATCATGATGCGACGTTCATGCGCCTGAAGGAAGACACCATGCTGAACGGCCAGCTGAAGCCGGCGTATAACCTGCAGCACGCAGTGGATGCCCAGTATATCACCTGGCTGGATGTCAGCCCGCGGCCTACAGACGTCACGACACTGGTGCCTTTCCTGAAGGACATGGAGAAGCATCTATCGTTTAAATACACAGAGATCTGTGCGGATGCCGGCTATGAGAGCGAAGAAGCATATGTATTCCTCGAGGAAAACGGCCAGCTGTCTTATATCAAGCCGCAGAACTATGAAATATCAAAGACCCGGAAATACAGGCAGGACATCGGCCGCCGGGAGAACATGACCTATCTGGAAAAGGAAGACGTGTATATATGCAGTACAGGCCAGCGGCTTGTGCCTGTCAGAGAAAAGCGATCCAGGAACCGGAACGGATATGTGAGCACAGCAACGATCTATGAATGCAAAGACTGCAGCGGCTGCCCCGATAAAAAGAAATGCATTCGGGGAAACAACTGCAAAACACCTCTGGCGGAAAGGAAGAAATATCTCCAGGTCTCAAAGGTCATGAAAGAAAAGCGGCAGGAGACATTGGAACGGATCACGACGGAGTATGGTACGAAGCTCCGGATGAACCGGAGTATACAGGCAGAAGGAAGTTTTGCAGTCATCAAAGAAGACATGGGGGTTCGTCAGTATCTGTACCGTGGGAGGGAAAACGTGCTGGCGCAGAGTGTTCTGGCAGCCATTGCCCACAACATCAATAAGCTGTATTTCAAGATCCAGGGAGGCAGGACAGGCCAGTTCCTGACGGACCTGAAAACGGCATAATTTTTGCAATGTCAAAACCGTATTACCTGAGGATGTTTCCGGCAGGAAATATCCTTGGGAAGTTTTGCGTTTTTTCCGGAATCGCTCTGAAAAAAGTCTATATAAAGGCGATAATCCGGCTGAAAGCCGGATTATCGTTTCTTAAATCGGGGCGTCGCATTTTTCAAAGCAATTTTAAAATGAGATAATGTTTCCATGTTAATACCGACATAAATTGCTCCGCTTAATGAAATATCCCTATCCTCCTTTAAAGGACTCATTATTTCATTCTTTATCTAACTGTGTTAACGTACCATCTTTAATATGATAATCAATGTTGCGTTCAGAGCAGAACTCAATTACCTGATTTGCGCACCTGTTATAATAGTCTTTATGCTCAGGGTAGGAATTGACTTCTTTGCTATAGTTTGTTCTTCTGTGATTAGGGTAATCTGTTCTCCATTAGATCTGTAGCAGTCTTTATTATCTCTCGAACGATTGGCCAAAGATAGTCTGTAAGTTCAACATCGTCTTCTGGGGTGAGAAAAGAAAAGAACCGGTCTCCCGATTCTTCTCAAAAACATTTCACTTTGTTTATACGTGCTATTTGCGCTTTCTATTTCCTGTATTATCGGATCCGCGGATTTCTTCATGATAAAAATAATCCACGATTACCGGATGCCCCTGCGGAACCCTTCCATAAGGCATTTCATTATCC
>CADCIU010000078.1 GCA_902801585.1 uncultured Lachnospiraceae bacterium | reverse complement strand
GTCCATTAGCTACACCAAGTTGTACTATTCCAAGAATCCGGGTACCAAGTCCTACAGGCGCTATTTCGCCAGAGTGCTGCAAGGCTTTATCAAGGCCTTCCACATCAAGTATAACAATGTATACTACCGGCAGATGGAGAAGGACAAACTGACTTACAGGGATCTCAAGGACTCCCGCTTCATTGCCAGCCTTTACTTACTCTGGCGCGGCGACCCGGACGCTCTCGTTTTCGAGAGAGCTTGGTTCAAGGAGTCACTGGAAGTTCCTTTCGAGTTTATCAAGGTGAAGATTCCTGCAAGTTATGAGGAATATCTCACGAAACTGTATGGGGAATGGAGAGAATTTGTGGTCGGAAGTTCGGATCACGGAGACACGATCTTCGATACCGATCACTCTTATAGGACTTATCTGTAAATCAAGAAATATACACCGATCACCGGGAAACAGCCGGGATCAGGAAGGATTTGATCAGTGAAAATACTGAAAATAGTGAGTGTGATTGCATTTGCGGCAGCGGTTATTCTCTTTGGCGGATACATGTTAAAAGAGGGCGCGAAGGATAAGACAGGCCCTGTGATCACAGTGGAGTCTGACAATATCGAGGTGAGCGTCAGCGAGCCGAGAGAGGCCCTTCTGCAGGGAGTCACCGCAACTGACGCGCATGACGGAGATGTCACGGCGTCTGTACGCGTGGAATCCTTAAGTCCCTTTAACGAGAGCGGGGAGAGAACGGTCAGCTATGTGGCTTTTGACTCGGACGGACATGTGAGCCATGCCGCCAGGACAATGTGCTATACAGACTATACACCGCCGAAATTCCGGTTCGACGGACCCCTTACATACCCCTCGGAGACCAAGGACCTTATGGAGAAAGTCACTGTGACGGACTGCATCGACGGTGATCTGACGGAACTGACCCAGATCCTCTTCGATACCGCTGCGGATACGACCCGTCCGGGAGTCTACACGGCAAGGCTCAAGATCACCAACAGCGCGGGAGATTCCGAGGAGCTGCCGGTAACCATCGAGATCTTCAATCCTTCCTTCTACTACAGGCTTCCCGCGATCAACCTCAAGGAGCAGGTCCTGTATCTTAAGAAGGGCGATGCTTTCGACGCGGCAGGACAGTTGCAGTCCGCGGTGATCGACGGGATCGAGTACACTTTCGTACCCGGAAACGGAAGCTACGGAAGCGGCGAGGAGAGCGGCGCCCACACGATCGATATCAGCCGCGCAGCCATCGAAGGCAGCGTGGATACCGGTACAGCCGGCTGCTACGAAGTCACTTACACGCTGGAGGATCCGGTCACCGGAACAGGGACCGGGACAGCGAGACTGTACGTAGTGGTCACGGAAGGAGGGACCAAGTAAATGCATGAGAACAACACCGCAGCCAGTCATATCCCCGCAGAGGAATACAGACTGGACCTGCACAGTGTGCTGAGAGATATTGCGGCCCAGTGGCTTTCCATCGTGCTCTTAAGCGCGGCGGCCGTTTTGCTGTCTTTTGTCCTGCTTGCCTCTTCTAGAAAGCCCGTCTACAAGACAACGTCCACTGTAGCTATAAGAAATATCAACGAGGATTCCACTGTCAACAACGTCACGACCAAGGACCTCTATAACGTAATGAAGAGCTCCGGCGAGAGCGCAGGCTTCCTCAAGAAGATCATAACCCAGGGCGACCTGAACGCCCTGATCTCCGCTGAACTCGGCGACTACAGGAAACAGGGCAGCATCAGCGCGGATTCCCTTGGCGAGGGCAATTTCCTGGCACTTAATGTTACAGCGTCTTCTCCGGAGGCCTCCCTCAGAGAGAACGAAGCCCTGATCAGAGTCCTTCAGAAACAGCAGGACAACCTGATCGGCGGACTCAGGATCATCGTGGTCCAGGAGCCCAAAGTCCTTGAGACAGCCGTAAACGCGGGCAGGAACGTGAAGCTGTCGCTCTTTTCGGGTGTATTGGTATTCCTTCTGCTCTGCACGCTCCTGGCCTGGTACTCCTCCTCGAGGTATACCGTCCGCAACAGCACGGAAGTGATCCCCAAAGTGGGAATGAGAGCGCTCGCCGTGGTTCCGGAAGAGAAGAGAAGGAAAGACGGTCTTCTGATCACGAATCATGCCGTAACTCCCGGATACGCGGAGGAAATCCGCAGCCTGGCGATCCGCCTTATGAACGACATGACCCGCGAGGGACAGAAGATCCTGCTCGTCTCGAGCGCAGCGGAAGGCGAGGGCAAATCGACCACAGCGGCCAACATCGCGCTGGCTATGTCCCAAATGAACCGCAAAGTGATCCTGGCGGATATGGAGTTCCAGAATCCTTCTCTGGCCAAAATATTGAATATGCAGGACGCGCAGTTCACAGAGTTAGAGGAGTATCTTGAAGGCGCCGCGTTTTCGAAGGGCACCTCCTCGGACGCGCTCAGCAGCCTTCTCTGTAAAGTTCCCGGGACGGAGCTCTCGGCGGTCTTGAACCTGAAAGCCGCGCCTTTATCACTGGACAAATACGCGGCGCAGATCAGAAAGCTTCTGGCCGACCTCAGCGAAAAGGCGGATTTCGTCATCGTGGATACGACCTCAACGGCTGTCGTCTCCGACGCTGAGGAGCTCGCTTCCATGACAGACGCCTCTGTGGTCGTCGTCCGGGAGAACTTCGCGGAAGTATCAGACATCACCAATGCCGCCAAACTGCTGAGCAGCGGCGGTCCTGTCCTCGGATGCGTCTTCAACGGTGCCCGCAGGACGGAGATCACTGCCGACGCGGCTCGCGCAAGGGGAGGTCTTTATGTGGGATAATACCAAAGACATCGACAATAATGACGAGATCAGGATCAATCTGTTCAGGCTGCTCGGACAGATGTGGAAAAGGCTTAAGCGCAGGGCCGTCTTCTATATTGCCCTGGTCCTGCTGGTTGGAGCTGCCTGCTTCATGTGGGCAAAATATACCTATACGCCCAACTATGCCGCCACATCAGCTTTTACAGTAAACAGAAATTCGAACGCGAAATACACCACCGGATATGACAAGAACAACGTCATATACAAGTTCAGCAAGATGGTCCCCCAGATCATCATGAGCGACGGCATGAAGTACCGCATCATGGACGACCTGGGATACTCGAACAGCCCGGATTTCAACGTAAGGATCAGCGCAACGGAAGAAGAGAGCGTAAACGTGGTCAATATGACCGTAAATGCGAGCGATCCGCAGCTGGCTTACGACACGATCCAGTCCATCTACCGCGTGTTCCCTGGCTTCATCGCACCGGCCCTCGGCGAGCTGGATCTTGAGGTGATCAGTGAGAGCGGCGTTCCCACGCGTCCGACCAACAGCTCTCCCGCAAGGAAAGCAGCTATGACAGGAATCTTCGTGATCCTTATCCTCATCCTGATCTGTCTTGCGGTTGAGTGTGTCATCGACAGGACGGCCGAGAATGCGAACGACGTGACCAGAATACTCGGAATGGAGTTTCTGGGGACCCTTCCCCGCGCGAAGAGCGGATTGTTTGGTATCGGCGCGCACGGCGGTTCTGCGCAATCTGCCAACATTGACGCGGAAGGAGCGTCCACAGAACTTGTCGGTTCCGTGAGAACCATCCGCCGCCGCATCGAGCGCGAAGCGGAGGAGAATGGCGTAAAGACGATCCTCATCACCAGTGCATTGAGCTCCGAGGGAAAGACCACAGCTGCGGCAAACCTTGCTGTCAGCCTCGCAAGCCACGGGAGCAAAGTGCTGCTGGTCGACGGAAATCTTCGGAATCCTTCTGTCCTCGTGGCTCTGGGCATGCCCCAGGCGGCGCCTGAAGCCGGAAAAGGTTTAGCGGATGTCCTGGCGGGTAGCTGCAGACCGGAAGCGGCGATGGTGTCCTATGATAAGAACAGTAATCTGAAGGTGATTCCCGGTGCCCCCTCTAGCGCGGGCGCGGTTCCCTCGACTTTATGGAGCAGCCCTGCGGCGGAACAGCTTTTCCGCAATCTCAGAGAGCAGTTCGATTATATCGTCATCGATGCTCCTGCCAGCGCTTCCATAGCTGACAGCGCGCTGATCGCACACCATTGTGACGGTTACGTCTATGTGGTCAGGGAAAACCGCGCGGATGCAAGTGCCCTTCGCAAGGGCGCGGCAGCAGTCACGGACGCCGGATGCAGGGAGCTTGGCAGTATTCTGAACTCGATTTAGATTGAAAAACGAATTGAAGTGTTGTATCATACACAAATATAAGCGTTTATATGAGTAGTGGACCTGGGGATGGTATCTCCATCCCCTTTATTTATAGACACATGTTCACGAAATTTCAATGGGAGATAGTTCATGAATATATATGAAGCGGACATTTTGAAGAAACTCTATAAAGAACCGTTCATTAACCAGAGAGTGCTGGCTGAATCGGCCGGATTCAGTATCGGAGTGGTCAACAAATCCCTCCGGCAGTTGGCGCAGGAAGGCTACCTGAACAGTGACATGCAGCTGACAGAGAAGGCCCGGCAGGAAATACGAGACAAAGCGCCCCGCAACGCCATTATTTTGGCAGCCGGTTTTGGCATGCGCATGGTGCCCATCAATCTGTCTGCTCCCAAGGCACTCCTTGAAGTCAACGGCGAACCCCTGATCGAGCGCACCATCCGCCAACTTCACGAGGCAGGAATCACGGACATCACGGTCGTCGCCGGATTCATGAAGGATAATTTCGAGTATTTGATGGACGAGTATGGCGTGGACCTTGTGATCAACCGCGACTACGCCTCCCGCAATAATCTGCACTCGCTGGCTCTAGCCGCGAAACGGATCCGAAACACCTATATCATTCCCTGTGACATTTGGTGCGCCGCCAATCCCTACTCTTCGGTGGAGCTTTATTCCTGGTATATGGTCAGTGATCGCGAGGATGAGGACAGCCCCGTAAGAGTGAGCCGCAAGCGCGAGTTGGTCAAGGCCGGTGACAAAGCAGGAAACGAGATGATCGGCATAGCCTACCTTACAAGGCCGGAGGCCGACATTCTCCGCGCCAGACTATCTGAGATGGACAAGGATCCTGCCAACGACGATGAATTCTGGGAGAAGGCCCTTTACGGAAAGGACCGCATGATCCTGCAGGCAAAAACAGTGAGCGCCACAGGCTTCGTTGAGATCAATACTTACGAGCAGCTCAGAAGCCTGGATTCCGACTCGGACTACCTCAAATCCGATGCAATCGAGGCAATATGCAAGGCGCTGGATTGCCGCGCTGACGAGATCAGGGACATCAGCGCTCTGAAAAAGGGCACGACAAACTACAGCTTCCTTTTCTCAGTACGCGGAGCCAAATATATCATGCGCATCCCGAGTGAAGACACTAAGCAGCTGATCAACCACAGCCAGGAAGCAGAGGTCATCAGAGCCATAAGTGGCAAAGGCCTCTGCGACGACCCGGTCTTTATCGATCCGGAGACCGGCTACAAGATCACCGCATATATCGACAACGCCCGCACATGCGATCCGGAGAAGATCAGTGATCTTCGCCACTGCATGGCAAAACTTCGCAAGTTCCATTCCATGCAGATCAAAGTCGAGCACACTTTCGATATTTACGAGCAGATCGAGTTTTACGAATCCCTTTGGAACGGCTATCCCTCCGTCTATCGAGATTACAAAAAGACCAAGGAAAACCTGTTCAGCATGCGCCCTTACATTGAGGGAATAGAAAAGGACTGGTGTCTGACGCATATCGATGCGGTGCCGGATAATTTCCTTTTCTACAATTCGCCCGGCGCGACTGATGAGTTGCTCCAGCTCATCGACTGGGAGTACTCGGGAATGCAGGATCCGCATGTAGATATTGCCATGTTCTGCATATACAGCCTCTATAACAGGCAGCAGTGTGACCAGCTGATCGATATATATTTTGATGGGGCATGCGACTGCCCGACACGGATCAAGATTTATCTCTACATTGCAACTTGCGGTCTTTTGTGGTCAAATTGGTGCGAGTATAAGCGCCGGCTGGGAGTGGAGTTCGGCGAGTACAGCCTCCGGCAGTACCGCTATGCTAAGGATTACTACCGAGCAGCGAAGGAACTTATGTAGAATCAATTGGTTTCTGATTCCTCAATTATGAGGCAGATATTTCTGAGAGGATATCTGCCTCGATTATCGGACAGGGCAGTGCCGAGTTGTTCTCTGACTAAAGTTTTGGTGGCAAAAAAACCGCTGATACAATACAATAGTAGAAAAGCAGTTTTTAGGGAGTAATGACACAATGGAAGACAAGTTGTTGAACGAAAAGCAAACTGAACAGGAAAACAGCGAGCAGAAAGTGCATGCGACTTTGCTGAGAGGGCACTGGCGCACGGTTGCTGTTCTTTTGAGCATATATGATATTATTGCGATCAATCTTTCTTATTTTCTGGCCCTGTGGCTCAGGTATGACTGCAAGTTTTCGCTGATCAGGCATGAATTCCTGCACGCGTGGATGAGATTCGTGCCGATCTATACGGTGTTCTGCCTTGTCGTGTTCTGGGTGCTCAGGCTTTACAGGAGCCTTTGGAAGTATGCGAGTTATTCGGAGCTGATGCACCTGATCCTCGCGACGATCATAACCGGTGTTTTCCATACGGTGGGGATCACACTCATTTTCAACCGCATGCCGATCTCTTACTATATGATCGGTATCACGCTGCAGTTTGTGGCGATGGCGATCATCCGGTTCTCTTACCGCTTCTATATCCTTATGAGCAGTCAGCGAAAAGAGGATGAGAAGGGCCGCGTCATGGTGATCGGTGCCGGTAACGCCGGCCAGAGCCTGATCGTTGATATCAAGCGCTCCAAGGAACTCAACGACAAGGTCTGCTGTGTCATCGACGACGATCCCAACAAGTGGGGACGCTACATTGACGGTGTGCCGATCGTGGGCGGAAGAGACACTATTTTGGAATATGTTGAGAAGTACAGGATCCAGAAGATCTATCTGGCGATGCCCAGCGCAACGGCGGAGCAGAGAAGGGATATCCTGAATATCTGCAAGGAGACCAACTGCGAGCTCAAGAACCTGCCCGGCATGTATCAGCTGGTGAGCGGCGAGATCACGGTGAGCAAGATGAAGAAGGTCTCCGTGGAGGACCTGCTGGGCAGAGAGCCCATCAAGGCCGACATGAAGGAAGTCTTTGAGTTCATCAACGGCAAGCGCGTTCTGGTGACGGGAGGCGGCGGCTCCATCGGAAGCGAGCTCTGCAGACAGATCGCGGCCCATAATCCTGCGCAGCTGGTGATTTTTGACATCTATGAAAACAACGCTTACGACATCCAGATGGAACTGCGGGAGAAATATCCCGACCTCAACCTGGAGGTCCTGATCGGTTCCGTGCGCGACAGCCGCAAGATCTTCGATGTCTTTGAGCAGTACAGGCCGCAGATCGTCTACCACGCGGCGGCTCACAAGCACGTTCCGCTGATGGAGGACAGCCCCAACGAGGCGATCAAGAACAATGCCATCGGAACTTATAAGACGGCTTATGCCGCCATGGTCCACGGCTGCGAGCGCTTCGTCCTGATCTCCACGGACAAGGCAGTTAACCCCACCAACATCATGGGTGCCTCCAAGCGCCTGTGCGAGATGATCATTCAGAGCTTTGACTCCAAGATCAAGGCGGGCAAGGCCAACGAGATTCCCCAGCTCTTTACCCACTCGGGCATTGAGAACGCCGACAAGGACGGCACGGGCGAGGTCTTCCGCAACGTGAAGACAGAGTTTGTTGCCGTACGCTTCGGAAACGTGCTGGGCAGCAACGGCTCGGTCATCCCGCTCTTCAAGAAGATGATCGAGAACGGCGGACCGGTCAAGGTCACCCACCCCGAGATCATCCGCTATTTCATGACCATTCCCGAGGCGGTAAGCCTCGTGCTTCTGGCTGGCACTTATGCCAAGGGCGGCGAGATTTTCGTCCT
>CADCIU010000077.1 GCA_902801585.1 uncultured Lachnospiraceae bacterium | reverse complement strand
AGACCGAGCAGAAGCCTAAGCGAAAGCGCGGCCGCCCCAGAAAGGATGAAACCCTCTCTGCCGGTACTCTATAGTCCGGCAGATTGGGAAAGTATTAGTCGATACAGAAGAAAAGATGCGTTCTGTACAACATTGGCGGAGAATTGATATACTTGATATATATATTCAGCACCCCGGAGATGCTGAACAACTGACATATATCAGCATCCCGACCGGGAACGTTTGAGGGGACAGACATGGGAATAGTAGTGATCGGGGCATCATTTGTAGACGTGAAGGGATATCCGCTGGCGCAGTATATCCCGGGCGGAAGGAATGTAGGAAGGGTCGTGCAGGTACACGGCGGCGTCGGGCGCAATGTCGTGGAAGATATAGCCAATGTGGAGCTGAGACCGACGTTTCTGAGCGTTGTGGATGACACCGGCATCAGCGACGACGTCGTGAGAAACCTGATCCGTCACAAGGTGGACATCCGCTATATCGCCCGCAGTCCGGAGGGGCTCGGGACCTGGCTCGCCGTGTTCGACAATGACGGGGACGTGATTGCGTCTATTTCGAGAAGGCCGGATCTCTCTGCTATTGAGGATGTGCTTGATGAGCACGGCGATGAGATCTTTGCATCCGCAGACAGTATCGTTATCGAATTTGATGTGGAAGTGCCGATCCTCAAGAAGGTTCTGGATCTTGCAAAAAAGCACGGGAAGGCAGTTTACACGGTAATCTCCAATATGGCGATCGCTATGAAGCGGCGTGACCTCCTGCAGCAGACGGCGGTGCTGGTCTGCAACGAGCAGGAAGCCGGAATGCTTTTTACAGAGGACTATACCGGGGTATCGCCCGATCGGATGAGGGAGATCCTGACTCGGAAAGTGCGTCAGTCCGGGATTCCCAGGATCATTGTGACAATGGGAGAGCAGGGCGCAGCCTATGCGGATGACAAAGGGGAGTCGGGGGTCTGCCCGGCACTCCGGGTAGACGTCGTCGACACGACCGGCGCCGGGGATGCCTTTTTCGCGGGTGTCGCGATCGGCCTGACCTACGGAAAAACCGTGGGAGAATCCTGCAGGATCGGGACGAGACTTGCCGCTTCGGTCATAGCTTCGCGGGAAAATGTCTGTCCCAGATTCCGCCCCGAGGAGTTTGGATTGGATGTGAAAATATAATAAAAATGAGTCGAGAGGCGGTCGAAAGACCGCCTTTTTTGTGTGCGAAATCAGTTGCTTTTTTGTTTAAAATTGAGGAAAATAATAGTATACTGTCAGATAAAACCGACAAATTATCTAATAGTTGTGCCCAAACGGATCCTTCCGCAGGAAACGCCGCGGAAGGATCTGTTGCAAAAAAGGAAGGCGTTTCGGTAAGGGGAGTGCTATGAAGAGAAGATTACTTGCTATCGTACTTGCAGGCGTGCTTGTCTTTTCGCAGAACGGCGCAGTGCTTGCCGCTGAGAATTCCGCGGCAGACGGCACCGCTGCGGAAGTCACAGTGGAAGAGCCTGACCAGGCTCAAGAGGAGATCGAGGAACAGGATGCAGAGCCGGAGGATCCCGCTCCGGAAGAGGAGGAAGAGATTTCCGTTCAGCCTCAGGAGAACACTGAGGATCCTGCTCCGGAGACAGAGGAGAACACTGAGGATCCTGCTCCGGAGACAGAGGAGGGCAAAGAAGAGGTATCCGCTGACGCGAAACAGGAGAATGCGGCCGGCACAGAAGTTGTGGAAACGGAGCCGGAGGCTGCTGCAGAAGAAGCCGCGGAAGAAGAGATCGTGATCGAAGGGGAGGTCCCTGCCCAGGAGGCCGTATCTGATGCTGCTTATGGGCTGGAGGAACTCGACCTGGTGATTTATCCCTGGGAATTTCATCCGGATACGTGGATTGCTGATAGGAAAGAATTCACGCCTTATGCGGGATACTATGATGAAAACGGGGAGTTCGTCGAGATACAAAATCCGGTCATCGAATGTGATTGGGAATATGACGAAGATTGCGTATCGATATGGAAAAACGCAGACGGATCTTATTCACTGACCCGCATAAGTGACCTAGAAACGGACTTCACTCTTCACGCGACCGTCATAAAAGATGGGGAAGAGTGGTCGGGGGACCAGCACTATCATTTTAATGACCGTAATTGTCATATTGAAATCAAGGATTATAATGAGAACCCGCTGTTCGATGACAGTACAGGTGATTATATTTGGAAATGTAGTGTTGACGCAGAAATTGAGGAAGATTATATACTGACGCTTGAAGCTGAAGGCCCCAATGGAGAGGATGCGTCGGAAGCCTGTTGGATTGACCAGAACTTTAGCAATCTCTATATCGACGGGGCACAACTGAAGGAGTTGGGAATAAGCCGTGTAAAAGTGCGTATAGGTGCAAAGGTTAAAGGGTATCCACTCAGCGTTTTTGGAGAACGGGAGATCGACGTAAGGGAGTCCTTCGTCGAGGACCAGTTTGATTTTTATGACAGAAGTCTTTTGCCCGGATGGGATCAGTGGATCAGCACCCGTCAGCGGGTCTATATTGAAAACTCGATATACCCGAATGGAATTCACTTTGAAAGGACAGTTACCAATGTCGAGGTGGAGGACGAGGAAGGACAAGACGTTGTCATAATTGAGTCGCAAGAGTATGACGGCTGGCGGCTTCGCGCTCAGAACATGGGTGTGAGCAAAGTGACCGTGACCTACACAGATTGGGACGAAACCGAAGGCAAGACGGAAGTCTTTTATCTCTATGTAGGCGGAGAAGTTTACGACGTAGACGTCTGGACCGACAGCGGTTCCAAGATGGTCCTCAAAGGAGGAACAGTGCCGATGTCCGCGCAGGCTTCCCTGGAGACATATGACGCTGCCAACGATCATTACTATACTGCTTCAGAGGAAGAGTTGGCAGATATCACTTATGACTGGAGTCTGTGGATTCACCAGGACAACGCCAGGGAGGAGCTGGGTGATGTGATCACAGTCACTCCTGATGCGGCCGATCCCAGGAAAGCGGTCGTCAGCTTTGAAGGCGTTCCCGAAGAGTGGGATGAAGGGATCGATGTTAACGTCACTGTCACCATCAGCGACGAGGGAGAAGAAGTCGCGGAGAACAATTACTGGCTCCGCATGGATAATCAGTATCTGGAGCTGTGGCCGACAAGAATCGACGGTGATCTGGGTGTGGGAGAATCATTTACGCTCACACCCGAGCTTCGTGAATATCCGGGAGAGAATGGAGAGGAATACAATATTTTGACCGGCGATCAAGTCGAATTTGAGCCGGAGATATATGATTATGACGCTTATGAGGTCGAGGATAACGGGGACGGAACATTTACGGTCACAAGGCGGCGCAATTATGACTGCTCCTTCCGGATCGTGGCTTATTACGAGTACAACAGGGTCGCGGACAGAGAGTATTGGTTTAACCGCAAGGACTATAATTTCCATTATGACATCGACGGAAGTGATAAGATCTATTCCGACGGGTCCAGGACATTCGGGTTCGACCTTTCAGAACTTGGCGGCATAGAGTTCGAACTGGTGCCGGAAGTGGGCCAGGGATATTATGACGAGTACGGCGGATTTGACTACAATATCCCGGAGGGATACGGCTGGAGCTATAACAGCACGACGCATGAGATCACTTTTGACGGCGAGGAGCTTTATGACCGCGGGTACGAGTATATTGATACAAGGATCTCGCTTCGGATCGGCGGCGAGGAAGTGAATGATGAGTGGAGACATTTTGACATTCGCCAGCCCCGCTTTGACATCTGGGATGAAATTGACGAGAGACCTTTGTTCATTGGCGAGGACCGGATCATATCTAAGCAGGGAGGCGCTTTTATTGAAAACAATGCGTTTCCGGACGGCACGGAGACCACTTATACGATCACAGAATTGACTTTTAACCCTGACGAGAGTGAAGAAGATCCCCGTGATCCGATCACAGTGACAGATGAAGGGGATCATTGGAGATTAGAAGCAGTTCGAAACGGTATGGTAGAAGTGCACGCAGTCTATGAGGTCAGTACCGGCGCAGGACGGAGTGTGCAGACCATTACCGAGGAGCGCGATTATATGCTCTTTGTCAGCGGCTGGCGCTATGATTTCAATCTGCGCACTTCAACCGGAAGTGATAAGCTGCTGACAGGCGGGGAGATCACACTGTTCCCTGAGATCTATGGAGAAGGGTATGACTGGCAGACAGGAGAGCGCTACAACATAGATACTTCAGACTATGAAGTTATTTACTATGTTGAATGCACACATGTTGACGATGATCTTCTCGAGAGGGAGTACGATTGGGACTTCGACGCGGCATCTGCCCGCGGAGAACTCTGGGATTACACAGAGAATCCTCAGGACAGGTCGATCACAATTACCGCAGAGAATTTTGACGGCGCTATCGATATTTGGGTGTCAGCGGAACTGTATGATCCCGAGTCCGGAGATTCCTATGCATATGCAGACAGGACGATCTATGTCGATCCGATGACCTTCGCGCTGGAGCTCTATGAGGAAGACGAAGAGACGGAACTTGAATGGAATGAGCAGCTGCCGCCCGGAGGCGAGATCACCTTTGTTCCGGGAATCGTGCGCGCGAAGACGGGCACGGAGCCTGCGCCTATTGGAAATCCGGATGATGTCGTCTATACAATGGAATGGCACGCCGGAAGCGGAGAGTGGGATCCCGGACACTTCTATGTCGAAAAAGCAAACGGCGAGGAATTACACCCCGGCGAGCAGGTCACGGCACAGGATGCTCCTTTTACAATAAGAAAAACGGTTGCCTGGGACGCCAGCCTCTTTATCAGGGCCGAATGGGAGGATGAGGAAGATAATCGCCAGGAAGCCTGGAGAGACTTTAAGATTTACGAGCAGGAGTATAGTAAAGGCTTTATCGCGAACAATGACCGCGGAGACGACCACTTCACATGGTACTACAATGATGAAGAGGTTTCGATCAGGCCGGACCGCGAGAAGCTGGACGCGTTGCAAAATCAGGGATACGCAGTTGAGACAACTGTGGAAATCGGCATTTGGGACAGGGAGAACGCGGAAATGACGCCGATCCCGCAGTATGACCCGGTGGCGGCAGGTGTGTTTGATGAACAGAACGGCCTTCACGCCCAGGGCACTGCGCTTGAAGATCTGAGGGAGCATCTTGCGGCAGCGATTGATGAACGCGAAGTTCCGAGAGTATCCTTAAGGATTCACTCCGAGCTCAATGACGTCATAATCTGTGATGAGATCTTCCAGGTCGCGCTGGTAAAGCCCTTCGTTGAAATTGTCGGTCTTGGCAGCACTATTCCTTTGGGAAAAGACATGTTCTTTGACGACGGCGAAGTACAGCTCTATGTAGAGGATTCTCTCAACGATACAGGGGTGAACGCTTATTACGAGACCGGAACATTTTATGATATCGCGATCACGGATATATCCGTTGGAGCTGAGGATCAGCAGTATCTTTCCGCGGAACGCAGCGGGACACGCTGGACGATTCAGGCCCTTCAGCTGGCGGATCATGCGATTCCCGTTACGGTCACCTTTACCGGCGGACCTCAGGGATACAGCCCGTTAACGGTAGAGATCGAGATCGTAGATACCGTCTTTTGGGCGGAACTGATGACTTCCGGCGGCGAGAGCGCGGAACATATCAAGATCCTTATGGGTGAGACCGAGCAGCTGCAGGCGGAGGTAACCCGCGTCTTCTTTGAAGCCGGTGATCTGCCGACAGAATCCGTTCTTCCGGATGAAGAAGGCTATCACTATGAGATCCGCTATGAGCACTACAACAGAGACGTGGTTGATATCGATAAAAACACAGGTACGATCACACCGCTTAAGACCGGAACCACAGAGTATAGTTTCCTTATTGCTATTTATGACAAAGATGGCAATGAGGTAGACGGACAATGGCGGGATGGCGTGATCGAGGTCAGCGCATTCTTTGCGGAAATAGAAGTGCCGGAAGGCGCGGTCTATGAAGTGGTACCCGGGAAAGATTATACGGCGCAGGAGATCTATAAGGGGCTTGGCGCGCAGTTTAAGTTATACTCCATGCGTCACCCGGAAGGCGTAACATTGACAGCCAATGAATTCTTCATTGACAGGATCCTCGATGAGACCGAGGGTGTGAGCCTTAAAGAAGAGTCCTGGGGCGGTTATGAAAAGCTGTCTGTTGATACGTCGGCGCAGCCCGGAAGCTTCGGAATTGTCCTGCAGGTCGAAGATGACAGCTATAGTTACAGAACCGGCAAACCTGTGAATATTGAGATCATCGATCCTCACTCGCACGGCAGCTGGCAGCATAACAGCAGCGGCTATTGGTATCGGTGGCCGGACGGCACTTATCCCAAAAACGGCTTTGAGACCATTTTCGGCGATACCTATTATTTCAACGCTTCCGGCTACAGAGTGACGAGCTGGCAGAAGATCGGCGGAAAGTGGTACTACTTCGATGACAGCGGCAAGATGCTTACCGGCTGGCAAGACATTAGCGGCACGCGTTACTACTTCGATGAGAACGGAGTGATGCAGACGGGCTGGAAGAAGATCGACGGAGACTGGTATTACTTTAGCGGCGGCGGAGCGATGGTCAAAGACTGGCAGAAGATCGGTGATAAGTGGTATTACTTCGGCGATGAAGGATGGATGCAGACCGGACTGCAGCAGATCGGACAGAACAAGTATTACTTCGCAGCAGGCGGAGCGATGCAGACCGGCTGGCAGAAGATCGACGGATATTGGTATTACTTTAGCGGCAGCGGAGCAATGACCAGAGGCTGGATGCAGTCGGGCAAGATATGGTACTATTTTGACGACGAAGGAAGGATGCAGACCGGACTGCAGACGATCAACAACAAGAAGTATTACTTCGCAGCAGGCGGAGCGATGCAGACCGGCTGGCAGAAGGCCGGTGATGACTGGTACTACTTTGAAGCCGGCGGTGCGGCGGCCTGCAGCAAGTGGATCGGCAATTACTACATGACAGAAAGCGGAGTGATGGCTGTAAACCAGTGGGTTGATAATCACAAGTATTATGTAGGAAGCGACGGGCGCTGGATTCCGGGCTATACGGAAACGATCTCCGTCAACTGACGCTCGCTTGAGACTTAGGCCCGGAGTGGGCTGATCAAAGCGGAACGGGAATGAACGAGACACAGGGGCTGTGAAGAGTTTGTGTGAAAACACGGGTCTTCACGGCCCCTTTTCACATTCCAAAGGGCCGATATGATATAATTAAAGATAGTCATGGATAAGATACTTGGACATGATCAAGGGAATAGCAGAATCGAAAATATATGTACAAACCGGAGGATTTTACACTTATGAAAGACCAGAAAAACCGCATGGTCAACAGCGGGGACTTCAGACAGGACCCGAACTATGTTGCGCCTGACAAGGAGAAAGAGAAACTGATCCTGCAGCTTGGGACAATGATCACGGACCGGTATCTCGTCAAGTATTCGAGGACAATGAAGACAGACGATCCTGAGTACTGGGCTCTTGACGAGGTCCTGACCAAGGAGGAGGCGAAGTTCCTCCTGAGCTTTAAGAAAACCCGCGTGCCCTACGACATTGAAGATCTCGCGAAGATGAACAAGATGTCTTACGAGGACACAAAGAAAATGGTGGATCATCTTGTCTGGGTAGGCTTGATCGAGATGAACCGCGAGAATGCGGATCACCACAAACAGTACAATGTGCCGATCTTCGTGCCCGGCTCCGCGGAGTTCATGATGATGAACGACGAACTGACGGCGCAGCATCCCAAACTTGCGACTTTCTTCAACCTGATGACCCAGATGCCTCTGGAGAATGTGACTCCCATGATCCCTCCGGGAGGCGCCGGCGTAGGCATGCACGTCATTCCCGTAGAGAAGGCCATTGAAAGCGAGAACATGTCCGCCAGCGTTGAGCACATCTCCCACTGGCTCAGCAAGTATGACAAGTATTCCGTCGGACAATGTACCTGCCGCAAGCAGCAGACC
>CADCIU010000076.1 GCA_902801585.1 uncultured Lachnospiraceae bacterium | reverse complement strand
CGGAAAAGCTCTTATAAATGCCTTTGGCTTCAATTAATGTATTTCCTGCCATTATTCAAGCCCCTCCTTAGCTCCTTCTTCTCTTGCCTTGCGATCCATACGTGCCTTGTATGTAGCATCGAAGATAACGACCGCGATGATGATCGCGCCTTTGATGACATACTGGTATGCCGTATTGATCGACAGTTTACGTACGCCGTTCTCCAGTGTCGCCATGAACAGCGCACCGATCAGTGTTCCGATAACGTCACCGGATCCGCCGGACAGCGCCACGCCGCCGACAACTGCTGCCGCGATCGGGTTGAACTCGAAGTCCATACCGATTGCAGTGGTAGCACTCTGAAGTCTGGCTGTTGTGAAAACAGCGCCAACTGCTACTGTAAAGCCTGTGATCACATAAGCGATCAGTCTGGTCTTCGCAACGTCAATACCGGAAAGTGTCGCGGCCTTCTTGCTCGCGCCTACGGAATACAGATTTGTTCCGTAACGTGTATACTTCAGGACGATCTGTCCTGCAGCAACGATGATGATCATCGCAATGATGACAAAATAGAACTTGCCGAAGCCGCCGCCGAGCCAGGTATATTGAGAATGATTCATCGGCTGGCTCTTGATAACGCCGTTGGCGTCCCTGATCGCGATGATGTAGGTCAGTGCTCTGAAAATACTCATGGTAGCCAAGGTACCAATGAATTCAGGGACATTGAATTTAGCTACGATCACACCATTGCAAAGACCGCACAGCAGTCCAACAAGGATTCCGGCGAGAATCATTACGGAGAACGGAAGAAGCGTGTAAGCATAAATATTCGCCATCGTCATGCCTACCAGCGCCATCATACTTCCGGTTGAAAGGTCAATGCCTGCTGTGATAATGATAAATGTAACTCCAACGCCTATGATCGCCGGTATGGATGCGTCTCTGACTACCTCGATCAGGTTGTCAAAATTAAAGAACTTGCCTTTGCCCGCTCCTGCAAGGATGGTGAACAATACAACAAGTATGATCAGCATACCGATCGAAATCAGGCGTCGCATCGTTGTCTGATTCATCCGTTTCACTTGTTAATTCCTCCTCTCGTATACATTCCCGTACAAAATATATACTGCTGCCGGACTCGCTCGCCGCTGACAGGTATTAAATACGTCAGCATGCTTTCGACGGGAGTGCATAAGGGCGGGTCTCATAAAGATTCCCGCCCGCTCTTATTCACTGGAAAAATCAGATTACCAGCGATCTTCAGGTGCAATGTTGCCAACGGTCTCAGCAGTAACAACAATGGGCTCCATGATGACCTTAGGAGTTGCGGTCAGGCATGTGTAATCATACTCGGAACCGATCATAAGCAGAGCGATCTTCGCAGCGGTGGAACCTTCGTCCCAGCTGTTGGTATAGATCGTGCCTGCCATGTCGCCGCTCTCGATCATTGCCAGAGCGTCCTTCTCACCGTCAGCGCCCCAGATGCAGATCTGGCCCTTCTTGTTAGCGGACTGTGCTGCAAGCGCAGCGCCCTCTGCCATTGCATCGTTGATCGCGAATACGCCCTTCAGATCCGGGTAGGACTGCAGGAAGGAGTTCATAACTGTCATAGCTGTATCCTTCTGGAAGGATGCAGACTGTGCGTCAACGATCTTGATGTTAGGATAATTAGCGATTGTGTCACGGAAGCCCTTCTCAAGGTTATCAGTACGCTCAAGTCCGGGAACACCCTGGATGATCGCGATGTCGCCGGCCTCACCCATCTGCTCAGCCATCTTGTCTGCTGCCATACGGCCTGCGTCGTAGTCAACAGCCATAACCAGCGCGCTGTGGATCGTGTCGCTTGCGCAGTCAAGGTTAACTGTGATGACCGGGATGCCTGCTTCCTCAGCCTGCTTTACGCTGGGAGCCAGAGCTGTTCCGTCGGAGCACTGCAGAATGATCGCATTGTAGCCCTGGTTGATGCAGTCTGTCATGATCTGCACCTGAGTCTCTGCGGACTCCTCAGCGCCGTAAGAATCAACTTTGATGTTGGACCAGGATGCGCATTCTCTCTCGATACCCTCTTTCCAGCCCTGGTTGTTGGGAGTTCCGATATCATGTGCGATGTAAGCGATCTTGACTTCGTCGCCTGCATAAGGATCAACCTTGACCTTAGCGCTGCTTCCGCCTGCTGCAGCACCGGAAGATGCATTGTTGTCCTCTCTTGTGGTTGTTCCGCCGCCGCCGCAAGCAGCAAGGCTCAGTGCCATGATCGCTGTGAGCGCGAGTGCGATAACTCTCTTTTTCATATGTTACCCTCCTTAAAAAATTAATTATGCAAAAAAGCAAAGTGTTTTTTACGTAAACCCTTTACATTTTTCCCATGCATTACGCCTTCGGTCTTCCCTCCAGCGCGTGGATCGTGTTGACGACGAACTCATGAGTCGGAACAGCAACGCCCGCCTTCTTAGCCGCGCGTACAACGGAGCCGCTGATCGTGTCGACTTCCGTTCTCCTTCCGGCGCGGATATCCGCGCAGATCGAGGTCACGCCCTCAGGAGAACCCACCGATGTCTTTTTGACCTTCTCGGTGATCTCTTCCTCGTCAGCCTTAAGTCCCAGCGCATGCGCGACTTCCACTGCTTCGTGGATCAGCGCGGTCGTCATCTTCCATGCGTACTCGTTAGCTGCGATATAGCCGATCTCACACTGCAGAACACCGGTCACCGCACTGAGCGAAACGTTGGTGAACAGTTTGTCCCAGATGAGCTGCTGGATCACGGAATGGATGCGCACGTTGAAGCCGCATGCGTCAAAGGATTCCTTAAGTTTGGGAAGGAAGCCTTCCTTGTCCTCTACGAGCATGCCGACGTTGGTATTGCCCTCTCCGCCGTGACGGATATAGCCCATGCCGAGAACTGCGCCATTATCTTCGGTAGTGCCGATGATGATATGATCAAGATCGACAAACTCGCCCAGGATATCCTCATGCCCTGAACCGTTCTGAAGAGTCAGCACATAAGTATTGGGACCGATCAGTGCCTTATTGCCGGCCAGCGCCGCCTTGGAAAACAGTGCCTTGACAAACAGGATGATCAGATCCACGGGCTCAATGCCCTCTGTGGAGGTGACAGCCTTGGGATGATACAGATTATCAGTTCCGTACTCCTGAAGCTTGAGTCCGTTTTCATTGACTGCCGCGACTACATTCGGATTGGTATCAACAAGATAAACGTCATTATGTAATGATAGATGTCCTCCGTAAATGGAGCCCATGGCGCCTGCGCCGATAACTGCTATTCTCATACCGTCTAAACTCCTTTATTCAGAAAATTCCTTAATTCCCTCGATTGCATAAGCATGAACCGGGCTGGAATCCAGGCCGACGATCGGAAGCGGGGAGAAGGACATGAAGAATACATCCTTTTCAAGGTACTCGAGGTTCTTGAGAACTTCGATGAAAATGATGTTCTCTGCAAGGAGAATGTCATGGAAAGGCTTAACATCTTCATTGCAGTTCTCGATGGAAACACCATCGCCGAATCCTACTGCCTTGACCTTGTGATCGCGGAACCACTCTGCGGACTCAGCGTCGATCAGGAGTCTCTTATCAACTTCTGTGTTGGTCAGCTTGGTGAAGGGCTCAAGCTTATAGGAGGAATCGATGATGACGATATCGCCCTCTTTTACCTTGTAAGCTGCTCTGTCAAGGTCAGCTTTCGTGATGTGTGTGTAGGGAGCTACAGTATCCTTGAAGTCCACATAGACGCCGCGGCCTACGAAGGTTGTCAGAGGAAGTCCCGTGACATCCGGCCAGTTATCATCGTGGTGATAAGGGCATTCCGCATGAGTTCCCAGGTGGCTCATGATATCGAAATTGGTGTGGAAATCCGGGATCGGGCCGCCTGTGTTGAAGCGGTACAGTTTGCATCTTCTGGTCTCGGTTGCCGGATCTACCAGTTTGGAAAGATCGACCATGCGCATGCCATTACCCATATCGTATACTACTTGCATAATTAACCTCCTTACTTATTAAACATGTGTTGAAACAGTTATATTTTGACTTTTACAACGACCTTCTTGACCGGAGCGGGCGCGCCTGCCGCGCAGCGGGGTTTATGGGCGTCCTCGGGTGCTACGACGATGAGATCGCCTTCCCGCAGGAGCACCTGTCCGTAGAGATCCGGATCGCTGTAGAACACAACGTCATTCTCATCGATCCTGTCGATCTCCTTAAGTCCGTCCCTCTTACATACGCCGAACATCTCATCCCCTGTCACCATGTACTGGATATCGAAATACTTCTCATGTGTCTCGAATCTCCTCTCTTCCCACGGTGAAGTTGAATATTCCTGAACCCCTGCGATGACATCGTCTCCCATCAGCGGATAGAAGCCCTCCGGCAGATTCTTAATATCAGTCTCGGCAAGCCATTTGTACGCAACCGTAAATTTCTCATCTAAATAGTTGTACTTCTCAGCGATGCTGACGTTACAAAAAAACATTGTCACCTCCCTTTTTGAGCCAGGCTGTGTTCGAAAATGTATCTACTAAATTATACAATGCGCATACTTAAAATGGAAGATAAATATAAACAATTACTAAACCAGACAAAACTATATTTAAACTAATATAAAAATTTAACAATTTGGATGGGGCATTTTTTACTGCTTTGTCAAAAAACAGACAAAAAAATGCCGCCGCATTTTTTAATGCGGCGGCACTTTTCGGCCGTTTTATTCAGTTTTTCATACAGATCACAGTCCGAAATATCTCGCTGCGTTCTTGTAGGAGATACCCTCGACGATCTTCTTAAGAGAAGCCTCGTTGTTGGGATACTCGCCGTTCTCAACCCATTTGCCGATCAGGTTGCACATAATGCGGCGGAAGTAGTCGTGTCTTGCATAGGACAGGAAGGATCTGGAGTCTGTCAGCATTCCTACGAAGTTGCCCAGAAGGCCGAGGTTTGCGAGGGACTTCATCTGGTCCTCCATACCGCTCTTGGTGTCATTGAACCACCATGCGCTGCCGTGCTGGATCTTTCCGGGCACCTCATCAGACTGGAAGCAGCCCAGCATCGTGCCGATCTGCTCGTTGTCAGCGGGATTCAGGGAATAGATGATGGTCTTGGGGCACTCATTTGTCATATCCAGTGCGGACAGCATGCGTGCGATGTCCTCGCCGCAAGTGTTCTGCGCGATCATATCTACGCCGGTGTCGGGACCCATCTTGCGGAAGATCCTCTCGTTGGCGTTGCGGTAGCAGGAATAGTGGATCTGCATCGCGATGTCAAGACGGTGATAAGCTTTGGCCAGAGCCAGCAGAACTGCAGTCTGATACTTTTCAGCTTCTTCAACAGTAATAGTTTCTCCTGCCATAACTTTCTTATAAACAGCGTCAACTTCCTCAGCCGTTGCGGGACGGAAAGGAATGTAATCCAGGCCGTGGTCGCTTGCGCGGCAGCCGAGTTTGGCGAAGAACTCAAGGCGCTCGATCAGGGCGTCGATGACTTCCTGAGCGCTGGCCAGCTCTTTTTTGCCAACGGATGCTGCGAGCTTGCCGATGTACTCCGCAAAGCCTTCCTTGTTGATGTTGATCGCTTTGTCGGGACGATAGGAAGGGCAGACCTTGACTTCGATCGAAGGATCTGCAGCGATCTTCTCGTGCCACTCCAGGCTGTCGATCGGATCATCAGTTGTGCCGATGAAAGCCACGTTAGACTGCTTGATCAGGCCGCGGACGGACATGTTAGGGTCATTCTGAAGCATGTCGCTGGTCTTGTCCCAGATCTCCTTGGCGTTCTCGACTGTCAGGGGCTCAGTGATGCCGAAATATTTGTGCAGCTCGGCGTTGGACCAGTGATACATCGGGTTTCCGATCGCCATCTCAAGAGCTTCCGCAAATTTCACGAATCTCTCGAAGTCCGGCTTGTGGCCTGTGATATACTCTTCCGGTGTTCCGTTGGAACGCATTACACGCCATTTGTAGTGGTCACCGAAATAAGTGCCGTCCGGGTTCTCTCCGCCCAGCCATACCTCAGCGATATTGTTGAAGCGGCGGTCCTCATAGATCTCCTTGGGAGAGATGTGGCAATGGTAATCTACCAAAGGCATCGGATCAGAATAATCGTGGAACAGGTGCTTCGCGGTCTCGGTTTCCAGCAGGAAATCTTTGTCCATAAACGGTTTCATGATATGTTGTTCTCCTTTTCTTGTTGTGATATCAGCGCTTGATATCGTAGTTCATGTTCATGAGGTTGATGATGCTGTCGACATCATCTGTGATATTTCCATCGCCGTGGATCGTGTGCTTGATAACACTTGAAGCCACCGCGAAGTTCACCATATCCATAGGTTTGAAATGATGCATATAGGCATAGATCAGACCGCTGGCAAACGCGTCGCCGCCGCCGACTCTGTCCAGGATGTTGAACGTGAACATGCGGCTCTCGAAGGTGTGCCCTTTGAACCACATGTAGGCCATCAGGCTGTTCTCACTGCCGGAGTGCGCGTAACGGACATGCCTTGCGATGCAGCGGATGTTGGGATATTTTTCCACGAAGGCCTGGAAGACCTCGTCCTGCTGCTCGTAGGAAGGCTGCAGCGGGATCCCGTCCTTGTAATCTCCCTTGGAAGGATCCTCGTCATCTCTGTAGAGATGATAGGGCTCGATGCCGAAAAGCACATCCACATAGGGCAGGCACCTGGTGCAGAAATCGCGCGCCTCATCCCAGGTCCACAGAAGGCTTCGGAAGTTGCCGTCGAAGCTCACCGTCAGGCCCATATCCTTGGCGGTCTGCATCAGTCGGAGCATGAAATCCGCGCAGCTCTCGCTCAGGGCCGGCGTGATGCCGCTCAGGTGCAGCCAGTCAAATCCTTCCAGCAGCTCCTTCGGATCGATCCCGGAAAAATCATATTCTGTGATCGCGCTGTGCTTGCGGTCATACGTGACCTTACTGGGGCGGATTCCGTAGCCGGTCTCCAGATAGTAGGTCCCCAGCCTGTGGGTCGGGGTCTCCTCTTTGGTGGAAAGGATCACCGGCGTGCAGTGCACATCGTTGCTTCGGAGCATACGCACGGCGCTCTTGCCCAGAGAATTGTTGGGCACTACGGTAAAGAAAGTACTGTCCACTCCCAAGTTCGCAAGAGCCAGTGCGATGTTGGCCTCACTTCCGCCGTAGCTTGCCTCGAAGCTGTTCGCCACACGGATCTTGCCATAGTTGGGCGGTGTAAGGCGGAGCATGATCTCGCCGAAAGTAATAAATTTCTGTCCGCCGACTTCACTTAAAAGCGGATTTTTGTGAATCATAATTCTCCTCCTTTGTGCTATGTTCTTTGTCCCTGCCGCAGACCGGGACCCGCACCGTTAAAGACTGTCGTAGAGCTCCTGCAGGAATTTTCTGGAACTCACCGCGTTCTCGTCGGTGGTGTTTTCCAGCGTTGTGTGGATATACGGCTTCCTCGCCTTTATGACCCGGAGGATCTCCGTGTAATCCATGACGCCTGTTCCCGCCGCGATGCTCTTGAGGTCGTCCCCGCTGGGGACACAGTCCTTTAAATGCACTACCGCGATGCGGTCACAAAGCTTCTCCATGGCCTCTCCGATCACCTTGTCGCGCTCATCGAGATTCCCGGGATACAGAATATTTACCGGGTCGAAGATGATCCGCAGGTTGGGGCTCGGAATGGCCTCCAGCACTTTGACCGCCCTGTCGGGGCTGTACACGATATGCTTCCATACGGGCTCGATGGCCATGGTCACGCCGCATTTCTCGGCTCTCTCGACGACAGGTTCCAGGCCGCGGATGAAGGAATCGAGCGCCTCCTCGGAGTGCGTATTGGCGTCCATCTTGTACTGGGCGTTAGGAGCGCCCGTCTCGGTTCCCACAACGCCCGCCCCCAGAAGGGATGCCACGCGAAGGTGTCCGTAATATCTGCTCTGGATCTCCCTGAGTTTTTCCGGATCCGGATGGGCGAGGTTCAGCTTCACGAGATTCCAGTCCCCGCCCCAGCTGTCGTAGGTGACTGGATCGCCGAGCGGATTTCCGGGACCGAACTGCAGGTTGGAGAACCACCAGCGGTACGGGGA
>CADCIU010000075.1 GCA_902801585.1 uncultured Lachnospiraceae bacterium | reverse complement strand
GCGACTGCATCCTTGACGCGCGGATCAAATGCCTTGGGCAGAATAGAGTCTGCACAGAGTTCCTCGTCAGAGACAAGACCTGCCAGTGCTTTCGCCGAGGCGATCTTCATAGCGTCGTTGATATCGCTCGCCCTAACATCCAGCGCGCCGCGGAAGATTCCGGGGAAGCAGAGCACGTTGTTGATCTGGTTGGGGAAATCGCTGCGGCCGGTGGAAACGACTGCCGCGCCCGCTGCCTTAGCTTCGTCCGGGAAGATCTCCGGTGTCGGATTTGCGCACGCGAAGATGATGGGATCCTTCGCCATGCTGCGGACCATATCCTGTGTCAGAGTACCGGGAGCGGATACGCCGATGAAAACGTCTGCGCCCTTGATCACATCTGCCAGCGTTCCCGCTTCGCGATTAAAGTTGGTGATCTTCGCCATCTCTTCCTTGACAGGATTAAGGCCGTCTCTTCCTTCATAAATCGCGCCCTTGCGGTCCGTCATGATGACGTTCTTAAGGCCCATAGCCATAAGAAGCTTTATGATCGCAATGCCTGCCGCGCCTGCTCCGGAAGTGACGATCTTGACATCCTCGATCTTCTTGCCCACGACCTTGAGCGCGTTCATAAGGCCTGCCAGTGTGATCACGGCAGTTCCGTGCTGGTCATCGTGGAAGATCGGAATATCACAGCACTCCTTGAGCTTTTTCTCGATCTCAAAGCATCTGGGTGCCGCGATGTCCTCGAGGTTGATTCCGCCGAAGGAACCTGCGAGAAGGCTCACTGTGCGGACGATCTCATCCACATCATGCGTCCTGACGCACAGCGGGATCGCGTCCACATCGCCGAACGCCTTGAACAGGACACATTTGCCCTCCATGACAGGCATTCCGGCTTCCGGGCCGATATCGCCAAGGCCAAGGACCGCGGTTCCGTCGGTAACTACCGCTACTGTATTCCATCTTCTGGTGAGCTCATAGCTCTTCTCAGGGTGTTTCTGTATCTCAAGACAGGGCGCCGCTACTCCGGGCGTGTATGCGATGCTCTGGCTGTGACCTCTATTTTGCCCTTCCACTGCGCGTGCTTTTCCAGCGCGATCTGACCGTAATCCATTTTTGTCTGGCTCCTTTCAATGATGCTGACCAACACATTTCCTACCAAATTATTCCACGACCTTCTGAAAATTACAATAAAAAAAGAGGGTCTGTGCTCTGACAAACCCCTCCTCACACAGAAAAGAGCCACGGTGCACTGTACTTAGCGCCGCGGCTGTTGGATTTCCGTTCTCATCACTGATTCTTCTCGTTTTTATTTTTCTGCTCCTGCTGCCTGAGATAATCCATATCTCCTGCTGCGGATACCATATTCAATTCCATATCAGATAAACGCTGGAACTGCAGGATCCCGGATTTCTTATTTGCGCCGCTCTCAAACAATCTCTTTCTGAGGACGCTCTTGAAATCGGTCTCCGAACTAAAATCAGCGCGAGCGATCATATCAAGTAAATTTTTGTTCATGGAGCTCATCTCGCTACCCCCTTTGCTTTATTTATAACTATATACGCCGTTTTCTGCGATCATCCATGAGGAATGGAAAATTTTTTTAGAAAATTATCATTTCTACGAATACTGTAATATAATATACTAAGTACTCGTAATCAGCAAAGATTTTTAATCTGCCACCAGGCTTTCGAAAGGAACTGTCCTATGGGCGATCTCAAGCCGATCAACAATAATTCAGCGGTAAGCACTCATACCATCACACTGCCAGCCGTTCCGGAGAATTTTGCCGCCGCACAGGAGCAAGTGCGCAGTTTTCTTGACTCCGCATCCTGCAGCATGCGCACCCTCTTCGAGCTCGACATGGTCGTCGAGGAGGTCTTCATTAACGTTGCCAGTTATGCGTACCCTGACGGTACCGGAATGGTATCCCTGGATCTTTCTCTTGACCGGGAGCAGAATTTCCTGTCCCTGACCTTCCGTGACAGCGGCATTCCCTATGACCCGCTCCGCAAGCAGTCTCCCGATGTCACCGCCCCTGCTGAGAAACGGCCGATAGGCGGCCTGGGGATCTTTCTTGTGCAGAAGTACTCCGATTCTCTGTCCTACGAGTACGCCGATAACGAAAACCGTCTTACCATCGGCAAGAAACTGGACTGAGCACCGCCCTTACCGGCATTCCTGACAGACAGCCTTTACGAGTAGTCGAGAAAATCTCCGCTGTTCTTTCCTTTTTCCATCGCACGCAGTTTTGCCAGAAGGCGCCTGTGTCTTTCGCTTACAGCCTTGGCATTGATGCCCAGGATCTCTCCGATCTGCGGGTTCTTGAGCTCCTGCACATAGATCATGCTGAGCAGTTCCCTCTCCTCATCGCTGAGTTTCTCAAGCAGCCGGTATACTTCCTTGTTGATCGGATTTTTAAGGATGTCATACTCATCAACTGCTGAGGGCTCCGGAGCGTCGTCCAGATTCTCAGTCTTTCTCCGACCGTTCTTGCGGAAATAATCGATCAGGCAGTTCCTCGCGATCGTGCACAGCCATGTGCGCACCGATGCCTTTGAGGGGTCGAAACTGTCGTAATGGGACATCGCCCTCATGAATATATCACTTACCAGGTCTTCCGTATTCTCTCTGTGCATCACCTGCATATAGATGTAGTTGTACACGTAAGAATACTCCTGCTCATATACTTCCGCAAAATCCGGTTTGTTTCTGATTACACTAAAAGTTTTCACAGTCTTACTCCGCCTTTCTGCTAAGAAATATCATCATTTCTATATGCCATTGTCAACACTTCATCGTAGACCGCACCGAAAGGAACTCCGTGCTCCGACGCCGCTCCGCTGACTATTTCATACTCCGGATGGACCCTCTTGTAAGTACCTTCCCCGCTGACTTTTACGGGGATCACCCCGAACCGGGTCTTCACGTCCACCGTTTTCCTTGTCAAAACAGTGCGCTCCATCTCCTGTCTCCGGATCCCGATGGTAGTCGTCTGACTAAAGATCACATCTTCCAGTTTCTGAAGATGCTCCCTGTCGCAGATCACCGTGAGTTCCCACCCCGGCCTGTTCTTCTTCATAAAGACCGGTGCGAAATGAGCTTCCCGCGCGCCCTCCTGATAGAGTTTCTCCAGCGCGTAACCGAGCTGCTCACCCGTGCTGTCATCAATGTCACACTCCAGTTTCCACACGGTATCTTCCCTGTGTCCGGCTTTATTCGCCTGGCTGCCGGATTCGATCACCATCGCCCGCAGGATACTGGGAATCTCATATTCCCTCTTTCCGGCGCCGAGTCCGGTTTTTTCGATCACAAAGCGCTCCGGCAGATCCCCGCGGGTCATCAGCGCTGCCACAATAGCAGCCCCCGTCGGAGTTACCAGTTCTCCTTTTCTGGAAGTGAACTGCATCGGCAGCCTGTGCGCCTTCGCTATATTCGCCACCGCAGGTACAGGTACCTGCAGGATCCCGTGCTGGCAGCGCACCGTGCCGCTTCCCTCCGCGATCCCCGTCACAGCCACATTCCTGATCCCGAGATCGTCGAAACATACCGCCGCCGCCACAATGTCGACGATAGAATCGATCGCTCCCACTTCGTGGAAATGCACTTCATCGACAGGTACTCCGTGTGCCTCGGACTCAGCCTGTGCCAGGATCTCAAAGATCCGCAGCGCCAGGGCCCTGGCCCCTTCTGTCATTTCCAAATTTCCGATGATCTCCCGGATCTCTTTCATTCCTGTATGGTGATGATGGTGACTATGCGGGTGATCATGATGATGTTCATGGTCGTGGTCATGATCATGGTGATGGTCATGGTCGTCGCCATGATCATGGTGATGGTCATGGTCGTGGCTATGCGTGTGAGCAGAATGCCCGCCTTCCCCATCGAGATGTCCGTACAGGTACTCCATATCGTGATCATGACCGTCATGTTCCTCATCGAGGATCACATTGAAGTCACAGCAGTCTATTCCCGCTTTCTTCACTCTGCTGATCTGCACCTTGAAGCCATGTCCGGGAATCCCCTCCAGGACCTTCAGGAGTTTCTCCTGATCCGCCCCCAGATCGAGCATCGCGGCCACAGCCATGTCGCCGCTGATTCCTGTCCCGCATTCCAGATAAAGGATCTTATCACTGTTTTGCATCCGATTTATTCCCTCCGCAGGCCAGGCGGTTGATCTGTGTCGCCATATAACCTGCTCCGTATCCATTGTCGATATTCACTACCGCGATCCCGTTCGCGCATGAATTGATCATTGTCATCAGGGCCGAAAGGCCGCCGAAATTCGCTCCGTATCCCACGGAAGTCGGCACCGCGATGACCGGGTTGCTCACCAGGCCTCCCACTACACTTGCCAGCGCGCCCTCCATGCCGGCCACCGCAACAATGCAGTTGGCCTCCTGGATCCTCTGCGTCTGCGAGAGCAGCCGATGGATCCCGCTGACTCCCACATCGTAGATCCGTTCCACCTTTGAGCCAAAATATTCCGCAGTCTGCGCCGCCTCCTCAGCCACGGGGATGTCCGCCGTGCCGCCGGTGACCACCGCAATAAGACCTTTTTTCTCTTTGGGAGTCCTCTCCAGCTTCAGGATCCGCGAGACAGGATCGTACTGTATATCCGGGATCACCTTTCTGACCATCTCGTACTGCTCAGCAGTTGCTCTGGTGCCGAAGGCCTGACCTTCATTCTCCGCCATTCTCTGAAAGATATTTATAAGAAATTCGTCAGGTTTGCCGCTGCAGAAGATCACTTCCGGAAATCCGGATCGTATTCTGCGGTGCAGGTCCAGCTTGGCATACCCCATGTCCTCGAATGGCTGCCTGCGAAAAAAGCCCTCCGCCTCCTCGACGCTCATTGAACCGTTTTTCACCAGTTCCAGTATTTCTCTTGCTTCCATAATCGCTCCTCGTCATCTGTCTCCGATGATCGGTCTTCAGAGATACGGTATGATCTCTTTCACCGAATCAAAGATCAGATGCGGCTTAACATCCGAATCCGGCAGGTCCTTCAGCTGTGCCTCGCCGCTCAGTACAAAGATGCCGTACAGCCCGTTGTTCACGCCGGATTTCACATCCGTGTAAAGCCGGTCTCCTACAACACAGGACTCCTCAGGCTTCGCCCCCATGGTCCTCATCGCGTACTCAATGATCTCCGCCTCGGGCTTTCCTACCACCTTGTCCGGCCTGCGCCCGGTGGACGCCTCCACATACGCGCTGAGCGATCCGATGTCCGGAATAAAACCGGTCTTCGTCGGGCAGTTGAAATCCGGGTGTGTAGCCACATAGGGAAGTCCCTCCCTGACCAGATCGCAGAGCCTGCACAGGTCTCTGTAGTGGAAACTCGTGCAGAAGCTGGTGACCACCATATCCGGATGCTCCTCGTCGATCAGAACGCCTCTGGCCTCAAACTCCATCTTCACCATCGGATTTCCGAAGAGATAGATGCGCTTTCCCGGATATTTCCGTTTGAGATAATCCACCGTCGCGTGTCCGGAAGTGATCAGCTGCTTCTCCGGATCGATCACAAGGCCCATATTAAGGAGCTTCTCAACATAGATCGACGCGCTCTTGGAGGAATTATTTGTCATAAAACAGTACTTTCTGCCCGTAGCTGTGAGCTCCGCCAGAAAGTCCTTGGCTCCGTCAATCCAGAGATTATCCAGATAGACCGTGCCGTCCATGTCCAGGCAGAAGTTCCTGATCCGCGGTATGATCCCCTCGGGATCAATGTTCACACGATATTCTGTTCTCGTAATATCCCGCTCCGACATTCCCTGTCCTCGCCTCCTGCTGTACATTATACTGTATCTTGGTCAATTTTTCACAAATGGCTTCCCGAAAATGCGTATATCCGGCTCGTTTTTATAAAACGCCGCCCAGCCGGGCTTCTCAGATGTAATCTCAATCCGCTCCGTTCCGAAAGGTTTTTGCAGAGATAACTTCCAGGCGTGAAGACCCATTGTTTCCCGCAAGGTCCCGTTTCCGTACAGCGGATCTCCCACAAGGGGATGTCCGATATGGGCCATGTGGACCCTTATCTGGTGTGTTCTGCCGTGCTCGATCCGGCAGGCCAGCAGTGTCCTCGGATCACCATCAGGTCCCTCTGTCTCTGCCAGCACTCTGTAAAAAGTACGCGCCGTTTTTCCGTCGGGTGCGCAGATCATGCGGGGGGAGCCCGGTGCTTCTCTGCGAAGAGGGCAGTCGACAGCGCCCTCCGACAGCTCAAATCTTCCTTCCGCAAGGGCCAGATAGATCTTGATCAGCCTTCCGTCCTCCCTTTGCCTCTGGATCATCGCAGCCGCTTCCGAATTTCCGGCAAAAGTCACAATACCCGAAGTATCTCTGTCCAGCCTTCCGGTCACCCTCATGTCCATCGCGGTGCCCGTTCCGCCCAGATGCGCCGCAGCCTGATTGGCGAGCGTATCGCTGTAATGACCGGGAGAGGGGTGGCAGACCATACCTGCCGGCTTGTTGACGATCAGCAGGTCACTGTCCTCGTACAGGACCTGCAGGGGATATTTTGATAATTCCGGAGCCGGGGCCTCCCAGATCTTGCCCGGTCTTCCGCCTTCCGTATCTCTTCTGAGGACCTGTTCCGTGAGCCCGACCGTCAGGACTTCGCCTTCCTTAAGAACATGGCTGACATAGACTTTCTCCCCGCCTATGCGGATCCCCTCCTCCTGGAATTTGAGCCTGCTGATCTGATGTGCTGAGAAAGAGAGTTCTTCCTGCAGGAACTGCCTGACGCTTTTTCCTGCCATCTCCCGCGTCACCGCAAATATAAGCCTGCGCTTCATGAGCGGATCCCCCGGTCTTCCCGATCGGAATGCGTCATTTCTGCATTGTCCCCCAGGATCACTTTCAGACAATGGTACAGAAGCTGCGCCGTGATCCCCCAGATCACCCCGCCTTCGCTCTCGTAGAAATAGAATCTGCGCGGGATTCTGTGCCATGGGTAGTCCGCCCCGCCCGGCAGGAGTTCATAGGGAAAATCCTCCGGCGTCTTCACTACCATAGCCGCATCGCTGGTCCGAGGCTCGTGAGACGCAAACCAGCTCAGGGGCACGCAGAAAACCCTTTCAACCTCCTCTTTGGAGAAGGTCCCCTCGTAATCATGCAAAATACCGAGGCAGGAACTGATCTTCGCGCCGCCCGGTCCCGCCATGGTATGCATGGGAGCGATCACCTCGATCTTCCCACGCGGGATCAGAAGTTCCTCCGACGTCTCCCTGACCGCAGCTTCCTCCGCGGTCTCGTTTTCCTCGATCCTTCCGCCCGGAAAGCAGATCTCGCCTCCCTGCCGGATCCCCGTCTGGCGGACCTCAAACAGGATGCAGAGCTCTCCGCCGGTCTCCACCAGAGGGATCAGGACTGCGTTCTTTCTTTTAACGGAACTGACCTCTTCCAGTATCCGTCCGGCAGTTTTACTGCGGATCTTCTCCATCTGTGTCATCTGTTTTGCCGTCCCCGATCAAAATTCCTTCTTTCAGCGCTCTTTTTGCGAGTTCTTCCATTAAGAGCGCTTTTTCGCTATTCTCTTCCGCCGGCTGCACTTCTTCGGTATCCTCTTTAGTCAGCTGCGCTCTCTGCGCCCTTGCCGCCTGCACTCCGAGTCTGGCGTACTCCGCTGTCTTTCTGGCCTCGCTGATCTTTCCCTTCAGCTCCAGCAGTTTCTTGAACACATCAGGGACGAGCCCGTCTCTCTGCTCCATCTCCTCATAGAAGTTCTTGCTGCCGCTGGCGACGAGCTTTTTGATCACATCGGACATCTCCGACTGCTGCTCTTTGGGAAGCCCCTTCACCATCTGGATCGCGTCCGCCAGGTCTCTGAGGCTGATATCTTTCATATCCTTCAAGGTGTCGGCGCCCAGCGCCTGCAGGATCCCGAAGATCTGATCCACAAAGACCCGCCGTGCCGCGTCGTCGACATTCTCAAGCCACTCATTCAGCACCTTTTCAAGATAAATGCTGTCTCCCGACCTCTGTGTGTTGACAAAGCGGTTTCCCAGCACTTCCCACGACAGCGCGTCGTGCTGCATGATTCCCTTCCGGCTGCTCCTTACAACGGTCGCGCTTCGTCCCCCATTGAGGAGACGCCCGATAATGGAGTCCTGGGGGATTATGTTGATCGTGCGGTCCATGATCTCTTTGTATTCGGGCCTGGATGTAACTTCGTCTCTGAATCCCGGAGAGTCATTGCAATATACTGCCAGGATCTGTTTCTGAACCCGGGCTCCCGCGAAGGATGACGCGAACGCGGCAAAGTTTCCTCCCTTCGAGTGGCCTCCCACTCTCAGTTTCAGCGTCGTATCGCTGAAGTTCTTCCTCAAATAATCGACCGCAAGCTTCTGCCCCTCCGTACTGGACATGTAAGAGAGATTGAAGTCCTCCTTCCAGCCGACCAGGGTCTCATCGGTGCCGCGAAACGCCACATAGACCGTTCCGTCCTCAAGCTCAAACTGGACAGCAGACATCTGCGCCTCAGCGCTCTTGCTCACAAAATTGACATAGCCGCACATCTTCGTGTTTCCAAACCGCTTACTCTCCGCAGCAGGCCTGAGCAGGAAAGGAGAGCGCTTGGAAAAGCTCTCTCTGTTTCTTATTTCCTCTACGGTATGGATCTCCCAGTATCTGCGGCAGACGTCTTTGATCGGCATCGGATAATCCCTGGACTCGAAGACTATGCCGTCATAATCCACGTAAGCCAGCTGAGCCAGGATCAGATTATCAACATCATTGAACGGATCCCTGTCAAAAGTCAGGTCACCCCTCCATTTGAGATATTCGTTCATATTATTTCTTTCATCCATAGTCTGTTCCTTCCAACATGAAAAGGCCTCTCGGACAATATAAAGCCTGTCTGTGTAAACTGTGTGTCCGGTCTCTATTAACCAAGTATAACTGAAAACTTGGCAAAATGTTGCATTGAACTGCATTCAGCAAAAAAGAAGCCGCAAAGCTCTGGAGGCATCCCCCCCCCATTTCTTTACAGCCTCTTTTATCATCCATATTGCTTATTTAATGATCCTTACTCTCCATACGCTGGGGATCTGCGATATTTTGTCCACCAGCTCCTTGCTGATCGGAGCGTCCAGGTCAAACATCGTATACTCGACGTCTCCCTTGGATTTACTGGTCATCTCAGAGATATTTACTTCACTGCCGCCGATCAGAGTCGTCAGGCGGTTGATCATATTGACCTTGTTCTCATGGAAGATCGCGATGCGGCTCGCCGAGCGGCAAACACCCATGCTGCAGGCCG
>CADCIU010000074.1 GCA_902801585.1 uncultured Lachnospiraceae bacterium | reverse complement strand
TACGCACGTCGGTTTTTTCCGTTTCCTCCAGCATTCCCGCCGTCTTCTCCACGAATTCTGCCTTAACAGAAGGATCCTTCCCTGCGTTGACGAACACGCACCCGCCTGTCAGATACAGAGTGCCCGCATTCTGTCCGTCCATAACGATTCCTGTTTCCTTGGACACAAACAGATACTTGCCGCGCGCAAATGTCAGGTCAGCCTCTTCCGTCCGGATCCCGAAGCGCTTGTTCCCTTCTGTCTGCAGACATCCGCAGCCCCGGAAGGTCGTGTCCACCAGACTCAGCACGGCCGCATCTTCCACATTGTTACCGGTGTCAGCCAGCCGGTTGTATGAGCGCTCTGTCATCTCTATGGTAAGACTGTCGCCGCTCACTGCCATAATGGCGGGTTCCGAGACACCTTCGATATCCGCATTATCCAGGATCAGCTTCACATCGCCTTTCCCGGGATCGACATAGACGGTGCCTTTCATGCTGCCCGTCAGGGTATACGTTCCCGGCTCCCGAATCATCAGCCGCTGTGCCTCTTTCTCTCCGTTTCCATCCTGTGCCGCCCCGTCCGGCTGCTGAACGGTATCGGCAGCAACGTAAAGCGCTCCTGACATCGACAGGAGCAGCAATGCACATGCGGCTGCGAAAATCTTTCTAATAAACCTCTTAATCATCATATTCCATATCCTCTTCCAGAACGGTGCCGGTGAAAGTTTTCAATTCAATTATTATACTACAGTCATGCAACGAAGTCATCCGAGTAACAGACATTGTTTTTACGAGACTGTCACTGTTCACAGTCTTTGAATGCAACAGCCCCCTCACCCCCGCTTCGATTCGAAATTATCATCCATGAGCGGACTCCATTCTTTCCGCCCCCGAACAGCCGGCACAAAGTTCCGGATGAAAAGGCACGCATCCTCGATCGCATTCTCATAGATCTTCCGCAAGTCCGAATTGCTCTGCGCGCAGAGCGGATCCGGCTCCAGATTGATCATATGCCCATGAATGAACTCGTAAGAAGGCAGACGCTGCAAAATCCGGTCGACCCACTGATATCCCAGCCGCCCGGGCAGCGTGAGCAAAAGATTGAACCTGTTAAGGGATTGAATCCCCCGAAAAACCACTTTCTGTTCCACTCCCGGGAAATAGGGCGCGATCACCGAGGCCGCCCTTTTCGTAGCATGAATCTGCGCCCCCAGATTTGTGCGGATAGGATCAATACCGTCTTCTTCCAAAAGGCTCCGGTCAAGTTCACTCTCGATCTCCGCGTGCGAGACCTCTCCGCGCTCCTCCATCGCAATGATATAGCCGTGACACGCGCGGTCCAGCGCGTAATGGCACAAAAATCCGCACAGATATGCATAATCTGCCTTGCGGGGCCCCCGTTCCACAAAAGTCTTGCCGGCCTGCGTGAAGAACTCCCTCCCTGTGAGGTGATGCATCCTCCCGCCCTCTGCATGCAGCGGATCATGTGAGAAGGGCTTATAATAGAATAAAAGATCCGGCCCCTGCACGCCAATATTGAACAGGTCCTCCTCTTCCAATATAACGTCTTTGTACTTCTCAGGCAGTCTCCTCAGCACGTCCTGTCCGAACCTGTAATGCGCATATACTGCAGGCATAATAAACCTCCCGTCTCAAATGTCCCGGTGTCAAAATACAGCACCTGAAAAATCTGCGCCAAAGCGCCCGTGTCACCACCCGGCGCTCAGCACCTTCATCACCTCGTCCCGCGTGGCCAGATAATTCGAAAAAGCACTGGCACTGCCGGCCGCAACCCCCATGCGGAACGCATGCGCATAAGAATGCGCTTCCTCCCATCCTGCAAGAAAGCCCGCCACCATCGAGTCACCTGCGCCCACTGCATTGACCAGCGTCCCTTTCGGTGCGGGAAGCATATGTGTGCCGCCTTCCTCATCGAGAAGCACGGCGCCTTTCCCCGACATGGAGACCAGCACATTTCTCGCGCCCATCTCCTGAAGTTTCGCCGCGTACGGAACGACCGATTCTCGGGTATCCAGTGTGACGCCGAAGATCTCCCCCAGCTCATGGTGATTGGGTTTGATCAGGAACGGCTTATACGGCAGTACATTCAGAAGCAGATCTTTTGACGCGTCCACGACAAAGCGAATGCCTCTCCCGTCCAGTTCATCAAGAATATCCGAGTAGATGGTCCCCGGCATGCTCTCCGGAATGCTTCCGGCAAGGACCAGCGTATCGCCTGCTTCCATGCGCCGAAGCTTCTCCATCAGGGCTTCCATGCTGTTTTGACGAAAGACAGGTCCCATTCCGTTGATCTCTGTCCCGTCGAAATCCCGCAGCTTCACATTTATTCTTGTCAGCCCGCTGTCGATGCGGATGAAATCATTCTTCAGTCCCATCTCCTTCATCCTGCGGATCAGCTCATCGCCGGTAAAACCGGCAATAAAGCCCAGTGCCGTGCTCTCTATGCCCAGATTGGTGAGCACGGTCGTGACATTGATTCCTTTTCCGCCCGCCAGGATCTGTTCGTAGACCGTGCGGTTGGTCCTGCCCAGCTCGAACCCGGGAACAGAAACAATATAATCCAGCGAGGGATTTAAAGTGACTGTGTAGATCATAGTTCCTCCCTTACTTAATTCACACCACCAGCGACGCAATACCGCCGTAGAGGATGACCAGAATGACCAGGAAGATGATCTCCGGCACGATCCTGTTCGCGAGCAGTCCGATACACTCCCGAATGAAGGCATTGGGCCAGAACCACCACTTAGTCTTGCTGCCCAGTCCCTCCGCGCGCAGTTCTGCAAGCCCGGCCCAGACTCCGCTTCTGAAGACATGGTAATTGGTCGTCACAAAGATGACATTTTTGTCATCCGCACTGCCCTCCCTCTCCTCGATCAGCTTCTTGGAGAAGGCCATATTTTGATATGTATTCCTCGACTTGTCCTCCTTCAGGATCGCCTCTTTGGGGATACCGCACTCGAGGATATACCGCCTCATCGCCTCCGCTTCCGGCATGGGCTCATTGCCGCCCTGGCCGCCGGACGGGATCAGGACCGCTTCTTTTCCCAGCTTCTCTTTCTGCATTCTCCAGAATTCGATTGCCTTGTCGACCCTTCCGCGAAGAAGCGGCGGCAGCGTTCCGTCTTTCCTGAAGCCGCACCCTAAGATCAGAATATAGTCCTGCCCCGGTGCCGGTATATGCCTGGCTGCCCGCAGGCCGCAGACAACTGAGCCGATCAGAATGCACTCGAAATATGTAAACACTGTGTAATACACACTGCTCAGCGTGTAGAAGATCCGCACAAGCATTTCGGAGCCGCTCACATTGCGGGTAAAAATCCATGCCCCCAAAAGTTCCAGAGCGATCATCCCGACACCGATCCCGAGGCCCAGTATATTTTGCACCCTAACGCTCTCATGTCGCAGAAGAGCAATATTGCTGATGATCATAAGGAGTGAGAAAATCAGCAACAGCGGAGAAGTCACGATCATAAATATCCATCCCGACATGCTGAAAGACTCATAGATATAGCGCATCCACGTTGTGTCCGTTTGAAGGATCCGGCGGATGAAAATATTGATAAAGTTCAGTCCTGCAACCATGCAGAACACGCCCACGCCCAAGGACCAGATCGCGTCGTAGGAATAGATCATCGGGCCGCTCAGGTTTTTGAAATGCAGAAGGCAGATCAAGGCAAGTCCCACATACAGGAGGGCGACTCCCCTGATCACTGCATTGTCGCCGGTATAATTTCTGGTCTGCATGGAATAGGTCGTCCCGAGCGCATCCACATGCAACTGATCATAGAACAGGCTCGATCCGTCGGCGTCCGTCACGTTCATCCCATAGTCGCCCGCTCCGTCCGGTGCGAGCGCTATGTATAGTTCCTTGTCCTTGACCGAGACTTCAGATACCGTCATTGCCCTGTCGTTTTCCCAGGTGATCCGGACATCTTCCGTCGACTTGACATTCTGTTGGTCACCCAAATTGATCGTCATCTCGAAGCGGTTTCCCGTGATGAGCCTTCCTATGCCCACAAAGAGCAGGCAAAAAAGCACAAGAACGGCAGCCTGTATAATGATTCTTTTCCTTTCCTTATTCAAGTCTGAAATCCTTTCCGTCTATTTCGTTGATCAGCCTCACCATCTCAGCCGCCCCTTTGTCAACAGCCCCGGGCCTTGCCCCGCTTTTAATGTGCTTGGCAAGGGCAAGCACTGTGCCGATCAGCTCAGCTTCCAGGATCTTCTTCTGTGCGGTCTCTTCCGGCTCGTCTTTGTAGTATTCGCGGACAAAGGTATCCCAAATCCTCTCACACTTGTCGAAGGGGATCTTGAGGAAAGAGTTGAAGTTCTCGAAGCCTCCGTTCTCATTGCACAACAAAGTTCTGTAGAGCGTTCCGATATCATAGACCGCCTTTCCCGTCGAGAAAGAGTCGAAGTCTATGAACAGCATCTCCTCTTCGCTGACCATGACGTTGTTAGGCTGAATATCGCCGTGCACAAGGCATTCGGGCTCATCGACCGCCTCAATGATCTTTCTTGCCCTGCCTCTGTATTCCTCCGGCAGGACACTGTCACACCTGTCGGCTTTTGCCAGGATCTCCTCGCCGAACAGATTCCTCATAAAGTTCTTCAGCTTGCTCTTTTCCCGGATCTCATGGAACTGCCTGACAAACTGTGCATAGCGGACGATATACCGGTCGATGTCGTCTTCCGTCAGGATGATCTGCATGAGAGACTTGGAATGGATCAGCTCCATCAGCGTGACGATCTTGCCCTTATACCGGGCGTATCCGAATGAGATCGGGGCAGGGACACCTGAAATAAGCGCATTCTTGAGGGCCACTCTCTGCCTGACGATATCGTAATAATCCGGTTCATTCTTGAAGGTCTTCGCGACCACCTCGTCGGATACCCTGTAAATGACGCCGTTCGCGCCCTCGCTGATCCTCTCGCAGCTGCTCAGGTCGATCTCCCTGAGCTTATCATCCTTGTCTATATATTCTTCAAATCCTTCGACATTGAGCAGGACCTTGCAGTCGGCATTGAGATTTTTCAGCAGAAACTTTTTTTGGGACTCCCTCATATCTGCCAAAACACGGATGCCTTCCATATCGATCCACGCAAGTTCTCTGCAGTCAAATTCGATAAAGGCATCGGGATGATTCCTGTAGAATTCCTCCAGATTCTGGCGGAAAATATGGCTCTTCATGTCTGTGAGATAGCCGATCAGATGGCCTTCAAACGAGCCGTCGTCATTGATCTTTAAATAGTTGTAATAACCTCTGCCTTTGCTGGGGCAGAGGCTCTGATAGTAGGTCACAAATTCCCAGAATTCGGAATCCGCGGGCAGATGGCGCATGTCATAGAGGGTCGGAGCCGCCTTCCTGACGCCGGCGCGGTAAAACTCATCTCTCGAACGATACATCGGGCAGGGCAGTCCATAGCGCATGAAAACATAGGTGCTTATGAGCATCGATATTTTGCCGCAGCCGTCAGAGAAGAAATGCCCTGCAATATTGATGACATATTCGCTGAATGCGGCGACCTCCTCGACCTCGAAGCACTGGGAATTCAGCATCCAAAGGAAAATATTCGTGAACCAGTCCCAGATCTCCGGAATATCCTTGATCCTGGCATAAGGAAACTTGGTGCTGTCCTCTCCGCTCCTGAAGAGGCGTCCTTCCTTGACAATGCCTTTATTGGTGATCTCTGCCGTCTGCAGGATCAGATCTTCCATATCCTTCTGCGACTTGATGCTGCGCACCCGGTTTTCGAACAGGAAGTCGATCGCGCGGTCCGTGTTCACCAGCGCGAGATTCTGGGCGTCGTCGGCGCTGCCCGCTGCCATCGAATCGGCCTTCGTGGCGCTGGCAGAGAGATCCAGTGTTCCGACCGCCGTGCGCGACATGACCATCAGATTTCTTCTGAACTGCTCTCGATAGTCGTTCAGTGTCATCATAATATACCTCCGTTTTCAACCGAGCTTCAATTCTAAGTATTCGCAGTGACCGTGTGTCCGGATCCTGTATTTTGACCCGGCCAGTCCTGAATTCACATACAGGATCATGCTCCCGATCCGGTATTCACCCATATATTTTATGCCGGCGAGACTGTAGATCAGGTTGTTGGGCCAGTTCTGTGCGCCGTGATAATGCGCACTCAGACAGATGTCCACCCCCTGCTCGGACAGTTCTTCACAATCCGCCGGCTGGTGTTCCGCGACGATCCTGAATTTTGACGGGTCCGATCCTGCCAAAAGAGCGGCCACATCCATTCTGTCATTAAAACTGTAGTCCTTCCTGCCGATCAGCTGGATACTGTCCCCGAGATTGACAACTGTATCGTCTATATTCCGTATTCCCGCTTCTTTCATCAGAGTGTCGAATTCGCTGTCGGTAAAAGTTCTGTCCCCTTTTCTGCACTCCTGACGGTCATGGTTTCCATGGACAAAAAAAGTGCCGTAAGTCGTTTCGAGGGCCGCGAGCTCGGTGAACAGAAGTTTTAGACTCTCTTTGGAGGTTCGCTCGTCGACGATATCTCCGACGAGAATGACGCCGTCAAACTTTTCGCTGTTGATCCTTTGTATCGTATCAGTCAATATTTTGGCCGGCTGGATCGTTCCGAAATGAAGATCTGACAACACGGCCAGTCTGCACTGCTCATGCAGCTTGGGGCTCGAGGCGGTGAGCGTGTTCTTGACGACACGTCTCTCGTTATACAGTCCGTAGAGGAGGAAGAGACCGTAAGCGGCGGCGCAAAACACACCTCCCGCCCACAAGACCATAAAAGTACTGTTCTCAAAACCTCCGAAAAGACCTGCTGTCACGAAGCAGATGACGTCTGTCGCGGCGAGCATGAGAACAAAACTCAGAAAGAGGAGGCCCCTCTTCGACCAGATATTGACGGACAAATAAAAACCTGCAAGTGCACAGACAACAAAAACGGCGGCTATTGCTGCGGCGGGAGTATCCGCGTAATAATCGACAAAAACGGCTGTCCTGAGTCCGAAATACAGGGCGCAGAGCGCGGCATTGGCCTTGATCAGGTAATATAGTTTGGGTGGGTTGTTTGAGTGCATTCAAATCCTCCACGTGTCAGGGGGACGGTTCTTTTGACACCTTTTTTTTGGAGACAGGGGACGGTTCTCTGTCTCCTAAAGGTGTCAAAAGAACCGTCCCCCTGACACTTTCACGCCAGCTCCTGCGCCCGCTCCAGCTTCGCGTAAGCGCCTCCGCGCGCCATCAGTTCGTCACGGGTTCCCTGCTCGACAATATGCATGCCGTCCACGACTGCGATCCGGTCCGCCCCGCGCACCGTGGAGAGGCGGTGTGCAATGACAAGGCAAGTCTTGCCGGCGCTCAGCGCATCGAGACTGTCCTGGATCTCTTTCTCCGTAACACTGTCCAGAGCGGAAGTGGCCTCATCCAGGATCAGGATGGGCGGATTTTTGAGGAAAACACGAGCGATCGAGACCCTCTGTTTCTGTCCGCCGGAAAGCACAACGCCGCGCTCACCCACAAACGTATCATATCCGTCCGGCATTTGCATGATATCTTCGTGGATCCTGGCGCGGACAGCCGCTTCCACGACCTCGCGGTCCGTCGCCTCGGGCCGCCCGTAGCGGATATTCTCCATGACGGTCCCCGCAAACAGGAAAACATCCTGCTGGATGATGCCGATGTTTTTGCGCAGACTCTCCTGCGTGAGATCGCGCACGTCGTATCCGTCCACAGTCACACGTCCGCCGCTCACATCATAAAAGCGCGGGATCAGGTGGCACATGGTGGTCTTGCCGCCGCCGGATTCGCCCACGAGCGCCACGGTTTCCCCGGGCGCTATATGAAGCGTTACATGGTCGAGAACTTCCGTGCCGTCGTTGTAGGAGAAGGACACGTCTTCAAAGGCGATACTGCCCTTGACGTCGGTCAATATTTTGGCATCCGGGGAGTCCTGGATCTCGGGCTGCGTCCGCATCAGTTCCACAAACCGGTCAAAACCGGACATGCCCTGCGTGTAGATCTCCATGAACTGCATGAGCTTGCGGATCGGCGCGGTAAAAGTAGAGACGTAAAGCGTGAAAGTGACCAGATCTATGTAGTTCATTTTCTCGCGCATGATGAGGAACCCGCCGACGGAGATGACGGCGACCTGCATGAGGCCGACCGTGCCCTCGACGCCCGCGTTGAAGAGACCCATTGCGCGGTAGAATGATACTTTGCTGGCCTTGAACGCCTCGTTGGCTTCGTCGAATTTCCGGTCCTCGGCCTCTTCGTTGGCAAACGCCTTGGAGGTGCGGATCCCGGAAATCCCGCTCTCGATCGCGGCGTTGATCTCGCCGGTGCGCTTTTTGACCTCGCGGTTCGCCGCCTGCATGTTGACGCGCTGCCGCATGCTGAACACG
>CADCIU010000073.1 GCA_902801585.1 uncultured Lachnospiraceae bacterium | reverse complement strand
TGTAACCCCCCAATACATTATAAGTTTTTGCTATACCCCATTTAGAAGAATACCTTCTCTAAAAAAGACAGTCCCCCAAGCGCTGTCTTTTTTACGTTGAAGATCATAAGATTGCAAGCCCTGCCGGCCCGTTCGAGAATCGATACGAAGAGCCGGCGGGGCTTTTTTGCGTTTAGATTTGTATTTATATATTTATATTACGGAAGGAGCGGCAGTATGCATCGGTCAGGAATCAATACGAAAGCGCTGTTCTCAGATCAGACAGAAGAATTTTTGCAGGTACAGACGATCGGAAATTCCAAAAAGAAGGGGAAAAAGCAGTTCATTCTGCGCATCCGCCTCCGCGCGGCCCGCGGAGAGACAGACGAATGTCGTCTCATGACGGATGACGATGAGATCCCGATGCAGATCATAAAGGAGGACAACTGGTTCACTTACTACGAAGCGGAGACCTCGTCGCGGGGGGAACCTGTCCGCTATGCTTTTCGGATCATTGCCGGTGATCAGGAATTCGTCTACACGAGGATAGGGATCCGCAAGAGAAACGGCATCAGACGCGGCTGGTGGTACTATGCGCCGGATTTTGAAATACCCAAATGGGCCAAGGGCGCTGTGATGTATCAGATCTTCACGGACCGGTTCTGTAACGGTGACCCTTCCAACAACGTGGAAGAAGGTGAATACATCTACAACGGCGCCAAGGTCGTCCACATCGGCGACTGGTACTGTCCCCCGGCCCCGGACGACACGCGGGAGCACTACGGCGGCGACCTGCAGGGCGTGATCAACAAGCTGGACTACCTGGAGGACCTGGGCATCGAGGCGATCTACCTCAATCCCATCTTCGTCTCGCCCTCCAACCACAAATATGACACGCAGGACTACAATCACATCGACCCCCACTTCGGCAGGATCGTACATGACGATGACAGGGTTCTCACCGAGGATGAAAACAGCAACAGCGAGGCCTTCAAGTACAAAGCCCGCGTGACGGATCCCGCCAACCTAGAAGCCAGTGACAGGCTGTTCGCCAAGCTGGTGGCGGAGGCGCACAAGCGGGGGATCCGCGTGATCCTCGACGGCGTCTTCAACCACTGCGGGGATTTCCACAAATGGATGGACCGGGAGAATATTTACCGCCATACGGGCAGTTTCCCGCCGGGCGCATACGGCAGAAAGGAGTCTCCTTTCAGGGACTACTTCGAATTCAGGGAGGAGAGATGGCCCAACAACGACACCTATGAGAGCTGGTGGGGCTTTGAGACGCTGCCCAAGCTCAATTATGAGGGCTCGGAGCAGCTGTGCGAGGATGTCCTGGACATAGCGGCCAAATGGGTGTCCCCGCCCTACAACGCGGACGGATGGAGACTGGATGTCGCCGCAGACCTGGGTCACTCTGAGGAATTCAACCACAAATTCTGGCAGCGCTTCCGCGAAGTGGTCAAAAGAGCGAACCCCGAAGCGATCATTCTGGCGGAGAATTACATGGCGTCCGCAAACTGGCTCAGAGGCGGGGAGTGGGATACCATCATGAATTATGAGGGATTCATGGAACCGGTGAGCTGGTTTCTGACCGGTATGGAGAAACACGGGGACGGATTCAGCAAGAACATGCTGGGAAATGCCAACAAGTTCTGGGAAGCCATGGCCTGGAAGGATCAGGAGAACATGCCGCAGGCGCCGCTCATGTGCAGCATGAACCAACTCTCCAACCACGACCATTCAAGATTTCTGACGAGAACCAACCGGAAAGTGGGCCGCGTGGCGGATCTGGGCACGGAGGCGGCTTCCATGGATGTGCGGGAAGGGGTATTCAGAGAGGCCGTCGTCTTGATGATGACCTGGCCGGGCGCGCCTACGATCTACTACGGGGACGAGGCGGGCGTGTGCGGCTTCACGGATCCCGACAACCGCAGGACCTACCCCTGGGGCAGAGAAGACAAAGAGATGATCCGCTTTCACAGGGAGCTGATCCGGATGCGCAAAGAACTCCCATGCCTGAAGCGGGGATCCGTCATCCGGCTGGCTGACGCGCCGGGCATGCTCTCTTTTGGCAGATTTGACAAAGACGCATCGGCCGTCGTGATCCTCAACAACCGGGAGACACCTATGAAAGTGAGGATCCCGGTCCTGTACGCGGGCGTTCCGGCGGACGCGCAGATGAAGCTGCGTTTCCAGACAGGGCGCAACGGGTTCCTGGCGTATCCCAGAACCGTCTATCGCGTGAGAGACGGGATCCTGAAAATGGAGATGGCGCCCGAATCCTCGGCCGTTCTGGTCTGGTAAGCGGACAAAAGACAGGGCCTGACCGCCTGCACGGCAATATGCACAAAAACTATGAGATAGTTTCGGCGTTATCAAAATTGCGTAAGAGCCGCCATTTCCTTTATAATGAAATCGATTACAATTTTATTACCGCCTTTCAAGGGAAGTGCGGGAGGGTATAAAAAAGGGAGGGAGATCACATGTTTGAGAACAAGAAATGGGATTCAACTTTTAAGAATCGTCTTGCCAAATATTACGACGAGATGAAGTGGCTGTACGCCGAGTTGTACCACAATGACCAGAAGGCATTTGAGTATTTCTGCGACATGATGTACGAGTATTACGAAAAGAGAAGCCCTCTTCTCAAGGAGTGGGACGAGGCCAGAGAAGCCGCTCCCGACTGGTACAAGGGAAACGATATGCTGGGAATGCTCATGTACACCAACTGTTTTGCGGGGAACCTCAAGGGTGTCAAGAGCCATTTGGATTATATTCAGGAGTGCGGCGTCAACTATCTGCACCTGATGCCCCTTTTGGAGAGCCCCAAGGACCGCAGTGACGGCGGCTATGCTGTATCTGACTTCCGCAAAGTGCAGCCTGAACTGGGCACGATGGAAGATCTCGCGGAGCTGGCGGATGACTGCCACACCCGCGGCATGTGCGTATGTCTGGATTTCGTCATGAACCACACGAGTGAGGACCACGAGTGGGCTAAGCGCGCCAAGGCGGGAGAGAAGGAGTATCAGGACAGATTCTTCTTCTATGACGACTGGACGATCCCGAATGAATTTGAGAAGACAGTTCCCCAGGTATTCCCGCAGACGGCGCCCGGCAACTTCTCCTGGTGCGAGGAGGCGGGCAAGGTCGTGATGACCACCTTCTGGCCTTATCAGTGGGATCTGAACTACGCGAATCCGGTCGTCTTCAACGACATGACCGCGGATATGCTCAATCTCTGCAACCACGGCGTCGATATCATCCGCCTGGATGCAACGCCCTACATCTGGAAAGAGCTCGGAACACCCTGCCGCAACCTGCCGCAGGTCCACACACTGGTGCGCCTGATGCACATGGCCTCCGAGGTCGTATGCCCCGGAACGCTGCTTCTGGGCGAGGTCGTTATGGAACCGAGCAAGGTCGTTCCGTATTTTGGCACGATCGACAAGCCCGAGTGCCACATGCTGTACAACGTGACGACCATGGCCAGCACATGGCACACGGTAGCGACACATGACGTGCGCCTTCTCCGCCACCAGATGGAGACGGTATTCGCACTGCCGCACCAGGACACATTCCTGAACTACCTGCGCTGCCATGACGATATCGGATGGGGCCTGGATTACGATTATCTCAAGCAGTTCGGCATCACCGAAGTGCCTCACAAGAAATATCTCAATGACTATCTCACCGGCAAGGGCTACAACAGCGATGCCCGCGGCGAGCTCTACAACGACGATCCCCGTCTGGGCGATGCGAGACTCTGCGGAACGACAGCTTCCCTCTGCGGCATCGAGGCGGGCGAATACGAGAAGAACGACTGGAAAGTCACGCGCGGCATCAATCTGGACATCATGCTGCACGCTTTCCTGCTGACGCAGAGCGGCATCCCGGTATTGTACGCAGGCGACGAGATCGGCCAGCTCAACGATTACACCTATCACGATGACCCGATCAAGGCAGACGACAGCCGTTACCTGCACAGAGGCGACATGAACTGGGACAGCGCGGCGCAGCGAAATGTCGAGGGCACCAGAGAGAACCGCATTTTCAAGGCGCTCCGTCATCTGGAGGAGATCCGCGCCGAGTACTGCGTCTTCGAGAACGAGGCCGACGCATGGATCATCGAGCCCTGGAACGACCACATTCTCGGAATCGGAAGATATTATAACGGTGAGAAGCTCCTTGCTTTCTTCAACTTCAGCGAAAACGAGCAGACCGCATGGGTCAACGAGATGGAGGACTACTATGACCTCGTCACCGGCGAGCCCAGAGCGGCCAAGGCGATCAATATTCCCGGATACAGCTTCGTATGGCTGATGACCACCTTCAACAAGCCTTTCGAGAAGAAACATCATCCGAAGCTGGAGATCAAGGAAGAGCCCGCTGCAGCTAAGAAGCCCGCTTCGAAGACAAAGGCGGCGGCCGGCGCGAAGAAGACGACAGCCGCGAAGAAGACGACTACGACCAAGAAGGCGGCTGCGGCCAAGAAACCGGCTGCGAAGAAGGCGGATCCGGAGAAGAAGGCACCGGCTAAAAAAGCACCGGCCAAAAAAGCTGCGGCTAAAAAGGCTGAAGATGCGGAGAAGCCGGCTGCAGAAGTAAAAGAAACGGCAGAGAAACCTGCAGCAGAGGAGAAATAAAAACAGGAATCAGCAGGAAGCGGTCAGCAGGCAGGAAGATATAGGCAGCAGAACAGTTTATATAACAGAATCGGCACATGAAATCAGCGTCTGATAGGTCGGATGAGGTTTAAAATGACGATTAAAGAAGTAGCAAAACTGGCAGGAGTCTCATCAGCTGCTGTAAGCAGATATCTCAACGGGGGACCGCTGAGCCAGAAGAAAAAAGAGCAGATCGCCAAGGCGATCGAAGAGACCGGCTACCGTCCCAACCTCATGGCAAAAACCATGAGGACCGGGAAAGTGAGGCAGATCGGGATCATCGTGCCAAGGATATTCTCTGAGTCTGTCAATCAGGTGATGGACGGCCTCGCGGAGGAGTTTCTCGAAAAGGATTATCTGACTTTGCTCGGGTATTCCGACAAGAGAAAGGACAGGGAGCTTCAGTATCTGGAAATGATGCAGAGCAACCGCGTGGCCGGCATTGTCCTGATGGGCACAACGCTGAGTGAGATCAAGCGGATGTCACTGGAGAACTGCACGGTCCCTCTTGTGGTCACCGGGCAGAAGTACAGCGGCCTTCACTGCGTCTATCACGATGACAGAGGCGGTGTGCGGGAACTCACGCAGAGAATGATCGCGAAGGGCAGAAGCCGGATCGCCTATATCGGCGTCCGTGAAGATGACCTGGCGGCAGGACTTGCGAGACGGGAAGGTTTTCTGGAGGCGCTGGAGAGCGCCGGACTGCCCGTGAACAACGTGCCGAGGCGGACGGCGGACTTCGATGCGCAGAGCGGGTTTCTGTGCATGCAGGAACTTCTGGAGGAGTGCCCCGACCTCGACGGCGTCATCTGTGCGACGGATATTATCGCACACGGTGCGATCAGTGCGCTCAAGAGAGCGGGCAGACGCATTCCCGAGGATGTGAGCATAGCAGGTGTCGGAGACAACTGGGCAGACCTCATAAGCAGTCCGACGCTGACGACCGTGCATCTGCATCACAGGCGCTGCGGAATGCTGGCGGCGCGCATGCTGCTCAGTCTCATCGGAGAAGATGATGAAGGCGGAAGCCGGAAAGGACCGGAAGTATCCGGTTCGAACCACACTGATCAGAATATTTCCGATCCGGGGCTTTCCGAACAGAGCGTGTCAGACGATCACCATCACATACAGCTCGGATATCAGATCATAGAGAGAGAGTCACTCTGACCGCGACGAGTCAAAACAGTGATCATCGGCGAACGATCAATTATATACAGGCGTTCAAATAAAGGAGAAAAATGGGAAACAAACTTATATTTTTGGACATTGACGGAACACTTACGACGCCCGGATCCAATGAACCGCCGCAGAGCGCGCTCAAAGCCATTTCGGCTGCACAAGCCAAAGGACACAAGGTCTTTCTGTGTTCGGGCAGGAATCCGGGAATGCTCTCACCGCTTCTTAAGTATAACTTTGACGGCGTGATCGCCTGTGCGGGCGGGTACATTACCGTCGGCGACGAGGTCATCTACGACATGCCGATGACCAAAGAGGAGTCGGAACTGGCGATAGAGAAGCTTCACGAGACAGGTGTTTTTTGCACGATCGAGTCCAGAGACGGCGCTTTCGGCGACGAGAACCTGGGCGCCTTCCTCGAGAGCAATGCCGGAGCAGACGGAAAGGGCAACAGTGAGATCGAGCGCTGGCGCAAGGCATTGGCAAGCAGCCTGAATATCCGCCCGATGGGAGAGTACGACGGCACACCGGCCTACAAGGTTGTCATCATGTGCCTGCACCCCGAGCAGCTGCAGCCCGCCAGAGAGGCGCTGGAGGACAGATACAACTTCGTCATCCAGGAGATCACGGATCCTGCGCACAGATGCATCAACGGCGAGCTGATCAACCGCAAGTACGACAAGGGACGCGGCATCCTCAGGATCTGCGAGTACCTGGGCGTGCCGGTGGAGGACACCATCGGGTTCGGTGACAGCATGAATGACCTGGAGATGATCCAGACCGTAGGCACCAGTGTGTGCATGGACAACGGCGCTGAGGCGCTCAAGAAGATCAGTGACATCGTCTGCCCTGCCGTAGAGGAGGACGGCATGGCGAAGGCGTTTGAACAGCTTGGGCTGGTATAAAGATCGGCTATACACTTTGCACAAATTGCATGCCGTAAATTTAACGGAAAGTACTGTTTACTAGCATTAAATATTAAATTAAAATAAAATGTATTAGAACTGAAAACGATTACAGTTTTTAGTTCAGCAGTCCAATCATCCATAATGAAAGGGAGGGAATTTTTATGGCACTGGATTATCATAAGTGTGCCCAAGAGATCGCTGATAATATCGGCGGCGGCTCCAATGTTGTATCTGCTGCCCACTGCGCCACGAGACTTCGTCTTGTAATCGCAGACAACAGCAAGGTCAACAAGGAAGTCCTTGAGAACGTCGACGGCGTCAAGGGTATGTTCGAGTCTAACGGTCAGCTGCAGCTGATCATCGGAACCGGCACAGTCAACAAAGTCTATGAGGAGTTCATTTCCATCACAGGCGCGACGGCTGCTTCCAAGGAAGAAGTCAAGGCAGCAGCTGCTGCTAAGCAGCCTTGGTACATCCGCCTGCTCAAGCCCATCGGCGACGTATTCGTCCCGATCCTGCCCGCGATCGTTGCATCCGGTCTTATGATGGGTCTGGTCGAAGCGCTGGCTAAGATTCCGGGCCTGGGCTTTGGCGACACCGACTGGTTCGCATTCCTCGATATGGCTGCGAACACCGCGTTTGCTTATCTGCCTGTTATCGTTGCGATCTCCGCTGCCAGAGTATTCGGCGGCAATATCTTCCTCGGCGCCGTTATCGGTCTGATGATGATCCACTCGAACCTGACCAACGGCTGGGCAGCTGCTGACGGCTACGGTGTATGGTACCTGTTCGGTCACATCAAGATCACAGATAACTACACGCTTGGCCAGATCAACCAGCTGGGTTATCAAGGCCACGTTATTCCGGTCATGCTGGCGGTACTGTTTATGTCCAAGCTGGAAGGCTGGCTGCACAAACATGTACCGGAAATGATCGACCTCTTCGTCACTCCTCTGACGACTGTTCTGGTTACCGCACTGGTTACCTTTACGATCATCGGCCCCATCTTCTCCGGTCTTGAGACACTCGTTCTCGCCGGCGCAGAGAAGCTCGTATCCAATCCGTTCGGCTCCTGCATCATGGGTGCACTGTATCCCGCAACCGTTGTCATGGGTCTGCACCACATGTATAACGTCATCGAGGCCGGCATGCTTGCCTCCAAGGGCCTCAACACATGGATGCCCATCGCATCCGCAGCAAACTTTGCACAGTTCGGTGCCTGCCTTGCAGTAGGTATCAAGTGCAAGAACCAGAAGACCAAGGCAGTCGCGATCCCTTCCTCCATGTCCGCAGCGCTCGGTATCACTGAGCCCGCGATCTTCGGTGTGAACATGCGCTTCTTCAAGCCCTTCCTCGCCGGTATGGCAGGCGGAGCGATCGGTGCATTTGTCGCGGCACTTTCTAAGATCGGCGCAACCGCTTACGGCGTGACCGGTATCCCCGGATATCTGACCATCAACAATCCGGCCCTCTACACGCTCGTTCTGCTGATCTCCGGCGGTCTGGCATTCTTCATCACAACTGTGATCTGGAAAGAAGAAGAGCCCAAGAAGAAAGCGGCAGCTCCTGCTCCCACAGTTGCAGCTCCTACAAACCCGATCATCAGCTGCAATGCCGGCAAGGTCATCGCTCCTGCAGTCGGCAGTGTTGTAGCACA
>CADCIU010000072.1:9639-17287 GCA_902801585.1 uncultured Lachnospiraceae bacterium | reverse complement strand
TGGAAGAGTTCAACGATGCAGTCGATACATTCATGGCGGACATCGATCTCTCGCAGTCGGATGACCAGATCGCACTGCAGATCCACGACAAGCTGATCGACACAGTTGATTACAACTTCCAGAGTCTGACAGAGGACAACGGAGCCCAGACCAACGTCGCCCACACTGCATATGCTGCACTGGTGAAGGATCTTCATGACACACCTACCTGCGCAGTCTGTGACGGATATGCGCAGGCTTATACCTATCTGCTGCAGCAGGCAGGCATTGACGCGACAGTAATTGTCGGTACGGCAGGCGATGCTGAGAATGAAGAGGATAGAGAAGGTCATGCATGGTCAGCAGTGAAACTCGATGACGAGTGGTATGAAGTTGACTCGACATGGAATGATGCCGGAAATACTGAGATCCAGCTCGAGGCGATCAAGGATACAGATACGCTCACATTCGATGTACTTACAGAAGGTCTTACAAACGAAGATTACAGAAATAAGATCGAGCACTACCTGTACAACCTGACAACACCGGAGATGACAGAGTATCACGGCAGTGATTATTTTGACTATTTCTCAAGCCAGGGTTATCGCTTCAATCTGGCCGGTGACAGCGTTCACTATCGTGCCAACGATGAGAGAGCTCTGATCCAGGCTTATTCCAAGCTGATGGATCTTGCACCTCAGGCAACAGGCACAAAGTACAAACTGTATTAATTGCAGGACGAGTTTAAAGGAAATACGCAGTGTTTAACTGAATATGTGTGATCTGCAAAGAGCTGTCACGTGGTGGCAGCTCTTTGTTTAGTAAGGTTATCTTTTTCTGAATTGTTTGCATATGAATAATAATTTTGGCCGGAGTCATGTATAATGATTCTAAGCGGCCGTTAGGCCGGAATTAAAGGACAGGAGGAGATCATGAAAAAGCTTATCGGAATTTTTCTTTCAGCGGCGCTGGCAGTTTCTATGCTGGCAGGCTGCGGCGGATCATCGGGATCAGCCTCTGACAGCAAGCCTGCGGCAGAAGAAGCGGCGGAGCCTGCTGCTGAAGAGGCAGCGGAACCTGCAGCGGAAGAGGCAGCGGAACCCGCTGCGGAAGAGGCTGCAGAGCCTGCAGCAGAGGAGGCATCTGAACCTGCAGCGGAAGAAGCGGCGGAGGGACAGACAAACACGACGGCACAGGCAGACATGGGCGAGAAGACCGGCCTGAATCTGAGCTCCATGGGCTCGCACCTCGGCGGTCTTGCACCGATCCCTGAATTCAGCGGCGCGAAGGAGATCAGCGCCGATGAAGTAGACGAGATGGACAGAGCGATGCGCGCTTACTCACCGCCGGAAGACTCACCGCTGATCAATAATGCGGAGAATTTCTATTACTATTCTCAGATGAATGAGGATGAGCAGTCTATTTACGATGCCATGCTTATGTGTGCATCGGATCCGACCACGTCGAATAATATTACGATCGCGAAAGTGAGTATGGATCCCAATGCCGAGGACTTCGTTCCGGAATTCCTTTCTGTCTATTTCGGAATGCAGTACGATCATCCCGAGCTGTTCTGGCTGTACTATGGTCCGTTCTACGCAGGTGTAGAGTGCAACATGGACATCTATTGGTATTCAGAGCCTGACTCTGACGGAACTTACAATATTTATTTCCGGATTCCGGAACCTTTCGAGGATTTCGAAGAGCGCATGGAAGAGTTCAACGATGCGGTGGACACGTTCATGGAGGATATCGATCTCTCGCAGCCGGATGATCAGATCGCACTGCAGATCCATGACAAGCTGATCAACACAGTCGATTATAACTTCCAGAGCCTGGAAGAGGAGCAGGAGGCTCAGAACAATCCCGGTCCCACTAATGTCGCCCACACTGCTTATGCTGCGCTGGTGAAGGATTTTCATGGCACACCGACAAGCGCGGTCTGTGACGGATATGCGCAGGCTTATACCTATCTGCTGCAGCAGGCAGGTATTGATGCAGCTGTCATTATCGGCACAGCAGGTGATGCTGAAGATGAAGAGGACAGAGGCGGACATGCGTGGTCTGTCGTGAAACTCGATGACGAGTGGTATGAAAGTGACTCGACATGGAATGATGCCGGCAATACCGAGATCGAGCTCGAGCAGATCAAAGAGACAGACACGCTCACATTCGATGTGCTTTCGGAAGGCCTGCAAGACAAAGATTACAGGTATAAGCTCGAGCATTATCTGTACAATCTGACCACACCGGAGATCACAGAATTCCATGGCAGTGAATATTTTGACTTTTTCTCAAGTCAGGGATACCGCTTCAATCTGGCATCTGACAGTGTTCACTATCGCGCAAACGACGAAAGAGCTATACTCGAAGGCTTTTCCAAGCTGATGGATCTCGCTCCTCAGGCAACCGGTACAAAATACAAGCTGTATTAATTGCAGGATGAGTTATGGAGAATATCTCTGTAAATAGAAGGAGCAGCAATTTGAGCAAGAATTATGCGGTGATCCTATCCGGAGGGATCGGCACCAGGATGCATATGGGGGACTTCCCAAAGCAGTATCTGAAAGTGAAGGGCCGGATGATACTGGAGTACACACTGGATGTGTTTGAAGAGGCGCCGCCGGTCGACGCCATAATCATCGTGATGGCAGATACATGGAGGGAAAAGCTGTCGGATTATCTTCAGTCAAAATATCACAAACTGATCGGCTTTGCCTCTCCCGGATCGATCCGGCAGGAGTCCATCCTGAGCGGACTTAAGATGTGCATGGAGTTATCTGAGTCTGAAGACGACAGGGTGATCATTCATGACGGCGTCAGGCCCCTTGTTACATGTGAGCTGATCAATGAGTGTTTTAAGGCAGTAGAGGAATATGAGGGATGCCTTCCGGTGGTCCCTGCTACTGATACGGTTTATTACAGCGAGGACGGGAAGGGACTGAATAAGCTTCTGGACCGGTCCAAGCTGTATATGGGGCAGTCTCCGGAAGCTTTCTGGTTGCACAAGTATTACAAGGCACACGAGGGGAAGAGTCATGAATTCCTGTGCCAGATGCGCGGGACAACGGAGATCGCCTACGCTGCAGGAATGAATATTTGTCTGATCCAAGGGGACAGCATGAATTTTAAGATCACAAATCAGGCAGATCTTCGCAGATTCAAGCTGATTGCGGAAGAGACAGGAGGGCCTGCTTTATGAAAAAGAGAGCGATAGGGGCTGTTATTTCCATGATCATGGTGTTTTCTATGCTTGCCGGCTGCGGTGGTGCATCCGGCGGGACGGAAGGAAACGCTGCAGGTCAGAGCGCAGCACAAGAAGCTGCCGAAGATCAAAGCGCGTCTGAAGAAGCGGCCGATGATATCGCTGCAGACCAAAATGCAGCTGAAGAAGCCGCCCCAAACAGCGATGCAGCACAGCGCGATGAGTCCGCCGATCAAACCACGGACACCACCGCCTCCACGGAAGAGGCCGCCGCCCCGACCGAAGAGGCCGCTGCCCAAACCGCCGATACTGCCGAGAAAGCGTCCGCGGCCGGTGACGACGCAGGATCGCAGGGACTGGCTGATCTTGCTGCGTTTACGCAGGGAGGCCTGAATACGCCGGAGGAGATGAAGGCGCCCGACGAGATCAGTGAAGATCAAGTGGCAGCGCTCGACAGGGCGATGCGCGCTTATGAGCCGCCGCAGGAGAGTCTTTTGAAGAATGAGGCGGCAGAGTTTTACTATTATTCGCAGATGGATGAGACGGAGCAGGCCATTTATGACGCCTATCTGATGTGCGCGGCGGACCCGACGACCACTGAGAATACTGTGGTGGTGAATATTCCCGTCGATCCGGCGACAAGAGAGTTTGCCGAGAAGGATTTCAGGGCCTTCCACGGGATGCTTTATGACCACCCCGAGCTGTTCTGGCTCTATAACGGCACGGAAGCCAAGATCAGCCTCAGTGCGCCCAAGGAACAGCCCGGAAACGGCATGTATCAGGTGTACTTTTACTACAAAGAGCCTTACGAGGACTTTGAGGACAAGATGAACGCCTTCAATGACGCCGTCGAGGAATTTATGGAGGAGATCGATCTGTCGGCAAGTGACGCGGAGATCGCCAAGCAGATCCACGACAAGCTCATTGACATGGTCACCTATGACACGCCGGTCATGACTGATACGACCAAAACCGGGTTCCGAAACCTGGCTCATACGGCGTACGGCGCGCTGGTGGAAGACAGCGACGGGAATGCGCACCACGCAGTGTGTGACGGCTATTCTCAGGCTTATGTCTATCTGCTGCAGCAGGCAGGCATCGACGCGACGGTGATCGCGGGAATCGCGGGCAGCAGCACGGCAAATTCGGTCGGACATGCCTGGTCGATCGTAAGGCTCGACGGTGACTGGTATGAAGTGGACGTGACCTGGGACGACGCGGGCTCCCTGGACGAGCAGGTCGAGAGCTTCAAAGCCGTGGATCCCTATAGTTACGGGTACTACAGAGAGGCACTGGATGATACGGAATACAGGAACAAAGTAGAGCACTATTTCTGCAACCTGACGACGGAGGAGATTGAGAATTACAAGGTGGATGACTATTTCTTCTACGAGTCCAGGGACAATCAGAAAAAGTTTTCAGTGCTGAACGACAGTATTCATATCCGCGCGGGAAAGACCACCGGATCTTTCAAACTCTACGGATTGGTGATCGATCTTGCCCCCGAAGCGACGGGAACGATCTACAAAGTGAGATGATTTGATTTTGCATTTTATCTGTGTCGTGGTAATATGGGTTCTGTATCAACATTGTGTCTGACACAAGAACCGACATAGAGAGGGACAGCATGAGAATCAGAGATTATTTACTCAGGATCATCGCGGGAGCGCTGTGCATTGTACTGGCAGCGGCGATCGTTACACTGGTATTTATGAACCAGAGAAGAAACAGGGCGCGCGCAGAGGAGCTGAAGACCCGGCAGGAGGAGATCAAGCGCGAGGAGAAAGAGAAGCTTCAGAAGGCTTCGGATCTGTATATTGATCTGGCCACACTGTGTCAGGACATCCGGATCGTGTGCTGGGGCGACGAGGAGATGAGAGGACAGGAGGAGCTTTCGCTTCCCAAGGCACTGGAGGAAACGGCAAACGAGAGCCTCTTTACCGAGGTGAAAGATGCGTTTTCCGGGATCCTGGATCTGGATGAGCAGACGCCGCTGGATGTGGAGACTGTGAACATGGGCGTTTCCGACGAAGGTATGCGGGAGATTCTTGCACGCGCCGGCGTGAATGAGCTGCAGGTCAGCCAGTGGACCGTGATCCCGGCTGATACAGAGCCCAAGAATATCTCGATGCGCGACGACGTGTCGTCGACGCCTCTGCGCTTTGCGGAGCAGCGAAGAGACTTGTTCGGGTCTGTCACGATCCTGGACGTCGAGGGCAGCCTGGTGGTCGGCGAGGGTGAGTATGACGAGGACCACCCCAGATTTGCGTTCGTGAGAGACGAAGAAGGAGAGAGTATCGCAGCCGGTTCGGGAACAGAGATCCGGATCGCGTCTGCGGAGGAGTACCTGGGATACATCCCGGTCATCTTCTTAGACGGCGATCAGGCGGACACGGCTTATTCCTCAGGCGCCGCCAAATCGGTCGATGCTTTTGTGGAGAACGTGGAGAGTCTGGCCGATCGATATTCGGAGGAGAGCGGGAACTATGTGGTGATCTGCACGACGGATGAGGATTCCGATGTAGATCTCGCCTTTATAGAAGCCTTTGGGGACAAATATCTGCGCTGCGACACATATGCGGAGGATATGTCCGAGGAAGAATTCCAGGCACTTGCCAAGAAGGTGTTTGAGAAACTTGACAAGCAGGGCTGCTTTGACAAGGAAAAGAGTGCGGCAGCGAAAGCGGTGGAGGAGCTGAATGAGCTTTCTGTCAAAAAAGAGCATTGAGCTGGGTTTTGACATTTAGGTTTATAGGAGAGAAGATTCGACGCCGGTCTTTAATAGGGAGGTAACGAAATGGGAATGGATTTGGAGAGACTTGAAGACAGGATTCGACACCTGGCATCGGAAGGTATGGGGATCAAGCGGGACCTTCTGCCGCTGTACGCGGATCAGGAGTATATGGGCGAGCTCATCAGATATCTTGCCGAGCCGTTTCGCGGCAAAGTCGACTGTGTCTGCGCCCCGGAACCGATGGGACTCATCGTGGGGAGCATGCTGGCACACGAACTGGGCATCGGCCTGGTGGTGATCCACAGAAACAGCCAGTTCCTGATCGACCCTGATGAGCAGGTGACGGCATCCTACATCAACCATCGCGACAAGGTGACGACGCTGTTCACGGAGCGCAGTCTTCTTCCTGCTGGCAGCAGAGTGCTGCTTGCAGACGACTGGGTGAGCACGGCGGCTACGCTTCAGGCCTGTGTGAACATGATCGAAGATACCGGGTGCAAGGTGGCCGGCATTGCGGCGATCGGAGCGGATAACCGCACTGCAGCCAAGAATCTGATCGATTCCGGAACGGTATTGTGTGCATATTGTGGGAAAGAATAAAGAAAATGACGTAAATGGCAAAGCGCGGAGAGCGGGGAGACTGCATCTGGCGGCAACAGCGGCGATCATGGTGCTGATCTTCGTCCATTCCGCCATGCCCGCGGACATGTCGTCCGCCGAGAGCGGGATCTTGGTCGGCCTCCTGTTTCGCCTGTTCGAAGGTGACCCGGAAAGAACATCCTTTTTCGTCCGCAAATGCGCCCATTTCATGGAGTATCTGGTGCTGGGGCTGAGTTTGGGGTTTACAGTGGATGATTTTGTCGGTATGCCTGAAACCGGCGGCGGGAAGGCGAAGAGCCTGTCCCTGGCATGGGGGATCGGCGCGCTGTATGCGTGCACTGACGAATTTCATCAGCGCTTTGTGCCGGGGCGAAGCGGGGAGCTCCGCGATGTGGGGATTGACTGCTGCGGCGTTTTGACAGGGGTGTTGCTGTACACAGCGTACCGGCTCCTGAAAAACCGGCAGCAGGCGATGTCAGAGAGAAAATGAATACAGTGTGTATGAAATGATTTCAGCAGGAGCGTTACTCCTGCTGATTGTATTGTCGGGATTGTGTTGTCGGGCAATGGGCTGATCGCATGATCGGGCAATGGCGCAGGGGCGATGATCCGGCTTAGTCCGCCTGATCGACCGGCTCGAAGAGTCCGAGCGCTTTACAGGCGTTGTAGATTCCGTCATCGTCCACGTTTGTGGTGACGTAGTCGGCCAGGGCTTTGAGCTCCGGGACTGCATTTCCCATCGCGACTTTGGTCCAGCCGTCGACGAACATGGACAGGTCGTTTCTGGAATCGCCGAAGACGACGACGTCACTGTAGTCGGCACCAAAATGATCCATGACCCGCCGGATTCCCAAGGCTTTGTCATTGGGCTCTATGAAAATATACTCTTTGTGATAACGGCCCCAGGGCAGGGCAGCCAGTGCTTCCAGCTGCTTTTCTTCCCCCTCATAGCAGGCAATGTACATCTTGTAGATCTTGTCGTAATCGCGGGGGTTGAGTCCGGGCACTACACGTGTGTTCATGTAGATGTCGTGGGTGAACTCTTCAAACCGCTCATCCGGCGTGATCCGATAGGTGCTGTTGTCGATCTGGAGCCCCCAGGGCAAGTCCTTGGCGATGCATTCGTCGAC
>CADCIU010000072.1:0-9608 GCA_902801585.1 uncultured Lachnospiraceae bacterium | reverse complement strand
AGGCTGTAGCCGCCGTCGCTGACCATGTTGTTGAAACCGAGTTCGTGCATGAAGTCGACCGCCAGAGCCTGAAGACGGCCTGTCGCAATGCAGAGAAAGTGACCGGCGCTGCGGCATTTCTCCAGCGCCAGGACAGCGGAGTCAGGGATATAGATGTTGCCGTAACCGCCGGCCGCAAGTGTTCCGTCTATGTCAAAAAAGAGATACCGTTTTCTACGCATAGATCCTCCGAGTGTAAAAAGAATTTGCAGCGGTCGTCTCTGAAGGCTGCAGTTATATGAACAGTATATCCTATTTTGACTTTGGAATGTCGGAAAAAGAGCGTGAACTTTAAGGAATGAGCGGCAAAAAAGGCTATTTACTGCGTACGAGGCGCGGAGAAAACATGCGCTGAGCGCTTGGAAGTGGAAAGAATATGCGCTGAGTGCTTGAAAGTGGAGGAAATGATGGACCGGAGCAGGACGGACCGAAAATTTAAGGTCCAAAACGAGGGTTTTGAATCGATCAGACCGGTGCCGCAAAGGCGCATCATCGAGAAGATGAATGAGTATATGAGCCGCCGGGACTACGGCGGCGCCGAACGCCATCTCTGTTACTGGCTCGAGGAGGCCCTTCTGGGAGGGGATCTCCAAGGGCAGCTGATGATCCGCAACGAACTGGTCGGCCATTACCGCAAGACCGGGCAGAGAGAAAAAGCCATGGAAAATGCCGCAAAGGCGCTGGAGCTCCTTGAGACGCTCGGAATGGAGAAGACGATCAGCGCGGGCACCACATATGTCAATGCGGCAACGGCCTGCAATGCGTTCGGAGATCACGAGCGGTCGATCGCACTGTTCACGAAGGCGAGAGAGGCTTACGAGAACAGCGCGTATACGGACGCAGAGCTGTTAGGAGGCCTGTATAACAACATGGCGCTCACTTGCACGGCACTGGGACAGAAACGCCTCGCAGAGAGGGCAGACGGCGCTCAGTCGCAGGACGGGTGCCGGGCGCAGGAGAGTCCGCGGGAGCAAGCCGGTTCTCAGACGCAGGAAAGCCCGCGGGAGCAGGCCGGTTCTCAGACGCTTCACAGCGGAAAAAGTGCTGCAGAGTGGTTCGAGGAGGCCTTGACGCTGTATGAGAAGGCGGCCAAGGTGATGGCGGGAGTGACGGACGGTGAACTGGAGCAGGCGATCACATATCTGAACATGGCGGATACGGTGGAGGCGCAGGCCGGTATGGAAGAGGGAGAGAGCAGAATATACGCTCTTCTTGACCGGGCGGAGGAACTCCTAGAGACGAAGGGAGAAGAGTTCCTGGGCCGGGACGAAAGGCTTCTAAGTGACCGGGCAGCGCTCAGGATGCTCAACCGGGAGGAGAAGGCCAGACTGGGCTATTATGCCTTTGTTTGCGAGAAGTGCGCGCCGACGTTCGCGTATTACGGTTATTTCCTGTCGGCGGATCATTTCAGGGAGACGGCGAACCGGATCACGGAAGGACTGGCATGAAGAAACCTTTCGGGAAGGAACTTGAGATGAGTGGGCTTTAAAGAAGGAGCCGGAGATGAGGGGAGCGGAGATGAAAGGACTGGATATCTCCAGGGCATTTTACAGAGAATACGGCGAGCCGATGCTGCGGGAGAGATTTCCTGAGCTGGTTCCTCTTTTGGCAGCAGGGCTGTTCGGGAGCGGATCGGAGTGCTATGGCTATGACGATGAGATCTCGCGGGACCATGATTTCGAGCCGGGATTCTGCCTTTTCCTGCCGGGCGAGGAAGTGGTAGACCGAAGAACTGCCTTTATGCTGGAGCGGGCGTATGCCTCGCTCCCCAAGGAGTTTATGGGGGTCAGGCGCGCGATGGTATCGCCGGTGGGCGGCGCGAGACACGGCGTGCTCAGGACGGCGGATTTTATGACCGAGAAGGTCGGGAGCGCCGACGGGGAGCTTGATCTCAGAACCTGGCTGTCGATCCCGGAATATGCGCTGGCGGAGGCAGTCAACGGCGAGATCTTTGCAGATCCGTACGGGGAGGTCACTGCGATCCGGGCACGGCTCAGGAAGAGGCCGGAAGATGTGCGGCTCAAGAAGCTGGCGGGACAGCTCCTGATCATGGGACAGTCGGGGCAGTACAATTATCTGCGGTGTCTGTCGCACGGCGAGACGGCAGCGGCGCAGCTGGCTGTCGTCGAATTTGTCCAAAGCGCGATGGCGGCGGTATTTTTGCTCAACGACGTGTATCAGCCGTATTACAAGTGGAGCTTCAGGGCTATGCGGGCGCTGCCGAAGTTGTCGATCACGGCAGAGCTGTCAGAGTATCTTCTGACGACGGACAATGAAGAAAAGACGCGGGGAGAAAAATACGAAGTGATGGAGGGGATCGCGGCAGACGTGATCGAAGAGCTTCAGGAACAGGGACTGACCCGGGCGGTCTGCGGCGACCTGGAGAAACACGCGTATTCGGTGAATGACAGGATATCGGATGCGCAGGTGAGGAACATGCACGTTCTGGCGGCGGTTTGAGGCGGATCTTTGGCGAAATCAAGGCAGAATTCAGACGATATTAAGACGAAATCAATGTGAATGAAAGGCGACATTATATGAAAATACACGGACTGCAGAAAATGACACTGCTGGATTACCCCGGCCATGTGGCCTGTACAGTCTTTCTGGGCGGCTGCGATCTGCGATGCCCCTACTGCCACAATTACGAGCTGGCGACCGGTGCGGTCGAACCTGTCATGGAGGAGGAAGAGCTTTTCGCTTTCCTGAAAAAGAGGACGGGGCTTCTCGACGGCGTGGCGATCACCGGGGGCGAGCCGTGTCTGCACAGAGATCTGCCGGCCTTTATGCGCAGGATCCGGGAGATGGGATTTTCCGTCAAGCTGGACACGAACGGGACGCATCCCGCAGTGCTCAGGGAGATCCTGGACGAGAGACTGGCGGATTATGTGGCCATGGACATCAAGAATTCACCGGCCAAGTATGCACTGACGGCGGGACTGACCGGCAATTCGGGCGCACCGGCAGCGGGAGCCGGGGGCAGATCGGATATGCTTTCAGAAGGACCCGGCGGCGAGCCTGTATTTCTCGCGGCGATTCGCGAGAGCATTGCGCTTATTATGCACTCGGGCATCGATTATGAGTTCCGCACGACGGTGGTGGATGAGCTGCACGAAACGGATGATTTTGAGGAGATCGGAAAGATGATCGAGGGCGCGAAAAGGTATTTTCTGCAGTGCTTTACAGACCGGGAAACCGTGCCTTTCAGCGGCCTGAGCGCACCTTCGAAGGAAAAACTTGAGGCCTGCGCCGCGCGCATTTCGGGGCATGTGGAGAGCGTACAAATACGAGGTGTGGACTGAATTAGAGAGAAAACACTAAATATTGACAGAAAACTAAAATCAACACAAGATATTGACGATTGTTCCCCTTCGTGGTACTGTAGTTGTGTTCGTAAAGACAGGAAAATTGCAAGTACCGCGTGAGGGGGTTTTATTATGTATCAGGTAACAAAGAGAGACGGGCAGGTAGTAGACTTTTCAATCAGCAAGATCAGCGATGCGATCACCAAGGCATTCGTTGCGATCGAGAAGCAGTATCATCCCAGCATTATCGATCTGATCGCGCTTCATGTCACATCGGATTTCGAGCCCAAGATCATGGACGGCGTGATCGCGGTGGAAGATATCCAGGACAGCGTCGAGAAGGTGCTCTCCGAGTCGGGCTATGCGGACGTGGCCAAGGCCTATATTCTGTACCGCAAACAGCGCGAGAAGGTGCGCAACGTCGGTTCCGCGCTCCTCAACTACAAGGACCTGGTAGACAATTATCTCAAGATCAACGACTGGCGTGTGAAGGAGAATTCCACCGTCACATATTCCGTCGGAGGACTGATCCTTTCCAACTCCGGTGCGATCACCGCCAACTACTGGCTGAGTGAAGTTTATGACGAGGAAGTCGCCAAGGCACACCGCAGCGCGGCGATCCACCTGCACGATCTGTCCATGCTGACAGGATACTGCGCAGGCTGGAGCCTGAAGCAGCTGATCCAGGAGGGTCTGGGAGGCGTACCCGGGAAGATCACTTCTTCCCCTGCAAACCACCTCTCCACACTCTGCAACCAGATGGTCAACTTCCTGGGCATCATGCAGAACGAGTGGGCAGGCGCGCAGGCGTTTTCCTCTTTTGACACCTATCTGGCACCTTTTGTCAAAATAGACAACCTGACTCAGAAAGAAGTCAAGCAGTGTGTGCAGTCTTTCATCTACGGTGTGAATACGCCCAGCAGATGGGGCACACAGGCGCCGTTCTCCAATATCACACTGGACTGGACGGTTCCCAATGACCTTAAGAACCTGCCCGCGATCATCGGCGGCAGGGAGATGGACTTCACCTACGGCGACTGCCAGAAAGAAATGGATATGGTGAACAAGGCCTTCATCGAGATCATGATCGAGGGCGACGCCAACGGCAGAGGATTCCAGTATCCGATCCCCACCTATTCCATCACAAGAGATTTCAACTGGGAAGAGACCGAGAACAACAAGCTGCTGTTCGAGATGACAGCCAAATACGGGACGCCTTATTTCTCCAACTACATCAATTCGGATATGGAGCCCAGCGATGTCCGCTCCATGTGCTGCAGACTGCGCCTCGACCTGAGAGAGCTCAGGAAGAAATCCGGCGGATTCTTCGGCTCCGGCGAGTCCACAGGTTCCATCGGCGTCGTGACCATCAATATGCCCCGAATCGCATATCTGGCCAAGGATGAGGCAGATTTCTACAAGAGACTGGACGATCTGATGGATATCTCCGCCCGCAGTCTCAAGACCAAGAGAACCGTCATCACGAAGCTTCTCGAGAACGGCCTGTATCCTTACACGAAGAGATATCTGGGAACCTTCAACAACCACTTCTCCACCATCGGCCTGATCGGCATGAACGAGGTGGGCCTGAATGCGAAGTGGCTGCGCGCGGACCTGACCGATCCCAAGGTACAGAGATTTACCCGCGATGTATTAAACCACATGAGAGAGCGTCTCTCCGATTATCAGGAGAAGTACGGCGATCTGTACAACCTGGAGGCAACGCCTGCGGAGTCCACGACCTACAGATTTGCGATGCACGACAAGGAGCAGTTCCCGGACATCATCACGGCCAACATGAACGGCACTCCTTACTACACCAATTCCTCTCATCTGCCTGTCGGCTATACAGAGGATATCTTCTCCGCACTGGATATCCAGGATGATCTGCAGACACTGTACACATCCGGAACCGTTTTCCACGCGTTCCTGGGTGAGAAGCTTCCGGACTGGAAAGCAGCGGCGAATCTGGTGCGCAAGATCGCGGAGAACTATAAACTGCCTTATTACACGATGTCTCCTACATACTCCGTATGTAAGGATCACGGCTACCTGACCGGCGAGCAGTACACCTGCCCGATCTGCGGATGCAAGACGGAAGTCTACAGCCGCATCACCGGCTATTATCGTCCGGTCCAGAACTGGAACGACGGCAAGGCCCAGGAGTACAAGGACAGAATGGTCTACAATATCGGCCGTTCCCACCTGACCCATATGGGACCGAACCCGGCGCCCAAGGATGTCATCATGTCCCAGGCGGACGCGGCGATCGAGGCAGCTGCCGAGCGCCCCTGCTGCGGCCCTGTGGAGCCGATCATGATGAATGCGGAAGCGCATAAGGAAGCTCCGGTCAAGGAAGCAGCACCTCAGGCGGCGACAGAGACTACACCTGTACAGAGTCAGGCAGGCGAGTCCGTGAAGTTCGCGGTGAAGCCGGAGAATTCCGTGACCGTCCTGCTCTTCAAGACACCTTCCTGCCCCAACTGCAAGGCGGCCGGCGCTATTTTGGACAGAGCCGGCGTGGAGTATGAACCGCTCAATGCCAATGAGGAGAAGGAACTTGTCATGAAGTACGGCGTGAAGCAGGCGCCGACACTGATTCTGGACAATGGCGTTTCATTTGAGAAGTATCGCGGCGTTTCCGATATCAAGGGATGGCTGATGCACAAATAATGATGAGCTAAGCGGCCGCCCGGTAAAGTGTATTTGCCGGGCGGTTTGTTATTTGGATCAGGTCTGTTATTGGATCCGGGCAAGGGAGGGATAGATATGTACGACATTATAGTAGTTGGCGGCGGCGCAGCGGGGATGACAGCGGCGCTGTATGCGCTCCGCAACGGCAAGAGCGCGATGGTCATTGAGAAGAACGGTTTCGGCGGGCAGATCACGCACTCTCCCAAGGTGGAGAACTTTCCGGGGACACTGCAGATGAGCGGCAATGAATTCGCCGAGAAGATGCTCGACCAGATCCTCGCGCAGGGGGCTGAGATCGAGTTTGAGAATGTCATTTCCGTGGAGGACAACGGCGCGGTCAAAACAGTGAAGACCGAAGAAGGCGGCGTCTACGAGGCAGGAGCAGTCATCCTGGCGACAGGTGTTAAACACCGCATGCTGGGACTTAAAGGAGAGGAAGACCTCGTGGGCGAGGGGATCTCTTTCTGCGCGGTCTGTGACGGCGACTTTTATGCCGGAAAGCGCGTCTGCGTGGCCGGCGGCGGCAATTCCGCGCTGCAGGAGGCCATTCTCTTGTCCGAAAAGTGCAGCGAAGTGATCATGCTGCAGGATCTGGATGTCTTTACGGGAGAGAAGAGACTGCAGGATGTGCTGTTCTCCAAACCCAACGTAAAGGCACACACCGGCGTGAAGATCACCGATCTTCTTCAGGCCAGAGGAGAGCTGTCCGGTCTCATGATCGCAGACAGCAAAACAGGCGTGAGGCAGAAGGTCGAGTGCGACGGACTGTTCGTGGCGATCGGACTGATCCCGGAGAATGAGCCTTTTCAGGAGCTGGCAGAGCTCAACTGGTATGGATATTTTGACGCGGACGAGCGGTGCGTGACCAAGACGCCCGGCATCTATGTGGCGGGCGACTGCCGCAGCAAGTCTGTGCGCCAGCTGACGACAGCGGTGGCGGACGGTGCCTGTGCGGCCCTGGCGGCGTGCCATTATCTGCAGATGCAGTAAAAAGCCGCGCCGCCCCGGCGGCGTGTCATGATCTGCAGATGCAGTAAAAGTTTAGCGATCAGAAGTATGCAATGCGGAGTTTCCGCTTCAGGGAACTTCGCATTTTTGTGACCGAAAGGTTGTCTTATTTGTGACCGAAAGGTTGGCTTATATGAAATACTTAATGTGCGGCATAGCTTTTTGGGCGTGTCTTTTTGCGGTCATATGGCTGCTCAGGCCAAGGTCGGGCATCTACAGGATGACCATGGGATCCAGGCCTCAATATACAGTATTTGTGAGTGTCCTGACACTGACTGCCATGATCGCCGGCTCGAGCTTATTGATGACGCTGTGCCCCAAGTTTAACGGAGAGATCCCCGAACACAGGGATCAGTACGAGCGGATGGCCGAATCTCTGCTGCACGGACATCTCTATCTGGAATATGACGATATTGACCCAAAGCTTCTCGCGATGGAAGATCCTTATGACAAAAAGGCGAGAGAGGAACTGGGCGTCAATTTCCACTGGGATCATGCCTTCTACAAAGGCAAGTACTACATGTACTTCGGAGTGGTCCCGGTGTTTTTGCTGTTTTTGCCGTACAGAGTCGTGACGGGGGCACCGCTCACTACATATCACGCGACGCAGATCTTCATCGGGCTGTCGTTTATAGGCATGTTTGTGCTTATGCGGCTTTTGGCGCGCAAGTTCTTTACCAAAATGCCGTATGTCATGTACCTGCTCATGGCGGCAATTCTGCCTTTCATCAGTACGGTTCACTGCATTGCGAAGCCGGCGATGTATATGACGGCTTTCGCGGGCGGGATCTGCATGGAGATCTGGAGCCTGTACTTTTTTGTGAAGGCTGTTTGGGACACGGAAAGTGAAAACAGAGCGATCCTCCGCGCCTTTATCGGTGCGTTCCTGGGCGCGCTGGCTTTTGGCTGTCGTCCGCCGATCGCACTGGCCAATCTGATGGTCATCCCGTGCCTGGTCCACTTCATCAAGACACGCCGGGTGAGCGGAAAGCTGATCGGCAAACTGGCTGCGGCCGCGACGCCGTATCTTGTGATCGGCGGGCTGCTCATGCTGTACAACTACTTGCGCTTCGACAGTCCGTTCGAGTTCGGCCAGAGCTATCAGCTGACTGTGGCGGATCAGAGCGCGTACGCAAACATGCTCGAGGCGCTGGATGTGCGCAAGCTGTTCAACGGCCTCATATACGTCTTCGTCCGGTCGGAGGAGCTGAAAGAAGCATTCCCTTATGTGAGCGAGGGCGGCGCATTTTTCTCTTATCCGGTCTTTCTGATCGGAACGCTGAGCCTTTTCGGCAAGGGCGTGCGTAGGAGGATCCGCGAGAACGGACTGCTGCTCTTTGTGGTCACGGCCTGCCTGACGATGGTGGTCATCACATTCCTGGATGTCTTGTGGAGTCCCTACCTGCTGCCGCGGTATAAAAATGACTTTATGTGGCTCCTGTCGATCCTTGTGTTTGTCGCTGCCGGACATGTTTACGGGAGTGACAGGGAGGAAGGTGCGGTACAGAAGGACCAAGGTGATGAATATGCGGCACAGCAGGACCAAGGTGATGAATACGCGTCGCTGATCTGTATTTTGACGGTGGTCTCTATGCTGATCTGCGCTGTGATCTTCGTGCAGCTGGATATGGAATACTTCACAGCGCGGCAGATCGATCTGATCCTGAAAGCGGCGCGATGCATCAGGCTCGGACTGCCTGTGGTGCTCAAGTGATGACAGGCAGGAATACTGTATTTTGACGGGAGGAAGGAATTGTTACGAAACGATAACAAGTGGATCGCTGAACTCACAGGGGCAGCAATTGCAGCGGCTTTTGCGCTGGTTCAGTTTGTCATACTTCAGAGCAGCTGCTTCCCCAAAGTGCCGGTGAAAGCCCAGCTCGCGGAGATCGAGCCGGCAGTGCTGGCCATGAACGCGCTGATTCTGTTCAGCGTGATCCTGGTCCTGCGCCTTTTGGCCGGAAAGTGGAGCACGGCGCTTCTGATCAGTTCGGTCGTTATGACGATCTGGGCGATCGCGAACCACTATACAGCGCTGTTTCACGGCGGCGGCCTGTTCCCGAGTGAGCTCAGGAGCGCGGGCACGGCGATCAGCGTGATGGGGGACTACAAGTATGAGATCGATGACACAGTGAAAAGGATCCTGAAATACGGAATTCCCTTGACGCTCATCTCGGTCTTGCTCGTTGTCCTCACAAGGAAGGTCAAAAGATACACGGCATTTAAGTCTGTTGTCACTGCGGCGGAGCTGGCAGTTTGTACGGCCGGGCTTGGCGTTTTGCTGTTTTCGCCCATACAGATCAAGCCGCTTAGCACAATGGAGTGGCGCTGGTCGGAAGGGGTCAGGCATTACGGATTTCCGGCGTGTGTGATCGAAGATGTGGAAAAGACGATGCACAGCCTGAAAAAGCCGGAAGGTTACAGCGCGGAAGAGGTGGAAAAGTATGAGGTTGCCGGTGCGGCAGGAACTGCGCAGGAGTACCCGGACATCATCCTGATCCTGAATGAGACATTCTTCAATATGGATGACTATCTCAAGACCGGAGCGGACGCGGACTGCAT
>CADCIU010000071.1 GCA_902801585.1 uncultured Lachnospiraceae bacterium | reverse complement strand
GGATCTGCTCGCGCCTTCCAACATCGGCTACTATATCGACGAGTACGGACGAGAGTCGGAGGACACGATCCAGATCGGGAACCGGTTCAGCCGGGTGCTGTATCTGCCGACGGCAAATGGAATGCCGAGCGGCATCAACCCGGAGATCATGAGCCGGTTCATGTCCGGAAGCTACCAGAGCTCCTGCACGATTGATGTGGCGGCCATTCCGATGGAGGCGGCCAGAAAACGCCTGAACGACCTGTACATGCAGATCGGGCGGACGATTGAGAAACAGCAGGAGACACGGAACAAAGCAGGTGCCTGGTCCAGTGATGTCTCGTATGAAGTCCGAAGGCAGAAATCAGAGATTGAAGAACTGCTGGATGTCATCAATGACAACAACGAGAGGATGTTCTACGTCGGGGTATATGTCGTGATCAACGCAGCATCCAGAAAGGAACTGGACAACAACGTGACGGCATTCTGCTCCACGGCAGAAGGGGAAGGGTTTCATTTTGAACCGGTCATTCTCAACCAACTGGAAGCTTTTGATACGGCATCACCGGTCGGAACCCGGAGATTCAACCAGATGGTTCCGCTCCTGACGCAGCCGCTTGCTTCCTTCACACCGTTCATTGTCCACGAGCTGTACCAGCCCGGCGGCATTGTCTACGGTGTGAACCAGATCAGCAAGAACATCCTGATCGGCGACCGGAAGACGCTGCTGAACGGCAACGGATTCATCCTCGGACTTTCCGGTTCCGGCAAGGGCATGGAGACCAAGAAGGAGATTACGGAGATCTTCCTGACAACCGATGACGACATCATCGTCATCGACCCGATGAATGAGTACGAGGCGATATGTGATTATTTCCATGGACAGTTCATCGACTTCAGTTCGACGTCAAAGCACTACATCAATCCGCTGGATACCGACACGCTGCAGTACATGGATTCCAAGTCGACATTCATGAAAGACAAGACGAACCTGATGCTGTCCATCTTCTCGCAGATCAAAGAGAACAGCATGGAGCCGGAGGACAACTCCATCATCGGCCGTGTGGTCCAGCAGATCTACAGGGGAGTTGGGGAAAAGAATTTCAAGACCCCGACACTGGTGGAGTTCTACGAGATCCTGAAGGAGCAGCCGGAGGTGAGAGCCCAGGCGCTTGCCCTGTCCATGGAATTGTTCGTTACCGGTGCTATGAACATGTTTTCCAAACCGACAAATGTGAATACGAAGAACCGTTTCACTGCTTATGGGATGGCGGATATCGACCGTTCGCAGTCCGGCATGGGGATTATCATCATGCTGGAGTCGGTTCGCTCTCGCATAGCTGAGAATGCTAAGAAAGGAAAATGTACATGGGTGTTCATAGATGAATTTCACAGGGCGAGGCGTTTCGCCGCCTGAGAGTCTTTGACTTTAGGGTAGCGGGACTGGCAGTGCCCAAAACTGCCAGTACAACTGTTATGGTACTGTTCAAATGAGTGGGTAACGCCACGAAGGGACACACACAAACTGCCCACTGCGTTAGTAGCAATGCAATGCGAAAAGGTAGGGAGAGCTGGGCTGAAGAGCAAAAAGCCAGCCCCACAGAGTTACACTGGGGAAACGTTTGCAGAGGTGCAGGCCGCTGGTGATTATGTAGTGCAGCTGTATATGGTGAGAATCCTTAGGGGGACGAACCAACGATTGAAAGGGTCTAGAATTCGAATACGTTGAATAAGCGTATGCCGGTTGCCCGGGGTCAGCTACCGAAAAGTATGGGTTGTGGATTTGAAATTCGGGATACCGTTACAGGCGGTATAAGCTGGCAGGCCCATAGAAGGCACCTAAGTACAGCATTGGTATCATATCGGAACGTCGGAAGCAGCAGACAGGGAGTGATTGCATTCGTGATGATCTGTTGGCAGGGAAAGCAGTGCAGGATAACCGAAACTGTATAACCTGCCTTAACTGCTGTGAAAGCGGAGGCACGAGCGAAGAAGTTTCTGTAACGGAAATGGAGCAACAGCCTCTAGTGGGGCGCCGTGAGAGCGGTGCTTGATAGTTGCAAAATAAAACGGTCAACATACATAGGTTCGAGTAGGACTAAGAGAAACGAAGTCTTGCGAAAGCGAGGTGATGTTGACTATGCAGAGAACAGGAGTGCTTAAGAATAGCTCTATCCGACATGCGGAGTATTACAACATGATAGATGTGCTGGATGCTCTATATAGGGATAGTGCGGAAAACAAAGTATTCACAGACTTGGTAAGTATCATAGCAACCAAGCCCAACATTGAAATGGCCTATCGCAACCTTAAGGGAAACAAGGGTAGCAGTACTCCTGGAGTCGATGGACTTTCGTTCAAAGACCTCAGTGCTATCCCAAGCGAGCTATTCGTGAAAAAGGTGCGGGACAAAATCTGGAATTATCAACCAAAGGCGGTAAAGCGGGTCTATATACCCAAACCCAATGGAAAGATGAGACCTCTTGGAATCCCTACCGTAATAGACCGGGTAGTTCAACAAAGTGTATTGCAGGTCATGGAACCTATATGTGAAGCGAAGTTCTATGCGCATAGCTATGGGTTCAGGCCAAACCGCAGTACAAAGGAGGCGGTAGCGTTTTGCTACAAGCTGGCACAGCATGACGGCTATCACTTTGTGGTAGACGTGGACATTAAAGGTTTCTTTGATAACGTGAACCATGGAAAGCTGCTGAAGCAGATATGGAGTCTCGGTATCAGAGATAAGAGACTGATTTGTCTGATCAGCAAGATGCTGAAAGCGCCGATTGAGGAAAACGACGAAAGGTGGATTCCCGATAAGGGTACACCGCAAGGCGGAGTCCTCAGTCCACTGCTGGCCAATATCGTTTTGAACGAGCTTGACTGGTGGATTGCGAGCCAGTGGGAGGAGATGCAGGTGCAGAAAAGCCTTCCGAGTGACATGTGCAGAAATAGTAACGGCTCATGGAACAAAGGTGCATTGTACAGGCGTCTTAGGAAAACGAGTCTGAAGGAAGTCAGAATCGTCAGATATGCAGATGACTTTAAAGTTTTCTGTAAAAGCTATGACGAAGCTGTCCGAATGAAGAGAGCTGTGGAAATGTGGCTATGGGAGCGATTGAAGCTGGAAACATCGCCGGAGAAGTCGAAGATTACTAATCTGACGACTGGATACAGCGATTTCCTCGGAATCCGATTCAGACTGATCCAAAAAGGGAAAAGGTGGGTAATCAAGTCGCATATGACTGATAAAGCCATTGCGATGGAGCAGGCAAAGTTGAAGAACTCTTTAGTTAAGGCCTGTAAAGCCCATGCCTCTGAAAAAGCACAGCATGACGATATCATCGCCTATAATCAGGCGGTTGTTGGTATCCACGGGTACTACAACATGGCAACAATGGTCAATGAAGACGTGCATAGGCTCTTTCCTGCTTTGGACAGAACGATGAAGATACGATGTGCCAGAAGCAATTCTCTTAGTAAGGATAAGCCTGAAAAACTCAAAGGCGCAATGGATGAATATTTCTTTCAGATGTATGGCAAGTCGAAGCAAGTGAGGTACATCAATGGGATGATTGTGGTCCCGGTCGCCTACTGTCATACGACGAATCCGATGTGCCATAGCCCTTCGGTGAACAAATACACACCGGAGGGGCGTAAGAGGATTCATTCGCTCCTGCAGAGCAGAGCTTATTCCAAGGTGCTGATTGAACTGGCTGAACAGTCCAGTCCGGAAGGCATCGAGTTTTGCGATAATCGACTCTCAAGGTTTGTTGCTGCAAAAGGTAAATGTGAAATCACCGGTAAACAGCTTTTGCTGGAAGATGTTGCTTGTATCAGAATTATTCCGAAAGCAAAAGGTGGCAGTGACAGCTATGACAATCTGAGAATTGTCTGCCGTGAGGTAGAGAAGATTATATTTGCTGATGATGTGGATGCTATCAGAGAGACGATTCGTCGCCTCAATGAGAATTTCAATGTTCGTATGCAGAAACTGAACCGATGGCGGCACTTAGCCGGCTTAGGGACAGTGTGCATGAAATAAAGTGAGCACGAATACTCTGAGAGTGGCCGTTTTAATAATGATGGAACTATTCCCATGGAACGCCGTGTGCAGTGAAAGCTGCTTGCACGGTGTGGGCCGGGGCGAAAGGTCCGAAAGGATCTGACCTATCGGCATACCTCTCCCACAATCAATACTCCGCTGCTTACCTGGAGAAGATCTGGAGAGAGGTACGAAAGATGGGCGGCCTTTGCACGGCGATTACGCAGAACGTGGCGGATCTGCTGACAACGACTGCGGTTGAGTCGATGCTCTGTAATAGCGAGTTCCTGATGCTACTCAATCTGAAAGAGAATGAGCGGCACTTGCTGGAGACGGAACTTGGTATTTCACCGAACCTCATGCAGTACATCAGCAATCCCGACTGCGGCTGTGGACTTCTCAAGTTTGGAAACCGGGTCATCCCCTGTGACGGAAGACTTCCCAAAGACTCTGCCATGTATCAGCTCTTCAATACTAACTTCCATGAACTGGCGAAGATCAGGAAGAACCGAGTGAAGGGAGAAGTGAAAAAGCCGGAGTTCCTTTACGGGCAGCTGGATAGCTCCATTTGATCATCGTAATCACCAGTCAGGAAGAATCTTGCATCCATGCAAAAACTATTTTATGACATATGTCAAAAACTGATTGACACATTTTATGGGATAAGCATATAATGACATATGTCAGAAATGGAGGCGATGCTGTGGCTGGAAGACAAGAGAAAACCCGTATGATTGGGACAATGCCGGAGTACATTTCTTTCAATCCGGAAGGAATACCAAATGGAGAAAAGGTTACACTTACTTATGATGAATTTGAAGTAATACGTCTGATTGATCTAAAGCACCAGAATCAGACAGACACGGCAGCTCAGATGAATGTCGCAAGAACAACAGTAACAGCTATTTACGAAAGAGCACGGACAAAGCTTGCTGATGCTTTGATCAATGGCAAACAGCTTCAGATAGAAGGCGGCAAGGTGGAATTCAAGCCTGTGAGAGTACAGGCGGATCATGAGATAATGTCGAAAGGAGACAATGTAATGAGAATAGCGGCAACTTATGAGAATGGTCAGATTTTCCAGCACTTTGGAAGGACACAGCAGTTTAAGTTCTATGATGCTGAGGACGGTAAAATCCTTGATTCCCAGATCGTGGGTACAAATGGCGCCGGGCATGGGGCTCTTGCTGGATTCCTGAAAGATAACAAGGTGGATGTACTTATCTGCGGAGGTATTGGCGGCGGTGCACAGCAGGCCATGAAAGAAGTGGGGATATCCATATACGGCGGTGTCTCAGGAAGTGCCGATGAAGCTGCCCGGAAACTGCTTGACGGCAGTCTGGAATATGACCCGAATGTTGTTTGCTCTCATCATGAAGGAAATCACGGAGATGAGGGATGCGGACATCATGGAAATGGTGGCTGCGGGAACCATGGTTGCCACGAGTAACCAATCGAAGAACAGTAAGCAGAAAAGCATGAAGCATCTGGCCAGCAGGTCAGGTGCTCATTTTATTTCCAGGAGGTGGTGCCTTTGCGCCAGATGAAAACAGCGATGGATGTCCGGATCCGTCAGCAGAAAGGACCATCTTTTCAGAATCCTGACCAACAGCTCCGACAGTTTGCTTCCATGAAGATCAGAGGGTCTTTTGCCCTGCGGGAAGAGGTGATTGCAGAGCTTCCTGAGAAGTACAGGAAGGCGTTGCTCTCCATGCCGCGAAGACAGCGTGAGCAAATTCTGTCTGAGATAGAGAAGAAGATCGATCGGAAGATCCAGAGCGGAACTATGGCAAAGACCGCGGCGAGGTTGGATGTAAAGGAACAAAAAGAGATTCAAAGGATGACGTTACCCGGACAAGGGACAACATCCAGGCAATGGATATCGTCCGGGCAGAGGATGGAAAACAAGCAGGCTACAGTTCGGAGATATCGTCTCCAGGGGAAAACGAGGAGAACGACCCTAAGAGGAGAAATCCCGGGTTGCCAGGAACCACTATCAAAGTTGTTTCCTGAAGATGGAGATCATGAAGCCTCGATCGAATCTGCTTTTGGGAACAGTAACGGCAAAGGAAGACCAATCGGATCCATTCGGAAAGAAGTTGCAAAGAGGGAGGCAGTAAAGAGAGAGTCGGCACGACCAAGGGCAGGCCCCAAAGAAGAACCGAAGGTGGGAATCGATATTGGTCCGGGAGCTGTCTCAAAAAATGGACAGAGAATAAGTACTGGGGCCCAAAATAATGCATCGATAAATATCGAATCAATAGAAAATAAAATATCGATAAACAACGATGTATTAAGAACTGACAGTTTCAAGACATCTCCGGAAGCTATTTCTTACCAGCAGCGTCTTCTTGCCGGTGCGAGAACGAGGAAAGAGAAGGCTGAGATCCAAAAGGCGATTCAGACAGTGTCTGCCGGCAGAGTGGACCGAGCAAACAGCAGGGTCCTTCAGAGTGCAGCACTACGGACCGCTTATCTGGAAAGAGAATCTTCCGAAGCATACGGTCAGATTCTGAAAAGTGCGGGATTCTCTTCAGACGGTCAGAAGGCGGCCGCACAGCTTGCCTATGAAAAGCAGGTTCGCAAAGCACTCAAAGGGGAATACAGGAAACAGCTGACAGAGAAGATTTCCAAGCTGAATGTAAGTTCCCTGGCGAAGAAGGCACAGATGCAGAAGTTCCGGCAGGAGCAGATGCAGGAGGACGAGCAGAGCCGGGCAATGACGCAACAGGCCGAGCAGTCATTTGGATTGATGGCCAAAGGAACTAAAGCCCTGAGGAAAGTGGCTGATGACGCGCGCAAGGCAATCCGGGCACTTGTCAGAAAGAAGCTTGTTATCCTGATCATCCCGCTCATTCTGGTCCTGATACTGCCGTTTCTGATGATGTTTATTCCGATTCTTGGGACGGCAACTGCTACCTCTTATGAGGATAATGAAGTGTACGCCTATGCAGATGCAACGGAGCTGATCGAGTATGCCAAACAGTGGATTGGAAAGATTCCATATGTGTGGGGAGGTGGACATGGAGGCAGTCCGACTGCATGGCAGAGCGGGTGCGACTGCTCTGGATTCGTACACGGGGTATTCAATCATTTCGGCTATGAGATCGGTGGAGATACCGGAGCCATGGAGACGCAGGCGGGAACGCACATCGCTTACGATTCGCTGGTTCAGGCAAAACCGGGAGATGTCCTGATCTATTACCGTACAGGCACCCATATAAAGGGTCAACCGAACGGAAATGGATCCACGCATGTTTCCATTTACATCGGGAACAACCAGATCATCCACCAGTCGGGAGGCGTTCACATCTCGAATGAGTACCATCAGTACTTTGAGGTGAGAAGAGTACTGACACCCGACGTAGGCGGAAGGGGGAACATTTCCGGAGGGCTCGGAGGAATGGGGACCTATGGACACAAAACCGATGCTACCAACTATTCGCAGTCGGACCTGGAACTGATCTGGGCAATTGTGGCGCAGGAGGACAACGGGTCCTACAAGGGAGCTTTGGCGGTCATCTCTTCTGCCATGAACAGGGTGGAGTCACCTACCTGGAGCTATGAAGGGAGTAACGCTCTGGCGCAGCTGACAGCACCTGGTCAGTACTGTTACAGCAACGATACCTACTGGCAGGCAAGGCTGGGCGGGAACGTTCCGGACTATGTGAAGCAGGCGGTCAATGACTGTCTGAAGAAAGGAAAACGGAACCACAGTTATACCAGCTTCCGGAGCACAAAGGGCAAGACGACAGGAGCGGATGCAGTACAGATCGGCGGCAACTGGTTCTTCGGCCATTAATACGGAAAGGAGTGTGCAGAGAAAACATCATGAGATTCAGAAAAATAACAGCGTTGCTTTCAGGGGCAGCCGTTCTCATGACTACGGTCACGGGCGGCTGCTTTTCTGTACCCGCGGCAGAGACAGAAGCGGACAGGCAGATGATTGCTGTAGAGGAGAGCATCTCTTCGACAGAAACACTGCCGGTACCACTCACGGAAAGTTTTCCGGAGATGCAGTCAGCCGGGCAGACTGAGGACAACGCAGAAAAGGAAGCGGGAAGAAATGAGACAGCAGTTACGGAGACAAATCCGCCTGTCCAGGAGGAGACAGGTTCGTCTGAACAGACGCAAGCGGAGACGAAGCAGAAAGCAGAGACAGAAACAAGAGCGGAGGGTCATACCGAGAAGGAGAGCGGAACCGAGAGTACTGCGGCGACCGAACAGCAGCCAGAAAGTGAAAAGGAAACAGAATCTGGAACCAGTCAGACGGAAAAAGATCCGCTGAATGAAAGCGAAAATAAATCTGACTCAGAGAAGGAATCTGAAACTGAAAACGGGTCAGAGACTGCCCGTGAAACGGAATCAGAGCCGGAAAGTGAGTTTCAGACAGAGCCAGACACGGAACTCTCACTTGAAGAGGAGACTGAGACAGAATCAGAGACTGAAGTCTATCTCGATGAACTGCCGGAAGAGGAGTCAGAATCCGAGACAGAGGAGGATTATTCCGGCGGCAGCTATTACTACAACGGCAGCTACTGGGACCCGAGCTGGTACTTCAAACGGGACTTTCGTTTCTCTCAGGTGAAGAAGCAGTATGCGATCGCCCACGGAGACAGGAGCAACCGGATCTACGAACAGCCGGACCAGAAGTCGGCAATCGTCGGCGAAGTACCATTTTTCGGATTGGTCTGTGTGCTGAAATCCATTGGCGACTGGTCCTATGTGGAATCGGGCGATGTCAGAGGCTTCATTCCATCCTCTGAGCTTGAGTCGGGGAGCGATACGACGGACATGGTTGACCTGATCGGTGAAAAGGGATTTGAGACTGCGACACCCGATATTGAGATCGCGGACAACATGGCTTTCACTTACACGCAGACGACCACGAAGGATGTCCTGGCAGATAAAGATTCTGCCCTCGTTCTGACAAAGGCAGAGGTGCTGGAGTATCCGAAGGAAAACTCCAGGGCAGTTGGTGAGGTCAAGTCAGGCAGCCTGGTCTACATCCTTGCCGAACCACAGGACGAGAGGGACTGGTACTTTGTCGAGTCCGGTGATGTCCGCGGATTCATCCGGAAATCGGATCTTTTCAGCGGAGGTAGCGTGGCAAGTATCCTCCAGGATTCGGGAAATGAGAATCTCGCGACGGAACTGATCAGTCCGGAGGACAATCGTTCCCTCTACTTTTCGTTGAGCTCGGTCAAGCCGGCGGCATCCTCGATGGGAGAAGAGATTGCAGAGTACGCGACAACCTTTGTCGAGAAGATTCCATATATCTGGGGTGGTACAAGCCTCAGCTATGGAGCTGACTGCTCCGGCTTTGTTCAGAGTATCTTCAGCTCCTTCGGAATTAACCTTCCGAGGATTGCGCAGGACCAGGGAGCAAACGGAGAGATCGTTCCGGATGTGTCGGACGCCCAGCCGGGAGACATCGTGTACTGGGGCAGCAACCCTCATGTAGGAATCTATCTTGGGAACGGCAAGGTGGTCCATTGCTCCGGACATGACTATAACACTGCGGAGAACCCCGGAACGGGTCCCATGATCAGCAACGTAGACTTCATGCCTATCACTTCAATCCGGCGATACATCATCCTTCAGGACAACAGCGAGGGGATCGCGGAGACCGGCTTCCGGACGGACAGGACAGAGTATTCACAGAAACAGATGGAACTGATCTGGGCAATCGTCGCACAGGAAGACAACGGATCCTATCAGGGAGCACTGGCTGTCATTTCCTCTGCCATGAATAGGACCGAGTCCGGCAAGTGGGGATACGAAGGAGGCAATGCACTGAGCCAGCTGACCGCTCCGGGGCAGTACTGCTATTCGATGGA
>CADCIU010000070.1 GCA_902801585.1 uncultured Lachnospiraceae bacterium | reverse complement strand
TTCTCCCAGAATCTTCTGATGTATGACGGCCGGTGCAGACATATCATAGAACACGCCGTCGATCAGCTCGACTCGGCGCTCGTCCGGAAGCGCATAATAATCGTCCAAGGTGTATTCTCCGTCCTTTTTTCGGCCTGAAGATGAAAGATTGTAACCGGCAACAGGTTCCTTTACTGTACCGTATGTTTCAGGCAGATCCTCATAGGTATAACTCCGGCTTCTGTCAGGGCTCATTCCTGCCATATTATTTCTGCGGCGCTCTTCGGCAGACAGCACAGTTTCAATTGCCACCAAAGTGGACTTTCTCGGCGCTTTGGTAGCGCCGCTCATGATCTTCTGGACGGTACTTAACGGAATGCCGGCTGAGGCGGCGATCATTTCATTTGTGAGGCCGAGTGTGGTCTTCTTGTTTTTCAATTCTTCAATTGTCATTGCCGATACCTCCTGTTCTGTAATTGGTATAGTAAAATTATAGCCATAAAATTGCAATTATTCAATATAAATATTATTAAATATTTACTTTTAGGGCAAAATAAAATCCAGCCGGATTGGCTGGACTTTTTATCTCGAGGGGGAAGTTCCCTTCTGAGATAAATGATGCACACGCGTGCGGAAAGGAAGACGTCGCCTTACAGGCAACCCGCACGCGGCGCTGCGGCTCTCTATGCGAGCCTTGAAATGTTTTGCTTACCTTTTCCGCGTCAGCAAATACCACTTCGCGAACGCAGTCCCGATAATGATGAAATAGCCCACAAAGCTCCACACATCCGGCACTTCTCCGAACAGGAGGGCTCCAAAGATTGCCGCATAGACGACCTGCGAATAATCAAACACAGAGATGTCCCGCGCAGGCGCGTTCTGATAAGCGGCCGTGACCGCCAGCTGTGCGCAGGCGGCGGAACAACCGGCAAGGACAAGGAAAAGCAGTTGCTGCAATGTCATAGGACGATAGTTCAGCAGCAGGTTGGGAAGAAGAACGATTGTTGAAAAGGCGGAGAAGAACATGACGATCACAGCTCCGCGCTCACCCGCCAGTCCCAGTTTGCGCACGTAGGTATAAGCTGTTCCGGCTGTGAATCCGCCCAGGATCGCGATCAGTGCCGGGAAGGAGGCAATTCCCGCGCCGGGCTTGGCAACAAAGGCTGCTCCGATGAATGCCAGAAGGACGCTCAGCCATTCGACCCGGTTCGGCTTTTCTTTCAGAATGAAGATAGACATCAATATGGCAAAAAAAGGAGAGAGCTTGTTCAGTATATTGGCATCCGCGATGTTCATATGATCCACAGCCCAGAAATTACACAGGATCCCTGCGGTACCAATACTGCTGCGAAGAAAGAGGTCCGGCAGATTTTTCTTTTGAAAAGAGAAGCCTTCCTTTGAGCGGACAAGAAGGATCGCGGCCAGTATGGCGGCGACGATATTTCTGAAAAAGGCCTTCTGCATAGTCGGTACATCTCCTGAGAGACGAACGAAGACGGTCATCAGGGAAAAGAAAAAGGCTGAAGTCAGGATGAACAGGATTCCCTTGCGTTTATTTGCGGCCATAAATACCTCGTTTAATTCGATAGTAAGATCGTAATAGTAAGATAGTAATTGTATTGCGCTTCAACTATTATAGCGCGATCTGATTGAGGTGCAAGTGGAGGCGAGCACACGAAATGCAATAGAAAGCATGCGTTTGTTGCACACCAATGGATGTTTCTGATTGCGATTGCAACAGAAGCACATCTCGCAGAAATTGACGAAAAGAACATAACTCCTGTATTTAATATAATTATTCCATCAGAAGAACACAATTAATGATAATAAAACAAATACAGGAGGGTACACATGAAAGACATCGGAATTGCGATCATCGGACATGGTTTCATGGGACATGAGCACGAAAAAATGCTTTTGGATTTCCCCGGAATCAAGCTGATCGGTTTCGCGGATATCGATCCCAAGCAGCTTGAGGATGTAACAGAAGGACTCAAGAGATACAGCAGCAATGAAGAGCTCATGGCTGATCCCGAGGTCGATGTCGTTCTGATCGCCGCAAACAACAGATTCCACAAGGACCTTGTCATCCAGGCGGCGAATGCGAAGAAAGACATCATCTGTGAGAAGCCCATCGCTATGAGTCTCGAAGAGCTCGATGAGATGGAAGCTGCTGTTAAGGCCAACGGCGTAAAGTTCACCGTTCACCATCAGCGCCGCTTCGATCCCGACTTCCGCACAGCAAAGGCCGTCTATGATTCAGGCACACTGGGCGATATCTATTGCGTCAAGAGCATGCTCTACGGTTTCAACGGCAACATGCACGACTGGCATGTCTTCGTTAGCGAAGGCGGCGGAATGCTCTATGACTGGGGCGTACACCTTCTGGATCAGTTCTGCTGGATGTTCCCCGGCGCTAAGCTCAAATCCGTATTCGCCGATATCAGAAACGTTATCAACAAGGAAGTCGACGACTACTTCCAGATTATGATGCGTTTTGACAATGGCGTGACAGCTACTTTGGAGCTCGGCACATATTTCCTTACCGACAAGATGCACGACAAATGGTTCGAGCGCCACTGGTTCCTCGGCGGGAACAAGGGAAGCGCCTATGTGGACGGCTTCGGACCGGAAGGCAAGATCGTCCGCACTGCCGGTCTTCTGCAGAATGTCGGCGGCAAGCGCACCATGACGGCTGCAGGCCCTACAAGATCCTTCGGACCGCCGCCGGAAGGCAAGATCCTCACAGAAGAACTTCCTAAGGTTGACACCAACCACAGAAATTACTTCGAGAACTATGTCAAAGCATGGCACGGCGAAGAGGAATTTCTGGTCAAGATCCCGGAGACACGCCGCGTGCTTCGCCTGATGGATGCGGTCAGAGAGTCCGGCAGGACCGGAAAATCCATCGATTTCGAATGATTATGTGCCCAAAGAAACCGGCGTTGAAGTTTAACCGGACAGCGTATGCTAAATAAGCCAGCCGCGCTGCAGACCGAGTAACAAGGTGTGCAGCGCGGTGTTTTTTTGTGCGATAAGCTGCAATGTTTGGATGACGTTTGTTGCGGTACATATAGGGCAAAAGATTGAAAATGCACGGAATAAGTCAAAAGAGGTAACGGCAGAAAAGAATTAATAAGAAGCAGCAGGTACAATCGATTCTTGAGAGACTACCATGTAATTTTGATTTAGAGTGAGGACAATATGGGAGTGAATCATCTTGAATATAAGATCGTCAAGGCGAGCAGGGGCGAGAGCATCATGAAGACAGACCTTGTAGTGCTGTACATGCTGGACGGAGAGATGAGCGTACGCTGCTATGGGGATCTGATCCGAATGAAAAAGGAGGATGTTCTGCTCATTAATTCCGGTATGGAGTATGAGGTCAGCGGGATTCGCAATGCAATATATGGCACTGCCTCCTTCTCGATCGGCATCATCTCCCAGGTAATGGACAAGAGAAGCCTCATGTTATATGCAGACTCAGCCAGAGATCCGCTGCACTCTTATCAGGACCTGAGGGAAATACTGCAGGAGATGACAGCAGAATATATCCTGCATGCGCACAAGACCCGCGCCGCGATGGACAGTCTCATGCTGAAACTCCTCGACTGCCTGATTGAAAACTATCAGCTGGGACAGGGACATATTGAAGCGAACGAGAGCGACGCTGACGCCAGAATGCGCCAGATGATGCAGTATATTATCAACCATATTAATGATGAGATCAACCTCTCGGACCTTGCCGGCGAGATGTTTGTGTCTACCTCCACACTCTCGAGGATCTTCAAGAAGAGCACAGGAATGTATTTTGCAGACTATGTGATGCGCCTTCGTGTGCGCACATCACTTGGGCTCCTTCGAAATTCCGAACAGAATCTCACGCAGATCGCTATGAATTGCGGGTTCTCAACATCCGCCGCCTTCAACCGATCGTTCAAAAAAGTGACGGGCATGATGCCTTCGGAGTACAGGAAGAAATATCAGATCACTCCAGGGACGGATGAGGACTTGATCAGAAATGAACAGGAGATCCGGGAAGAACTACGCAAAAAGGGTTACCAGTACAGCGGTCAGGACCGCATGAAAGAGGTAGAGCTGAGTTTGAGCGACCTCAATCCGACCACCTACAAACCGATCTGGCAGGAATGTGTCAATATCGGAAGCCTCTACGAACTGAGCCGGGCCAATACACAGTTTCATGTGCTCTATCTGCAGGAACACCTTCACTTTAAATATGTGCGCGTCTGGAATATTTTCTCCGAGAAGATGATGGTGTCGGACGGACAGACCTTGGGACAGTACAATTTTGACCTGATCAATCAGGTGTTGGATTTTTTGGTCGTGCATCACATCAAGCCATTTATGGATCTTGGAAGGAGGCCTGACACGGCGATTCGCTCCCAGGGAGATGAGATTTATTATAAGGAAGAGTATATCTCTTTTGCTTCCCGCGAGATATGGCAGGATCTGGTGAGCGAGTTTGTGAGGGAAATCCTCAGCCGATATGGAATAGAAGAAGTTTCAACGTGGGTCTTCGAACTTACAAGAGACTACCATGAGAACGAGCTTAAGATTTATGAAGATCCTCACTACGATTTCTTTGACGCGTGGAAGTTTACTTATAAAACGATCCGCAATAATATTCCGGGAGCACAGATCGGCGGCATTTCCACGGTGATCGAGAATGATCGGGACTACGCGGAAAAGTTTTACAGACGGTGTGCGAGGGAAAACTTTATTCCGGATTTTGTCTCTTTCTTCATGTACTCGTATGAAATCCGGCGCAAGATAGGACAGGAAGATGCTGCAATGCTTCCCGCTGCAGGAAGAAGCGTGGAAGAGGAGCACATCTGCAGGATACGCGAACTGATGGAAGAGACAGGGCTTGGCAGATGCAGGTTGTATCTGACGGAGTGGAATAATTCCATCGGAAACCGGAATTTCCTCAATGACAGCTGTTTCAGAGCAGCCTATATTGCTGCAAAGACGATCGATCTCTGGAACGGGCCGGATCTGACGGCGATCATGGGAGGTACAGACTGGGTCAGCAGTTACTTTGACACGAACAAGATCCTCAACGGAGGGGTCGGGCTTCTCACAAAGGATACAATCGGAAAGCCAGCTTTTTACGCACTCTCTTTCCTCGAACACATGGGACCGCTGTTCCTATCCAAAGGAAAGAACTATATTTTGACCAAAAAAGGAAACGGTGACCTGTATCTGTTGTGTCACAATTTTTCCTGGATCCGACAGAATACCTATACAGAAAGTGAAGATATCAGCCTGGAGGAAATACGCCATATCCGGTATGAGGATGAGCGCGCACTTGAGATGAAGTTCTTACTGCACGGCATAGCTGAGAAAGGAGAGTACACTCTCAAGAAGCGATCCCTGAACGGGCAGAGCGGAAGCGTTCTGGATGAGTGGGCGAGGCTTGGATATGAGACCAGGCTGAACCGGGACGATATCAAATATCTCCAGGCGATCAGCGTTCCCAGAATTGAAATGGAGAAATCACGGACTGACGAAAGAGGCAGCATGGAGATCAGCATAAAGCTGCAGCCGCAGGAGGTCGTTCTCCTGCACATATATAAGACTTGAAGAAGATGAAGAACTTCGGGCAATAAAACAAATTATAATATGTAAAGAATTAACAACACCCTCTGCGCATATCATTGTGCAGGGGGTGTTTAATCGTCTGTTGACAGTATGCGATGCAACAAATTAAATGCGGCGGTTGCAGGATTGGCTTTTTATGTGCTCTTATTGCACTCCATTTGCAATCAATAAATAGTCTTTCAAAACTGGCGAAAAGAGTTTATCGGGCAGTATCCGTATACTTAGAACCATGAAGAGCAACAAATGAACGAAGCCCTCGCAAACAGGAAGGCTCGAGCAGCAGGGAAGCGGTCCGGAAGCGAAAAGCGGGCAGATCCCGTAAGAAAGGAGAGATACAAGTATGTACAAGTTTGACAAAAAAGGTCCTAAGCGCGGTATTGCGCTGTACAGCTATTCTGCGGAGTACGGCTTTGAAAAGACGCTGGAGGACTGCTTCGAGGAACTCAAGGATATGGATTGCCACGGAATCGAGATCCTGGCCAATACACATATCGACAATTATCCTTACCCTACTGATGAGTGGGTAAACAAATGGTTCGGCCTGTGTGAGAAGTACGAGGTGGAGCCGGTGGAATACGGTCACTGGATCGACTGCCGCGTTCTGCAGGACAGAGTTCTCACGACCGAAGAGACTGTCGCCCGTCTGGAACAGGATCTGCGCCTTGCGCATCGCTTAGGATTCCGCATCCTTCGTACAAAGATGTCTGTTATCAACAATGCGCTTGATCCGGTAGAGAACTGGAGGGATATCATCAAGGGTGCGCTGCCGCTCGCTGAGCGCCTGGGCGTGACGATGTGCCCGGAAATCCACATCCCGACCAGCTTGACAAGCCAGATGATCAAGGATTATGTGGACTTCATTGACGAGACCGGCACAAAGAGCTTTGGCCTGAACATCGATTTCTCCGTCTTCCGCACGAAGTTCAATCCCGGCGAATTTGTAGATCCCAATTTTGTACCCAGTAAGCCCGAGGATATCATCCCGCTTCTGCCTTACATCTACTGCTGCCATGCTAAGTTCTTTGACGTAAACGACGATTTTGAGGAGACCATGGTGCCCTACAAGGAAGTCCTTACCATTCTCAAAGAGCATAACTGGGACGGATATCTCCTGAGCGAATATGAAGGCAACAACAAATATGACTTCGGCTATGAAGTCGGACAGACCCTGCGCAAGCACCACATTATGATGAAGAGAATCCTGGGTTATTGATCGAGAAGGAAACGGAGGAAAGAAAAATGGAAAAGCAAGTCATTCAGTCTGTTGGATTTCGCAACATCGTAGAGAACGGGGAAGTCACCGGCTTCCAGCTCAAGATCCGCCTTCCTTATTACCGCGGCGTATATTTGAGCCAGATCAAACCCGGCCACCTCATTGTTGACGGAGAGACTTTCGGAGAAGATGAGATCATGTGGCGCGTCAACGGCGAGGACTACACTTATGCAGACATGCATGTGGAGATGAACAAGTTCTGGCATCCCATGGAGCCCGCAGTCCTCATCGTCAAGAAGCCGGGCGGCCTCAGCCAGGGCTTCCATGACCTGACATACGGCTTTTATTGCACACATTCCTACATGCCGCCGGAGATGGAGGCACTGGAGGATCCTGACAAGCCGGCTGTCATCTATTTCGTGGAATTTGGCCAGAATATTAACAGCCGTCGTCTTCTGATCGTCTGATATCTGTAAAAACTTCTAAATAGAGGCGGGTGAAAAAAGCTTCGGCCGCCTCTGATAAATCCGGAAAGGGGAGAAATACTAATCATGGGAGAAAAGAAAAAGGCTACTAAAGCCGCTATTATTTGTTATGCGTTTGGTGATATTGCCTCACAGTTTGTGTGGACATTCGTCGGATCCTATCTGACTATTTTCTATACCGATATTGTCGGACTTGCTCCGGCAGCAGTTTCCGCGATCATGATGGTCGCACGTATCTGGGATGCTTTCAATGACCCTATGATGGGAGCGATTGCGGAGCGCACAAGATCCAGATTCGGCCGCTTCCGTCCTTATATCGCGTTCGGATGCCCGTTTTTGGCAGTTTTCGCGGTCCTGACCTTTACAGGTCCCTTCGGAAACGGCACAGCAGGTGTCCTTTGGGCAGCATTTACTTACATCGCAGCAGGAATGCTGTACACGCTCACGAACATTCCTTACAGTTCCCTGAATGCGGTCATGACAGAGGACGCTGACCAGAGAAATATGCTCAATACCTCCAGAAATATCGGTATGAACATCGGCATGACCATTGTGCAGTTCCTGTCTCCGATCCTTCTGCTCAGATTCAGTGCTGCCGGCGCGCAGGTTGCAGACAGCCGCGGGTACCTGTATACGGCTATTATTTATTCGATCATTTCAATCCCGATGTTCCTGATCGTATTCTTTACATCCAAGGAAGTAGTTCAGCCCTCCGGAGAGCCTGCCAAATTCTCCGTCGCGGACACGATCAAAAACCTGGTACAGAACAAGTATCTTATGATCATCAGCCTTGTCATGCTGCTGCAGATGACCGCTTTCATGGGACGTATCGCTGTATGCGCCTTCTGGGTCATCTACTGCCTGGGATCCTTCACCATGATCTCTCTGATCATGACACTCCCGACACTTCTCGGCATTGTGGGCTCCTTCTTCGTACCGGCTGCTGCCAAGAAATTCGGAAAACGTCAGGTCTTAATGGGCTCCATGGCAATCCAGGCGATTGGTCTGATCATCATGTTCCTGGCTCCCTTCGACAACATGACAATGGTCATGGCCGGAAACGTGATCTTCGGTCTCTTCAACGTAGGTATGCCTATGACTCTTTCCATGGTAGCCGACTCTGTAGACTACATGGATCTTAAGCGCGGCGTCCGCACAGACGGTACAGCTTATGCGACATACGGTCTTGCGACAAAGCTCGGCAACGCGCTCGGCGGAGCTCTCGGAGTTCTGGTCATGGCAGCTTTCGGATACGTTGCAAATGCGGAACAGACTGCCGGTGCACTTCGCGGCATCAACATGACTGTCAACCTGTTTCCTGCGCTCCTCTTCCTTGCGGCAACTGTATGCTGCCTGCTTTGGGATATGTCTGATAAGGATGCAGACGAGATCCGCGCTAAGCTCCATGAGAGAAACGCTGCCAATGCTTCTGATAAGCAGTAATTAACCGGACGGTGTGCAACAAAAGTGTTGTGTTTGTTGCGCACCGTTTTTTGCCGGGGCAGGATTGCGCAATAAACGCCGTCCATTCTGAAAGTCCGGAAAAGAATAAAAAACTTGAAAACGTTACTATTAATACAGAAAGAAACAAAGAAACGATAAAAGCTGCAGAAAGGCATCGGCAGTACATTCAAGATCAGTCATCCGCCTCTGCAGTATCATTAACAAAGTCAATAGAAAGGGAGGAACCCAAAATGAGTAAGAAGCTTCCGGTTGGTATTCAGGTTTACGGCCTCAGAGATCTCCTTGAGAACACTCCGGAGAACTTTAAAAACGTAATGCAGCAGGTAAAGGATCTGGGCTATGACGGCGTTGAGCTGGCTGGTCTGTATGGCCTTACTCCTGAGTATGTCAAAGAAGTGCTGGACGAGATTGGCCTTATTCCGATCAGTGCACACGTTGCATTTGCTGAGATGATGGAAGATCTCGACACCATCATCGCAGATTACAAGAAGATCGGCGTGAAGTTCCTGGTAATGCCTTATATGGCAGAAGAGTATCGCCCGGTCAATCCGGAAGGCTTCAAGAAGTTCCTTCCCATGCTGAATGAAGTCGGACAGAAGATCCACGACGCAGGCATGACTTTCCTGTATCACAACCACGATTTCGAGTTCGTCAAGATGGAAGACGGCCAGTGGGGCTATGATGTCATGTTCGGTTCCATCCCTCACGACAACCTGATGCCCGAGCTTGACACCTGCTGGTGCGATGTCGCTACAGGCGACGCTCCCGGTTTCATCCGCAAGTACACAGACCGCATCCCCGTTGTTCACCTCAAGGATTACATCAAGAAGGGTGAAGTCAAGAACATGTACAAGCTGATCGGCATCGAGGAAGAGGAGTCCGAGGGCGACACCGGTTACTTCGGTTTCCGTCCCGTCGGATTCGGCCAGATGATCTGGGAGCCCGTTCTCGAGGCAAGCCTGGATGCGAACGCACAGTGGGTCATCGTAGAGCAGGATGAGCACTACGAGCTGGAGCCTATGGAGTGCGCAAGAAGAAGCCGCGAGTATCTTAAGATCCTCGGTTGGTAATCAAAAAATCGCTCACAACGAGGAGCGATGCCACGACAGTGAGAAATTCAGGCGGAACGCATGAATTTTGAACCTGTCGGCATGGCGGATAAGAATCAAACAATATTTTGACACATTCAAAGATATTTCAGG
>CADCIU010000069.1 GCA_902801585.1 uncultured Lachnospiraceae bacterium | reverse complement strand
CGTAGTCAACTGGACGATCGCGGAAGTCGAAGCCGGCAAGGAAGGCACAGTGACGCTGACAGTGAAGGTACTGGAAGGCGCACTGCAGTCCGAAGGCGGTGAAGGAAAGGTTGAAAACGGCCCCGGAACAACAGTCAAAGTCGGAAATGACTCTGAGTTTGAGGTGGAGACCGTAACGAACCCTGTACCTGAAAATCCTCATAAGCAGGAGATCGCTCCGTATCTTGGAACCGGAACACTCGGAGAAGTGGAAGTCGGAGACGAGATCACATATGAGATCAGCTACAAGAACTACAAGAGTGAAGCTGCGGATGTCACGATCAAGGATACGCTGGATCCGAACGTGGAGTTCGTGAGCGCATCGGATGGCGGCAAGCTTGCAGACGGTGTGGTGAACTGGACCATAGCGGATGTCCCTGCCGGAACTGAAGGTACTGTTACTCTCAAAGTGATCGTACTGGAAGGAGCAAGGAAGTCAAACGGCGGATCCGGAAAGGTTGTTAACGGCGGAGATTCGACAACAGTCAAAGTCGGAAACGATGCGGAATACTCTGTTGAGACCGTAGAGAACCCTGTACCGGAAGAGCCTGCACCTGAAAAGCCCCATAAGAGAGAGATCACTCCTTATGAAGGAAACGGAACTCTCGGAGAGGTGAAGGTAGGCGATCAGATCACATACGAGATCAGCTACAAGAACTATAAGAGAAAAGCGGTTGATATCGTGATCAAAGATACGCTGGATAAGAACGTTGAATATGTCTCCTCCTCTGATGGCGGCAAACTGCAGGATGGCGTTGTCATCTGGACGCTGAAAGATGTGGAGGCAGGTAAAGAAGGTACTGTCACGTTGACGGTCAAAGTACTGGCGGGTGCCCTTAAAGCGAACGGCGGCCCCGGTAAGGTTGTCAACGGAGGCAAGAACGCGACAGTAAAGGTTGGAGATGATCCGGAGTTTACGCTCGAAGTGGTTGAGAATCCTGTGACGAAACCCGGCAAGCCCGACGAACCGCCCAGGAAGACTCGCACAGGAGATGAGAACCCTGTTGCACTCTACGTTCTGCTCTTCGCAGCAGCCGGAGGAGGGCTTGGAGCTCTTCTTTGGAGAAGGCGGCGGAGACATGAATGATATCATTTCAGAAGGCTGATTATTTGACAAACTGTCGGTAATGTAAAAGGCTGCCGCGCCAAGTAAGAATCTTGGTGCGGCAGCCTTCTTTAATCTGTGCGGAACATGTTATAATTCTGTATCGAAATACTTTTGTCATACTGTACGTTCAATCATGAAGAGGCGATGAAGACAATGTTCAGAGAAATGAGAAGGAAAAAGCAGCAGATTTCAACTACGGAGTGCGTGGAGATACTAAAGAGGGCAACTTCGGGAGTTTTGGGTGTCCGGGGAGATGACGGATACCCTTATACGGTTCCGATCAGCTTTGTCTACGAAGAAGGCGAAGGGCTGGGAACGATCAATTTCCACGGAGCGAAGACCGGCCACAAGATCGAATCGATCCGAAAATACGACAAGGTTTCTTTCACGGTCATTGACCGTGATGATGTTATGCCCAAGGAGAGAACTACGAAATACTGCAGTGTGATCGTCTTCGGAAAAGCCAGGATCCTGGAAACGGAAGAGGAACTGCGCCGGTCCGCAAATGCTCTGGGGGCAAAATATTCCAAGGGCTTCGAGGATCTCTATATGAAAGAGACAGAGGATACCATAAGAGCACGCAGCTTGTGCTGTGTCGAGATCACCATCGATCACATGACCGGCAAGATCGGGCGTGAGCTCCTTCTTGAGCGTGCGGGAAAGTGACCGCATATAGTAGGATTAGCAGGTAGGATTAGTAGGCAGGATTAGTAGATTCGTATGATTTGAGAGAAGCAGTACTATGGTGGTAGCAATTGTAAGACATGCGAAAGTGGATATGAAGTGGAGTTTCTGGCAGACATCTGCGGAGTACGATAAAGCCTGTGAAATGTATGATGACGCACCGGTCCTTCCGGTAACGGTCCGACTTCCGGATACAGAGTTTCGCAGGGTTTATGTCAGCAGGTTGTCAAGAACAGCGGCAACAGCAAGGCAGACAGTCGGAGACAGAGAGTTGAAGGTGACAGCCCTGATCAATGAAGTTCCGGAGAAGTCAGGCTTTGACACAGGCCTGAGGCTGCCAAGGTTTGTGCAGTCAGGTGTCAGCAGATCACAGTGGTTTTTCTGCGCGCGGCGGCAGCCGGAATCCCGTGCCGGGACCAGACGCAGAGCGGAGAGGTTCGTGCGGCACCTGATCCGGAGAAATGAAGACTGTATTGTGTTTACGCATGGCTTTTTCATGATCACGCTCCTGCAGGTGATGAAAAAACAGGGATTTCGCCCGGATCACTCGAGTCTTTTCTACCGCAACGGAGAGTGTGTCGTATGTGAGCGCTGAGCTGCTGAGCTTACAAGTGGCTGCAAGTGCTTACAAGTGGCTCTGATTTAAAATAGTTTTAATAGAACGTGGAACTCTGACAAGGTCCCCGTATATAGATTTAGATTGAAAAATCTCTAAAAAATATCTAATAACAAATAAATGCCGCAAGGCATTGTGAGGAGCACAGCCGTCATAATTTGGCTCAGGCACAGGACCGGAGCAGATATAGTGATCAGATACGGCGCTCCGGAATGAATGGAGGACAACATGAGCGAACTGAATAACAAACTGAATATCGATGCACTTGAGCAGGTAACAGGCGGCAATGATGGAACCGGAGAAGGCTTCAGCGTAAGAGATATACAGCCCATCTGGGTGAGAGTTACATCTTCCACACTGAACTGCAGGTATACCCCCAACGGCAGAATTGCCAAGGTCTATGAGCGTGGACACAAGCTCAAAGTCGATGGCATTACTCTTGATGGAGAGTGGTACAGACTTTGGATCTATGATCCGGAAGGCGGAGAGTGCTACGGATATATCTACAAGGCGTACACAGAGAGAATCTGAGCGGCGTGCCGCAATGATTCGGATTTCAGTTGTTTGATAACAGTGTCATATGGAATATAAAAGACCGGGGCTTGTCCCCGGTTCTTTTTTTTGCGTGTTCGTATAATGACAAGAATGGAGTATGATAGAAGAGAGCCGTGTTTTGACAAGTCTGATTTTGGGACAAGACGAGGATTAATAAGGAGCAGACAGAAATGACGTTATATAAGAATGCTTTTATTTTTCAGGGGAAAAAAGGGTTTATAAGAGGCGCACTGCAGGTGTCAGGGGACAGGATCGCGAAGGTGATCCATGAGGCTCACGTACGCGGAGACGGCACCGATCTGCAGGGAATGTATGTGATCCCGGGGCTGGTGGATATTCATACGCATGGAAACTCCGGATCTGATTTTTCAGACGGAGACGCGGAAGGACTCAGGAATATGGGCTGCTATTATGCGCGTCATGGAATCACTTCATTTGCGCCTGCATCGATGACTCTTCCTTATGACACATTGGAAACCGCGTTTATAAATGCCAAATCGTATGCAGAGAGCAGAGAAGATACCTATTCCCGGCTGGCCGGGATCCATATGGAGGGGCCGTTCTTCTCGGAGAAAAAGAAAGGAGCACAGAACAGCGCATATTTGAGACTGCCGGACGCAGATGCTGTCATGCAGCTGCAGAACAGGTGCGGAGGGCTGATTCGGATCGTGGATGTTGCGCCGGAGCTTCCCGGGGCGGAAGAATTCATACGCGCCATATCGCCGCACTGCCGGGTATCCGAAGCGCACACGGATGCCTCTTATGAAGATGCGGCCGCCGGGTTTGATGCGGGAGCCTCACATGTGACGCATCTGTTCAATGCCATGCCCCCGCTCCATCATCGGAAGCCCGGAGTGATCGGTGCAGCCGCAGAGTGGGAAAATGTCACGGCGGAATTGATCTGCGACGGGCTGCATGTTCATCCCAGTGTAATACGTATGGCGTTTAAGGCTTTTCCGGACAGAATCTGCCTGATCTCGGATTCCCTGCGCTGCTGCGGAATGCCGGACGGAGAGTATGAGCTGGGGGGCCAGCAGGTCTTTCTGCGTGACCGGCAGGCGAGACTTGCAGACGGGACACTGGCGGGCGCGGTCTCCAACCTGTATGACGACATGGTGAATGCGATCCGGTTCGGAATTCCAACAGAGCAGGCCATTATGGCGGCAACGATCACACCGGCGAGGGCGATCGGTGCAGAAAGCGATATAGGGAGTCTGGAAGAAGGAAAGCTGGCAGACTATGTTGTGTGTGACGGGGACTGGAAGATCCGGCAGGTTGTGATCGGAGGGAAAAACGTGGATCTCAGCGATTCCCGAGCTTGAGGCCCGGGGAGATGATCCCTCTCCCGAGCTCGAGGCTTTCGGGAAATAGTTCATGACTTTTTTGGCTAAAGATAGTATAATAAATAGACTATGCACTATTGTTAGCGAAAGGAGAGCTGTTCATGGCACTGCTCGATCAAATAGATGGACAGAACGACATTAAAAAGCTATCACAAGAGGAACTGAAGGATCTTGCAGAGGAGATCAGGCAGTTCTTGATCAGCAAGGTCAGCAAAACGGGAGGACATCTTGCCAGCAACCTCGGAACAGTGGAGTTGACCATAGCATTACATCTTACACTGGATCTTCCCAGGGATAAGATCGTATGGGATGTCGGGCATCAGTCTTACACCCATAAGATACTGACAGGCCGCAAGGATGAGTTCGACAGGCTCCGTCAATTCGGAGGGATCAGCGGATTTCCCAAACGGTCGGAGAGCGACTGCGACGTATATGATTCAGGTCACAGTTCCACTTCGATCAGCGCCGCGATCGGTATGGCCAGGGCACGAGACCTTCTGGGAGAGAAACGGACGATCGTAGCGGTGATCGGAGACGGCGCACTGACCGGCGGGCCTGCTTATGAAGCGCTGAACGATGCTTCCGCGCTTACATCCAACCTGATTATTATCCTAAACGACAATAATATGTCTATTTCTCCCAATGTGGGAGGTGTGCACAGCTATCTGAGCGAGATCCGCACATCAAACGGCTATATACAGCTCAGGGACAAGATCCATGATTCTCTCAATGATGCAGTACCCACTGTTGTAAAGGGAATCAGCCGCGCCAAGCAGTCAATCAAATCGCTGATGGTGCCCGGTATGTTCTTTGAGGAGATGGGGATCACATACCTTGGCCCGATCAACGGACACAATATTAAAAGCATTGTAAAATCCATTGAAGTCGCCAAGCGCGTCAACAAGGCAGTCCTGATCCATGTGTGTACCAAAAAAGGAAAAGGATATCTGCCTGCGGAAAGAAAACCTTCGAGGTTCCACGGGACACCTCCGTTCGAGGTCAAGACCGGGCTGCCGGCCAAACCTGAGAAGATCGAGTCCTACACGGATGTATTCGGTTCGGAGATCATGAAGATCGCGGAAGCCGATGCCAAGGTGGTGGCGATCACGGCAGCTATGGAAGACGGGGTAGGCCTGCATTCTTTTCACAAAAAATACAAAGACCGTTTTTTTGACGTGGGCATCGCTGAACAGCACGCGGTGTCATTCGCTGCCGGCCTGGCTGCAGGAGGCCTGAAACCGGTATTCGCTGTCTACTCCACTTTTTTGCAGAGGGCCTATGATGAGATCGTCGAGGACGTATGTCTTCAGAAGCTTCCGGTGGTGTTTGCGGTCGATCGTGCAGGAATTGTCGGTGCCGACGGAGAGACGCACCAGGGGATTTTTGATCTGTCTTACTTTTCTACAATGCCGGGGATGACGGTCATGGCGCCCAAGAACGGTCAGGAACTGCGAGACATGCTTCAATTCGCCATAGAGCTCGGACAGCCTGCGGCGGTGCGCTATCCGCGCGGAGCTGCATACAACGGACTCTCGGAATTTAATGCGCCCATTGAGCTCGGCAAAGCGGAGATGCTCTTTGAGGAGGAGGGAATTCTGCTCCTTGCTGTCGGAAATATGGTCAAAACAGCGCTTAAGGTCAGGGATAGCCTCAAAAAGCGGGGACTGAAGTGCTCCATATCCAATGCGCGGTTTGTAAAGCCTTTGGATACGGAATTCCTTCGGGAGGCAGCAGGCAGGTATTCGCTGATCGTCACTATGGAAGAGAATGTGCACAGCGGTGGGTTCGGAGAACATGTCGCAGCATGGTATGCGGAATCTGAGCTGAGTGCGCCTCTTCTGCAGATCGCGATCCCGGACGCGTTTGTAAGACACGGTTCGGTCAAAGAGCTCAGCCGTCTGACAGGGATCGATGCGGAGTCGATCGTACAGAAGATCCTGAAGAGAATGGAAAGCAAAGAACAGTGATCACACTGCGTGTGAGCTGTCTGACAGAAGTCTACAAAAAGGGATGCCGGAGGCATCCCTTTTTTTGTATGTTTTCTTTTTTGTATGTTTTCTTTATGGTATGTTTTCTTTATGACTTCCAACTTGCGAGAAGTTCCTGCACTTCTTTCTCTGTATCAAAGACTTCGTCGATCGTGGGATTGTCGATGAAGCGGCAGTTCTCCATGCTGTATCGGATCATCTCCGTGATCTCGGGGTAGCGGATCCTGCGATCCAGGAAAGCCTGAACAGCCAGTTCGTCGGCGGCATTGAAGACCGTCGGTAGATTTCCGCCCTTGCCGATCGCATCGTATGCCAGCTGCAATGCCGGAAAAGTCTCCATATCCGGCTTTTCAAAGGTCATCTGTCCGAGAGCATAGAAATCCATCTTGCTGCCGCCCATGGGTCTCCGCTCCGGATAATACAGAGCGTACTGGATGGGAAGCCGCATGTCCGGAACACCGAGCTCCGCGATGATCGCGCCGTCTTCGTATTCCACCATGGAGTGGATCACACTCTGCGGATGTACGAGGACCTGAATCTGTGAAGGAGCAACATCGAAGAGCCACTTGGCCTCGATCACTTCCAGACCTTTGTTGACCAGGGTGGAAGAGTCGATGGTGATCTTGGGGCCCATTGCCCAAGTGGGGTGGTGCAGAGCACTTTCCGGCGTCACATTCTCAAGATCCGACGCTTTTTTGCCTCTGAAGGGGCCGCCCGATGCGGTCAGCCATATTTTGGCGATCCTGTTGCCTTCCTCCCCGACTAATGACTGGAAGATCGCGCTGTGTTCGCTGTCCACAGGAAGGATCGGAACACCTTTCGCGGCAGCCAGAGGCATGATGATATGACCGGCAGTGACCAGTGTTTCTTTGTTGGCGAGTGCGATCTTCTTACCGGATTCTATGGCAGCAACGGTGGGGCGCACGCCGACCATTCCCATGATCGCGGTGACAAAATAGTCATAACCTTCCATGGATGCCACTTCCAGGATCCCTTCCATTCCGGAAAGGACCTTGACATCCAGATCTCTGACACGGATCCGAAGGTCTGCGGCAGCGTCTTCATCCCATAAGACCGCCGTCTTCGGATTGAATTCGCGGATCTGTGACTCTATCAGATCTACACTGTTCCTTGCACAGAGCGCCGCAACTTCGATGTCTTTCTGTTCTCTCACAACGTCCAGGGTCTGCCTTCCGATGGATCCGGTAGAGCCCAATATCGCTATCTTTTTCACTTTTACCTCCTGCAGTGGTTATTCTAAAGCGTTCAGCTTAATGTGTTTATTGACAAATAACGGAGCAGTTTACAATACTACACCTGTATCTCCGAATTCTACCGTCGTCTCCTCATGTCCTTCATCTTTCCACACATCCGTGTTGTCCAGTCCGATGTTGGACTCGTGGAAGACCGGGTCAAGTCCTCTCTCCATCTGCGACTCGTAATCATCGAGCGTTTTGAAAGCGATGTTTCCAAGAAGAAGGATGGCAATAATATTGACGACCGCCTCAAGTCCCATTGTGATATCTGCAAGGCTCCATGCGACTTCCAGGCTGTTCCCGGCACCGATGAAGACCATGATGGCTGCAGCGATCCGGAAGAGGGTCATCACTACAGGGTTCTTCGTGATGAACAGGATGTTGGCTTCCGCATAGAAGTAGTTTCCGATGATGGAGGTGAAGGCGAACAGGCAGACGATCACAGTGACAAAGTGGATGCCGACCGGTCCGATGACTCTTGCTACGCACTGCTGCAGAAGCGGGATCCCGGAGTAGCCGCTGTCTGCCCAATCACCGGTCAGAAGGATCAGGAATACGGTCGTGGAACAGATTAAAAGCGTGTCAATGTAGACAGAGATGATCTGCGCCAGACCCTGCTTGGCCGGGTGAGAAACGGTCGCGGAGGCACTCGCGTTGGGAGCGGAACCCATGCCTGCTTCATTGGAAAACAGGCCTCGCTTGATGCCGAGCACCATACAGGATCCTGTGAATCCGCCGAAGATCGATTTAAAGTTAAAAGCATCCGCCATGACAATGGCGAGGACACCGGGGATCCTTGTAATGTTGGTTACGATCACGAAGATACCGACGGCGATGTACAGTCCGGCCATAGTGGGGACGAGAACAGAAGAAATCTTTCCGATCACATCACCTGCGAAGAAAATATAGAGAGCCGCAATGGCAAGGATAATGCCGATGGCTGTAGGAAGAACACTGGCTTCCATATTCTCCGTATAGACAGCGAAGGCGGATACAATGTTGTAAGCCTGAAGGCCGTTAAATCCGAACGCGAACGTTGCGATCAGAGAGATCGCGAAAATAATACCGAGCCATCTGGCATGCAGAGCTCTTTCGATATAGTAAGCGGGACCGCCCTTGAAGGAATCACCCTCTTTTTTCTTGTATATCTGCGCAAGGGTACTTTCTATAAACGCGGAAGCAGAACCGAGGATTGCCATCAGCCACATCTAAAAGGCTGCGCCCGGACCGCCGAGTATGATCGCGGTGGCCACACCCGCCATGTTGCCGGTGCCGACACGGGATGCGGTGGCGATCATCAGTGCCTGGAATGAGGAGACGCCTTTGTCGCCCTCCTTTTTCTCCATCATGCAGTGGAGCGCGTCCTTGAAACGGCGGATCTGAACGAAACGTGTGCGGATCGTGAAGTATATGCCGCTGCCTGCAAGAAGATAGATCAGGAGCCATGTGTACAGGACATCATCGATTTGAGTGAGTATTTTTGCAAGATCCATAAATATTTCCCTCTTTATGTGCATAATATTTGGTTTTATACTACCATATGTTAAGAAAAATAGAAATCACACGTTTTCATCCTGTGAACGTGGCATGAAGGAGTAAACAGGCTAAATGGACCATCATACAGACTATATTTTCACAGACAAGAATTCGGAAATGAAGACAAAAGAGAGCACAGCAGCGGTCGTATGTATCGGACAGGCTGTAGTCGACTGTATTACGCGAGGTGTGGAGGGGGATCCTTTGGGCATGGGAAAGACGCGCGCGCAGAGCATCACGCTCAACCTTGGAGGCGATGCGGTCAACGAGTCCTTTGTGTTGTCTTCGATGGGGCACAGAGCAGCGCTGGTCTGCGCGGTCGGAGATGATCTGGCCGGTCGATTTGTTATGGGAGAAGCTGTCCGCAGGGGTCTTTTGACACAAGGGATCGAAATGACGGAGGGCCTCATGACGCCTGTGGCAAATATGTTTGTCAAACAGGACGGCAGCCGCAGCTCCGTGACCAGCGCCGCATCGCTCCTGCCGGGCTATGTGCCGGATGCCGGATACGTGAGGCGCTGTGTGGAGAACGGTGCCCGCATTGTCTCTTTTGCCAGTCTGTTCAGGGCACCGCTGGATCAGCCGGAAATAGTCTGCGGTCTCGTGAGGGCAGCGCACGAGAGCGGTGCGGTCGTCTGCGCGGATACCAAAATACCGACTTTCCGCAGCATGTCGCTGAGTGATCTTGCGCCGGCCCTGCCTATGATCGACTATATTTTTCCCAATGATACAGAAGCGGCCTTTTTAACCGGCGTCGATTCGAGCTATGAAGAAATGGCTGCAGCGCTTTTGAGAATGGGGGTCGGACATGTCGTGATCAAGGCGGGCGAACAGGGGATATACGCGGCGGACGGCGAAAGCGGGGAGCGGTTTATGCTGCCGGCCCTGCAAGTTCCTGTGGTGGACACGACAGGAGCCGGGGACAATCTTGTCGCAGGGTTTATAGACGGGCTGCTGCGGGGGCTTGGCTTCAGAGAGTGCTGTGAGGCAGGGATCCTGGCGGCGGCGAAGAGCATTCAGCATTTGGGGGCGACAGTTTCACAGGGACGGTT
>CADCIU010000068.1 GCA_902801585.1 uncultured Lachnospiraceae bacterium | reverse complement strand
ATGAACTGAAAAACCCGGCATAATATTTTGACAGTTCAAAATGAATTACTGCTTGAACACGAAGGCATCTGATGATGTCTGTTTAAGTACGCCTGAAATAAAATCCGGAAAGCCGAAAGGATGTATTCCGTATACATCCGGCATCAAAAGCCGGAAAAATCAAAGAAAAAGCATGATTTTGGGCCAAAAAGAGGGTGTCGCCTCTGCTGATTAATCAGCAAGATGCGACACCCTCCTTGACACTACCCTTGACGCCCTCTTAAAACCTCAACACAACTCCCACCACCGCCGCGATCGCAATAAACAGGATCGGGCTCCAATTCAGCTTTCTCTGTGCGATAAAGATCACGATTCCCAAGATGATCGCTTTAGGAAGGAACAGATCCGCGATATTTCCGGAAGCTGTATATGCCGGAATATTGACCAGCGCCACCTTGGCTACATTGATGCCCGCCGCCGTGATCATGGCGATGGACGCCGGGCGAAGTCCGTAAAACGCGCCCTCCACATTCGGGTTCTCCCTGAATTTGTTCAGGAACTTGGCAATGATCAGGATAATGATCACGCAGGGCGCCGCAAGTGACAGCGTAGCCAGTATACCCCCCGGAATTCCGGCTGTCTTATATCCGGCGTAAGTCGACATATTGATGCCGATCGCACCGGGTGTGGACTCGGAGATCGCGATCATATCCGCGATATCGGCATGCGTAAACCATCCCGTTTTGTCTGACATCTCATAAAGGAACGGCAGTGTAGCAAGTCCGCCGCCCACAGAAAACAGTCCGGTCTTGAAAAATTCAAACATAAGTCGAAGAATGGTCATTGATCCGCCCCCTCTCCGCTGTCCGGTCCTTCAGCCGCACTGCTCTCTTTGGCCTTCCTTTTGTTCTCCGCAGCTGCCATTTCTTTTCTTTTCAGCATAGATGCCAAAACACCGATCACGCCGGCACAGATGACCAGCACTGCTGCCGGTATTTTGACGGGCAGAACGCCGGAAAAGGCATTCAGCACGAAGATCGCGAGGTACAGCAGCAGCGTGAAGCCGTCCACTACGGATTTTTTCCAAAGGCGAAGCACCGCCTGCACAATGAGCACGCACACACACACGCGGATCCCGGCAAATGCATGCTGAACGATCGGCAGGTCCGCAAAATTAGACAGAAATGTCGCGATCATGAGAATGATGAGGATGGGTCCTGTGAGGAACCCGGTCGTTGCGCAGAGGGCGCCGATCACACCCCCCTTTTTCTCCCCGATAAAAGTTGAGACGTTCAAGGCAATAATACCGGGCGTACACTGCCCGATCGAAAAGTAATCGCGCAGATCATCCATGGTCGTCCAGTGCCGCTTGTCCACAAGTTCGCGCTCGAGAAGCGGCAGCATGGCATACCCTCCCCCGAAATTGACACATCCGATCCGGACAAAAGTCAGATACAGATCCAAAAGCTCGTTCATGTCCTTATATCATCCCTTCCTGATCCCTTACAACGAATCATCGCAAAAAATAAAAGCAGAATAATCTCCGTAAAATGAATCAGCACCCCGGGCCTGACACAGATACCGGGGCGCTGCACATAAATATCACATCGTAAACTGGATCCCGCAGAATACCGCGTAGATAAGCAGCAGAAGGATTCCCTGCGCTCTGGTCAGCTTTCCGCGCAGAAGCGTCGGAATCGTCAAAATAGACATGACCAGCAGCATGACCGGAATCTCCAGGACCAGACTGGAATTGTGTCCCATGAACACCGCGCTCTGCGGCACGACAAAAGGTGCGAGTGTCACGGAAACACCGCTGACCAGCACAAGGTTGAAGACGTTGGCGCCGATGACATTGCCCAGAGACAGCGCGCCGTGGCCTTTTGCCAGGGAAGTGATCGCCGTGACGAGCTCCGGAAGACTGGTGCCGAGCGCCACAAAGGTGAGGGCGATGACCGACTCAGGTACGCCGAGCGCCTGCGCGATCAGTGTTCCGTTTTCTACCAGCAGATTGGCGCCGACGGCGATCAGCGCCGCTCCCAGCACCAGAAGGAGCAGGATCTTAGGCATCGGAACATCTTCTTCTGACGGCTCATCTTCCTTGTCATCACTTTGTGCCGCCGCTGCACCGCTCTTCATCGAGCGCACATTGACGACCATATAAGCCGCAAAGACAGCCAGCATGATCAGTCCCATCGTTCTGGTAAATCTTCCCATCGCATACGCAGCCACACAGTAAATTGCTGCCGCAATGTAGAAGAACGCTACCGGTATGCGGAGTGTCTTGGGGTCCGCCGGTCCCGGCTTGACAGCAATCGTGATCGCCGCGATCAGTGCTGTGTTGCAGATGACGGATCCGATCGCATTTCCGTATGCGATCTCCCCGTGTCCGGAAAGTGCTGACATGGTGGAGACCATAACTTCCGGAAGTGTTGTGCCGATCGATACCACCGTTGCTCCGATGAGGAGCTCGGGAAGATGGAACTTTCTTGCCATCGCACTGGCACCATCCACAAACCAGTCTCCGCCTTTGATCAAACAGACGAGACCGACAATAAACAGCAAAATGGGTTTGATCATGTTTACTTCCTTCTTTCGTGTTTCTTTCTAAATTTCTTTCTAAATTGCTTTCTTAATTGCTTTCGTGTTTTCCTTCGCCTGCAGCGCCGTTTGCTTTCCGTGATCCTATTTACAGTTTGTCCGCGATCGCCTGCAGATAGGGGCGCGCCTCTTCACCGGCGATGCCGAAATCCTTCTCTTTGTAATTCCACAGCGCCCGCCCGATCGCGTATTTTTCAAAAACAGCATGGATATCCGTAAGCCATCGGACCGCATCCTCTCTGTCCGCGAGGTCGATCACACCGTATTCACCGCAGTAGAGCGGAATATCTCTCTCTTTTGCCGTTTCCAGCGCCGGTTCAAACAGACCCTCGAAGAAGCCGGAGCCGATCGGCCTTACCTCTTCACCGAAGATCATGCTGGCCAGATTCTCGCTCAGTTTCTTCGACTGCTCCCTGTACTCCTCCAGCGGTCTCGGATAGCCGATCCGGAAATCGGACGGCATGTTCTCCACCCAGTAGGCTCCCTGATGCGTGAAGATCAGCGGTTCATAGCAGTGGAACGTGTAGGCGACTCTGCGGTCCTTCGTTTCAGCGAGCCATGGGACGGCCGTGACCGCATTGTAATACACACCGCCGAAAATGATCCAGGTCTGCGGCGCGTATCGCCGGATCACCTCGATCGCTTTCAGCGCAATGCCGTTCCAAAGGTCCTTGACCTCCGGCATGACGATCTCATTGAGAAGCTCGTAGGCGACGATATCGAGATCCGCGCTGTACCTCTTCGCAATCGTCTCCCACAGGTCAAAAAAGCGCTGCTGCCGGGCACTGTCCGTAAAGAAGATCGTCTTGTCATCCTTATCCAGCGGATCAAAAGAATAGCCGAACGTCTTGTGAAGATCAATGATCATATGCAAACCGTTTTCTCTGCACCACTGCACGCAGTTATCGATATAGCGGTATCCCTCTTCTTTCGGTGCGCCGTCTTCCGTCTCGATCACGGTATAGTCCACCGGCACGCGGACGTGGTCAAGGCCCATGCCGGCTATGCGCTGCAGATCCGCTTTCGTGATAAAGGTGTCAAAATGCTCTTTCGTCGGCGCATCAAACTGAGAGAGCCATCCGCCGAGATTGATGCCTCTCATATAGCCTTCCATACCTCGCATTGCTCCCGTCCTCCTTGATCTTTCTTCTCAGGCGTTCTTCCCGAATATATGCTTCCGGATGCTGCCCTATGCATCATTATATTGAACAGCCGCTGCAATGTATATTGATATCTTAGACTTTTTTACGGACAAAACCCGTTTTTTTCAGGGGTTGTCCATCCATCGGCATCCGTTTTGTCACAAATCTCTCAGTACTTTGACCATTTCTTCCGCAAATACCGCATGTCCCTTCTCCGACAGGTGCACCGCGTCAAAAGCAAAATCCAGATCCCATGAAGACGCATCCGCAAACAGGATGTTCCGTCGGGCCGCCAGTTCCCTGTAGAGCCGGGTCAGCTCCCTGCCCTGCTCGCGGTAGATCTGCGCATAGGATCGGTCTCCGCGCACATAAGACGCCGAAAAAGAGAGGTCTGTGAGCTCGATCCCGGGCGGCGCGATGAGAAGGATCTGCGGGACTCCGATCCCATGAACGGCGGTGAGCAGCTGCTCCATGTTCCGCGCAGTCCGCTCTGCGTCGGGATGAAGTGTCCCCAAAAGGTCATTCGTGCCGAGCATGACCGCAAACAGGTCGATCGGCATCTCGTGCCGGAGCGCATCCGCAAAATACACGCATGCTCTGCCCGGAGGCGGGATGGTCCTTCCCGGCATGCCGTCCGCTGTGATCTCCCATTCATCGGAAAGACGGTCGCTTACGATCGCTGTCCAGCGGCTGTTACGTGGATATCGGCCTCCAAAATATCCTGCGGGATCATAGCCGTAGGTGTTGGAGTCACCGTAAAAATAGGCCTTTTTCATTGCAGCTCCTCGATTCTGTGCCCTTGGTCACTGTTTTGCCCTGTTCACCGTTTCTCAAAAAAGGCGACTGCGATCGCTCCCGGCCCTGCATAGGTTCCGATCGTCGCTCCTACCTTGGCAATCCTGAAGCATGCCGGGTCGTCCGGGTCGATCCTGCCCTCGTAAAGTTTCGCGGAATCGCGGATATACTTCATCAGGGTCTCGTCCGAGAAACCGGTGTATCCGAAACAGTACGGCCGGTCAAAATCGATCCCGCCGAGCTTCTTCACAAACTCCGTCAGCATGTTGCTGCCGTTTCGGGATCCGCGGGCTTTTCCAAGGACTTTTACGACCCCATCCTCGATCGTGAGCACGGGTTTGAGGGACAAGAGGCCTCCCGCGAAAGCCGCCGCTGAAGAGATCCTGCCGCCCAGTTTGAGATACTCCAGCGTATTGAAGATCGCCATGACATGCGCATCTTTTAATTCCTCTTGGATCGCGGCAAAGATCTCCGAAGCGCTCATCCCGCTGTCGCGCATTTGGACGGCGCGCTCCACAATGATCAGTTCAGAGATGCAGAACTGCCTGGTGTCGACCACAAAGACATTTCCCTCAAATTCCTGCGCTGCGACGCAGGCGCTCTGATAAGATCCGGAGACCCCGGAAGAAAGGCAAAAGCACACCACCTGTTCGCCGGAACTGACCGCTTTTTCAAAGTGCTCGCGGTATTCGAAAGGAGTGATCTGACTTGTCTTCGGGATCTCATCGGTCTCGATCAGGCGCTCGTAGAACGCCCGGTTGGAGAGCGTGACACCGTCCAGATACTCCTCCTCGCCGAAACGCACTTTCAGCGGCAGCACGGTGATATTCCATTCTTTAGCCAGCTCCTGAGAAATATCGCTGGCTGAGTCACTTATGATTCTGACGTTCATTTGATCCTCCCGAAAAGGAGACAGGGGACGGTTCTCAAGGAGACAGGGGACGGTTCTCTGTCTCCTTTTGAGAACCGCCCCCTGTCTCCTCCAGAACCGTCTCTTGCTCAATCCACTCTGTTAATTCTCTCGCCCCTGCGGTAACCGTCGATCCCGTCCTTTAAGATCGAAACGAGCCGCTGTCTCGTCTCCAGTCCTTTCCATCCCATATGGGGTGTCACGATCACATTGTCAAAAGTAAAGAGCGGGCTGTCAGCGGACAAAGGCTCCACTTCCTGCACATCCAATCCTGCCCCTGCAATGGTTCCGCTTCTGAGCGCATCGATCAGGTCGTCTTCCTTGATGAGCGCGCCGCGGGCCGTATTGATCAGGAAGGCTCCCGGTTTCATCATAGACAGCGTCTCCTTATTGACCATATGCCTTGTCGCATCGGTCAAAGGACAGTGAAGGGAAATAAAATCGGAATTCCTGAGCACTTCTTCAAGGCTCACGAAACGCACGCCTTCCGAGTCCTCTCTCTTTGTCCGGTTATACACAAGAACATTCATCCCCAGCGCGCGGCCTACGGCTATGGTCTGTCTGCCGATATTACCCGCACCGACAACGCCCAGTGTCTTCCCGTTGAGTTCCACGTGAGGAACCGACAGACATTTGTCGAAGTTCGTGTGGTCCCCTTTTGCAAGCATGCTGATCTGCCTCTGCATCGACGAAGCCAGCATGAGCATCAGCATGACCGCTGTATGAGCCACTCTCTCCGAGCTGTACGCAGGCACGTTGCAGACACCGATCCCGCGTTCGTGACAGGCGTCCAGGTCAATATTGTTGTATCCCGTTCCTGCTTCACAGATGAGCTTAACAGTATCCGGCAGTGCCATGATATCTGCGCGGTTCATCGGCAGTTCCTTGCTGATGATCACTTCTGCCCCTTCCGAGATCTCAGTATATCCGTGGTCCTTGCACATGTCGCAGACAAAGAGCTCATCCCCCTCTTCTGCCAGTACGCTGTAGTCAATGATCCCGTCAAAATTCACTTTTGCGCCATTGAGTACTACAATTTTCATTTCTTTCTCCTCTTCCTTTTGGAGACAAGGGTACTGCATTACCCTTTCAGTTTATCGTTCCTATGGTAAAAACACAATGCTGTACTATTTTGGCATTCGGGCCCCGGGCTCGGGAGCACGGCACCCGCGGCTCTTTCAAAAAGCCAGGCTTCCCATCGGATCCCAGGGATGAAGCTCGATCGGCTCGGTATCGAAAGCAGCGGCCTGCTCGGGTGAGAAGTACTTCCGGTCCAGAAGGATCTGGTAGGAGAATTCTCCGAACCACTTGTCGCTCATCACGTAATAACCTTCCCGGCCTCTGTCTTTTCCCCAGCTGTTCTCCACTTTCCAGCGGATCGGCCTGCCGTCTTCGTCCAGGTCGACGCCGGTGATCACCATGGCATGGGTCATCAGGCTCTCGCCGTAGTCCAGCCGCTGCTCCTTGGTCATGGGAAAATCCGTGGAAAAGAGCTCATCGACCGCATAGGCGTCCGTCGTCAGATACCCGTTCTTCCTGTCGGAAAACTGACCCACATCGCTGCCGAACCAGACGGGGCGCCCGTCTTTGAGCTGCCGGATCGTCAGGTCCCTCAGGTCATCCATGGGCAGATTGAGGTACTTGACTGCATAAGCGCCGCCTCGGACATTTCCCAGGCACCTGACCGTATATGTCCGTCCGTACGGTTTGTCCTTTGTCGGCGCATTGATCACAGTGACCATGTCCGACAGATTCCAGCCGATATACTGCCTGAAGAATTCCTGCGGCGTGATATCGCTAATCCGGATGAATTTCCTGTCCTTATCTCTGGTCTCCCAGGTAAAGCGCACAGGCGGCTTGCCGAGCGCAATGCACAGCATACGATAGATCGTTTCCATCATCCGGTCCTTGCGTGCACGCAGCTCTTCCGTTCCCTCTCCCGCCGCGTAAGCTGTGCGCAGTTCGCACGCGTACTCCCGAAGTTTCGTGGTCATAAATTTGCGCAGTTCTATGGTCGCGGAGGACGCCGTCGTCTCCGGCATCAGATCCTTTGGGACCACACCGTATTTTTCCACGAGACTTCGGAACATATCCCACTGTCCGCCGTCTCCCACAGGATCCCGCAGCAGAAAGCTGACCACGCGGCCGTCCCTCGGCTCATCCAGTGTATCCAGTATGTTTTCCAAAAAATAGTTGGCTTTTTCCAGTTTATCGTAAAACAGGGGATAATTCTGCGACAGCTCCATGTTTTCCAAATTGAGCTTGCTCATGAGATCCAGGCGCATCACATTGAGAGCCGCGAACATCCAGCAGCGTCCGGACTGCTTCTGGTCGCACACTTTTCCCGCCTCTACCTCAATGCTGAAAGAATAGGGATTGTTCTGCTGCACCGCGTAATTCCTGGCGGCACCCAGCACGCCTGCCGCTGCCGCGGCATTCATAGCTACCCGGTTCACTCTGCTCTCGTCAAACGAAGCTTCAAATTTCTGCAAATCCTCTGCTGTTATTTCTCTTTTCATGAACGAATCCTTTCATTGGAGACAGGGGACGGTTCTCTGTCTCCTCCTGTTTACTGCACCTTAACAAAAATACCGTCTTCACTGTTCTTCGAATCGCTCCAGCGAAGTTTATCCCCTTCTTTCATGAAGGAGCCTTTGGTCGTCTCCTGATCGGATACGGTCTCCTGATTGTCATCTGTAATAGTATGGATCGAATACGCGCCGTCATCATAGGTGAGCATGCCGGAAGTCTCGTCATATACTCCATGAATCTCCCAGATCGCAGTCTCAGTCGCGCTGCCGCCCCAGTGAACGAGAATATTATAGCTTCCGTCTTCATTTCTGGTAACATCCATCGAAGCGCGTTGGCTCACCTCATCATCCCAGGATCCCGACAGGTCCATTTCTCCGGTGAACTCCTGAAGAACGTCTTCTGCTTCCTCTGCCTGCGCCACGGCTTCATTCTCTGTCTCCTCTGCCTGCGCCACAGCCTCGTTTCCGGCCTGCTCCGCCTGCTCGGCTGCTTCCGCTGCAGCCTGTTCCTGTTCCTGCGCGCTCGGCTGCTCTTTTTTCCCACAGGATGCCAGCGTAGATACCGCCATTATCGTTCCGAACATCAAAACTGCAATTTTTGTGGTCCATTGTCTTTTCATATTGTTCTTCCTTTCTGTTATGCACTGCGAGGCAGGAAAGCTCAGCGAGCGCTGCCGCCTCGTCTGTCTTTTGTCTGAAGGAGACGGAGAACCGTCCCCTGTCTCCTAATACCATTCTTCCGCCTGCTCCCTGAACAGCTTCAGGGACGGCTCATGCATATAGATCATGTGTCCGGAGGGATAGTATGTAAATTTCAGATTTTTCTCATATTCTCCCTTCAGGAACACGTGATCATACACCCACTCCGCTGCAAAAAACGGCGTTGCCATGTCAAAATACCCACAAAGCACCCAGACTTTGAGAAAACGGTTTTTTGACATAGCTTCATAGATGATCTGCTCCTGGCTGAAGCCGCCGGTCTCCGACAGCGGATACGTCCACTTCTCGTTGACATCCAGAGACAGCGGCTCATAATGTCTGTCTGTGTGGAAGCCCAGTTCGTCGATGATGTACTGGTTGACCGCCGTTCCGAAAGCATCGCCAAGCGCCGCCATGGAGGGATCGGCGTCGCCGTCTGCCATGCTGCCGCCCGTGGCCGGGCCGGTATATCGCCCGTCAATGCGTCCGATCACAAGTCCCTTGTCGCTGAGTAGTTTTCCGCAGAAATCCCAATACAGCACGCGCAGGTTCGACTTTAAGATCTCCTGTTTGTCAAGACCTGTATACGCGGCAATACGCGCTGCTGTCTCATCCCGCCTGTCCGAATCCAGCCTGCGTCCTGCAAACAGGGCCGTCAAATATTCCCCGCCCGCAAAAGCACGCACTTCCTCAAGGAAATCTTCCAGCTTCATATCCTGATACTGCGGCGCCAGCCGGCCGTGATACCAGGCGTCCGCCGCGTAAGAAGGCAGATAGAGCGCATATGTATAGTCGCTCGGCGTCTTCTCCATCATAGTTGTAAAATCGTTGACCGAGGAGATGAGCATAATCCCGTTCAGGCCAAGCGCATATTTCTCGGACAGATATTTGCTCAGTCCCACCGCCCGAATTGTGCCATAGGACTCACCGGCCACATACTTTGGCGACGACCATCGGCCATAGCGGCTGACATACAGGCGTATGAAATCCCCCACCGTCCGGTTGTCATTTTCATATCCGATAAAGTTCGACAGATCAACGCCTTCCGCCGGCCTCGAGTACCCCGTCCCCACCGGATCGATGAAGACCAGATCCGTCAGATCCAAAATGGAATACTCATTGTCCTTGATCCGTGCAGGAAACTGCGTCACCTGCCCGTTCTCGTCACAATCGATGCGGCGAGGCCCCAAGAAGCCCATGTGCATCCATTCCGAGCTGGATCCGGGCCCGCCGTTGAACACGAATGTCAGCGGCCTCTCAGCGGGCCCTTCATCGCTTTCCACTGTATATGCGGTGAAGAAGATCTCGCACAGTCCGCCTTTGGTGCTCACTGCCATTGTGCCCGCCACTGCGGTATAGTCCAGCGTCTGACCGCGGATCACAGCGCTGTGCTCCGTTGTGACCAGATGGTCCTTGGGAGGTGCTCCCGCCGGCGGCGCGGACGGAACTTGTGCCTGTGTCGGGGGCGTTTTCCCCTCAACAGAAGAGCCTCCCCTTGCAGCCACTGTCAACAAAGTGATCAAAAACAATATGATACTGATGATCGCTAACCAACCCATATATCTATCCCCTCAACATCATTATATGTCTGTGACGCTCACATGAATGAATTCACGTGCTTCCAATCTGCGGCTTGCGCCGCAGGGCCGCTTTAGGCGGCCGGACTCACGCACCTGCGGATACGCCTCCTGCTTAGTTCCGGCTACCGTTACGTATCTCCGTCGCCACACAGGAGGTAATCCGCAGCGTGCCTGCCTGCATCTATGCTGTCAGGCCATTCCCGCGCATCACTGCGCTGAGCT
>CADCIU010000067.1 GCA_902801585.1 uncultured Lachnospiraceae bacterium | reverse complement strand
CAAAAAGAAAAATTTAATCGTTTAAGTCCCCATATATCCTTAATTATTTATTTCTTTAATTCGTCGCTCTCAGCTGCCTTGTAAGCCTCATCTCCTACCTAAGTTCATCGATGTATTTGCCGTCCAGTACGTCCTTGAGATACTGCCCGTACTGGTTCTTTTTCATCACATCATAGGTCCTGAGCACTTCATCGCGCGTGATCCACCCGTTCAGATAGGCGATCTCCTCCAGACAGCCGATCTTGCGGTGCTGATGCTGCTCCATCGTCTTGACGAAGTTGGTCGCGTCCACAAGGCTCTCATGCGTACCCGTGTCAAGCCATGTGAATCCCTGTCCCAACAGTTCCACGTGCAGCCGTCCCTCTTCAAGGTAGATCCGGTTCAGGTCTGTGATCTCATATTCCCCGCGGGCCGAAGGCTTAAGTGATTTCGCATACTCCACGACCTTCTCGTCATAGAAGTACAGGCCTGTCACGCAGTAATTGCTCTTGGGCTTTTGAGGCTTCTCTTCAATGCTGACTGCCCTGCCGCTCTTGTCAAATTCAACGATGCCGAAGCGCTCCGGATCGTCCACATAGTATCCGAAGATCGTCGCCCCCTCGCCTTTTTGCGCGGTCTCCACGGCTGCGCGCAGCCTCTTTTTGAGCCCGTGTCCGGCGAAAATATTGTCGCCCAGGACCATGGCCACGCAGTCGCCGTCTATGAATTCCTCGCCGATCATAAACGCCTGGGCCAGTCCGTCCGGACTCGGCTGTGCCTTATAAGAGAGCTTGATCCCGAATTGATGTCCGTTTCCCAGAAGGAGCTCGAACCTCGGAAGATCCTGCGGCGTCGATATGATCAGGATATCCCTGATCCCGGCATTCATGAGGACAGACAGCGGGTAATAGATCATCGGTTTGTCATAGATCGGGAGCAGCTGCTTGGATGTCACCATTGTGAGCGGATACAGCCTTGTGCCGGAGCCGCCGGCCAGTACGATTCCCTTCATTTTTTGTCACCTCTTTTTTTATTCTGAGCATTTTGCAGTGATTTTTGCTCATGTTGCGATCGTTTCCTTAATACCTCCGGTATCGGCGCTGACAGCGCCGTTTTATTTCATCAAGCCGGCCCTTCTCTTTCTGAAATTGCTGATGAACTTAATAAAGAGCCACAGTCCGATCAGTGCAGCGACTGCGTCTGCCGCATACAGGATGATCTTCCACTTGGGTATAGTGACTGTGAGATTGGCCGGATCGTACTGACGGCTGTTGGCCGCCACATAGAGGATGTTTTTGGCCGCTGTGCGCATAGCCTGCTGTGCACCGTTCGTGTCCCTGAACCGCACATCATTGGTCTCCGTAGGATAGTTGACAAGCATCAGATCTGTGCCGTTGCGTATCGCCTGGTCCGCGCTCATGTATCCGTACACGCCGAAGTAATCGGTCTCCACGAATCCCCTGAAGCCCCACTCATCCCGCAGGACTGTCTTTAGGAGCGAAGCGCTTCCGCCCGCCCAGCGGTTGCCGATATAATTGAAGGAGGACATCACTGCCAGGCAGTCTGCATCCTTGACACACTTTTCAAAAGGTTTCAGGTAAATTTCACGGATCGCCTGCTCATTGGACCATGTGCAGACCATATCACAGCGGTTGCCTTCCTGGTCGTTGAGGGCGAAGTGTTTCATGTACGCATAGACGCCGTTGTCCTGTGCACCCTTGACTGCGTTCGCGGCGATGTACCCCGAGAGGACCGGGTCCTCGGAGTAATACTCGAAATTGCGGCCCGCGAATGCGGTTCTGTGGTTATTCATAGCGGGTGCATACCAGCCGGAAACGTCCATCTCATTGGCCATCGTGCCTATGCTGTCTCCAAACTGATAGGCAAGATCTTTGTTCCAGTTGGCAGCGATCGTGACGCCGACCGGGAATCCGATCGAGCCCACGCCTGTGAAATTGTTGTTGATGGAGGCGGGCCCGTCGCAGTCGTTGGTGCGGACCTTGCCGATGCTCTCGACCGCGTTCGTCTGATATCCGCCCAGAGAGATCAGGGCGTTCATCTCATCCAATGTGAGCTGATCCATCAGCTGGTCCCATTTGGGGTCATCCTTTTCGAGGCCGCGCATGTCGACGAGTTTCAGGTCGTTCACGGCACCGGTCGTGACTGCTGCTGCATTCGGATCTTCATCCGCTGCTGCAGCCTCCGGCGTCAGGTAATTGCTGTTATTATAAAACGATGCTTTGGCCTCCTCACCCATCTCGAAGCTCCCGGGCGCAGCGACTGCATCTTTATAATTCGCGAATTTGTCGGCGCGGGACAGATAGGTGACGCCACCGGACGCATAATCGAACTGATTGGTCGCCGTGATATGATCGGAAGGCCGCTTGTTTTCACCGCCGTAGGCGATTGTCTCCGGGACATTCCATATTTTGGACTCGATCTTGTTATGTGCATCGCGGTTAATCGAGATCTCGTAGTCTCCCGCTTCCAGGACATAGCCCTTGGTATCTCTCATGTCGTAAGACATCAGTTCTTCCTTGTTGATCTCGATGTTTACCATCTCGGACTGGCCGGGCTCGATCACGCCGGTCTTCTCAAACTGGACCAGATTGGCGCTGGCCTTTTCAATTCCTCCGTTCGTATACGGAGGATTGGAGTACACTTCCACAACGTCCTTGCCCGCTGCTGTACCGGTATTGGTCACTTCTACGGTAAAGGTGATCGCATCACCGGCGTCCTTGATGTCGCTCATCTTCTGCGTGAAAGTCGTATAGGACAGCCCGTAGCCGAAGGGATACTGGACCACATCGTCATAGTTGATGAGACCCTCAGTGGAAGCGGTCTCATAGAAGCGGTATCCCACGTAAATGCCTTCCACATAGTTTACGAAAGAAGGTACGGACGTCGACTCCGTGCCTGTGAAACCGACGGATGTATATTTGAACTCGTCCATATTGGTGTAATTGAAATCACCGAAATTGTTCCACCAGGGCGCGTCCTTGAGGTGATAGACCAGGGTGTCCACTGTTTTGGCAGAGGGATTGACCTTTCCGGATACGATCTCGCCCAGTGCCGTCATCCCGACATGTCCGCCGGGGGCGGCCCAGATAAGGCCCTTGATCTGCGGGTGATCCTTCACGAAGCCCATCTCAAACGCATTGGAGCCGTTGTAGACCACGATGACCTTGCTGAAATTGGCGCACACCAGATCGACCAGTTCCTCCTCGCGGTTGTTCAGCTGCAGATAGTGGTCGCCTGCGTCCCAGTCATTTCCTTCATTGAGGGTGTCGTCGTAAGTCGCCGCCCTGTAAGTCGTTCCGTCCTGATATGTGCCGTCGATGATCGCTTGCACATCATTAGGAAGGTCCGCGCCCTCGCCGCCGGGACGTGAGATCACGATCATGGCGGTATCGGAGAAACTCTTCGCATTCGCCATCATGCCATCCGTATACTTCGACACTGCGGGTTCAGGCAGCGTCCAGTCCTGCGCCCACATGCCGCATACCGGGCGGTCAGCCTTATACGCTGTATAGAAATCGCTCAGCTCGGTATTTGTCTCAATTCCCGCATCGTTCAGGCTCTCGAGAAGGCCTACGGACTCATAGGCTTCGTTCAGAGCACCGGATCCGCCTCCGCCGAGCATGGGATTGGTGGAGGCCCAGCCGAAGACATTGAGCTTCGTTCCTTCCGCCAAGGGCAGCACCGCATCCTTGTTCTCAAGGAGCATGATGCCCTCTTCGGCGATCCGGACTGCCAGATCGGATGCTTCCTTGGAAGTCTCCTCCTTGATCTGGCCGCTCCCGCTGATCAGATCCAGCATCGTACTCATGGGACCTGTGCAGATCAGATTCACGCATACACAGATGCTTGCCAGCGCCGCGATGAACGCGAAGCCCCGGATGAGCCTTTTCGTCGGCTTGGACAGCCGGCTGACGGCAAGCTGGATCACTACGGCCGCCAGGACGGACGCGCCCATTGCGATCAGATACGTTTTGATAGAATTGACGACGTTCATCACGTCACTCATGTTAATGGATAGCATACAATCCTCCCTCAAGGTCTGCCCGTACGATCATCGGATCGGCTGTCTGTCTTTTTAATCCACTGCGATACTGTATACCGCCTTAAAGTGCCCGCCCGGCGCAAGGCACTGCTCCTCGAACTTCTCGGGCAGCTCGCCGGTGAATCCCTTGTTGTCCACTCGTCCGATCCAGGGCTCCAAACAGATATAAGGCGCATCGGTCTTGGGTTTGGACCACACGCCCACAGACGGGAATCCCTTGCACTCAATGGTCACATAGGGTGTCTTGTCCGGATAATGGATCGCCACTTTTTTCACCTGTCCATGGTCGAAAATGAAAGCGTCGTTGTCAAACAGATCCATCGTCACCGCCATAAATCCCTTGTCCAGTGTCAGCTTATGGGGATGTTCCGCGTCAGCGGCCTCTGCAACAGGATCCAGCCATACATATTCGAGTTCGTCTTTGCCCTCGAAATAGACAAAATATTGATCCTTCTTCGTTCCTGCCAGCACCGGGACATTGAAAGCAGGGTGTGCGCCGATGGAGAAGTACAGCGGTTCCTCTGCCGACGGGTTTGCCACTTCCCACTCCACGAAGACTTTATTGCCCTCGATGCGGTGTGTGATCGTGAGCTCGAATTCGAAAGGATATTTTGCCAGCGTCTCCTCATTGGAGTGAAGAACGTAGGTAACGGCATCGTCGGTCTTGGAGATCAGCGTGAAATCCATATCTCTGGCGAATCCATGCTGTCCCATCGGATAGCTGATGCCCTTGTAGCGGTACTGGCCGCCGCACACCTTGCCTACAAACGGGAACAGGACCGGTGCGTGCCGGTTCCAATATTTGGGATCCGCCTGCCAGACCACCTCGTGCCCGCGCTTCTTGTCATAAATGCCGCACAGCTCTGCGCCGTGGTCGGCGACTGCCACTTTGATCCGGTCATTCTCTATATACTGCATCTTTTTACCCCCCTTTGGTTGTTTGCCTGCGGTTCGCGCCTGTTATGATTCACCTGTCATAATGCATCTGTTATGACGCAGCTGTTATGACACATCTTTTATGATACATATTGTATCACATGTCTTAGCGCTCTGCCGCACGAGGTTTCACTCATTGATATATGCCTTGGCATCTTTTATGAAACTCGCGATGATGAGCATGATCACCATTCCGATTGGGAAGGCCGCAATGATCGACACCGTCTGCAGATTGTTCATAGACCCCTCGCTGAAGATCAGCGCGATGGGCAGCATGATCAGAAGCAGCGCCCAGAAAAGCTTCATCTTCCGGCTCGCCTCCTGCCCTTCCTGCAGTTCGCGATAGCTGTATTGCGACGCGACCAGTGTGATGCTGTCAAAAGAAGTGGCGTAAAACGCGATCATCGACGTCACCAGGATCACGAGGACGATCCTCCAAAGGGGCAGTGTTTTGATCACTTCGATCACCGTCGCATACAGGTCGCCGCCGCTCGATTCAAAAAATCCCAGCACGTCCATGGCGCCGTGCATCTGCAGTCCCAGCCCATAGTTGCCCAGAATAATAAAGGAGATCAGTGTCGATGCCACTCCGAAAATATAGGTTCCGAGGATCACCTGCTTCACCGTGCGCCCGCGGCTGATGCTTCCCATGAAGAAAGGAGAAGCCACAGCCCAGACCATCCAGTATGCCCAGAAGAAGATGGTCCAGTTCTGCGGGAAATTCGTCGTCCGCAAGGCGTCCGTCCAGGTGCTGAGTCCGATGAAATTCTGCATCATGTTGCCCAGCGCCGAGAATCCCGTCTCGATGATGTACACCGGCTGCCCTCCGAAGATCAGAACGTAAGCGAGCAGAAGTCCGAACAGCGCCATACACGCGTTGGCCAGCCAGGAGACGCCCTCGATCCCCTTAAGCACTGCGATCGTGTAGACCAGGCAGATCACGGCCAGGATCGCGATCGTCATGAACTTGGATCCGGGTATTCCCAATAGAGTCGTAAGTGCCAATGACAAGAGCGGCGTTGCCACGGAAAATGTCGTGGCTGTTCCGGCGATCAGCGCGATCACTGCCAAAATATCGATCACCTTGCCCTGCCACCTGTCCGTCTTGTCACCGAGGATCGGACGGCACGCCTCTGAATATTTCTGCTTTGTCCGCTTCCGCACATGCAGCATAAAACCGAAGCATGCTGCCAGCATGGCATAGAAACTCCAGGGGATAAAGCCCCAATGGAACAGCGGATAGGTGCTCGCCCAGTCCTGAATGGATCCCATCTCGGCGATATGGGGCTCCAGCGCATACGAGATCCACTCACAGAACGAATAGAACAGGATATCTGCTGCCAGTCCGCAGGTAAACACCATCGCACCCCAGGCAAAGAAGGGATACTGCGGCTTCTCTCCCGGCTTCCCCAGCGTGATCTGTCCGATCTCAGAAAAGCTCACCCACAGCGAGACCGCGAGCACGCCGAGTCCCACTGTAAGATAGTACGTGCCCATTTCGTTCCCCAGAAATCCTCTGATCACGCTCAGCGCATTTGTCGATCCTGCCGGGTCAATAATGAAGAAGAGACACAGTGCGAAGATCGCCGCAAACGGATAGACTGTCGTCGCGGGGTCGATCTTGCGGAAGTCATCGCCGGGCGGATCGATACCTCGGTGCTCATTGCCGGCAGGGGCAGACCGCTGACAGGACGCCGGATCAGACTGCCCGGAGGCGGCAGAATCGGACTGCCCGGAGGCGTTCGCATACGCTGCATATGACGCATCCGCTTCGGCCAGTTCCTCCAAACTGTCGATCTCAATGACGTCACTCTTTTGCATAGGCTTTATACCGAGCCGATATTCCTCGGGGTGGCAGAACAGCGCCACGTCGTCCCAATAGATCTGCCGGTTCCCGCGCTCCTCAAATTCAATCTCCAGATGTCTGCGCAGGCGTCTGCCGTCCTCGGCTGACCATCTGCTGATGCTGTAAAGCTGCCATCCGCAGCTCCCGCCTGTCCGTGAGCAGCTGACCACAATGTCGTCTTCTACAGTCATCAGCCACTCCGAGGTTTCCTCGTCGGTCCAGACCGCGTTATATCCGGACCTCTCGAATTCCGGTGCCAGAATGGAGGGATTGTAAATGATCTGGTCTCCGTCCAGGATCATGCAGTCCTCCAAATGCTCGCGCGCGGCATACAGCGAAGAAATGTTGTTGCAGGTCTCATAGAAGGGATTCTCGATCAGTCTGACGCCTGCATATTTGGACGTGAGGACCTCAAACTGCTCCTTCAGAAAGCCTGTCACGATGTAGATCTCCGTGATCCCGTTTTCATGGAGTGCTTCGATCACGGTGTCGATCATCCGCTTCCCGTTGACCGGGATCAGAGGCTTCGGTGTGGTTTCCGTGACAGGATGCATGCGCTCGCCCTTGCCGGCGGCCATGATGATCGCCCTCTTTACTCTATACATGGTTGTCTCCTCCTGTTTTCGCGATCCGTTCCGCTGCATATTTGTAATAATCCTTGGCGAAACGGTACTGGCGCAGTGAATACTCGCCGAATTCCACACCCAGACTCAGCTTGTACTCGCACCAGTTGCTCCAAAGCAGCCCGCAGGCTGCGATATACGCATAAATTTTGGTGACCGTCTCCGGCGTCGGTGCTCCCGCGCCCAAGGTTCGGGGATTGTTCTCTGTTCCAGAGCCCAAGACTCCCGGAGCGTTCTCTGCTCCCGAGCCCGAGGTCCGAGGGGCAAAATACAGTTCGATCAGGTGATCCACCTGCTCTTTGTCGTACATGCTGTAGATGCAGAACATAGCAATATCCACATGCGGGTCCTGCATCCCGGCGTATTCCCAATCCGTCAGCTGCAGCAGCTCTGCCCCGGATCCGTCTCTGTAGAACAGGAAATTGTCCGGCACCGCATCGATATGCGTGAGCACACGCTCCTTCACATGAGCTTCGATGAAGGGCCGCAGCGAGAGCACCCTCTCCTTCACCGCCGGGTAATCCCTGTATACAGACGGTCTCCCGCCCCACAGGCGCTCATAGAACTCGATCTGACCGAATATGTCAAAAGAATGCTCAACTTTCAGTCCCATCTCATGGAAGCTCCGCAGCCGCGCCATGCATCGCCGAAGGTCCTCCTCCGAGTCCGCGTTGCACACCCGGACACCTTCCAGATAGCGCGTGATCTTGTATCCGGTCTCAGGGTCGATGTAGACCGGGTCGTCACACAGCCCCAGCCCGGAGATCGCAGCGTAAACTTCTGCTTCCTCATGTCGGTTGATCAGCTGATCTGTCCCCTCGCCGGGCACCCGCATGATATACTTGCCGTCTCTCACCGTGAACAGGAAAGAGCGGTTGGTCATTCCCTTCTTGAGCACCTCGATCTCCCGGATCTCCTCCGTGCCGCAGTCCAAAGCCTGAGCAATCACATTCAGCACTTCCGATCTGAGCTGATTGGATCCTCCGTCCAACTCCCGAAGCTGCTCATATGTGTTGATCTCCACATAATCGGAGGCGGGCACTATTTTGGCCGGGACGATCATACGCCCTCTCTCATACAGTGCTTCCTCCCAAAAAGCGCCGTCTTTACCGAAGCTTTCACACAGAGCAGGTACATTCCGACGGACGGCCTTGCAGACTTCTTCCTGCAGATAGGCGATGCCAATCATAGCACTGCCTGCAGATGCACTTGATCTGGCGCCCGATTTTCCCTCAGACTTCACACTTCTGATCGCGGCATTCGAATCTGCCTTTGTATTATATCCAAACGAAGCCCCCGCACCGATTCCCACCAGCTCGCGCCTTCTGTTCACGCGCACATCGCTGTCCGGGTCCTGTCGGTCGCTGACCAAATACCAGGAATAGAGCTCACAGCTGCTGAACGGATTCTGCGCACACCAGATGTCACAGGGCACTATATAGGAATCGGACAGATGATCCAGGACGAGTCTCAGCGAATAGAGATTGTTCTTCGCCGCATAATCCCTGTTCACGACGAGCTTTACGCCGTACGCGTCGATCAGATAGTCAAATTTCTCCTTCATAAAGCCGACGACGACGTAAATGTCATAGATCCCCGCCTCGTGGAGCTGCCTGATCTGCCGCTCAATGAGCGGCTCGCCCTTCACTTCCAGAAAAGCCTTGGGCGTCTCCAGGTTGATGGGCACCATGCGCATTCCGAATCCCGCCGCAAGAATGATCGCACTGCGGGGTCTGCTTTTCTGACGCAGCTCAGTGGCTTTCGATGTCAGCTGCATATCTTCGTCCAAATATCCCCCGGCCATCAGATTTCTCAGAGAGCGATTGACGACGCCGAGCGAATGCCCCGACACTTCCGAGAGCATGCGCTGGTTTCCGAAAGGATTGTCCAACAATATTTTCATGATATCGCATTCTTGAATGTTCACGAACACCTCCAAAACAACACTTTGTGAACTTCTAGGCACAACTATACTACACTTGCAAGGTTATTGCAACGTGACAAGGGTGTCAGGGGGACGGTTCTTTTGACAACTTTTGAAAGTTGTCAAAAGAACCGTCCCCCTGACACCCCTGACACCCTTGACATCACCTGAACAACTCCTCCCTATAATCCCCTCCATGTTTGAGCGAGTTGTATTCCATAAAGAAGTACTTGTCAATCTCCTCCCTATTCGGCGACTCAGTGCAGGGCATGATCTTCCCCTCCCGATCCATGACCATTCCGTCGCTCGTGACGACAGGCACCTTCTCATGCAGATCCAGAGAGTATTTCTGATATGTCGTCATAGGCATACCCGCCATCTTCTGGATCATCGGCATCAGCTGATATATCGTGGTGTAGTCCGTGTAGATCCCGTCCGTCTCCAGCTTGCGGTTCGACCAGATCGCATACGGCACCGCTTTGGCCCTAATGGCTTCCTCTTCCACCGAGTACTCGCTGTTTGTCAGCTCCGAGATGAACGCAGGCGCATGGTCGCCGACCATACAGATGATCACCGGCCGGTCCACCTTGCTGTAGTATTCCGTCAGCTCTCTGAAGGCTTTGGCCGAGTAATAAATTGTGGACAGGAATTCATTCATGTCATCGGTCAGGTCGCCAAAATCTTCAGAGACGTGAATGACATCCAGAGAATCATCGTTCTTCTCATACCCGCCGTGATTCTGGAACGTGAGCATATACATAAAGCGCGGCCCGTCCGGCATGCTGTCATAATGGTCGATCATGTCCTTATAATTATCCGAATCCGTGTACTTGCGCCCACCGTACACGAAATCCCTGTGTTTGAACTTGTCGCTCCCGATGATAATGTCGTCAAATCCCAAGAGCGGATAGACCTTATTTCTGGAATAGTTGGACGGCAGCGAGCAGTGGAAAGCCGCCGTAGAATATCCCAAGTCTTTCAGATACTGCACATAGTGATCGTGATTGGACGAAAAATCATAATAGTTGAACGGCGCATAGTTCCTCATGAGCGCCATGGAATCCCCCATCAGGTACTCGAACGCCGAATTGTGGGTCCCGCCGCCCACGCAGGAGACGACCGCATGCCCGTAGACCGTGTTGTCCAGCCCGTAGAAAGCCGCCATGCAGTCCGCGTCCGCTCCGGTCTTGAGATAGTCATCCATATTGAAGAATGTCTCATTCAGGATCAGGATGATGTCCGGGTACTCCTGCGCAGTTCCT
>CADCIU010000066.1 GCA_902801585.1 uncultured Lachnospiraceae bacterium | reverse complement strand
TTCGGTGATATCTTCCGGATTGATCTTGCCGCAGTTGCGAAGAACGATGCGCTGCTGCTTTTCGTAGAACTTGATCTTGTCAATGTCGAGGATCTTTTCATGGGTATGGAGGTCTTCATCCGACAGCTGCAGATCCGTGACGACACCGGAGGCTTCAAAAAGAACGTGGACATGGAGGAGAGCGGAGACAAATACTGTGCCGAAGTCGACGTCTCGTCTTTCAACTACAAGAACGCGGAATTGACCGCGCTGGTCATCGGGAAATCAGGCCGGAAATATGATGTGGCAGTCATGACGGGAGATCTCTCCCTAAAGAGGACAGAGATCTGTGCTTATCTGGACGCATTGATCGATAATCCGCAGTATACTGTACTGATCGCACTGCGCGACGACGGATCCCATTCGCTGAATCAGGATATATGCGACAGGCTCTTCAGACTCGGACTCGATCAGGATATCCGCGGCCATTACCGATGGAGTTATTATGCAGTCATAGAACCGGACAAGGTCACAGAGGACCTGAGCGAAGAAGAACTGAGCTGCCGCGGCACACTTGCCGACGGCGTCCCGTATTCTCTGATCAGTCAGGGGGGAAAGAGCGGAGCGGGAGGAGGAGCCGGCCGATACCTGACCTGCTCCATCAAGATCGGCGGCGTGGAATATGCGGTCCAAAGGATCGGCCTGAATTTCGTTGTCTACGACACAGAGAACAGCTGCGTGGTGGACAGTGTGGAATTTAATACCTATATGGGACTTGATCCCAAACGCATTGATGCTTCGGTTCTCGAAGAGCAGGCCAGGGCCGCACAGGAACAGATGGAAGTTCATTGATCTTCCATACTGCGCATCAAAAATATTATAAAAATAATATAAATCAATTATGTAATTTTTATAAAGGATTGCAAACTCATAACATCTTGATTGCAAGTTGGAAATCTAATATTTATAATAAATTAGATGTTTAAACACTGTTTTTTCTGTGGCGGCAAAACACCGAAGCGGCCCGGACCAATGGAGATATTATGAGACATAAAGCCATTGTAAAAACTCTGAAATATTTCGCTGCGTGGATCACGGCAGCCGCGGTGGTCACTGCCTGTCTTCTTCCTTCACTGCCGGCGAAGGCGTCAAGCGTAGAGGATGAGTGCTTTTTCTATCTGACAGACGATCTGGGATACAGCGTTGCGGCTGCGTGCGGGATCATGGCTAATATCCGGCATGAATCCAATTTCCATCCGGGAGCTCTCAATTCGGCAGGAAGCTACGGACTGTGTCAGTGGACCGGCGGCAGAAGGGACGGAGTCGAGTCTTACTGCTATAGTCACGGATTCGGTGATGACTCGCTCAAGGGCCAGCTCTCTTATCTGGACTATGAGCTTCGGAGCTATTATCCCGGAATTTACAATTATCTGAAGTCTGTTGAGAATTCAAGCGGCGGCGCCTATAATGCGGCTTATGAATTTTGCTACAGTTTCGAGAGGCCCGCAGACCGGAGCGGTCAATCCTCCAGCAGGGGAAATCTTGCTTCGGGCACTTATTGGAACCGTTATAAGATCTATGCCTTTGACCAGTTCATTGATACCGAGCTCGGACGTGTCTACCATTATACGGACGGAACGCTCCACTACGGTTGGCTTGAACTCGAGGGAGACCGCTATTATCTTGGTCAGGACGGCATATTGAAGATCGGGCTGTTCTCGGCAGAGGGCGCTACATATTTCGCCGACGAGGACGGTATCATCCAGACCGGATGGCAGACGATCGGTGACAGCACTTACTTTTTTAACGAAGAGACCGGTGCGATGCAGGTAGGCTGGATCGAAGTTGACGGCCGCATGTATTTCCTGGACGGAAACGGTAAACTGACCAGTATCAATGCCTTCAATGACAAAGTCGACATCAGCGATGCGGACATACAGAACACGATCACGGAAAGTGAGAGCGAACCGGAAACGACCATGAACGCGCCTGCCGTGGATCCTGTTCCCATTCCGGACAAACTCACGGACGCTGCCGACAGTATTCAAAACGCAGGGTCCAATGCAGGGAGCGACGCAGCAGCGGTGGCGACTCCCGGACAGGGCACGGAGATCCGTTCCAATAATCCTTCTTCCGGCGGCAAGACGGATGGCAGCAGGATGGACACCTCCGGTCTTGAGGTCGGTGATAACACAAACGCGGTCACCATGGAAGATGCACAGGATCCGTCAGACGGTTCGGACAGAGTTGTCTTCGAGGGGGCGGACATGGGATCAGACTGATCTCTCAGGAAAAGGATCTGTAAACAAATGCTGCTATGCGGGAGCACAGAGTGCCGGCCTGCATAGCAGCAGTTCTTTTGTGGAGGGGAATATGAAAGACAGACTGGAAATATATGCAACGCTGGGACCGTCATGCGCAGATCCGGAGATCTTAAGACGCATGTTCGCGGAAGGAATCACGGGTATGCGCCTGAATCTCTCTCACGGTTCCCTTGAACGAAGCAGCAGTTTGATCGAGGCTTTCCACCGTGCTGAGAATCTGGAGGGCGTTCAGATTTCTCTCCTGATCGATATGCAGGGACCGGAACTGAGGATAGGCAGTATAGCCAAACATAAGATGCTCACCGAGGGAGAAGAAGTCCTTTTGCATGACAAGAGACTCAGGGACGTGGATGATTCGATACCGATCCCGCAGGAAGTTATCCGAAACTATGAGGATGGCATGATCCTTCTGATCGATGACGGCAGGATCCGCTTAAAAGCGGAGGATCTGATACAAAACGGGCAGGAGACAATGATCAAGGCCCGTGTTCTGACAGGCGGGGCACTCCTTAGCCGCAAGAGCATTGCGGTGCAGGATATGTCCATAACCGGTGATACGCTCACGGAGCAGGATCTCATGAACCTGAAAGAAGCCGCCGCGTACGGTGTGACCGATGTCATGCAGCCCTTCGTAAGAGGGGCATCGGACCTCAGGACAGTGAAGAACGCCATGCGCGGGACCGGTGCAGGGAACTGCCGTCTGTTCGCCAAAATAGAGAACAGAACAGGCGTCGCTGCACTAAGTGAAATACTGCCGGAGACAGATATGATCGTCATCGCCAGAGGAGATCTGGGAAATGCGGTGCCTCTCTGGGAGCTTCCCTGTGTTCAAAAAGAAATATCCGCACAGTGCCTTAAACATCAGGTGCCTTTTATGGTCGTGACGCAGATGCTGGCAAGCATGGAAAACTCGCCCGTGCCCACGAGAGCGGAGGTCTCCGATATTTTCAACGCCGTAGCGGACGGTGCCTCTGCTGTCATGATCACAGGCGAATCTGCATCGGGCAAATATCCGGTGCAGGCCTCCTCCTATCTGGTCAGGACTGCCAAGGAAGGTCTCAGATGGAGAGAACGGGACGACCACGCGCCTTCGAAGTTGATGCCTCGCCGGATTTGATGTATGATGTTCATGATCGAAACCGTATTCATTCCAGAAAAGAGGTAGAACATGAGATGTCCCTATTGCGGCAAAGACGATACGAGAGTCATCGATTCAAGGCCGGTTGAAGATAGCAATTCGATCCGCAGACGCAGGATCTGTGACTCATGCAGCAGACGCTTTACTACATATGAGAAAATTGAGATGATCCCGATGATGGTGACCAAAAAGGACAACAATCGGGAAGTATATGACAGGGGCAAGATCGAAGGCGGCATTCTGCGCGCCTGCCACAAACGTCCTGTAAGCGCAGCGCAGATCAAGAAAGCGGTGGATGAGATCGAAGCGGAGATCTTCGAGAGAGATGAAAAAGAGATTTCGAGCAAGCAGATCGGAGAGCTTGTCATGTCCAAGATCAATAAACTCGATCCCGTCGCATATGTGAGATTTGCATCTGTATACAGGGAGTTCAAGGATGTGAAAACGTTTATGGAAGAGCTTCGCAAAGTGCTCAGCGCGGATGAGTGAAGGCTTCGATCCCGAATTTGATGGCCGGAGCGGGCAGCCCGCCATCAGAGAATGAATTGTTTGTTGAAAAATAGCGCTCTGTAGTATAGAATAAATTAGTATTAGACGCGAGTACATCAGGAGGTATCTTTATGATTTCTGCAAGTGATTTCAGAAACGGCATTACGATCGAAAAAGACGGCAATGTACTGGAAATCGTGGAATTCCAGCACGTCAAACCCGGCAAAGGAGCTGCTTTTGTCAGAACCAAATTAAGAGATGTGATCAACGGCGGAGTTACTGAGACAACATTCCGTCCCACTGAGAAATTCCCTCAGGCGAGGATCGAGAAGAAAGAGTATCAGTATCTGTACGCAGACGGAGATCTGTGCACGTTCATGGATACAGAGACTTATGATCAGGTTGCACTCGGAAGAGACATCATCGGCGACAAGATGAAATTTGTCAAAGAGAACGACATGGTCAAGCTTATGTCCTACAACGGAAACGTGTTCTCTATCGAACCTCCGATGTTCGTTGAACTTGAGATCACAGAGACAGAGCCGGGCTTCAAAGGCAATACCGCCACAGGCGCGACAAAGCCCGCTACAGTCGAGACAGGTGCTACTGTTAACGTACCGCTGTTCTGCAATATCGGTGACGTGATCAAGATCGACACAAGATCCGGCGAGTATCTCTCCAGAGCATGACCGCTCTGCGGATCAGGTTTGTCCTTCGAGAGACTGTTTCACAACTTTTTTTGATCATACAATGCTTAGAGACAATGGGAGAAACTCCCATTGTCTTTTTTTATGATCGCTATGATCGAAAGGAGAATATTTTGCCGAATAATAAGACTAAAAGCAGAGCGAAAAACAGCACTAAAAATAAGAAGGAACTGTTCTATGAAGAGATGCAGAGACTGATCACAGATAAAAAACCGGATGATATGGAGGTCGATTTCAGGCCGGTCACAAAGCAAAACCGAAAGAATCTGCATGCGGTCACGCTCTCAAAACCCGGCAGCGCAGCGGCTCCGACATTCTATCTGGAAGATCTGTATCAAGCTTATCTGGACGGAACAGCTCCGGATGATATGGCAGAAAGCCTGATTCGCTTCGCGCTCGAGAATAACATGCAGGCACCTCCCGGAAATATTCAGATCGAGGACTATGAGAGCGTCAGAAAAAATCTGGGGCTGATCGTCATCGGCGAAGAGAGGAATCGGGAATATCTGAGCGATCTGATCTATGAGAAGATCGAAGACCTTGCGCTGCTGCCCATTATCTTTACGAATGATTCATACGGAACGGGGAATATCAAAATAAAGAGAACCTGCCTGAGTCTGTGGAACGTATCGGAAGAAACGGTCTTAAAAGAAGCCAAGGAAAATGCGCCGAATCTCATGCCTTTGACTTTCCGCCAGCTCGGCGATCTGGTGGGAGAGGAATCCGCAAATGAAGAGGAGTTGTTTGTCCTCAGCAATTCCTTCTTTGCGGGCGGCGCAGCAGTGATCTTCTATCCGCATGTCCTTTCCTGTATCGGAAATGCCCTGGGAAAAGACCTGTTCCTTCTGCCCAGTTCGGTCAATGAGATGATCATATTAACGGATTGCGGCCAGGATCCCGAGACGCTTCTGAAAATCGTGAAGGAAGTCAACCGGACACAGGTCGTGGAAAGTGAGCAGCTGACAGATGCCGTTTACCATTACAGCAGGGAAAAGGATCATTTCAAGAGACTCCTTCCTGCCTAACTTCCGGCGATAGTACTTTACAACTCAGCGCAATTGGTTTAAAATTTTTTGAAGATTTATATAACTTAAGTAGAATCCGTTCGCAAACAGGGTGGAACCGTATAGAATGTTACGTCCCTCGTACCGCTCAAGTACGGGGGACTTTACACGTGAGCTGTACCTATGCGAAGACGGCATAGAATGCGCTGTGCGCGCATACAGGAGAAAGGAGTTTCAATGAACAGAGAAGAGTATCTGGAAGTATATCGTCACTCGCTCAGCCATATTCTGGCCAAGGCAATGATCGAGATCTTCGGCAGGGAAAATGTGCAGTACGCGATCGGTCCGCAGATCGCAGACGGATTTTATTATGATTTTATCCTGCCCAGGACAGTCGGCCCCGACGACTTTAAGACGATCGAGAACAAGATGAGAGAGATCCTCAAGAGAAAAGAGGACTGGAAGAGAGAAGAAGTCACAAGAGCAGAGGCTCTTGAGATCTTTAAGGATCAGAAATTCAAGACAGAGCTGATCGAGGAACTTCCCGATGACGAGCTGATCACGATCTACCGCACCGGTGATGACTTCACAGATCTGTGCCGAGGACCGCACGTGGATAACTCCGCGGAGCTTCTTGGCGCGGCGTTTGAGATCCGAAGCGCTTCCGGCGCATACTGGAGAGGCGATGAGAATCGCGACAGCCTTCAGCGCGTCTACTGCTATGCATTTCCGGACAAGCAGCAGCTCAAGGAGCACAAGAACCTGATCCGCGAGGCCATGGAGAGAGATCACAAAAAACTCGGTCCGCAGCTGGAGATGTTCATGTTCGACTCAACGGCACCCGGTATGGCTTACTGGCTTCCCAGGGGATGGAAGACATACAACGCTCTTCTTGAGTTCTGGAGAGGGATCCACGAGGTACACGGGTACAATGAGATCTCCGGTCCGATCCTGTCCAAAAAAGAGCTTTGGGTCACTTCCGGACACTGGGGACACTATATGGACGGCATGTTCGTCATTCCCGGCGAGACGCTCGATGACGACAACACGATCGCGCTCAAGCCGATGAACTGCCCCAATGCCATCAAGGTATATATGAACAAGCCCCGCTCTTATAAGGACCTTCCGCTGCGTATCAATCAGGTGGATGTCATTCACAGAAAAGAGAAATCCGGTGAGCTCAACGGACTCTTCCGCGTGCAGGAATTCCGTCAGGACGACGCGCATATCCTGGTCACAGAGGAGCAGATCGCTGACGAGATCAAGGATATCATGAGCATCGCCACGGAGATCTACGGCACATTCGGCCTGACGTATGCAGCTGAACTGTCCACGAGACCGGACGACTACATGGGTGATATCGAAGTATGGAACAAGGCAGAGGCAGACCTCAAGGCGATCCTTCTCGATGTATACGGAGAAGACGGCTTCGAAGTCAATGAGGGAGACGGCGCATTCTACGGCCCCAAGATCGACCTGAAGATGAAAGATGCTCTGGGCCGCGAATGGCAGATGGGAACGATCCAACTCGACTTCCAGCTTCCTCTGAATTTTGACATGAAGTACACGGCGCAGGACGGCACGCTCAAGAGACCGGTCATGATCCACAGGGCGATCTTCGGATCGATGGAGCGCTTCATCGGTATCCTGATCGAGAACTTCAAGGGAGCATTTCCCTTCTGGCTCAGCCCCGTTCAGGTCGGCGTCGTTCCGATCCGCGAGGAGCACAATGCTTATGCCAAAGAGGTCATGAATATACTTCGTGTGAAGAGAGTACGTGCGGAAGCGGATTACAGCGATAAGAACATGAAGGTCAAGATCAAGACCTTTAAGAACTACAAGGATCCTTACATCCTTGTACTGGGCGACAAAGAGGCGCAGGAGAGGACCGTATCCATCAACCTGCGCGGTTCCAACAAGCAGATCCAGAATGTACCGCTCGATGTTTTCGTCAGCATGTGCGTGAAGATGAATGAGGAATACTCCCTTGACCTGATCGATTCCGTTGAGGATCGCTAAGCTGTGCCTGAGGCCCGGCCCGAGATCGCAGCGCCGGGTTTTGCTGGACATTTTCAGGGCCTTATGTTATATTGATAACGCTGACGAAGGTCATACCCATTCGTGAGCGTTATATGCACCCGTAGTCTAACGGATAGAACGGAGGCCTCCGACGCCTTTAATGCAGGTTCGATTCCTGTCGGGTGCATTTTACTTGCAGATTTATCGGATCGGTGAAGCGGATTTCCGCACACCGGTCCTTTTTGATGTATAATAAAATATCATTAGAGTAATCAATACAAATAATAACTTTCAGCACACCTTTCCTGTAATGCTGGACCAAGAGATGGCACAAGAAAGCGAGGATGGAGATGTTCGGATTCGGCAAGCTCAATGCGGCAGTTGTGGGTACCGGATATATGGCGTCAAGAATGTCAGACGTACTGAATACTGTAGGTACGGTGCGGCCCTATGCCGTTGTATCAAGGGATCTTGACAGAGCGCTGCATTTCGGAAGAGAAAACGGATACAAAAAAGCATATGACTCGATGAAGAATATGCTGGATGATAAGAAAGTGGATTTTGTGTACATCGCCACACCGGCATCGGAACACGCCGAGCAGGTACGCATGTGCATCGAGAGGGGCAAACCGGTCCTGTGCGAGACACCGATCGCACTCACATCCGCGGAAGCGGAGAGTCTTTTTTCTCTGGCATCCTCACTGGACGTTCTCGTCGTGGAAGCGGTACATGTGCGCTTCCTTCCCTTTTTCAAACAGATCGTGAGCGTCATTTCAAGCGGTGAGATCGGAAATCCTGTCATGCTCACAGCAAACATAGCGAGCGATATCGAGAATGTCACAAGACTCCAACGGCCTTCCCTTGGCGGAGGAGCGCTCGGCGATCTGGGCTATTTTCTCCTGAATTTTTCATCCATGGTCTTCGGTGACAAGATCAAGCGGATCCAGTCAAGCTGTGTCTTCACGCCCATGAGAGTCGACAGGCAGCTGAACATCACCTTACAGTTCAAAGATGACCGAATGGCAGTGCTCTCATGCACAACAAGCGGCAACGGAGAGAGCCGCGCCGTGATCCAGGGGACCAAAGGATACATGGTCATCGAAAATCTTTTGAATTTTGAGACGATCGCGGTTTACGGGAGCAAGAGAAATAAAACGGGGTTCTATAAGAGGCCGAAACAGAAGAATGAGTATGAACATGAACTGGTCGCTTTTATAGCCGCGATGAAAGCCGGATGGAAGGAGTGCCCGGAAATTCCTCATGCCCAGTCCGTCTCCATCATGCATATGATGGACTTTATCCGCAGACAGCTGGGCATCTCATACGAGGAAATCCAGACTTCGCCTCTGCCGGGCTTGCCTCACAGCGGTACCGCAGCTGATGTACAGCAGCTTGGTACAGAAGAGGCAGCCATCCCTTCTTTTGTTTCGCTTCACGACGGAGCGCATTTGGTTCAGGGGACGGCAGAAGCTGTACCGGCAGCAGAAGAGAGACCGGCTCAGACGGTTTCTGAAAACACAGTTTCCGCAGACTCTGCTTCTAAAGACTCTGTTTCCATAGATACTGTTTCCACAGACACTGTTTCCGCAGACTCGTTCTCTGATGACTCGTCATCGGAAGACGCTGCCTCCCAAAGGACAGAAGAGATTCCTGACAAGATGAAAAAGGCCGGATCGGAGGAAGACGCTCCGGAGAGCGTCGTCACAGATCCGGCGGCGATGTGGGATGACACTTCAGAATAATAAAAGGCTGCAGACCGCAGATGCTCATCAAAGAGGAAGCATCTGCGGTTTTCTTCCGCGGTAGATCGCATAATACCGAAAGCCCAGAGATTTCAGGATCTGCTGCGTCAGATCAAAGTATCCGGCTATCCTTTCCGGAACATGCGCGTCAGAACCGATCGTGATGAGTTCTCCTCCCATTTCCCTGTAACGCGCAAGTATATCGGGAAGCGGGTTAAAGTAAGGCATGCCTTTGATGAGGGGCGCTGTATTCACTTCCAGTGCAATCCCAAGCCTGATGATCAGGGAGAGAATGGGATCGATCCTGTCACGAAAAGCTTCATAAGAATACAGATCATCTCTGTGGGGAAGATAGCGCACGATATAATCCAGATGGCCCAAGGCGTCAAAATCAGAAAAGCTGCGGATATTCTCCAGTGATTCCTCCAGATAGAGACAAAGCGCCTCTTCCTCCGTTCTGTTTTCCAAAAAGGCAGGATAATACGGATCCAGGCCTCCGCAGAGATGATTCGATCCGATAATGAAGTCATAATCGGGACAACTGCTGACATAATCTCCAAGAAATTCCCCAAGCCCGGACTGAAGTCCCAGCTCCACGCCGAATCGAAGATCGATCTGATCCGAATATTTCTCCCGCATCTTCAGGAACTCCTCCCTATAGCGCTCGCGGCAGAGCTCAAATGTTCCGGGTGCCACATCTGTATTCAGGTCATATGGAAAATCCGGATCGTAGTGGTCCGTAAAACAAAGATATCTGAGTCCGCGGCTGATCGCTGACAGGATCTGTGTCTCCATCGGTGCGTCGCTGTCTCCGGAATGGTGGCAGTGAATGTGATAATCAGCAAGAACAGGCATGGTCGACCTCCGATTTTTTTGTATAGGATGTATAGGATATGTATGTTTTCGACAAAATACTGCGCTTGTGATCGCGTCAGCTGTATTGCGAAAGTTCTTGATCACGGAGAGAATTGTAACAGCGTTTTCAAGTGCTATCAATCATTTTTTACGAAAAGAAGATGTTATCAGAGTCAATAATTGTATAAAATTCCGTCAGATACTTGAAAATTATATGCTCCATGCTGTAAAATGAGTTAGCTGACAAAGTATGACGGAAACATGCGCGAATCGGCGGGAAGTGACGTGCGCAGGCGGAATAATTCGCAGATGATCTGGTTATGTGATCCGTCAATTTTTGTTACATTATCATTTCTAAATGTTTTTAGGAGGAAAGAAACATGGCAGTAAAAGTAGCAATTAATGGTTTCGGACGTATTGGCCGCCTTGCATTCCGTCAGATGTTTGGTGCAGAGGGATTTGAGATCGTTGCGATCAACGACCTTACTTCTCCCGCTATGCTTGCACACCTGCTCAAGTATGACAGCACACAGGGCAGATATGAGAAGGCTGATACCGTATCCGCAGGTGAAGATTTCATCACCGTAGACGGCAAAGACATCAAGATCTATGCAAAAGCAAACGCAGCTGAGCTTCCTTGGGGAGAGATCGGCGTAGACGTAGTTCTGGAGTGCACAGGCTTCTATACCTCTAAGGCAAAAGCACAGGCTCACATCGATGCAGGTGCTAAGCACGTCATCATTTCTGCTCCTGCAGGAAATGACCTTCCTACTATCGTTTACAATGTTAACCACCAGAGCCTGACCAGCGAAGATAAGATCATCTCTGCTGCATCCTGCACCACCAACTGCCTGGCTCCTATGGCAAAGGCTCTCAATGATCTGGCTCCCATCAAGGCCGGTATCATGTGCACCATCCACGCTTACACAGGCGATCAGATGACTCTCGACGGACCTCAGAGAAAGGGCGACAAGAGAAGATCCCGTGCAGCAGCTATCAACATCGTTCCCAACAGCACAGGCGCAGCTAAGGCTATCGGCCTTGTTATCCCTGAACTGAACGGCAAG
>CADCIU010000065.1 GCA_902801585.1 uncultured Lachnospiraceae bacterium | reverse complement strand
CCAGACTTCGTTTTGTTGCCTCAAAATCATCCAGCACATTCTTTGCTGCCTGCCTGCTTTTCTTTTCGACCAAAAGATAGTATATAAATCCTTCCAGATCTTCTTTGGCATCAGGCGTTACGAAAACATCATAATCCATATTTTCCCCTCAGCTCATCGATCATATCATCAGCACTCAAGAGCATTCCCTGACCGGCATGGCTCCTTGCTGTTTCCAGCTTGTGCATCAGCTCTTCTTCACCAAGGCCGACATACGGATTGCGCGGTACCTTTTTTATCTCAAAGGGGAAGCCGTTGCTTGCAACAGCTTGTGTTAAGAAAATTCTTATGGCAGAAGTTGTATCTGTGCCAAGTTCCCTAAACAGTTCATCTGCCTTTGCTTTAAGTTCGTCATCGACACGTATCTGTATAGTACTGGACATTTTTTCTTCCTCCTTTACACAAGAATACTGCTAAATCATTACATTTGCAATGATTTAGCAGTATCAATTTGTTTTTTCTGAACAAAAGATTGTTGACACGCTCTGTAATGAACAGCGTCCCGCCCTCTTTTAGAACTCTGCTCAGCTTCTCCTGTTCTCTCCGGGCCGACTAGACTTCCTCCATCCTGGCCATCTCCTCTGCTGCATCCTCCATCCCCAGATTGTTTTTCAAGACTCCGTTTTCTGCCCCTGATCAGGAATGGTGCCTGGACTATAATTTTTATAAAATTTGCCGGCTCAGGCCGCCTGGTCCGCTGCCGCCACCTGCTCCATATACAATTCAACTCTGTGACCGACATTCTCCTGCAGGTTTCTGAAGAAGAACTGATAATCGTAGATGTGGTAAGCGCCCTTCGGAAAGACATCAAGCACTGCCGGGTATCCCTCCGGTGTCACGTCCGTCACCTTGAGCACGCCGCGCTCCTCATCGATGTAGCAGCCACAAAGTCCTTCTGTTTCCTTCTTGATCTCGCCCTTGTATCCGGTAAAGCACGCCCCGATGTTTTCGGACTTGTCCGCCGGCGTCCCGTCCGTCTTCCAGTTCAGCGGATTGATACTGTACGCCTTCTGTCCGGCGGGGTTGACGATCGTCTCTGTAACTTCCGGCGCCTCACAGTCAAAGCTGATCACGACGCCCAGGTCATCCGCCGACGCAGCCGGCACGATCTGGGGATACTTCTGAATCAGTTCGTCCGTGCAGGCCCAGCCGATCCCATAGCATGCCACAAGCTTATCCTGCATCTCTTTTTCGCCAAAATATTCCCCCAGCAGGCGGTAGCACATATCCGATCCCTGTGAGAATCCCGCAAGGATGATCGGCCTTCCGTTATTTTCGTGTTCCAAATAATAGGCAAATGCGTCCGAGACATCCCGGTACGCGATCTCCAAGCGGCGCTCCCTCTCTGTCTCATCCTGTCTGTAGCTGTTCAAAGCCGCCTGACGGTAATAGGGCGCATACATTCTCGCGCTGTCTTCGTAAATGCCCCGCTCCATGTTGAGTGCCCCCTCGAAATACTTCCTCATCACTTCGTTTTCCAGGGACATGTTCTCTTCGTCCAGCGTATCCACTGTGGGACATACGATAAACAGGTCTACATCCTTGTCCTCTCCTATGCCAAAATATACCCAATTATTCCCATCCGAATAATCGACCGCAGCAGAAGCCGTCTCCGCAGCTGCTTCATCTGCCGCAGTGTCTGCCTCCGCAGCTGTTTCATTTGCCGCAGTGTCTGCCTCCGAAGCCTGCTCCTGAGCCTGACCTGTCTCTTCCTGCCCGGCTTCGGCCTGTGCCGCGTCGTCTTCTGTTATTGCCTCAGTTTCTGCCTGGTCCGCAGCAGCACCGGTTTCGTCTTCTGCTTCCGTCTGGTCCGTGGTAGCCTCCTGCTCAGCCTGGTCCGTGACATCCTCCTGCTCAGCCTGCTCTGTGCCTGCGTCCGCGGCCGGCTTCGCTCCCTGTCCGGCGCAGCCCGCAGTCATCAGGGCTGCGATCAGTCCCACTGTGATCCACAATTTGTTTTTCATATTGGTATGCCTCCCATAAAATTTCCTGTTTTACTCACAATGTATATCATTAAAACGCTTCCGTCAATCGCGCCCTTAACCTTATCTGATAACTCAAACAAGGAGGTCACGTACATGAAATTGCAGGTATTTTCAGAATAAGGATATCCGATGACGAGAAAGTCGGATATCCCTTTCTTATGCCCTAAATCAGGATGGCTGTATTTTGCCCAAAGAAAGAGCTTCTGCCGGTAAGCAAAAGCTCTTTTTCATCTGATCACCACATGGCGATCCTGTACTCCGGCGGCTCCTGACGCAGCCGCTTCCTCTGTGCTGGTGGCAGCGGAAGCAATCTCGTAACTGTCTTCGAGATGCTCTTTTTTGACGAGACCAGAAAGGTCAACTTGCCTCTGACCTTCATCCGGTTCCCCTCCGCGCCTGCGCCGACTCGCCTCTTTAATTGCAAAACCGGATTCTTCCAAAACCACTAGGATGCAATGCTCTCTCCTTAAAATATCAATACGTCCTCACTCTCTCCCACAGCGCCCGATATTCCTCTTCGCCCCATTCGAACCATTCCGAGTCCATGCCGCTCATCTTCCCATACATCGGTTTCTGGCTCCGCACATAAGAGACAACCCGGTCCCTGAAGCTGGTCTCAGCCCCTTCATCCCATGAAGCCGGATAAAGTATGTCAATATCACAGCAGAAAACGTTCGATTTGTACCAGGCTGCCAAATCCCGAATCGGCTCATCTCCATAGAGCACGATTTCCTCCCAATATGAAACCGGCTCAAGCAGCGGCAGCTGTCCATGATAATCCTCGTCGTCCATATCAACGTCTATCTCAATCGTAGACGGCAGGCGCAAGCTTCGAAACGAATAAGCCACAGGATCAAAATGTCCCCCGCATTCCACCCACAGATCTGCCAAATCAATTTCCGAAACAGACTCCGGTATCGTCACGTGATCAGCGTAGCACTTCATAATGGGCATCTCCCGCAGAGTAGGCGGCAGAATCACTTCTTCAAAACTCAAGTTCCAGCCGATGTTCATTAACGGAACATACGAGAATATCCTGATCCCCTCATGAATCACCAGCTTGGTTATCGATGCATCCCATCCACAGCAGATAGCAATACAGGCCGGATGAGAATTTTCCTGGTCCATATAGATCTTTCGGGAAGAACCGGCATACTCCTCATAGTACCCTGTCTCGTCCTCCGGGAGATTTACAGCCGCAGATCCCATGATATGCAGTACGCGCTGTCCTTCTTCCCACCACCAGTAAGCACTGCCATATGCTCCGTAAATGCCATAACAGTCTTCCGACGCACAATGTTCCCGTATATATGTCAGCCAGTCCCGCTCCTCCTGCCGGGAAGCATCCGCTGCCGAACCCGTACCGCCATCCGCTGCCGAACCCGTACCGCCATCCGCCGACGCGCCCGTTTCGGCATCCACACACATATACTCTAACGTCGGAAGCCATATATCCTTCCCGGTGAATTCATTCACAGTATGACCATATGCCAAAAGCCGCACAACGATACGCCGGTCGTCTGCAACTATATAATCATAGAAACTTCGGATATCCTCCCTTATCTTTTCATTTGCTTCACGGGACCACTCAGCCTGCCTTTCCCGAATCAGGAAAAACTGCCCTGCCGCATCACGCAGCGCAACGCCGATCGTATTCCTTGTCTCTACCAGCACCACAGATTGAATGGCGGGCGCAATAAATATTTTCGAATAACTGATCAGATCCGTTTCATCAATGATCCACATATACTTTTGCTTTGCGGTATCTATTCTCTTCATCATATGACCTCCGAACTCTCCATGCTTGCACAAGTCCGGTGTTTAAGCAACCTGTCAGATGATCGGGACTGTCAGCTGTGGCGGTCGAATCAGCCGGTACCGGCGTGTAAAATATCATAAACAATCGAGTAGGATGCTCCTCGATTGACCGTTGGCGTAGGGTGCATCTTCGTGCAAGCACGAGATGTGCCCTACGGCTTATCGCACAAACAACAAGAGGGTGCTGCCTATTGCGCACCCTCTCCTTTGATCAGAATCACTTTTTCTTCAGCTGAATCCGAACTTCACTGCTATCATCCTCTGTATGGTACACGGTATCATCCTTCTCATAGCCTTCGGGTACTCTGAGAACATGAATATCGTAGATTTCTCCGGCCGGCATGGTAAAGCTTGTCAGTCCTTCCGCATTTGTCTTTCCCGTCTGGCAGCTGGTCGAGCTGCAGAACTGAATAGTAACACCTGCTACAGGACCGTTTTCATCCGTAACATAGATATTGTATACAATGTCCTGGTTCTCTGCAATCACATTCGCTGTATCGTCCTCGGTGATATCCGCAGCCGGCTTGCCCTGCAAAAGCGATTCCAGCGTTCTCTTATACTTGTCAACATATGCACCGGTAACCGGCATGCTAAGGATCGTGCCTTCCTTGTCTACAAAGAAGGTTGTCGGAAAACCTAACAGTTCCTCTGCGAATTCCTCCGGGAGAATGGCATTCGGATAAGTAATGCCGAATCCGCTCAACGCGTCTTTGGAATTCTTAACTACCTCATCATCCCACTCATATTCAAACTCCAAGCCGACGACTCCGCAGCCCTTTTCCTGTATCTGATCGTGGAACTCTTTCAGTTCCGCCATTTCTTTCATGCAGTTTCCGCACCAGAGTCCCCAGCAGTTTACCACAGTGATCTCATTGGCAGCGAACAGTTCCTTACTCGTTACGGTATTACCGTCAAGATCAGTAGTTGTAAATTCGAGTTTCTGTCCGACCATCTTCTTCGCGGGATCTACAGGAGCAAACAGCGTGGCGGATTTCTCTATTTCAAACAGTTCCTGCTGAAGCGTATCAAATTCGGTACGGTATTCCTCGTCAAATGAGGAGATTTTCTGCTCATCTCTTTCAGGAATCGCATAGAAAGTATAGCCGTCAGCAGTGCCGATCACTTGCGCGCGGGCAAACTGTTCAGAATAATCAGTTTCCAATTTTCCAGAAATGATCTTGAGCGTCTGATCGGAATCGACCGCGCTGGCCACAATTACGTGGAGAACAGCCTTCCGCTCGTTCAGTTTCTTCATATCTTCGTCAGAGGCATCCATATCATACAGGATTGCGGAAGCCTCATCCTTGGGCATGGCAATATAATAGATCGGCATGACATAGATATTACGATCTTCATCGAATGCTCCGATGGGATTCGGGATCAATGTACCCTTTGCGTTTGCTGCCATCTCTGACATGTCCATTCTGATACCGACTACGTCGGATTCCTGCGGCTCATCTTCCGCCGCTTCTTCTTTGACCGTTTCTTCAGTCGCAGCTTCTTCGTTTACAGCTTCTTCTTTAGCGGCTTCTTCGCTTACCGCTTCTTCTTTAGCCGCTTCTTCGTTTACCGCTTCTTCTTTAGCAGCTTCTTCTTTAGGTGCTGTCGGTTCTTCCGTCTTATTATTTTTCGTAGTCGAACATCCCACAAAAAGCAGAAGAAATACAGCTAACAATAGTGTCAATGTTCTTTTCATTATGCTTGTCCTTTCTTAAAAACACTCTTGGTTTGTACCTGAACTTTACCAATCACCCGCTCCATTATATCATAAACCCCAATAAAGCCCACCGCCATTATGGCAATGAGCGTAAATTCCTGTTCACACAACTCTGAACAGTTTCCATCTCACATTCGTACTTGGTCCATCTCGTCTCTTTGATTGCAAAAATCAGATCCTGTCCTGCATTTTTTCTATCTCCTGACAGGTTTCTTTCAGCAGTCGGACGAAATCTTTGCAGGCAGGACTCGGTTCCCTGTCCCGATTTCTGAGAAGGTACACAGGATTAGTCTTTTGAAGTCCATGGATCCGGAAGACGTGAAGCTTGTTATCGGTCTCCATATTCAGTCTGTACAGATGAGGCAGATACATGCCAAGGCAGAAGCAGGCCGCGTAATCCCGTACAGCAAGCTGCTGATGCAGATCATAATGTGCTGAGACATGAATGCAGTTGAGGCAGATCTTTTGCTCTTCCAGCACCTCGTCCAAAATCTGCATACAGTGAAGATGCGGCAGAGAACGCATAACAGGTACAGAGACCAGATCCCGGAGGTCTGCTTCCCTGCCTTCTTGCTGATCCTTCTCCAAATATACAGGCGCATACCTTTGCAGCAGATCCTCGCTGATGACATAATAAAGCTTCTCATCGAGGATCAGCTCCCGTTTGATCACTTCCGGCGTCTTGGGAGTGAGTCCGCTGAAAGCCAGATCCAGTACGCCCTTCATCAACTGCTCCCTCAGCGTCACCGCATCCGCCATTCTGCCGTCGACCACTTCCTCCGGATGAATCCTGCCCATTTCAGCGATCAGATCCGGCATGATCATGCGGAAACGCCCTTCCGTCGTGCCGATATGGATCATCTTCTTCTCCTCCTTTTTCTGTACGAATATACCCGACTCTCCGCTTATTCTGTTCCGATTCTTTTACACTGATGTGCCTTGCGTGACGTTAGACAGCTTGGGGTGCAGGGGAAATGGGGCTGGCCTGCAGGAGTACAACTCGCTTCATGATCTATAAGCTCCTTCCCAGCTGATATGCTTCCTGCGGATATCTGCTGCGTCTCGTCATTCCGGGAGTGCCGCATCCAAGCCCAAGTACCATGCCGCAATCTTTGAAGTTAATGTAGCGGACAAGCGTCTTATAATGCGCTTCAAGCGCATCAAAAGTCCAGTCATCCGCGTTCCATGCTACTGTCAGCAGAGCGGATTTCAGGTGCCGTCTGTTCAAGCTGCTGTTGTAGGCACAGAAGCGGTCCACTACAGTTTTCAGCTGCGCACTCATGCCATAATAATATAAGGGTGTGGCAAAGACGACCATATCTGAAGCAAGCAGTTTCTTTCGGATCAGCTCTACATCATCTTTCTGAACACAAGGACCTTCGTAGCCGCATTTCACACAGCCGAGACAGGGGTGGATATCCGCATGGCAGACATCGATAACCTCCACTGCATGTCCTGACTCTTCTGCTCCTTTTTGAAAGTTTTGAACCAGAATATCCGTTGAACCATTTCGGTTCGGGCTTCCCATAAGTACTACGATCTTCATCGTGACCTCCTGATTTCCCTTGATGCTGTTCATATCAAGCAGGGCTGTTTACATCGCCTGAGAGCGCAGGATTTCCTGAGTACTGTACCGGTAATCCTACGCCCATCACTGTATCCGCAGCCAGCTTGGCAATGGCTGTGAGGCTCTGCTAAACCTATTTCAGAGCATTGTAGTCTTCATCCGCAACAGCTTCCAGCCATTCTGTGCCGGCTTCTTCGCCAGTCACTTCGATCGCAAGATGAGAAAACCAGGAATCCGGTGCCGCGCCGTGCCAATGCTTTACGTTTGCAGGAATGTTGATTACGGTGCCGGGCGTCATTTCAACAGGTTCCTTACCCCATTCCTGATAGTATCCTCTGCCGCCGACGCAGATCAACATCTGTCCGCCGCCGCTCTTCGCATGATGGATGTGCCAGTTGTTGCGGCATCCGGGTTCAAAGGTCACGTTAAAGATTGGAACCTGCTCTGCAGAAACGGGAGCCAGATAGCTCTGCCCCACGAAAAACTGTCCATAAGGATTTGGATCACCAATAGGGAAGAAGATGGAGTTCCGGTATCTGTCCTTCTCCGTCAGTGCCGGTTCTTCTTCATTCCAGACTTCCTTTGCCAGTCTGAAAACAGCCCAGCCCTTCGGCCAGCCCACGTACATGGTGGCATGGGTAATGATGGCGGCGATCTCTTCCTTTGTCACGCCATGCGCCTTCGCATTCTGCAGATGATAGCTTAAGGAGGAATCTGTGATTCCTGAGGCCATCAGAGATACCACTGTGATGATGCACTTTGTCTTTACGTCGATTGCTTCCTCATTCCATACTTCTCCGAAGAGCACATCATCATTCAGATGCGCGAACATCGGTGCGAATTCTCCCAACTGGTTTCTTCCAGCGGTTTGTACGATCTTTTCAGCCATTTTCATTTCCTCCTGCTCTACCGTGCTTTCACTCTTTCAATGATCTTCTCCACCAGTTCCACAGACTCATAGACCATTGCGTCGCAATGCGGCTTTTTCTCACCGCCTTTTTCTTTGTTCATACGAAGAAGATCCGCGCAGTTCAGACATCCGCTGTGGTTATCACGGATGGCGCGCTGGAAACCGGCGACCGAAGGACCGTCTTCGACGCCCATGAGCCCCAGGACCATAAGGCCGCCGGTCACAGCGCCGCAGGTGGCTGCCATTTTCATACCGCTGCCGAAATTGGCGCCAACTGCCTTTGCCTGTTCCTCTGTAATCCCGCAGTCCTGAGCAAAAGCGCAGACCACAGCCTGCGCGCAGTTATAATGCACTTCCGGATCATTGCGGAGTGCGACTGCTTTTTCCAGATTTTTTCCCATTACTCTCCCCCTATTCATCTGATATTTCTTCAAAATAGTATTACTATCTAAACATAATTTGGTTCAGATAGTAAATCAATATTTTGTTCAGAAGAAACTTTGCGTTATAATCATTATGAGCGCAAAAAGTTATCGTATTTTGCGCATTTTCTTTATATTTTCAATCACAGAACAGATTACTTAAAAAGGAGGTCAGCAACATCTTTCCTCACCAACCTCTCACGCGGCATCATTGCGGTAGAAGGAACCATCAAGACACTGTGTCCCAAAGTGAACATACTCAATTCCTTCACCGACAAGGTGAATATCCCCAGCTTCGGCTTTAATATCGACCTCGAGCATCCCGAGGAGATGAACCCGGAGATTGCCAAGGTGCTGGTCCAATGGGCGAAAAGCTCTATAGATTCCTCCACAAAGACCGCTGAGGTTTTCGATATGCTGGAGAAGGGCCAAATCAAGGTCCGCACAGACGTCGGTGTCGACAGCAAGTCACTTTCCGTCATCGAGCGTCTCACAGGGTACGCGATTCGGGCGCTGATGATCATCGCGCTCTTCATAGGATCCTGTCTTTTGTGTACAGTGCCCTTCACAGCAGGTGAGGGGACATCTGTCACAGCGGTTTTCCCGGTGCTCGGTATCGTCGGATACATTGTCAGTGTATTCTTTGCATGGCGGCTTTACAATGCTATGAAGAAGCATAAATAGTCTGAGTAACAAAAAGATTTTGATATATCAATGAAACAAAAAGCGCTCACCGCCGTTACGGCGGTGAGCGCTTGTGGCTTTGTCACAGGCATCGCTGATTTCTTTTCAGATTGACTTATTACTCACAGCAAGTACAATTAAGTATGAAAACGTTTAATCTCTTGTGCAAATTGCTCCCAGCCAAGGGATAAAAAAGGAGAACAAATGAAAAAAGCGATACGTATTTTAGCAACCGGTGTTCTTTGTCTCTCTATGGTGTCTTGCGGTGCTGCGGGAAACAGTCCCAAGGAGAATGCCGCAGAAAGTAATTCAGAGACGGCTGCTGTGGAAAATGACTCAGCGACGGCTGCTGTGAAGGGCAGTTCTGCGGAGCTTGCTGCAGAGGACTCCTCAGAGGAGATCGATTATACTACCGGTACTCCGTGGATGTATATCGATCTGATCGGCAATGTAACTGTTAACACGCCTGCGGACCTGAAGGATAACTATGCTCTCTGGGCCAACAAAGACAGGATTCTCAGCCTTGAGATTCCGGAAGGGTATGCCTCAGCCGGAGACCTTGTTGACATAACGATACAGGCCGAAGCTGACAAAAAGGCTATGTTCCATGGGCATGTACCGGAAAATCACGATGCCGGTCTCGCTTATAACTACTATTACCTCCTTACTGACTGGGACTCCAGGGATGCCGTCGGCGTCGCTCCACTAAAAGAAATGGTCGATGTTGTGGACGGAATTAAAAGTCTCGAGGATTTGACAGAGTACCTGGTCAATACGCCTGGGGAAGATCGTCTCTTCTGTTTTTGGACACCGGAAGCCAGGCAGGATCCGGAAGAACCGGGCAGCAGCATACTCTCTCTGCGATACGGATACGCTTTCCTCAAAGATCGCGCGGAATATCGGGTGATGACAGCTGAAGGGGAATATCAGAAAGAGGTAATTACTACTTTTTTGCAGAAAATGCTGGCAAAGCTCGGATACAGCGAAGAAGAAGCAAAGCAGAAGATCGACAACTGTTTTGCTTGGGAGACGATGACGAATTCTGTCGATCCTGATGAAGGGAAAAACGACAGTTCGGAATTCACGAATGATATTGATCGTCTTTACACCCGAGACGATCTGAAGGCAATCACTCCAAATGTACCTCTGTTGGAGACTTTGGAGAAGGCCGACGGATATCCCGCGATGGACAAGTATTATATTCAGGATCCGGTATATTTTGAAAAACTGAATGAGCTTTATACGGAAGAAAATCTTCCGCTTATGCGGGACTATCTCATTATGCAGGGAATCCGGGAAAAGGCAGATGTCCTGGATTGGGAGAGTTATGTGCTGCTGGACGAGTGCCTGGCTGCTATTGATCATGATGATAACGCTCCCGCATTAGACAAAGAGACCTATCCTGAGTCCGAAGCCTATGAAGATGTAGACCTAGTCCTCGGCTGGCCTGTCGCACGGCTATATGTGGAAAACTATACGAATCCCGAGGATAAAGAGCGCATTTCGGAGCTTGTTGACGAGATCGTTGCTGCCTATTACGGCATCATCGACGAGGCGGACTTTATTTCCGACGAGACCCGCGCCGGCGCCTTTGCAAAGCTGGATACTTTATCCAAAAACGTTTTGTATCCGGACAGCTGGGAACCTTACAGTTTCGAAGATGTGGACTTTGCCTCAAAAGAAGAGGGCGGCACCTTATGGGAAGCATACCGCGCGGTCAAAAAACATGAGCATAAAAAAGCTGTCGCGAGCGCTTCCGGACCTTATGACAAAACAGTTTGGGATGGCTTACCGTTTGGAGTCAACTGCGGCTATGAACCTGCTGTCAACGGAATCTATATCTATGCCGGATTTGCACAGGGGGACAACTATTACCCGGGCATGTCAGATGAAGAACTCTATGCGAAAATAGGGACGGGTATCGCGCATGAGATTTCGCACGCGTTCGACGCAGAAGGCTCAAAGTACGATAAAGACGGAAATATGAATAATTGGTGGACAGAAGAAGACCGTGCCGCTTTCCTCGAAAAAAACGAAAAGCTGGTCGCTTACTATAATGCGATGCATCCGTGGGAGGGGCAGGATTTTGACGGCGACAACATGAAAGGCGAAGCCTGCGCGGATATGGCGGCAGTTAAATGCATTCTTCGCGTTGCAGCCGGGAAAGAGAATTTCGATTATGACAAATTCTTCCGCGCCTTTGCCGATCGCTATGCATGTTTAGATACCCTCCCAATGGCCATGGCGCGCCTGGCGGACGTGCACCCCATGAACTACCTGCGCGTGAACGGAGTTCTTCAGCAGTACGACGAATTTTTGGATTTCTACGGCATCACCGAAGGAGATAATATGTATCTTGCTCCCGAAGACCGTGTCGCGATCTGGTGATGTCGAACGGCAGGAACTGACAGAAGAATTAAAAATAAGTATTAAACATAACAAAAGGGGCTGTCGCATTATGCTCCCTTCCAGGTAGACAAGCGAAATAACAAAAAGCTTGTTGCCAGGAAGGGGGCATATCATTGACCGCAAGGCCCGAGTTTTAAAGGAGAAACATGACTCTATCTGTTCTTTTGACTATCAGCGGCCAAATCCGTGATCTTCGACGTCAGTCTGTATTGTCCTGTATCACCGTCCTT
>CADCIU010000064.1 GCA_902801585.1 uncultured Lachnospiraceae bacterium | reverse complement strand
CCTCTTTGTATATTTTGCCAGTCCTTCCGTAAGTGCGCAATCATCAAAGGTGTATCCTTTTATCACTTTCGAATAAGCGAGATGGACACAGGTAAACCCTTCCTCTCTCGCGGTCTGCGCCCTCTTTTCCATCGTCTGGAATTCGGGGCCGAGACCTGTGTGGATATCATGCAGGCGAATTCCCAGCTGCATACTTTACCTCCTGTCTTTTTCATATTCTTCCGACAATCTGCGGATCTTCCTGATCACCGGGATCACGACAAGCGCGGAGCATATTCCGGTCGCAATATTGCTGACCATCATTGTCACGCCGACCGCCTCCGATCCCATCTGTGTATAATTCTGCAGATACCACAGGACAGGGATCCTGAACACGAACACCCTAGCCATGTTCAGCAGCATCGTCCTCTCCGCATACCCGTAACCGAGCATCAGCGCATTGCATGCAGAATTAATGCCGAGTGTTATGTATCCGAGCATCTCCCAGCGGTGAATAGAAATGATCATATCGCAGAAGGACTGGTCAAACTGCTCCCTGGACTGCGCGAAGATCTGTGCCAGGTAAGGCAGCGAGAAATTGACCGCGGCAAGTCCGATCACGCCGATCATCACATCGATAAATAAAAGCCAGTAGAACAGCCTCTCCGTCCTGCGGTATTTGCCTGCGCCGCGGTTCTGGCTGATGACAGAGGAAGCGCCATCCAGCATTCCGGAATGCCAGTTCGTCGTCAGTCCTCCGATATTGTTGGAGACCCCCAGCGCGCCCGCCGTAAGTTTGCCGTAAATGCCGGCCATGGAATTGACAGTAACTTTTCCCGCGGCAAACAGCATTTTCTCTGCCGTCACAGGTAATGACAGCTTAAATACAGGCATCAGGATCTTTGCCTTGAACTGCACCGCCGACGGAGTGAACCGAAAAGCCCCCTCGTCGGAAGGCATATGCGAAAGCGCGTAAGTTAAGAGGACCATCTGGCTGCAAAGAGTCGCGACCGCGATCATGATGACGCCTGACTTCAAAATATAGACAAATAATCCGGACAAACTCAGCTTGACGGCAATCACCGCCAGATTCAGGTACATGATCCGCTTGCTGTGCCCGCGGCTTCTCTCCACAGCGATAAACACCGTATTAAAGAAACTCACGATCAGATTGAGCATCTGGAGACGGAAATATCCAACTCCTACCGTGATCAGATCCTCCGGGGTCCTTAAAAGCCGCAGGAACGGCTTGGCAAAAGGGATCATGGTGACTGCCAGCAGAACGCTTAACAGCACCGCCATGGCATACAGCGTGCTGGTCCTCTTTTGAACCAGATCATAATCACCCTGTCCATATGCCTCTGAGATCTTAATGCATCCGCCGACCGCAAGACCTGTTCCCACCGCCTGGATCATCAGCGTGATCTGGGCGAGAACCGCAATGGCGGATACCGCATCCGCGCTCACATGCGCGGCCATAATAGTGTCGAGAATCGTAAATATCTGTTGAAATGCCTGATAAATGGCCAGCGGCCCGCATACTGTAATGAGCAGCCGCAGCGGATGTGCGCTCAGAGAGAAGTTCCTGAATTCTTCATCCTTTTGGTGAGCACTCACTTCGATAGATCATCCTTCTTTATAAACTAAACTGACAATACATACCTATCAGAGCGGCGCGCGCATCTTCGCCATAATCTTCAGATGCGCGCGCCTGCGTACTTAAGTCGTGATCTGTACCATTGTCAGGTTCACATTCGCTTTACAGCACTACGCCGTCCTTGAAGATCGAGATCTCTCTGAATCCCTTGCGCTCTGTGCTGGTCAGTTTGCCGGAAGCAACTTCGCAGACAAGATCAAGAAGATCCGCGCCTGCCTCGTCGAGAGTCTTGACGCCGTCAGCGACAACGCCTGCGTTGAAGTCGATCCAGTTGGCCTTCTTCGTCGCGAGAGGAGTGTTGGTGGCGATCTTCATCGTCGGTACAGGAGCTCCGAAAGGTGTTCCTCTACCGGTTGTGAACAGGATCAGGTTGCATCCCGCTGCCGTAAGGGCTGTACAGGAAACCAGATCATTACCGGGACCGTACAGAAGGTTCAGGCCTGTGGTCTTAACCTGCTCGCCGTAGTTAATGACGTCCATGATCGGAGCTCTGCCGCCCTTCTGGACGCATCCGCAGGACTTGTCCTCGAGAGTAGTGATGCCGCCCTGCTTGTTGCCGGGGCTGGGATTGTCATAGACGACCTCATTGTGGCTGATAAAGTAATCCTTGAAACCGTTGAGCATGCTGGAAGCCTTCTCGAAGACTCCCTCGTTCACGCAGCGGCTCATAAGGAAGTTCTCCGCGCCGAACATTTCGGGCACTTCCGTAAGGATCGTAGTGCCGCCCATAGCGGTCATGAGGTCGGAGAATCTTCCGACTGTAGGGTTGGCTGTGATGCCGGACAGACCATCCGATCCGCCGCACTTCATGCCTACTACCAGCTCGCTGACAGGCATCTCTTCGCGCTTAAACTGGGAAGCGTACTCCGCCAGTTCTTTAAGGAGAGCTGATCCTGCCTCAAGCTCATCCTCTACCTGCTGGCAGGTGAGGAATTTCACCCTGTCGGGATCATAGTCGCCGAGTTCCGCGACGAACTGATCGTGAGTCAGGTTCTCGCATCCCAGATGCAGCACCAGAACAGCGCCTGCATTGGGGTGCCTGGTCAGCGCCGCCAGAAGCCTTCTGGTCTGCGCGTGGTCATGGCCGGTCTGGGAGCATCCGAAAGGATGCGTAAATGTATAGAGTCCGTCGATGCTGCCCTTGACCAGATCCTGGTTGTCGCGCACCAGCGTCTTTGCCACATCATTTACGCAGCCGACTGTAGGGATGATCCAGATCTCATTGCGGATCGCCGCTCTTCCGTCTTTTCTCCTATAGCCCATGAAAGTCTTGGGTTTAAGAGGCATGACGCAGGGAACAGCAGGGTCATAGGTGTACTCCACCTCGCCCTTGAGGTTGGTCATCATATTATGGGTATGTACCCACTGGCCGGCTTTGATGTCCTTCGTGGCATGCCCGATGGGCAGGCCGTATTTCATGATCATGTCGCCTTTTGTGATGTCTTTCAGCGCCATTTTGTGGCCCTGAGGGATGTCCTCCACCGCTGCGGCACCGCCGAATGCGGTGCCTGCGGGCGCGGGATGGAGGGCAACTGCTACATTATCAATGTCGTTGATCTGAATAAATATAGGCATGGTTACCTCTCATTTCCGGGTGCAATATTTTGCTCAGCCTTGCAGATTAACAATTAAAGGCATGCAGCATAAGCTTTCAGAGCGCCGTCCTTGCGGATCTCGCCAAGGATTCTTGCGACCTCAGCCTCGAAGCCTTCGATCTTAGTGAGGTCCTCGCCCCACATCTGCTCGTTAGTCATGACCGCATGTGTCAGAGTCGCTGCATCGTCATCCTTGTGATCATAGTAGAATTCCAGTACCCAGCGATCGTCGGAAATTGTGTAAGTTCTTCCCTGAGGATCCTTGCAGACAAGGCCCGCATCCGTCAGCTCCTGGATGTTGCTGGAATAGAAAGCGATATAAGCCGCGAAGCTCGTTGTCAGGCATGCCGGCAGCTTTCCGTACTTCTCAACATACTCAGCGAAGCTCGGGAAGCATCTTGCTCTCCACTTGGAGGTGGAGTTGAGGGAGATGCTCATCAGCTCGTGGTTGACGAAGGGGTTGTTGAATCTGTCCTGAACAGCCTGAGCAAAGTTCATCAGGTCATCCTTGTCCAGCGGCAGAGTAGGGATAACTTCATCATAGAGCATCTTATTCATGAATCCGAGAACCGTCGCGTTCTCCATGCACTCACGCACAATGCTGAAGCCTGCAAGGTATGCGCCCAGAACGAAGCCGGTGTGCGCGCCGTTCAGGATGCGGACTTTTCTCTTCTTGTAAGGTGTTACATCCGGCACTACGATGCAGTTGACGCCTGCTCTCTTGAAAGGAAGCTTCTCTTCCAGCCATGCCGGGCCTTCGATATTCCATACACCGAAGACTTCGCCGACGACCAGCAGCGGATCTGAATAGCCGTTGATCTCTTCGAGGCGGGCCACTTCTTCCGCGTCGCGGATACGGCCGGGAACGATCCTGTCGACCAGGGTCGAGCAGAATGTGCAGTCCTCATTTACATATTTCCTGAAGTCGTCGCCAAGTTCCCACTGATCGATGTACTGGTTCACGCACTTCTGAAGTTCTTTGCCGTTGTTGTCGATCAGCTCGCAGGAGAGGATCACAAGGCCGCTCTTGCCTGCCTTGAAGCGCTCGTAGAGCACCTGGGTAAGCTTGCCGGGGAAGGAATTTGCGGGCTTGTCCTCGAACTTGCAGGAAGGATCATAGACAATACCTGCCTCTGTCGTATTGGATACGATGTACTCGAGGTCGTCGGAGACTGCCAGCTCCATCATGGCCTTGAAGCCTTCCTCTTCATAGGGGTTAAGGCATCTGGAAACAGAGGAGATAACTCTCTTCCTGTCGACCTTCTCGCCGTTCTCGCGGCCGCGAAGATACAGTGTATAGAGGCCTTCCTGCTTGTTGATCATCTCAGCCAGACCGGGCTTGATAGGCTGTACCAGGACACATTTTCCGTTCCAGTCAGCCTTCTCATTCGATACGTCAAACCAGTAGTCTACGAATGCGCGGAGGAAGTTGCCTTCGCCGAACTGCATAACTTTCTCGGGAGCGTCTTTGAGAATATATCCGTCATATCCGGACTTTTCCAGTACTTCATAATTCAGAATTTCCATAATTCGTCTCTCCTTAAATACTTAACATTGATCTGTAAAACTATGGGTTGTCGCAACATCCTTTTGACGCGGTCTCCTTATAACCTGGCTCAAATTGTTTTTCCGGAAACACGCATCTTATTAAATAATTGTATTGCCTCGTCGAATTCAAGTCCAGCACAAAGTGGCTGGTTTATGAAAGCCGCGAAGATTTTCTTCTCGTCTCTCTCCGCTATTCCCTCTGAGAGAAGATCGATATTGTCGCTGTTTCTTCTCACCAGCGCGAGAGCTCCCGCGGGGAGCGGTTTCGATACTATAGGATCCACAAATCCGTTGGTGAAAATACAGTTTGTCTCCACGATACTGCCTTCCGGCAGGCCGGGCATCTGTCCACTGTTGGGGAGGTTGACATTGGTGATCACTGTCTTAAGGCCCATGATACCGCGAAGCATATCGACGAGCGCCTCTCCCGAAGGTGCCAGCGGCACTTCCCGGCGGCCCTCCGCCATCTCAACAGATTCCCGGATCAGTCTGTCCTGATTGGCGATTCTCCAGTCCACCGTGGTCAGGCCGAAGTGCCATTTCTTCACAGTCTCCCGGTCCTTGAGATACCAGCTGTTATCGACAAATTCCACCAGGTGACGGTCTCCCGCTGCCGCAAGCGCGCCGTACTTCTTAAGGAGATCCATCTTCACCCTGTTTCCGTAGGCGAAGGTGTCGCGCGTCCACTGGTCAACCGGTCCGTTCTCGTAATATCCCGTGTCAAAATATCGTTCCATAAATTCCGGCATCAGCTTCATCAGGTCGATATCCTGATAGCGGGCTTCCGTGATCCAGGTAAAATGGTTAATGCCGGAAGCATCCGTATAGATATCCTCTCTTTTGACCTTGATGCCTGTCAGTTCCTTCAGAACACAGCACAGGAAATCCTGGGTGTGAAATACTTCGTGGCAGCATCCGAAAGCCTTGATCTGCGGAAAACACCGGTACAGCGTCTTCACACAGATGCTCATAGGATTGGTGAGGTTCAGCACCCACGCATCAGGGCAGCATTTCCGGATCGCGTCAGCAAATTCCTCATAAACAGGAACAGTCCGCAGTGCACGGAAGACCCCACCCGGTCCCACTGTGTCACCCACGGACTGCAAAATCCCGTATTCTTCCGGAGCATGTACATCCGTGTGCATCTGTGTAAAAGTACCGGGCAGGATGGAAATGATCACGAAATCGGCGCCTGTGAGCGCTTCTTCCAGCGTTTCGGACACTGTATATCTGAAATCAGACAGCGCCTCTTCCTTATCCTGTATCTTTGTGCCTATGATCTGATTCCGCTCTGCGGCGGGAACGTCAATATCATAGAGCGCAACTTCGCCGGCCAGATCCGGGGCCAGGGCAAGATCCTGCATAAAGGATCTCGCCCACGCCTTCGAACCGCCGCCGATATAAGCTATTTTTACACTTCGCCGGCTCATACTCTACTCCATAACTCTTTTACAAAAATGATCAGCCGGGCTGCTTGCCGATGTAAGCAAGGATGCCGCCGTCAACGTAAAGGATGTGGCCGTTTACGAAGTTGGAAGCGTCGGAAGCCAGGAATACTGCAGGTCCCTGCAGATCTTCAGCTGTGCCCCAGCGTGCAGCAGGAGTCTTGGCGATGATGAACTGATCGAAAGGATGTCTGGATCCATCGGGCTGTCTCTCGCGAAGAGGAGCGGTCTGAGGAGTAGCGATGTAGCCGGGTCCAATGCCGTTGCACTGGATGTTGTGCTCACCGTACTCGGAGCAGATATTTCTGGTCAGCATCTTGAGGCCGCCCTTAGCTGCGGCGTAAGCGGAAACGGTCTCTCTGCCCAGCTCACTCATCATAGAGCAGATGTTGATGATCTTGCCGTGGCCCTTCTTGATCATGCCCGGAATAACAGCCTTGGACACGATGAAAGGAGCGTTCAGGTCGACGTCGACAACCGCGCGGAAATCAGCTGCGGACATCTCGCACATAGGGATCCTCTTGATGATGCCTGCGTTGTTGACAAGGATGTCAACGCCGCCGAGTTTCTCCTCGATATCGGCGATCATAGCCTGGACTTCATCTTCCTTTGTTACGTCTGCCACATAGCCTAATGCGTCAATGCCTTTCTCAGCATAAGAAGCAAGAGCTTTTTCCTTTGCATCTTCACTGAGGCAGTTGAAAACGATCTTGGCGCCCGCTGCTGCATAAGCCTCTGCAATGGCAAATCCGATACCATAGACAGCGCCTGTGATCAGCGCTACTTTGCCGTCAAGACGGAAATCTTTCATATCCATAGTAAATCCTCCTTTTCCAGGGTCCTGCCGCGGATCCCTGTCCTTTATAAGTTGCTTTATCTCAATTCATTGGGTTTGAGATTGTCCATGTCGTCAAAAGCCTGGTTTTCTCCTCCCATTGCCCAGATAAAGGTGTAATTGGAGGTGCCGCAGCCGCTGTGGATCGACCAGGAAGGGGAGATGACCGCCTCGTAATTCTGCATGACGATGTTTCTTGTCTGCTGCGGCTGTCCCATGAAGTGCATTACTGCTTCATTCTCAGGAATCTCAAAATATGTATAAACTTCCATTCTTCTCTCGTGCGTGTGGCTGGGCATTGTATTCCAGACACTGCCGGGAGCCAGCTGGGTAAGTCCCATGGAAAGCTGGCATGTCTCCAGCACATCGGGATGAATGAACTGGTTGATCACTCTCTTGTTGGCGTTCTTCTCATCGCCGCAGGGACGGTGGTTCGCCTTGTCAAAAGAGAGGAATGTCGTCTTGCACGCCTTGTGTGCAGGATATGACGCGAGATAGAAACGGGCAGGATCTGCTCCGTCAATACTTCCGAAATACACCTCTTTCACACCTTTAGTGATATAGAGGCAGTCCTCATATCCCATATCATAGCGCACGCCGTCCGCCACGATATATCCCTTGCCGCCGATATTGAACACTCCGGCTTCACGGCGCTCAAGGAAATACTCTGTTCCGAAGTTGTGCCAGATGTCGATTCCCTTGTCGATCGAAACTTCTTCGCTGACAGGCATGATTCCCAGGATCACCACGCGGTCCACGTGAGAATATGTTGCCTTTACAGTATCCGGTACATACAGATCTGTGATCAGGAATTCCTTGCGAAGTTCCTCTGTTGTGTACCTTTTTACATCGTTCGGACTTGCTGAATAACGAATGTCCATAATTCCTCCTAAGCTCTGATTACTTGATCACCATCTCTGTCTCTCCGTCGAAGAGATATACGCTTTCCACAGGAATAGAGAATGTGATCTGCTCGTCGATTTCCGGTGTGTCGTGAGGGTCGACCTTAAGGATCGCCTTGTCCTCGCCTGCCGTCACATAGACGTTGGTATTATCGCCGAGCATCTCTGTAAGCTCTACCATGGAGGTCAGCTGATAAGCGCCGTCAATCTTGCCGAGCTCAATATGCTCAGGACGGAACGCGAATACGATGGGCTTTCCTTCGTAGTCCTTGATCTTGCTGCCAAGTTTCCTGGAAAGGTCGAGCTCGTTGTCACCGAACTTGATCTTGCCGCCGGTAACCGTGCCGCGGATGAAGTTCATCGGAGGCTCGCCGATGAATCCGGCGACGAAAACATTTACCGGATCATAATACAGCTCATAGGGAGTACCGATCTGCTGCACATAACCGTCCTTCATAACTACGATCCTGTCAGCCAGAGTCATAGCCTCTGTCTGGTCATGCGTGACATAGATGGTCGTAGCTCCGGTGGATTTGTGGATCTGCGCGATCTCGGAACGCATCGTGACACGCTGCTTCGCGTCCAGGTTGGAGAGCGGCTCGTCCATCAAAAAGACGCCGACCTTTCTGATGAGGGCGCGGCCGATGGCAACACGCTGTCTCTGGCCGCCCGAAAGAGCTCTGGGAAGACGGTCAAGATAGTCTGTCAGGCCCAGGATCGCGGCGGTATGATTAACCTTCTCTTCGATGACATCTTCATCGACGCCCTGGAGCGTCAGGCCAAATGCAATATTGTCAAAGACCGTCATCTGCGGATACAGAGCGTAACTCTGGAATACCATCGCCACCTCTCTCTGTCTGGGGCCCCACTCATTGGCTCTGTTCCCGTTGATCAGGAAATCGCCGTTGGAAATGTCCTCAAGGCCTGCGATCATTCGAAGCGTCGTGGATTTACCGCATCCGGAAGGTCCGACGAAAACGATAAACTCGCCCTTCTCAATATCAAGATTGAAATTGTGAACGGCGTGGTATCCATTCGGATAGATCTTGTTGATGTTCTTCAGCGTTAAATATGCCATTTTACTGCCTCCTCACACATTGATGGCTTCGTTCGCCCCTGTCTGCTGCCGCCTACAAAATGATCTTTGTACTGTCAGAATCCGATGTGGGCGGTTCCAGATTGTCAGGTGTGTAGTTTTTCGGCGAGACGCCGTATTTCTTTTTAAACAGACGGGAAAAATACAGGGGCTCCTGAAACCCGCTCTGCCTTGCGATCTGTGAGATGCTGGATCCGCAGCCGGAAAGCGCCAGATTGTTGGCCGCGTTTTCCAGTCTCTTATCTGTGAGAAACTGCCTGGGAGTCATTCCCACTTCATTCTTGAACATCTTCTTGAGATACTCAAAACTGAAAGGCATACTCTGCAGATATGCGTTCAGGTCGTAATCCGCATCGGGATAGTTTTTTAAAATGTCGTTTATGACCTGCTGGACCACATCGCTGTGGGCGATGTCCGAAGCGAGCATGAGCGCCGTAGAGGCGATCAGCTGGCCATAAACCGGGAGCAGCGTTGTTCTGCCGATTCCGTTATTTGAATAGTAATAGAATGCCGCCTCAAACGCCTGTCTGAGAAAAGCATTGGAGGTACAGGATAAAATAATCGGTTCCCTGAAATTGAGGGTCGAATCCACGATGTTAACATGGATGTTCGTAAATCCCGAATCGCTCCAATTAGAATGAGTGACCATGGGAGGGATAATAACAACACTGTCATTATAGTAGGTAAACGTCCTGTCCTCGAAACTGATCTGGCCTTTACCACTCGTGCAATATATTAATTCCCAGCTCTCATGCGCATGATCAGACACACGCAGCGTCAGCGCATGCCTTCCCACATAAATGATGTCATTCATCAATCAGTTCCCTTTTTCCTTTTAATCTCCGTATAAGCCAGGACAAAAGGCGCCACTCCTTTTGCGTCGTTCTCTACAACAGGCTCAGAGATATAATATGCGTAGGAACCGTCTCTGCGTCTGTTGTTCTCAGGCCCAAGTCCCGCGACGAGACAAATCCCGCCGAGATTGAGTCCCGTATCGGTAAATGTCAGGTAGCGATCGATGATCCCGTTAAAAGTCTTCTCTCCCTGTCCGGCGAATTTCTCCGGCAGGATCCCCAGCCTTGCGCCCTTGAGCATGGCGTATGCCATCATCGCGCTGCCGCTGGTCTCAAGATAATTGCCTTCCCGTCCCTGCTGGTCAGGTACCTGCCAGTACAGGCCGGTCTCCGGGTCGGCATATTCGATCATGTGCTCCATGAGCTCTTTGAAGATTCCGGTAAGTTCATCCCTGCTCTCTCCCTCCGGAAGAATGTCCGCAAGGTCCGCAAGAGCTACCGCAAACCATCCCAGAGAGCGGAGCCAGAAGTTCTGTGAACAGCCCGTTTCCGGATCTGCCCAAAAAGCTTTCTTCGAGGCGTCGTAGCCGTGGAAGTAAAGCCCTTTCTCCTTAGAGCGCATTCTCAGATACACTGTCTTTATCTGCTTCACTATATCGGAGAAGTCTCCGTCTCCGAAGTTCTTCACATACAGTGCGTAAAAAGGCTGCGCCATATAGATGCCGTCGAGCCACACCTGATCGGGATAAATGGCTTTGTGCCAGAAATTTCCCTCCCAGGTTCTGGGCTGTGCTTTGACCTGCTCCATAAGACGGTCTGCAGCAAGGCGGTACTTCTGTGTTCCCGTCTTTTTATAAAGCTCAAACAGCACTCTTCCCTCATTGATATCGTCAAGATTTGCTTTCTCGGGTTTCAGAGTCAGAATGTTGCCGTCTTCCTGCACAAAATGATCGATGACCTTTTCCGCGAAAGCAGCATATCTCTCATCTCCCGTGATGGAAGTCATTTCCATAAGTGCCGTCAGCATGCAGCCGTCAATATAGTTCCATTCCACCTTCTTACCTTCCCGGATCTTCTCCAGATTCCAGGCGGTGCGCTCAGGCGTGGACTCCTCTATCAGGCGCAGCACATAGGCATCGATTCTGCTGTAATCTGTCATTCCTGATCAAATCCTTCCGTAATTAGCTTTTCATAGTGATCCGCGATGACCATCTCGCCGTCCTGGCCCTTCATCTTCACGTTCCGGATCTCGATCTCCTTAACGTTGTCCAGATACAGGCCCAGTTTGCATCTCTCTTTGGCAAAATTCTGCATAGCCGGAACATGCGGCTGGGCGTTCTCGGCAAAAGAGATTGAAATGTTTTCCAGGATCACCTTGTCAATAGGGCTCTCCGGCAGGCCGTCAATATAGCAGGCCGCCGCCTCTGCGTCCGTGCACTCCATATTCCGGAAACAGAAAGTTCCCATGTGCGGTGTGCGGTCATCCACGGGCAGGTGTTCTCTCGACCACACGTATTCCGTGAATCTGTCAGGATCGCAGCAGTTGTACCACAAGTTGATGACGATGGGTGTCAGCACCCCGTCCATGCGGATATTATCAAACTCGACATTTGTTATGATACTGTCTTTTCCTCTGCCCCTGCGGCTCTTGATGCGAAGGCCGCGGTCTGTGGCGTGGAAGAGGCACTTCGTTACGCTCACATTGCGGATACCGCCGGCCAGCTCGCTTCCCAGAGTCAGCGCTCCGTGGCCGAAATCCATCAGACAGTTGCGGATCGTGTGGTGGTCAGCCGGAGTCTTGTATTTGCGGGCCATCTCTATTTTGTTTGATTTGATCGCGATGCAATCATCTCCTACCGAGAAACGGCATCCGATGATCTCGACCTGATCGCAGCTTTCGGGATCGATCGCGTCGGTATTGGGGCTGTTCTTGGGAGCCTCAATGTACATGTCGTACATACCGATG
>CADCIU010000063.1 GCA_902801585.1 uncultured Lachnospiraceae bacterium | reverse complement strand
CGACGACCCTGTAGGTGCCGTTTCAGTACACATGGTGAACGGTATCTGGGGAACGGTCGCGGTCGGACTGTTCAGTACCGGAGAGGACGGCGTAATGAATGGCCTCTTCTATGGCGGCGGCGTTCAGCTTCTCGGCGTACAGGCGCTCGGCATTATTGCGATCGACGCTTATGTTGTTGTCACAATGTTTGTAGTGTTCAAGCTGATTGACCGTGTGATCGGGCTGCGCGTACCGGCTCAGGTCGAGATCGACGGACTGGACATGCATGAACATGGACTGGCCAGCGCTTATTCCGGCTTCTCTGTAAGTGACGTCTCCAACATGGTCATGGATGTAAACGAGAACACATTCCTGGGTGAAGGAGAGTATGCAAAAGCATCAGAGGCACAGATTGGAGCGGCTGTGAAGGTTGCGGGAACGACGGATGCGTCAGGATCTTCCTGGGAGGATGTTACGGCGGCCATAGTTTCGGGGAGTGCGGCAGAAGCACCCGAAAGGCCGGCAGCATCGGGGCACAGGGTTGACACCGGAATGCACAGGATTTCCATTATCTGCCGCATGAGCAAGTTCGACGAATTAAAACATGCGCTCAATGAACTGGGCGTGACCGGAATGACCATGTCGCAGGTCATGGGCTGCGGGATCCAGAAGGGATCCGAAGAGAGGTACAGAGGTGCGGTGGTCGATTCCACGCTGCTCCCTAAGGTTAAAGTGGAAGTGGTCGTCTCGAAGATCCCTGTGCAGAGCGTCATCGATGCTGCCAAGAAGGCTCTGTACACCGGGCATATCGGAGATGGGAAGATCTTTGTGTACGATGTGACAAGAGTTGTGAAGGTCAGGACCGGCGAGGAGGATTTTGCAGCGCTGCAGGATGTGGAATAAAAAACGTATAATTGTATACAAAATTGTGTTGACATTCATTCAGCTCTATGTATAATAATGACTCAAAGGCAAGGGTGTCTTAACAGGCGGTGACGACCGTCTTGTTAAGCACCCTTGCCTTTTTTGATGTAACAGGTAATTGAACAGTTCTCTTCAGGAGAACTGCGGTAAGGAGGTAAATCATGAACATCCCCGAAATCTACGGAAGCATGGTATTCAATGACAAAGTCATGCGGGAGCGTCTCCCGAAGGATGTATACAAGGCAGTTCGCAAGACCAGCAAGAACGGCACTCACCTGGAACTGGACGTGGCCAACACCGTGGCCGCAGTCATGAAGGAGTGGGCGATCGAGAAGGGCGCTACCCACTTCACGCACTGGTTCCAGCCCATGACCGGCCTGACCGCTGAAAAACATGACGGTTTCATCTCCCCTACCGAAGACGGTCAGGTCATCATGGAGTTCTCCGGCAAGGAGCTCGTAAAGGGCGAGCCGGATGCCTCCAGCTTCCCCTCAGGCGGACTGCGGGCGACTTTTGAAGCCCGCGGGTACACCGCCTGGGATCCCAGCTCCCCGGCTTTTGTCAAAGACGGATCGCTCTACATTCCCACAGCGTTCTGTTCCTACGGCGGAGAAGCCCTGGACAAGAAGACACCGCTCCTGAGGTCCATGGAAGCCCTCTCAGACGCAGCTGTCAAAGTATTGCACCTTCTGGGCAACACCGCTGTCACCCACGTGGACACGACTGTGGGTTCTGAGCAGGAATACTTCCTGATCGACAAGGAACTCTACAAGAAAAGAAAAGACCTCCTTCTGACAGGCCGCACGCTGATGGGAGCGCCGGCGCCTAAGGGACAGGAGATGGAGGATCACTATTTTGGCGTGCTCAAGCCAAAGGTATCTGAATACATGCACGCATTGGATAAGGAACTCTGGGAGCTCGGCGTGCCGGCCAAGACCAAGCACAATGAGGTCGCGCCGTCCCAGCATGAGCTGGCGCCGGTCTTTGAGACAGCAAACGTCGCGGTGGATCACAACCAGCTGACCATGGAAGTGATGAAGAAGGTGGCGGACCGCTTCGGATACGCCTGCCTTTTGCACGAGAAACCTTTCGAGGGCATCAACGGCTCCGGCAAGCACAATAACTGGTCCATCAGCACGGATACCGGCGAGAACCTGCTCGATCCCGGGAAGAAGCCGGGCGAGAACCTGCAGTTCCTGGTCTTTCTCATGGCTGTCATTGCTGCGGTGGATGAGTATCAGGAGGTGCTGAGAATTTCCGTCGCGACAGCCGGCAACGATCACCGTCTCGGCGGCAACGAGGCGCCGCCCGCGATCATCTCTATTTTCGTAGGAGATGAGCTTGCTGAAGTTCTTCACTCCATTGAGGATGGCACTGCCGCACACAGCTCGGGCAAAAAACAGATGGGCATGGGCGCGCACGTGCTGCCGCACATCACCCGTGACACGACGGACAGAAACCGCACCTCACCGTTTGCTTTCACCGGCAACAAGTTCGAGTTCCGCATGCCGGGCAGTTCACTGTCCGTGGCGAATCCCAACATCGTGCTGAACACAGCAGTCGCCGAAGCACTGACACAGATTTACGAGGCGCTGTCTGACGCAGCACCTGCGGACCTGGATGAAGCAGTTCACAAACTTCTTCGTGAAATGCTTTCGAAGCATAAAAGGATCCTCTTCAACGGCAACGGGTATACAGAAGAGTGGGTGGAAGAGGCTTCCCGCAGAGGACTTGCAAACCTCGTTTCCCTCCCGGATGCGATGCCGCATTTCATCTCCGAGAAGTCGTTGGAGCTTTTTACAAAGCATAAGATCTTCACCAAAGAAGAAGTCCTCTCCAGATATGAGATCCTTCTCGAGAACTATGCGAAGACAGTCCATATCGAGGCGCTCACCCTCATGGAGATGGTGCGCAAGGACTTCACAACAGGCCTGGTCCGCTACATGAAGGACGTGACGACAGAGGCGCTCAAGAAGAGAGACCTCCTTCCGGGCAGCAAGTGCAGTTACGAGAGTGATATTTTGAAGACGCTGGATGAGACCAGTGAGCAGATCCTGCTGGCCATGGAGGCACTGGCAGCGGACACTGCAAAGGCAGAGGGTATCGAGGACATTCTTGGCCAGGCGAAGTTCTATCACGAGACGGTGCTGGCAGAGATGGAAGCCTTGAGAAGCTGGACGGACAAGGCGGAAGCCATCATCCCGGATGAATATCTGCCGTATCCGACGTATGAGAAGATGTTGTTTTCGCTGAGATAAGCTGGTTGTTGAAATTGCCGCTTTCGTGCCCTTAAAGGGTGTTGAAAGGGCACGGAAACGGCAGATCGCATCAGATAGGGGAAGAACCGGTGATCGGCCCCGGCAAAAGAGGAAAAGCTATGTTGTATCGACAGGAACACGGTGCCTGCGGCACCTGCATGCAGGAACATGATGCCTGCGGCATCGGAAGTATTGTAAATATCGACGGCAGGAAGGACCACAAGGTTCTGGATGACGCGCTGCACATTGTGGAGAAGCTGGAGCACAGAGCCGGCAAGGACGCCACCGGTGAGGTGGGTGACGGCGTCGGCATTCTGACGCAGATCTCCCACAAATTCTTCGCAAAAGCGGCAGGTCAAGCCGGGATCGACAAAGTGCCGCAGTCCGAGGAAGGCGATTATGGCATCGGCATGTTCTTCCTTCCGCAGAACACACTGCGCAGAACTCTTGCCAAGCGCATGTTCGAGGTGATCACGCAGAAAGAGGGCATGGAAGTCCTTGGCTGGCGCGAAGTGCCGGTGCATGAAGAGATTCTTGGAAAAGTGGCTGTCGACTGTATGCCCTGCATCCGCCAGTGCTTTATCAAAAGGCCGGAGGGCGTACAGAAAGGCATCGACTTCGACCGCAGGCTCTACGTTGTGAGAAGAGAGTTCGAGCAGTCCTCTGAGGATACATATATCTGCTCGCTCTCTTCGAGGACGATTGTCTACAAAGGGATGTTCCTGGTTGGTCAGCTGAGAAGATTCTACGATGATCTTCAGGACGAGGATTATGAAGCGGCGATCGCGATCGTGCACTCGAGATTTTCTACCAATACGACACCGTCCTGGCACCGCGCGCATCCTTACAGGATGATCGCTCACAACGGTGAGATCAATACTATACGCGGCAATATCGACAGAATGCTGGCCAGAGAAGAGACGATGACCAGTCCTGTCATGCAGGACGATATCGACAAGATCTTCCCTGTTGTGGACCGCAGCGGATCAGATTCGGCCATGCTGGACAACACATTGGAATTTCTGTATATGAACGGAATGCCGCTGGCGCTGGCGATGATGGTGATCATACCGGAACCTTGGAAGCACAATACGTTCATGAGCGAGGATAAGAAGGATTTCTATCATTACTATGCAACGATGATGGAGCCTTGGGACGGACCCGCTGCTATCCTTTTCTCCGACGGAGAGATGCTCGGCGCGACGCTGGACCGGAACGGTCTTCGCCCGTCCCGCTATTACATCACAGACGACAACAGGCTGATCCTGGCCTCAGAGGTCGGTGTACTGGACATCGCGCCGGAGCACATTGTGAAGAAGGCGCGTCTGGAGCCCGGGCGCATCCTTTTGGTGGATACGAATGAGAAGAGGATCATCTCCGACGAAGAGTGCAAGTCTTATTACGCCGGCAGAAGTCCTTACGGTGAATGGCTGGACAGAAATCTTCTGCATCTTGATACGCTCACGATCCCCAACAGGAAGATCCCCGTGCACACACAGGATGTCAGGGACCGCCTCTACAAAGTGTTCGGTTACACGTATGAGGACGTCAAGGACCAGATCCTGCCAATGGCGGAAAACGGTGTGGAGCCTACGCTTTCCATGGGACACGACGCGCCGCTCGCTGTTTTGTCCAAGGCACATCAGCTGCTGTTCAATTATTTCAAGCAGCTCTTCGCGCAGGTGACCAACCCGCCGATCGACTCCCTCAGGGAGAAAATCGTGACAGATACTACGGTCTATATCGGATCCGACGGCGATCTGTTAAAAGAAAAGAGCGGCAACTGCACAGTACTTGAAGTTGACAATCCCATTCTGACCGGCGTGGATCTTCTGAAGATCCGCAATCTCAACCGGCCGGGATTTAAGGCGCAAACCATCTCGCTGCTCTTTTACAAGAACACGTCACTGGAGAGAGCGCTGGATCAGCTCAACATCGCTGTGGACCGCGCCGCGGCGAATGGATGCAACATTCTGATCCTCTCCGACAGAGGTGTGGACGAAAACCATGTGCCCATCCCCTCGCTGCTGGCTGTCTCAAGCGTCGAGCAGCACCTGGTGCAGACCAAGAAGCGCACAGCCGTATCCCTGATCCTGGAGAGCGGAGAGCCCAGGGATGTGCATCAGACCGCGACGCTGCTTGGTTTCGGCGCGCGGGCGGTCAACCCCTATCTTGCGCACGAGTGCATCGGCGAATTGATCGAGCTGGGCATTCTTGACAAGGACTATCACACAGCCGTGGAGGATTACAACAAGGCACTTTTATACGGCGTTGTCAAAATAGCGGCCAAGATGGGCATTTCGACCCTGCAGTCCTACCAGTCCGCCCGCATTTTCGAAGCGATCGGGCTGGGAAAGGATGTGATCGATCGATATTTTGCCGGAACAGTGAGCCGGGTAGGCGGCATCGGCATCAAAGAGATCGAGGAGGGCGTGGCTTTCAGGCATGATCATGCTTTTGACCCGCTGGGACTGGGCGTGGACGAGACACTGGATTCGGTCGGCTTCCACTACCTCCGAAGCGGCAGGGACAAAGAAGACCATATGTACAGCCCGGAAACGATCATTACGCTGCAGAGAGCGGTGCGGGAGGATTCCTACGATCGATTCAGGGAATACACAGACCTGGTGGATGACGCGGGAAGGCCGCACACGCTGCGCGGACTTCTGGAATTCGTACCGGCAGGCAGCGCAGTACCTCTTGAGGAAGTGGAGTCCGCTGAGGAGATCGTGAGGCGCTTCAAGACCGGTGCCATGAGCTACGGATCGCTTTCCGCTGAGGCGCACGAGACACTGGCGATCGCTATGAATTCCATCGGTGCCCGCTCCAACACCGGAGAAGGCGGAGAACTGAGGGAGCGCTTCGGAACACAGAAGAACAGCAAGATCAAGCAGGTGGCTTCGGGAAGGTTCGGCGTCACCAGCGAGTATCTGTGCAGCGCGGAGGAAATCCAGATCAAGATGGCTCAAGGCGCAAAGCCCGGTGAAGGCGGACACCTGCCGGGCAAAAAAGTGTATCCCTGGGTAGCTGAGACAAGATTCTCCACACCGGGCGTGGCGCTGATCTCGCCGCCGCCCCATCACGATATATATTCAATCGAAGACCTGGCGCAGCTCATCTATGACCTCAAGAACGCCAACAGAGATGCCAGGATCAACGTCAAACTGGTCTCCGAGGCAGGGGTAGGCACCATCGCATCCGGCGTCGCAAAGGCGGGCGCACAGGTGATCCTGATCTCGGGTTATGACGGAGGGACCGGCGCGGCGCCCGGAAGCTCCATTCACAACGCAGGCCTTCCATGGGAACTTGGACTCACAGAGGCGCACAGATGCCTGACAGAAAACGGACTTCGCGACAGAGTCGTCCTGGAGACGGACGGCAAGCTCATGAGCGGCAGAGATGTGGCCATCGCATCCCTGCTCGGCGCGGAGGAGTTCGGCTTTGCCACGGCGCCGCTGGTCTGTCTGGGATGCATGATGATGCGCGTCTGTTCCAAAGATACATGTCCTGTAGGGATCGCGACCCAGAACAAAAAGCTGCGGAGCTGCTTCAAGGGAAAACCGGAGTATGTGAGCCGCTTTATGTTCTTTATCGCGGAGCAGGTCCGGGAGATCATGGCGCAGCTCGGGTTCCGCAGCATGGCGGAGATGACGGGGAGATCGGACTGCCTGCGGGTGAGAAAAGAGCTGATCACAGACAGGGCCTTTAAGGTAGATATGCGGCAGATCCTGGGAGATCGTCCCATGCCGGTCCTCTCGCAGGCTGACAGAGAGAGCGGGAATTACGGGCTCTATGCGCCTAAGAATCTCTATGATTTCGGGCTGGAGAAGACACCGGATATGGCAGTGCTGCTGCCGGCCTTTAAAGAAGGGCTGACGGGCAAACCGACCTCTGGGGTAGTTTGCACTGAGCCCGGGTCTGAAACAGCAAAAGCGACCTCTGGGGTAGTTTGCAGTTATGAGACTTCTCTGAAGGTGTCGTCTACGGACAGAGCCTTCGGGACGATCCTGGGTTCGGAGATCACAAAGCGTTTCGGGAACAGCCTCGCGGAAGATACATTTGTCGTTCGCGCAGAAGGCGGCGGCGGGCAGTCTTTTGGCGCATTTGTGCCCAAGGGTGTCACGATCCGGCTGACGGGCGATGCCAACGACGGGTTCGGAAAGGGGCTTTCGGGAGGAAAACTGGTGTTAGTACCGGATCCGAAGAGCAGATTTGATGCCAGTCAAAATATCATCGTCGGCAATGTCGCTCTGTACGGCGCGACAGGAGGCAAAGCGTTTATAAACGGCATAGCGGGAGAGCGGTTCTGTGTCCGCAATTCCGGCGCAGTGGCAGTTGCGGAAGGGTGCGGTGACCATGGGCTCGAGTATATGACAGGAGGCCGTGCCGTGATCCTGGGAAGAACAGGAAAGAACTTCGCGGCAGGTATGAGCGGCGGGATCGCCTATGTGCTGGACCGGGACCACAGCCTGTACAGAAGGATCAACAAGGACATGGTGGTTCTGCAGGAGCTGACGGAGAAATATGACATCGCGGAACTGGGCGATATTTTGACAGAATATGCCGCAGAAACAGGATCGAAGCTCGGGCGGAAGATCCTGGAGGACTTTGAGTCGTATATTCCTTATTTTAAGAAGGTCGTGCCGCTCGATTATCAGAGAATGCTCACGGCGATCGGTAAGTACGAAGAACAGGGAATCCCCCACGACAAAGCGGTACTGGAGGCATTCCGGGAAGTGACCAACGGGTGATGATTATGGGAAAAGCAACCGGATTTCTGGAGTATCTAAGACAGGACAACATTGAAAGACAGCCTCTGGAGAGACTGTCGGACTATCAGGAGTTTCATCTGCCGCTCTGCGAGCAGGAGCGAAAGGAGCAGGGGGCACGCTGCATGAACTGCGGCGTCCCCATGTGCCAGAGTGCGATGAAGCTCTCGGGCATGGTCACGGGATGTCCCCTTCATAACATGATCCCTGAGTGGAATGATCAAGTGTATCTGGATCACCCAAGGCATGCGCTGTCGAGGCTTCTAAAGACCAGCAATTTCCCGGAGTTCACCGGACGGGTGTGCCCGGCACTCTGCGAGAAAGCCTGTATTTGCGGGATGAACGGCGAGCCGGTCACGATCCACGACAATGAACTCTATATCATTGAGACAGCCTTTCACAACGGATGGATGAAGCCGAGAGTCCCGCTGCACAGAAGCGGAAGAAAAGTGGCGGTCATCGGCAGCGGCCCTTCCGGGCTTGCGGTCGCGGACCAGCTGGGGCACAGAGGGCATCAGGTGACGGTCTTTGAGAGGGAGGACCGGATCGGCGGCCTTCTCATGTACGGGATCCCCAACATGAAGCTGGACAAAACCGTGATAGAGCGGCGGCGGAAACTCATGGAAGAGGAAGGCGTGATTTTCCGGACCGGCGTCAACGTGCAGGGAGCGGTCGCTGAGGAAATCCTCAGAGACTATGACGCTGTGGTACTGGCATGCGGTGCCAAAAGAGCGAGATCCCTCTCAGTTAAGATCACAGAGACAGCCGGTGCGGAGTATGAAGAAAAAATCCCTGAGAGGGCAGAGCAGGTTTCGGGCGTTCGATTTGCCGTGGACTTCCTGACTCAGAGTACCCGACAGCTCCTTAGTGGAGCGGGAAACCGGCGCGGTGATGCTTACAGAAAACACGTCGTGATCGTCGGCGGCGGAGACACCGGAAACGACTGCATTGGGACGGTCCTTCGACAGGGGTGCACCGGCGTGACAGCGCTGGAGATGATGCCGGCGCCGCCGGTGACCAGAACAGCGGCCAATCCCTGGCCGGAATGGCCCAAAGTTCTAAGGACCGATTACGGACATGAGGAGGCGATCGCGAAATTCGGTCATGATCCGCGCGTATTCAGGACGACCGTCAAAGAGCTGATTCTCCGCAAGGGTAAACTCTGGAAGATCAAAACGGTGGAAGTCCACTTTGAGAACGGCCGGCTGGTCGAGACAGAGGGAACAGAAAAGATCATCCCATGCGGATTACTTCTCATTGCTGCCGGATTTCTCGGGTGCGAGCCGTATACGGCAGAAGCGTTCGGAGTAAACCTGACGGCACGAGGTAATGTGGAGACCAAAGAAGGCCCCGACCATTACAGAACGAATGTGAATAAGGTCTTCACAGCAGGCGATATGCATAGAGGGCAGTCTCTGGTAGTCTGGAACATCGTGGAAGGCAGGGGCTGTGCGAGAGAAGTAGATGAATTTCTGATGGGATATACATCGCTGCGGGAGCAGTGAGGTGTCAAGGGGACGGTTCTACTGACAACTTTTTCCAAGGTGTCCCTGCGGCACCTTGGAAAAAGTTGTCAGTAGAACCGTCCCTGTGACACCTGCGCGTGACCGCCCATGACAAGGAGGTAAAGATGACGAAATATGTATTTGTGACAGGAGGTGTTGTCTCAGGGCTCGGCAAAGGGATCACGGCGGCGTCTCTGGGCAGGCTCCTCAAGGCACGCGGATATAAAGTGACCATGCAGAAATTTGATCCTTACCTGAATATGGACCCCGGCACGATGAACCCAATCCAGCACGGCGAAGTTTTCGTGACTGACGACGGGACGGAGACGGATCTGGACCTGGGCCACTACGAGCGGTTCATCGACGAGAGCCTGGATCACAACAGTAATGTGACATCGGGCAAAATATACTGGTCCGTACTTAACAAAGAGCGCCGGGGAGATTACGGCGGCGGGACGGTGCAGGTCATTCCCCATGTGACCAATGAGATTAAGAGCCGCTTCTATGTGGAGCCTCAGGTGCAAACTACCCCAGAGGTCGTTCATCCTGAGCGGACTTCCATTGCGATCATCGAAGTGGGAGGTACTGTGGGCGATATCGAATCCCAGCCCATCTACGAGGCGATCCGCCAGTTCATGCAGGAAAAGCCCCAGGGCACCTGCTGCATGATCCACGTGACGCTCATGCCCTATCTGCACGGATCGGAGGAACTCAAGACAAAGCCGACTCAGGCCAGCGTCCGGGAACTGCAGAGAATGGGCATCCGCGCGGATATCATTGTGTGCAGGTCAGAGTATGAGATCCCGCAGGCGATGCGGGACAAGATCGCTCTGTTCTGCAACGTGCCCGTCACCCATGTCCTGCAGAATCTCAATGCATCGTCGATTTACGAGGTACCGCTCATGATGGAGGAGGAGCATTTGGCAGAAGCAGTCTGCAATTGTCTGAGGATTCCCTGCCCGGAACCGGATCTTAATGACTGGAAGCGGATCGTGCACGCGATGCAGAACCCCAAAGTCAAGACGACGATCGCACTGGTCGGAAAATATACACAGCTGCACGATTCATACCTCAGTGTGGTGGAGGCGCTCCACCACGGCGGATTTGCCAATGATGCCCAAGTAGAGATCAGATGGGTGGATTCGGAAAAGCTTGAGGAGAAGCCCGAAAGGATCAGTGAGATTCTTGGCGGAATCGACGGCATGATCATCCCCGGCGGCTTTGGAAACCGCGGCACGGAAGGCATGATACTGGCTGCAGAGTTTGCGAGAAATAACGGCATACCTTTCCTCGGAATATGTCTTGGAATGCAGATGGCTCTGGTTGAATTTGCCAGAAACGTCGTCGGATGGAAGGATGCGAACAGTTCGGAGCTGAGTCCTGATACAGCGCATCCGGTCATCGACCTTATGCCGGAACAGGCCGGTGTCACACAGCTGGGCGGAACGATGCGTCTTGGCGCATATCCCTGCGTACTTATAAAGGGATCCCTTGCCCATAAAATGTATGGCACAGAAGAGATCGCGGAGAGACACCGCCACCGCTATGAGGTCAATAACGAGATGCGCGAGGAACTTGCCGCAGCGGGACTTACATTCTCCGGCATTTCACCGGACGGCAGGATCGTAGAAATGATTGAATGGAGCGCGCATCCATATTATATTGGAACACAGGGACATCCCGAGTTTAAGTCGAGACCGAACCGCGCGCATCCGCTCTTTGCCGGCCTTGTGAGAGCTGCTGTGAGCAGGAAGGAGCAGAGTTCCGCTAAGTGATGCAGCCTTTGGCAGGCTCGGAAGAAACCGCATGCGCGGCGGATCCAGAAAAGAGGTAAAACAATCATGCAAAATTTCAGTGAAATACGGGGTTTTATAGAAGAGAACGATGTCGAGTTCATAAGACTGGCATATTTTGACGTGTTCGGAACACAGAAGAATATCGCGATCATGTCCGGTGAGCTGGAGAGAGCCATGAAATACGGGATCTCCATCGACGGGGCGGCCATCGCGGGATTCGACGCGGAGATCCGCAGCGACCTGTTCCTTCGCCCTGACCCTTCCACCATCTCGATCGTCCCCTGGAGGCCCGCGGACGGAAGAGTCTGCCGCATGTTCTGCGACATCGTATACCCGGACGGGACGCTCTTTGAGCGGGATACGCGCTTTATGCTGAAAAAAGCGATGCAGGAAGCCCGTTCCAGAGGCGTCGAAGTGAAATTTGGCCCGGAGGTGGAGTTCTATGTATTCCGGCAGGATGAGCGGGGGCGCAGGACAGACGAGCCCATCGACCGGGCCGGCTATATGGACGTGGATCCCCTGGACGCGGGCGAGAACCTGCGCAGGGATATCTGCTACGCGCTGGTGGAGATGGGGATCACGCCGGAGTCCTCCCACCATGAGCAGGGCCCCGGCCAGATGGAAATTGATTTCCGCTACGGGGATCCGCTGACAGCGGCCGACAACACGTCCACGTTCAAGTGGGCAGTGCGCAGCATCTGCGCGGCGGACGGCTACGCCGCCGATTTCTCGCCGAAGCCGCTTTCCGACAAGCCCGGCAGCGGCATGCACCTCAACATCTCG
>CADCIU010000062.1 GCA_902801585.1 uncultured Lachnospiraceae bacterium | reverse complement strand
GGACAGGTCCAGCACGCTGTTCACGTCATTGGGGATGCTGCTGACCCAGCGGCGGCTGCCCCCGGTATAGAGGAGCAGGTTCGTGTTCTCATAGTCCAGGCCTGCATCCCGCATCTCATCGATGTCGTTTGTCGCGGCGCCCATCCGGCTCTCCAGGTTGGAACCAACGATATAGACCATGACGGTGTATGCTTTGGGTAACGCCGGCCCGCTGCCGGACTGCTCTGTGCTCTGGTCCTGTTCCGGATTCTGATCCGGCTCGTCCGCTGTCACATCATTGACTGTGGTATCTTCTGCCTTTGCGGAGTAGTTACGGAGCATGTAGGCATTGGGGTCCGCCGCCTTCTTGGATGACCGGTTCTGCACGGCGCGGTCGAAGTCTTCCTCTTCTTCCCCGATCACTTCAAGTACCGGTTTCCCGGTGCGGCCGGTCCCGTTTCCTTCCTCGGATGAAGGGGCTGTTTCAGTATCTGAAGCGGTCTCCGCTGAAGCCTCTGCAGTTCCGCCTGCAGAGGCACTGTCTCCGGTCGCGCCCGCGCCCGCTGTGCTGCCTCCAGCGGAACAGCCTGCCAGCACCATGGATACACAGATGATGATCGATAGAAGCTTTTTTTCATGGTTTTCTCCCCTTTGACGTCACCGGTTTCTACGAATTCGGCATGAACTCCTGTACAACAATTATTGCGATACTGCACTTCATGATCAGTTAATTAACGACTATTATTATAGTATAAAAGAGCCGCCCTAAGGCGCCTCTTTTATACCACAATAATAATTACGCAGTTCCTCCAGATATTCCCTTATTAATTCTAAATAATAGTGTAAAGACAGGTGCTGCTACCATTCTCTTCATGGCTGTCGCAAAAAATACCCCGACTTCCTCCCTGATGCGCCTGCGAGCGCAGCGAGTGTGATCAGCGATACGAGCAGCCCCTCTCTCATATAAGGCGTTCTGTACCTGAGTTCAACCTCGTGGCTGCCCGCCGGAAGGACAATCGCTGTATACATGATATCGGAACGCATAGTATCCACCTTTTCCCCATCTATGAAAGCGGACCAGCCGGCACTGTATGGGACAGAAAACTGCATGATCCTGTCCTGTGCCGCAGTGATAGAGCCCGATATACTCTTACCGTCTACGCGCACATCTCTGAACTCATCCTCCGCAAGCGCCCTGACACGAGATTCATAGGTGTCCATAGGCACCGCCCAGAGCCTAATGAAATCATATGTGAATCCGCTCTTTTTGGAGAACTTCAGGGTGATTCTGTTCCTGCCCGGTGCGCCTGAACCCAGGTTGTAAGTGATCCCATCCCGGATTACCGGCCAATTGTCGGATAGATTGGTCAGTTTTCCGTCCTTTTCAACCCGAAAACCGGCTTTTCTGTTCCTGCGTGCGACATTGATATTACCGCCGTCAGGATAATCGATCTCTATTCCGCCGATCTGAAGATAGATCTCCGCGTCATCCGGGATATCCGCGAAGAGGGGCACTGATGCGTCGGCACAGTCAGCTTCCATAGTATGTTCGGTGATCACAGCATCCTCGGGTGTCCCGATCTCGAATTCCAGCTCATAAGCGCCGCTCTGCGCCGTGATCTCTGATATATGACCGGATACAGCCCTGCCGTCCTCCTCCCCGAGCACAGCCCCCTGCAGGAGCGCCTCCTGTCTCTCCAGCGGTCCAAGGCTGTCAAACTGTTTCCTGCTGATATAGCTTGGGAAGGTATAGCCGATCGGCAAAAAATACTTGTTCTCATAGAGTTCGTACTCTTCGTCAGACATGCCGGGGACATATTCAAATCCGTACGGAACTGCCCCTAATTCGTCAGACGGCTTCGTGAAATAGCGTATACTTGCCAGTTCCAACAGCGGCGTCCTTGTGTCCAATCCTGTGAAATAGCAGTTCTGTACGATCGTATTTGCGTGAAAGGCACCAAGGTATTCGAGCATGGTTCCCGGAAGAAGACTCCACCAGGCGCTCGTTCCGTTGATCCTGTTGATCCCGTCGGCATTGACCTTGTACTCTTGGCTCTCCACTCTGAAAAAGTCATCCTCCGAGGAGAGCCCCGACACGAGCATCGAAGAATCCGTGTAGTCTCTGTCAATAATCTCGGCCTTCTCAAATTCCGACGGATACGCCCCCTCAGCGGGAGAATAAAAGTAATAACACTGAAAAAATACACATACAGCCGTCAGGACCGTCAGCACTGCCCTCACAAAGTGCCCGCTGATAAAGCCGCTCAGAAAGTATGCTCCCAGCATTACGAGGAGCAGGATCATGGCCGCAGCCTTTTTCTCTCCGCCGAAGGCATCTTTCATGGACCATACCGCTCCCACATAGACAAGGCCCGCCAGCACGATCAGCCCCCGCCTGCGCGCGGAACACCGGATCAGTCCCTCGAAGGAATCCGTCAGCATGAGCGCCGCGACAAAAGCCGCCACGAAATTCCACCTGTTGGAGGCATATCCCATTCCGTTCATGATCCTTCCCGCCATTGGAATTCCCATCATGACCGCGATGACCACACCGTAGATCTTTAGTGCCCTGCGGCTGCCGGAACGGTCATCGGAAAAATCCGTATAGAAGTACAATATCCCTGGCAGACACACACCCAGGAAACAGATCACCGTAGTGTAATCTGCCCATTCATACGGAATAAAAATCGAGGCAATCATTTCTCTATAAAACTGCGCGTCATACTGGAAAGCCGAAGCGGAGTATCCACTGAGCCCGCCGGTCCTCGGATTCTGCAGATAGGCGTAGATCGTAGGGAAGAGAGAAAAAGCGCAGAGAAACGCTCCCGCCGCGCACACACCTGCCGCCTTGAGGTCGAGTACAAGCTCTGCTTTCAAAACGGCCCGCGTTCGATCTTTTGACCAGACAGCGGCACTCCTTGCCAAAACATAGAGGACCAGAAGGATCGCATCAATATAAAAGGTGTAAAAGCTCACCAGAAGATTCAGAAAGACGGAAAGCAGGAGAAGACGTTTTTTTCCGCTTCTTCTATAGAGTTCATACCCGCCCAAAAGGAGAGGAAGAAAATACGCCCAGTTGATATAGTTGGGGTGCCTTGCGAACATGAAGATGACGCTCCCCGAAAAGGTATACGCCAGAGCGCCGCAGAGGACGGCAGGGATGTTCTTTCTCGCAGTGACAAATGAAAAGACCAGAAAGGATACGCCGGTCATCCACAGTTTTGCAAAGACCATGGCGGCGTACCGGTGTGTCCTTGACAGGAACAGAAGAGATGCGCAGACCCAGCTGACGGGATCCGCAAAGTCGTAGCTGTTGAGCGTTGTAAACAGGTCAACGCCCTGCAGGATAGTATAATTAAACGGCAGGATCCCGCTCAGGTCAAAGTTGCCGTGAAGGACAGACTCCGCGATGTCGCAGACATATGAGAAGGCCGGAAAGTGCTGATAAGCTCCATCATGGAGCCACAACAGGCTCCTGCCATCTTCACGGTAATACCTGTAAATGAAAAGGGAGACGGCCAGGCAGAGAAATGAATAAAGTAAAAAGCATATGGTTGTTCTTCTGCTTGCTTTCATTTTGTTTCACCGTATAGCAATATACCGTTCCGGCCGCTGTTCACACGGGTCATTGCTGTGACTGAGCTGCTAAGAGATTTTCTGATTTTGACATCTAGTAAATGTCGTTTACTGGTAAATTATACTCCTTTCGCATTTCTATGACAAACAGTAGTGTCAAGGGGACGGTTCTTCTGACAACTTTTGATCCAAAAGTTGTCAGAAGAACCGTCCCCTTGACACCATCAATCATTGCTCCCATTCGCAAATATAGGCATATTTATTTCTGTATTCATCCCCTTCGGGTGTATAGGTCTGCCTGCCAAATTCTCCGTCATTCCAATGTCCGCCGTTCATATGGATATCAAGTTCCGCATACTGCTCCCCGCTATCCGCATTATTTGGCTCCGAAACGCCCTTACTGTTGTATCCCCAATCAGTAAATGTGGACTCATCTCCATACAGGTACTTCCACTCTCCTTCATTTTCCCGGTCTGTCATTCCGAAATATACTGCATCAAATCCGTTGTTCACCATATAGTCGAATAAAGCTTCATTTTCCTCTTCATCATTTATGACCGCCAGATATCCTCCTCGTTCTTTGCATTTTTCAAGAGCCTCGGACCAATTTCCGGCATCGTCATTATATATATAATAGTGATGGTCATTGTAACTCAGCGCACCATCCGGAAATACTAACTCTTGTGTTGTTTCCGACTTACCATCATCAACGACCTCCTCTGCTTTCTGCTCCGTTGTTGCGTCTGCTGATGGCGATTCATGACGACTTTCCGGCTTTTTTATAAGTAAGATAACCACCGATACAAATAACACTGTCAATATGGCCGTAACGACCGATAGTAATATAAAAACCTTTCTGGAGCTTTTGGATGTTTCCCCTTCAACCAGAAGCTTCCCGCAATGATCACAATACTTATTGTTGTTATAGTTCTCTCTCCCACATCTGGGACATATTCTCATTTGACAGCACCTCCCTGTTTCGCTCTCAGAGGAATCCGGTCTTGGCAGTATCATAGAGACGGTTCTTTTGGTGTCACAGGGACGGTTCTTCTGACAACTTTTGGTTCAAAAGTTGTCAGAAGAACCGTCCCTGTGACACCACCTGTGACACCATCGCTTAAGCAATTGTTAATGAAACAGCAATGCTATTAATTCTCTCGCCGTCCATCAGCGTAAAGATCACTAACTGCCTATTGAATTTGTAAGTCAGCTCTTTGTAATCTGAACTATCACTTTCAGAAACAGACTTCGGCTCTCCCAGTGCTTCTACAATGTCCTCTTCTGTGTCTCCTATCGTGATCCCGGCAAAACTGAGCAGCTCATCTTTTTCTTTTGACCCTATTACCGTGTACATGACACCGATAGCCAAGCAGTCTTTTGCTTCTTCGGCGCTGTATGAGTTGTAATTAGTCACATGGAATGTAAGGAAATTCATTGCATTTCCTGTGTCAAATTCAACATCTTCCTCGCTGTTTACTTTGACGATTTTTTCCTTATCAGTATTAGGCAATCCGATTGCGTCAGCAATCTCTTGGGCCGTCACCTTCCCCAATTGAATCTCAGCACCGTTTATAATTATAGGAATATCCTCTCCGCTCTCATCCAAAAGATCGACGCCGCCGTCATGTTCGCCTTCATTTACTGCTTCATCGGGGAGTGGCTCAGATACCCCTTCATTGGTACTTTCCTTTTCTGTTGATACTTCTGATACTTCCTTTTCATCATCAGCAGAGCACCCGGTGAATACGGAGGCAATGAGTATGACTACCGCCATCAGATACGGTATCACGTGTATATTTCTTCTGTTTACTTTCAAGGCTATTCCCCTTTTACAAATTCACTATTTTGCAAAATATGCTCCGAAAAGCAGGACTGCCGACCCTCTCGACGTCATCAGTAATACGCACGATCCCTCATACTGTTGTACTTCAGCATGAGCATAACAAACGCAACTGCTGCCGCCGTTGCCGCCGCGCTGGACAATATTGTGAATATATTCAGGGATACCAGCGACGTAAATGTGAGAATTCCGCTTATCCCGGCTGAAATAATCGTAAGCACGAGCACATACATAGATGCCGATCCCGTCTTATTCCCGAATAAGATGATATTATTCGCTGAGCCGATCATTTTGATCACCTTCACATAATAAAGGATATTCAACAGCCCCACTATGGCAATGACGAAAAGACTCAGACCCAATACAATACCCCAGACATCCGTAAAGCTGCTGAGTGCAAGGCAGCCGATCACCGTGACAAATATGAGAAAAGCAATGGAGAGTATTGCAAGAATGAGCCTGATGATCATTATGATCCGCACCATCGAAAATCCGGTCGTTGTCATTCTCTGCATGCTGTTTCTTGCCGACACATATTCGATCCACAACCCTGCTGCGATCAATATAGCGGGGATAGATGTGAAAACGGCAATAAGCACATTGGTACCATTGGCTGCGCTCACTGCAGTCGTGATCGCATAATAAACAGACTCATCATAATACTCCAGGTCTGACGCCGACAATATCCTGTTGATCAGGTCAGCATAATACGTGGAACCTATTGCTGTAGAAAAAATACTGAGCACAATCTGGGCAGTGAGCGCGATCACACCGGTTAAAAAGATCGGCGACAGCACCAGATTTCGGAGCGAATTCTCGACATCTCCGTCTACCTGGAACTGCCTTACCGGCATCACTTCATTAGAAAGCTCGTTCCTATAATTACCGGGATATCCGTTATTTCTATAGCTGCCATTATTTCCATAATCTCTGTTATTTCCATAATCCCTATAGTCTCTGTAATTCCCATTATTTCTCGTGCCGCCATCCGCCTGCTGTGGAAGCAGCGCGCCGCAGCTGGTACAGAACTTCGCAAAATCATCATTTTGGCTTCCGCAATCAGGACAATACATTTCTTTGTCTCCTCTTATCAGATGGTTATTCTTTAACTCATAGTATCATACGCCGCATAACCACCTGTAAAACAAGCGTACCCGGAGACAGGGGACGGTTCTCTGTCTCCCGGAACTATTTCTGTCTCCGGAGCTGCACTCTGTCTCCAATAGTTGTCAAAAGAACCGTCCCTGTGACACTACTGTTTAAAAGTCATAATAACCAACAGAGATAACATTAACTCCCTCACTGCCTGACAGCATAAACATCAAATGATACTTGTTGATGTTATAAGTAAGCGATTTGATTTCTGTTTCACCGCTTTCAAAAACGTCTGACGGCTCTCCCAGCGCTTCTTTTATATCCTCCTCGGAGTCCCCGATCGTGATCCCTGCAACGCTGAGTAGCTCATCTTTTTCCGTTGATCCAAGTATCATATATGTGACCTGATGGGCAATACAATCTTTTGCATCTTTAGTGCTGTCTCCGCCAATATTATCCGCGCTCAGGCTTATGTATCTGAAAGCTTCTCCTGTGTCAAGCGTAACCATTTCCGAACCATTTACACTAACGACTTTTCCCTCATCCTCTTCAGCAATAGGCAGTCCGGTTGCATCAGCGATCTCCTGGACCGTCATTCTTCCCATCTGGATCTCAACGCCGTTTACAATTACAGGAATATCCTCTCCGCTTTGAGACTGGGTATTTGTGTCCTCGGTTTCCGTATTCTTTGTTTCCTCCTGCTTTGAATCCGATGCCGCCTCTTCTGCCTTCTCTTCCTCTGCCGCATCACCGATCTCATCCAAAATACCGCTGCCGCCGGTCTGTTCGCCTGCACTTATTGCTTCGTCGGGTAGTGTCACAGAGATTCCTTCATTGACGCTCTCCATTTTTACTGATATTTCCATTTTTTCATAAGTAGAATTTTCAGCAGTTATGTCCGAAAAGGTCGAGTTAATTCCTGCATAGGAAAGTCCCTCGTCAAATGTCATAATGATCTGAGCCTTCTCTTCGTTTAATTCCATGTCGGAATTAACGAAAGCCTCGGAAAACTGACTTACGATACTATTGGAAGAGCTTTCCTGATCACCCTTTAAAACTACGGCATACCCTTTAGATTCCGGGTCCTGGTATATCGCCTTGATCTCACCTTCGGACAGCTGCACTATTATTCCCAGTGATTCCGTGTCCTGCTCATCCGTGATTTTTTCTTTTGTCCATTCACCTGCTGCGCCGGACACGGATACTCTGGTATACTGTTCCATTTCAGCAAAATCCATATAGACTTCTTGTGCATACGTATCACTCAGTCCAAGTGACTCAATTTTCAAATCCATATTCATATGCATCAATTGATCCGCTTTGCTGTATTCCAAGAACAGACGATCTCCCTCCATATTAAATTCGAGTTCCATGTCACCGATGGTCTCATCTGAATAATCTAAGGTCGCTTCTGCTGTCATATCGCCCGTTTGACGCATATCATCTGCTTTTATGCTGTACTTTTTATTGACCGTTTCCACAAACTCCGGTATGTACTTGTCATCGATTTTTTCAAATCCGTCAACCGTCTTAAAAAGCTCAATCTTTCCGACCAGGTCGTCGGATGCATGGAACTTCTTCATAAATGAGCACCCGGTGAGTACGGAGACGATGAGTGTGACTACCGCCATCAGATACAATGCCCTGTGTGATGTTCTTCCGTTTGCTTTCATAACTGCTTCTCCCTTCAAATATACTGGGCTTCTACGAGTTTTTAACGAAATCCCGTAAAACAATATTATGATTAATTATACTATAAAAGGGAGACAGTGGACGGTTCTTCTTGTAAACTGTCCACCTGTCTCCTTCAAAAAGTTGTCAAAAGAACCGTCCCTGTGACACTATAAAAGAGCCGCCATAAGGCGCCTCTTCTATAACTGTTTTTTATAAAGCATCTTTTTAATATCTATTTGCGATATTTTCTGGGAGCTGCCGATCCTCTCGACATCATCAGTAATAAGCGGAATCACTCATGTTATTGTATCTCAGCATGAGCATGACAAATGCAACTGCTGCCGCCGCTGCCGCCGCGCTGGACAATACTCCGAATATGTTCAGCGATACCAGCGACGTAAATGTGATGATTGCGTTTATTCCGGCAGAAATAATCGTAAACACGAGCACATACAGAGAAGCCGGTCCCGTCTTACTCCCGAATAAGATGATATTATTCGCTGAGCCGATCATTTTGATCACTTTATAATAATATAGGATATTCAATGCTCCCACTATAGCGATGGTAAAAATACTCAAAACGAGTACAATCCCCCAGCCGTCACTAAAGTTGCTGAGAGCAATACAGCCAATCACTGTTAAAAGCACGAGGAATGCAATGGCAAGAATTACAAGCACAAGTCTTATGATCATTATGACCCGCACCATCGTAAATCCGGTCGTTGTCATTCGCTGCATGCTGTTCCTTGCCGATACATATTCGACCCACAATCCTGCTGCGATCAATATTGCGGGAATCGAAGTAAAAACGGCAGCAAGCGCATTGGTACTGTTAACAGCACTCAAAGCCGTATAGTAAATAGATGAATCGTAATAGTACAGATCTGACTCCGACAAGATCCTGTTGATCAGATCAGCGTAATACGAAGAGCCTCTTACAGAAGCGAGAATTCCCAGCACGATCTGGACAGTAAGCGCGATCACAGCTGTTAAAAAGATTGGCGACAGCACCAGATTCCGGAGCGAATTCTCGGCATTTCCGTCTACCTGTATCGGTCTTATCTGCATTCTTCCATAAGGAGATTCGTTTCTATAGTTTCCATAATTGTCATGGTTTCCATTATTTCTCATGCTGCTTCCCGCCTGCTGTGGAAGCAGGGCACCGCAGTTGGTACAGTATTTCGTATAGTCATCATTCTGGCTTCCGCATTCCGGGCAAAACATTTCCTCGTCTCCTTTCTTTTCAGATGGCTTTTTTTCTTTTATACAATACTATCATACGCCGTACAGCCACCTGTAAAACAAGCGTTTCCGGAGACAGGGGACGGTTCTCTGTCTCCTTGAGCTGCTTCCGGAGGCGTCCCCCCTGTCTCCGAACGTTGTCAAAAGAACCGTCCCCTTGACACCTTCCTACTGCTTGATCGTGCAGTTTTTCAGCTTATCCAGCGGTGAATCGTCCTGGATCGGATTGCCCTGAACCTCCAAATACGAAAGTTTCGGCAACTGAAGTACTACGCTGACGTCTTTAATCTTGTTATAGCATGCGACCAGATATTCCAGCTTTTTCAGTCCGCCCAGCATGCTGATATCCGATATGTCGTTCTCACCGATACTCAGATACGTCAGTGATGTAAGGCCCTTCACGGCAGAGATATCTTTGATAAAATTCTTTCTGACATAGAGCTTTTCAAGCTTTTTCATATACCGGACCGTCTGGATGCTGCTCAGATTATTCTGTCTGACATCCAAGAGGACCAGCTCCGTGAGGTTCTTCAGCGGTGTGATATCCGAGATCGAGTTGTTCTCAACGTCCAGACGCTCAAGATCCGTCAGACCTGCCAACGGTGTTAAGTCACTGATATTGTTGTCCGGCAGATGTATGATCCTCAAACTCGACATGCTGCTGAGTTCGGACAGATCCGATATTCTGTTTCCGGATATATCCACTTCCCTAAGGCTGGTAAAATAGGACAGACCGGTGAGATCACGGATGTCCCCGTCGCTGTTGTCCGGGGCTGACAGATCCAAATCGGTGACACTCGCGGCCTCTTCCGGCGTGATATCACGGTTCCCGATTCCCATCGCTCTCTTGATCGCCGCTTCCAGAGAAGGATCATTAAACTCTACATAAGCCAACTGTTCCTCTGTCGTCTCTGTGTCGTCCGCAGCCGGCTCTGTTTCTTCCGCAAGCGGCTCGGTGTCATCCGCGGCCGGTTCCGTATCATCCGCGGCCGTCTCTGTGTCGTCCGCAGCCAGCTCTGTTTCTTCCTCCGTATTTCCGTCTGTGCTCGCTGTTACTTCCTCGGTGGTACCGTCATTAAACCCAGGCAGATCTCCGTTTTTCATCAACAAAACAATGAACACTGTGATCAGCACAATGGATATAAGCCCGGTCGCCAAAAGGGCGATCTGCGCATATTTGTATTGTTTCGAGTATGGGTCTGGGAGTTGGTACCCGCAATATTGGCAAAATCTTGCACCATCGTGATTGTTTCCCCCGCACCTAGGACATTTCATCATCTTTTCTCCTTGCTAAAGCGGAATTCCCCTGTTCGTTTTCCGACGGTTTATTTCCCGACTGTTCACTTTCCGATCCATGCTCCGGAATACTTGATAAAAGCACTCGGATAGTAATCCTGCACGTGAGGGAGCATGCTCTCTGCTTCTGCTTTCGTTTCGTATGTACCGGCAGATATCACATACCACATCTCCGAATTCATATTGCTCCAGTCGCTCGAAACAAAGATTTCAGCGGGCAGTCCTTTTTCCTCCATCTCCGAAGCGGCATCCTCTGCCACTGATCTGTTTTTTGTCGCTCTGCACCAGATCCCGTAAAAGGGAGAATGCTCGTCACTGCTGCTTGGCTGTTCCGCCGCAGACTCTTCTTTCTGTTCGACCGCAGACTCTTCTTTCTGTTCGGCCACAGGCTCTTCTTCTTTCTGCTCGGCTGCAGACTCTTCTTCCTGCTCGGCCGCAGGCTCTTCTTCCTGCTCGGCTACAGGCTCTTTCTCCTGTTCAGCCGCGGCCTCTTCTGACTCTGTGCCGGGCTTATCCTCTTTTGACTCTGTACCGTTTTCCACAGGCGTTGGATCTTCTACTTCGTAGTTTTCCTCTCCGGTGAGAGTTTTCATGGTCTCTTTCATCAATGCGGTCATCCGCTCGCGGTCCACTTGGCCGTCCGCTGAACACACGGTCAGAGACGTTTCGACCTCCGCATCGGACCACCATTCTTCTTCAATTCTTTCAAACTCGTCCTGATCGTATTTGGTCCACTCCCCACCGGCCGCGTCGTCCCGGATCATACACTCAGGATACCATGTCCCGTCATTTCCATGAACTTCTCTGCTCGACGAGGTCCTTGTATATGTAAAGCTGCCCGGGTCATCCGGATCGTATCCGAATACTTGGTCAACCGTCTTCCCGCCTCTTCCGTCTTCATCGTTTCTCACATAGACCAGATACTGCTGATCTCCCTTTCGGACCAGATTAATTTTCCGGACCCATAATCCCATATTCGAGTTCACCGGCGCGTCAAAGATCGGTGTTGTCCCGTTTTCGACAGAATAGACTAGTCCTCGGTAAGACTCTTCCTCCTCATTTTTGCAGACTGCGTAGAGCTCAAGGTCCCCATCATTGTCAAAATCCAGCAGCCTGAGATAACAAACTCCTCTTACCTCTAAAGACGCAGTATTCGACTCTTCCATTCCACTCAGCCAACGGCTGGTGCGAAGTTTTCCATACTTGTAAAACAGATTTTCGGCAATCATTCTGTATATACCCGCGTCTTTGTCCGACAATTCGCCCTTGCCGGCTGCGGGCGTACTATTTTCGTTCGGATCTGCTGCCTCCTGTTCCTGCGCTGTATTCGCGCTTCCGGTCCCTTCGCCATTCGGTTTAGATCCGTACGTCGGCTTGTAGACGACAAATACTATGGACAATGCGGCGATCAAAGCAATAAATCCCAAAAGAACAGGAAGCAGCGGCGGCAGGGCCTTTCGGCTTTGGTTGTTGTTTTGCTTCCGTGGGCCCTTGAGATTGACCCGCGCTCCGCATCGTGAGCAGAAGTCTGCGCCTTCGTCAATCTTTTGACCGCAATTCTGACAGTATCTCATTCTCTCTCCCACAACTGTACCTCCGCCCGGCAGGCTTGCTCCGTTTCTCTGTATTATATCATACACGAGGTGAGAGGGGGCGATTCTTGGTGTCAAGGGGACAGTTCTTTTGGTGTCACAGGGACGGTTCTGACAACTTTTGGTCCAAAAGTTGTCAGAAGAACCGTCCCTGTGACACCAAAAGAACTGTCCCCTTGACACGAACCGCCCCCTTGACACCCCCTATGACAATCGAAAAAGGAGACAGAGAATCACCCCCTGTCTCCTTTTCTCCTTACCTTATAATCAAGCTGCATTATCCAGCTCTTCGCTCTCTTCCTCGTTCTGTTCCTCTGCAGGTGCCTCATTCTGCTCCTGAGCAGGTGCCTCGGTCTCCGGGGCCTGCTTTCCGATGTATTTCACGCCTTCTGCATAGATGGTCTTCCAGTCATTCTTCATGGATACCGGGATCCAGTGAAATTCCTCACAGAGATCATACATCTTATTTGCCTTGTCGATGTTGCCGTTCTCGCGCTCGAGATCATCGCAGCAAAGCATGAATGCAAGGCTCTTGTAAGGGTTTTGGCTGATGGTATATTCTGCCATCGCTGCGTCCCCGGTGGTATTGCCGAAGGAGAGAACCGGCTGCTGGCCGATCTCCTGATTGATCACAGTGACCTTGTTCATCTTGAGGTTCTTGATGATGAAGTCGCCGCCGAGGATCAGGTCGTCACCTTCCGTAAAAGTATAGTTCAGTCCATCCTCACCGTTCTGCAGCCTTGCCACAACGCTCTCATCGGAGCCGATGATCTGGCTGTTGGGAAGATCCAGCGGACTGTTGTCCATGATGCCGCGGCAGATGAAACGGTCTGTGCCGCTGATGACATATACAGTGAAATCATTTGCCTTCAGGTAATCAATGATCTGCAGCATAGGCTCATAGAAACCGCCGCCGCGGGTCATGCCCTCATAGCTGGGCATAGGGATCTTTTTGAATTCCTGGATATAATCGTTGAATTCCTTAAGCGTCATTCCCTTGAAAGCAGATGCGACCGCCTGGCCGTGCTCCACAGGGAGCTCCTCGTACTTAGTGCCGTTGGTATTTTGATCCACAATCTTGTTTGCGACCATCTTCTCGAATTCAGAGGCCTTGTCCTTGTACTCGGGGTCTTCCAGAACTCGATACACAAGCAGTGTATAGTCAAAATAGTTCGGATCCGTCTCGCAGAACAGCGTTCCGTCGAAATCGAATACTGCAATACGATCTTCAACGGGGATGAAATCAGGGCTTCCCTCCTTCGTGATCGCTTCCATATATGCGGTCAGCTGCTGCCTGGCCGGAGCTTCTTCGTTCCACAGGGAAAGGTACTCCTCCGCGCTGATCACCGGTGCCGCTTCCGCTGTGTTTTCGGCGGCTGCTTCTGTCTCGGTGGCGGCTGCTGCGGCCGCTGCCGGCTCATTGCCGCCCGCCTGTGCGGTCCCGCGGGCCTTTCCTGCCATTACAACTACTGACGAGATCGCGATGACTGCGCAAAGGATCGCTGCGATCGCGACGGTTTTCCATTTTTTGACTTCATTTGTGTTTGTTTCCATTTGTACACCTTCTTACTCATTTTTTTATTTACATGTAATACTAACGCATAACGCTCCGAAACTCCACGCAGAAAAAGTTGTCACAGGGACGGTTCTTCTGACAACTTTTTGGTGTCACGGGGACGGTTCTCCTGACAACTTTTATGAGGAGGGCCGCCGCATTAATCGAAGGATTTAATCCTGATCAGTTCCGGCATATCCCTTTAGGTTCAATATTTTGCGAAAAGTTAGTGTAAACTAATTGGCTCCAACACCTATGACTTTTATATTTTTTGACAGAAGGAATGCGCATTTTCCCTGACAATTCGCTTTCCGCAGATGCATGCGGAAAGAAAACATGCTTTCAGGCAATCTTCCCGCAGATGTACACGGGAAGAGTCTGCATATTTTGGCAAAAGACTGCTGCCCATTTGAAAGGAGAACACATGAGAGACTATTTACAGATTGAAGAAGTGTACGGAAGACAGATCATCGATTCCAGAGGCAACCCCACCGTTGAAGCCGAAGTCACTCTGGCGGACGGCACAGTAGGAAGAGGGGCCGCTCCCAGCGGCGCTTCCACCAGATCCGAGCGCGTCGAGAAATACAACCAGCTGCTCCGGATCGAGGAAGAGCTCGGGGCTGCTGCAACTTATCCCGGAAAAGCAGCGTTCAACTTCAAGAACGCATAAACACTGCTTTCATCCGGCAAAATACACAGAATATAAAGGGGCTGCTGCATCTCGCCGCTGATTTTCAAAATCCTCAGCTTGATGCGGCAGCCCTCTTTCAATAGTTGTCGGAAGAACCTTGTGGCACCACCCCAAAAGAACCTTGTGGCACCTCCTCAAAAGGTGTCAAAAGAACCGTCCCAGTGACACCACCAAAAGGTGTCAGAAGAACCGTCCTTGTGTCACCGGCTCAAAGCCAGCACTGCTCCTCCGAGAGCTCTTCAGTAAAGATCCGTCCAAGATCCGCCGGCGACTTGGCCTGATTGTATTTAAAGAGCATCCGGCCGTCTGTATACGGACCAATGAGCTCTATCTTGCCCGTCGGGTGGGACATGACAAACCGAAAACTCTTGCCCTGTCCGTTCTGCATGCCGCGGGCTTCTTCGACGATCTGATACCCTTCTTTGAGCGGTACCTGGAACTGTGTGCCGACACCCGTGACAGGCCGGCACTGGAATATATAATACGGAACAACACCGATCGCCGTCAGCTGCTGCATGAGCTCTGCCAGCGTCTGTGCGTTGTCATTGACACCCCGCATGAGTACCGTCTGATTGCGTACAACAAGACCGGCCTCCCGAAGAAGCCTTACTGCATGAGCGGATTGTTCCGTTATTTCTCGCGGATGATTAAAGTGTGTAACAATGTATATTTGCTTGCGATGATTGTATTCCCGAAGAATTTGCGTGAGTTCGGGATCTTCTGTGATGCGCACCGGAAATGTTACGGGTGTTCGTGTTCCGAACCGGATCAGATTGAGGTGCGGTATTTCCGTCAGTAATTCCAGATACCTGCGGATGGCTTCATTGGTAAGCAAGAAAGAATCGCCTCCGGAGAGCAGGACATTGTTCACCTCCGGGTGATTTCTGATGTAATCGGCGACGGCCAGCGGGTCCGCGGCGGTTTCCTGCTGCCCTTCAATCCCCACAAGCCTCTTTCGAAAGCAGTGCCTGCAGTACATAGCGCACTCCTGCGTCGTCAATACCAGCACCGTTTCCCTGTATTTGTGCTGCAGTCCCGGCAGCTTCGTATTGCTGCCCTCACCGCTTGTGTCGAAGCTCCCCGACAGATCCTCTTCCCGGATCGTCGGAATGCAGAGCCTGTAAATCGGGTCATCCTCGTAATGCGCCCAGTCGACCAGCGACAGATAATAGCGCGTGACCCGCATAGGATACTTGGCCAAAATAGCATCCATCCGTACTTTTTCCTCTCTCGAGAGCTCTCGGTACGCTGCAAGTTCCGATGCGGATGTTATCGTTTCCTGTAACTGTTTTTTCCATGTCATAAACCTGCCTCCTGTAACCTGTGATCTGTGCTCCTATAGAAAAACCTCCTTTCTAGATATCATCAGCATGTGTCGGAATTTTCGCCGGCACACTTCTGCCAATGCTTAGTCTAGCATGTGTGTGGTCTATCTTTCAATCACATGGTGTCACGGGGACGGTTCTTCTGACAACTTTTTGGCGGCAGGCGAGGTCATGCGGACGGTTTCTTCCGCGCCTCCATCCTACCCTTCTGTGGTATGATGATCTCAAGAAACATCATAAACAATCGCTCATCAAAAGGAGACAGAGAACCGTCCCCTGTCTCCATTTGAGGTCTCCTATGCACTACCTTTCCTTCAACGACGCCATGCGCGCCCGCTTCGGCACCAAAGTATACCGGCTCTCCCTGCAAAGCGGCTGTACCTGCCCCGGACGCGACGGCACCCTGGGCACCGGCGGCTGTACCTTCTGCTCGGAGGGCGGCTCCGGCGATTTTGCCGCCCCTCTGCTGCCCATCAGCAATCAGATCGTCCAGGCCCGAAGACGTGTCGACGCCAAAATACCGACATCCATAGCCCCTCAGGACCGCCTCTACATTGCTTACTTCCAGTCCTACACCAACACCTACGGCGACGCCGGCCGCCTCTATAGTATTTATTCGGAGGCCCTGGCCCACCCGCAGATCGCGGCGCTCGATCTCGGCACCCGCCCCGATTGTCTTCCTCCGGAAATACTGACGATGCTCAGAAGGCTCCGCGCCGAATACGGCAAGCCTGTTTGGATCGAGCTTGGCCTGCAGACTATTCACGAGAAAACAGCAGCGCGCATCCGCCGCGGATATAATCTGGAAGTGTTTGAGGACGCCTACCGGCGTCTGAAGGCCGAAGGCTTTGAAGTCATCGTCCATGTCATCCTGGGACTGCCGGGTGAGACGCGGGAAGATATGCTGGAAACAGTGCGGTACCTCTCTCATTTGACGCCAACGCTTGACGGCATCAAATTACAGCTCCTGCACATATTAAAAGAGACCGAACTGGCTCGCGAATTCGCGGCCCATCCGTTCCCTCTGTTTACTATGGATTCCTATTGTGATCTTGTCGTCGACTGTCTGAAGCTCCTGCCGCCGCAGACAGTGGTCCACCGTCTAACCGGCGACGGCCCCAAACGCCTGCTCATCGAGCCGCAGTGGAGCGCAGACAAAAAGCGGGTGCTCAATACACTGAGCCGGAAGATCAGGGAGGCCTAGTGTTATCGAGTCCGATTTTTGGGACTCATCTTACAAATCCCCCGATTTTCGCCCTCAAAGACCCGACCGCGGTCTTTGAGGGCGTTTTTTGGGACATAAAATCATATGGCCGTGTTGTAGAATCATAGCAGATCAAGGACATATCCTTTGATCCATCCACCTGAAAGAGCATTTAGTAAGCATTTAGTAAATGGAGGTGCGCTATGAAAGGTTACACGACAGATAACGGTTACATGGGATACGTCAACGGTAAATATATTCTCTTTGCCAGCGAGAGCGAATACTACGAGTGGATGCAGGACTGATTCTGCATGAAAAACCGGGTTGTGCCGGAGAGCGCTCTTCGCACACAAACAAACACCTTTTCCGGCCTGCACTGTGTTATGATGAAATCGTAGCAAGGTAGTTTGCAACCTGAATTTGCAAATGGAGGGATATCATGCGTGAACAGGCACTGCACACCATAGTTGTCGGAAGCGGCGCGGCCGGTTTCTCTGCTGCGCTCAGACTTGATCGTCTTGGCGTGGGCGATCTGGCGCTGATCACGGAAAACCGGATGGCCGGAACTTCCAGGAATACCGGATCGGACAAGCAGACCTACTACAAGTTGTCCGTCTCGGGAAGCGATCCGGACAGTGTCCGCGGTATGGCGCAGGATTTGTTCGAGGCCAGCTGCGTCGATGGAGATCAGGCGCTGTGCGAGGCGGCGCTTTCCGCAAGGTGCTTTTACAACCTGGTGGAACTCGGCGTTCCTTTTCCCGACAGTCCTTACGGCGAATTTGTCGGATATAAAACGGATCATGATCCCAGAACCCGGGCGACCAGCGCCGGCCCTTATACGTCCAAAATGATGACTGAAGTGCTGGAACGGGAAGTGTCGCGCCGCGGTATTAAAGTGATCGATCACATGCAGGCGATCAGGATTTTGACAGAGGACGGCCGCGTAACCGGGCTTCTGTGTCTGGACACTTCCGACCCGTCTTCGTATGAATACGTACTGCTCCATTGTCAAAATATCGTCATGGCGACGGGCGGACCGGCCGGTATGTATCGGGACAGTGTCTACCCCGCCTCTCAGATCGGGAGCACCGGAATGGTGTTTGCGGCGGGCGCCGCTGGGAAGAACCTCACAGAATGGCAGTGCGGGATCGCCTCCCTGAACCCGCGGTGGAACACCAGCGGCACTTACATGCAGGTACTGCCGCGGATCATATCCACGGACAGCGCAGGGAACGACGAGAGTGAATTCCTGCTTCAGTATTTTGACACGCCAGCGCAAATGCTGAATATGATCTTCCTCAAGGGCTATCAGTGGCCCTTCGACGTGCAGAAAGTCCTGCGCGGATCTTCTGTGATCGATCTTCTGATCTATCAGGAGACTGTACTGCGCGGCAGACGGGTCTTTCTGGATTACCGTCAGAACACAAGCGCGGGCATCCATTACGAGGAGCTCTCCGAGGAAGCTTATACCTATCTGCGCAATGCGGGTGCTTGCGGCGGCACTCCTATTGATCGGTTACTGCTGATGAACGAACCCGCTGTCAGTTTCTACCGCGACAGGGGCGTGGATCTGTCCGAAGAGCCCCTTGAGATCGCCGTCTGTGTCCAGCACAACAACGGCGGCATAGCAACCGATGCAAATTGGGAGACCTGTGTCCGCGGCCTGTTCGCGATCGGTGAATTGAACGGAAGCCACGGTGTCACAAGGCCCGGCGGGTCTGCCCTCAATGCCGGGCAGGTCGGTGCGCTGCGCGCTGCACAGTGTATTGCGCTTCGCAGCAGGCAGAGTGATCCGTCCGGCGGCTGGCACAACGACACGGCGAGCGATAAACTGCAGAATGTCTGCGATTCTGCCAAAGAAAGAAATCGGGCACAGGCGGCCGCTTACATTTCATTTGCGGAAGGATGCCTCGGCAGTCACTCGGCGGCGGAACTGTGGAAGTCGTCGGCGGCGTCCATGAGCCGCTGCGCAGGCATGATCCGCAGTGCAGCTGAGCTCCGCTCCTATTTTGGCAAAATACAGCTGACCCTGCAGCATTTGCAGGCATATCTGAGAAAGCCGAGGATGCAGGAACTAACGCTCTACTATCACTTGATCGACATGCTTGTGTCCCAGTCCGTCTACTTGTCTGCGATGATCGGCTATGCGGAAAAAGGGCTTGCGAGCAGAGGCTCAGCGCTCTACACCGACGAACACGGCTGCATGCCGCCGGGAGACCTTCCGGAGATCTTCCGTTTCAGGCCGGAAGAGGAGCGCGGCGATCTCCTGCAGGAAATGAAGCTCAGCATCTCGCAGGGGGAAGATGGGCTCGGCATTTCGTGTGCGGAAACATGGCGTAAAGTCAGGCCTCTCCCGGAGGAAGACCTGTTCTTCGAAAATCAGTGGCGCGCGTATCGTGACAGATGGAATTTGTGAGCCGGCGCCGGCACATCGACAAAATGAGTCACGGGGGACAATCCCGTGACTCATTGCATTTACCCTTATTCTCTTCCCAGAAGCTCATCCAGCGTATTTCCGTAGGGCGGAAGGAACTCCTCCATAAAGACCTTCACCTCCGGCAGCTCTCCCGCCAGCTTCTCCACCGACCCCAGCGTGGAGATCTGGGCAGTCTTGAACTCGCCGTTTCCGGCTCCCGTCTCCTCCATGCACTTGATCAGCGCCGAGAGTTTATCCGCTGCCTTTACGAGCTTTCGCATGTACCCGTCATCTTCCGACTGTGAACCTTCGAAGATCTCTGAATAGGCACTGCGCAGGTCTTCCGGAAGCTGCTCGAGGAGCCGCTGCTCCGCCACATGCTCCACTTCTTTGTACGCGTCGCGGATGTCCCGGTTGTAATACTTGACCGGCGTCGGCATATCGCCGGTAATGATCTCCGACGCGTCGTGGTAGAGACCGATCAGAGCCGCTCTGTCTGCATCAAGATGCCGTCCATAGCGCACATTTCCGATCACGCACAGCGCATGCGCGATCATTGCCACATCCAGCGTGTGCTCGCTCAGCGTCTCCGTGCGCGCGTTCCTCATCAGCGCCCAGCGCTCGATATACTTCATCCTCGACAAAATTGCGAAAAAATTATGCGTCATACAAATCTCCTGTCCGGTTCGACTCTCTTCTTCTGAATCTCTGAATCCTGCTGAATGCCACATCAGTATAACACCGCTCCGCGCAGTATGCTATCATGAAAGAAACTGTTTCATCGTCAGGAAGAAAAGGGGATCACTATGTTCAAAAATCGTTTTTATATCGGCACGCACGCTTCCGGGGACCGGCCCTCGATCTATCTGTGTGAGGCCGATTTCAAAGAAGGCTCTTTCACCACAATACATACCCTGCAAGGCATTTCCGACCCCACCTACCTCACGGTCAGCCCTCGCGATACGCTGTATGCATTGGGAAGGATCTCCGATAGCGGCTGTGTATGCGCACTCAAGAGAGAAAGCGCACAGTCATCCGAAGGTCTGACCGTTCTCAACGCTCTTTCCAGCGGCGGCACAGGCCCCTGCCACATCAGTGTCGACGAACGGGGAGAGTTTCTTCTGTGCGCCAATTACGTCAGTGGAAGCGTCGCTCTCTATGACCTGATGAGTGACGGAAGTATTCACTCTCTCTGCGATTTTCGTCAGTACAGCGGGGTCGGCTTCGACTCCGAAGACCGCCAGAAAGGACCTCATGCGCACTTTGCGGCTTTTTACAGCAAGTGCTGCGGTGCGCCGTGTTCCGCGGCTTCGGGTTCCGATCCGCTAGGTGCGCGGGACGAAGTCCTGGTCTGCGACCTGGGCCTTGATATGGTCTATGTCTATGAGCTGGACCGCACCGCCCGAAAGCTTCGGGAAACAGACCGCAGCATACGCCTGCCGGACGGCACAGGACCCAGACACCTTACTTTCAGTAAAGAGCATCCCGGAATGCTTTTCGTTCTCACCGAAATGGCCAACACGATCTTCACCTATAAGTTTGATTCTGCGAGCCGCAAATACTTACCCGTACAGCGCATCTCGGCTGTGGGAGAAGCCTCCTCTGTGGAATCTCTGATGGTGCCCGCGACGGCTGATCACGGAAGCATCGGCTGCGCGATCCGTTTCACCGGGGACGGCAGGTATCTCTTTGTCTCCAGCAGGCTCGGCTATCAGAGCATCTCGGCGTTTCGCTGTGATACTGACGGCAGACTGTCTTTTGCCGACCGATGCCTCTGCGGCGGAATCACTCCGAGAGATTTCAACGTCTTTGAGAGCGGAGAGACGGCATCGGATTCTTCAGGCAGTGTCTTCCTCCTCGCCGCCAACCAGGATTCGGATCTTATTACGGCCCTGCAGTTCGACAGGCACTCCGAAAAGCTGTCTCTTTTGGACATGAAAATGCAGGCAGGAAAGCCCACCTGCATCCTTCCGGTATGATTTATGGCAGACAGCCGTCCGGGGCGAAGTTACTGCTCAGTCCTGTCCCTTCAGATACGCATAAGCCGGCTTGTATTTCCGCTCGATGCGGTCATAGTCCTTGGCCTTGGGATGAGGGATGCGGCGTATGTCCATGTTGTGTGTGAGATCCGCCAGCTTTACCTTGCGGGCCAGCGGATTCTTCCCGACTTCCTTCACGTAGTCCATATACGGCACACCGTCTGCGTGCGTCATGAGCGCCACAGCGTCCGCGATCTGATCTCCGAAGATCTCCCGGATCTCTTCAAGTGTGACATCCGTGTCTTCCACGGTATCGTGCAGGTAGCCGACGACCTTCTCTTCAGGAGCGTCGAGCATTGCTGCCACGGCTTCCGGATGGGCGAAATAATCGTTTCCTGCCTTATCGATCTGTCCTTTGTGCGCCAGTTTCGCGATCAGCCTTGCTGCTGCGACCTTTTCTTCTCCTGTCATGGAATGTCTCTCCTTTCGTTAGGAGACAGAGGACGGTTCTCTGTCTCTTTTCACTATATCATAGCACAAGTAAGACGCCGGGACAGCCTTCGGGTGTCAAGGGGACGGTTCTTCTGACACCTTTTGAGAGACAAGAAGGTTCAAGAGGATGGCCTTTCAGCGTCATGAACCAGCCCGCGCGGGTGCGGCATGCCCCTCCGGACCACTTTGAATGAGCAGCCGGATGAACCTGATCATTCCTGAGCGAAGGAGGGAATGAGGGCTGCAGCTCCTGCAGCCCG
>CADCIU010000061.1 GCA_902801585.1 uncultured Lachnospiraceae bacterium | reverse complement strand
ATGTGAGCAGGTGCGGCCTGTTTAGACGAAAGGAGCCTATTTTGGCAAAAATAAATGAAAACTATTTAAAACTGCCGGGCAGTTATCTGTTCTCAGCGATCGGGAAAAAGGTCCGCGATTTCTCGGCGGCAAATCCGGAGGCGAAGATCATTCGGCTCGGGATCGGGGATGTGACGCAGCCCATTGCGGCTGCAGTTATAGAAGCTCTGCACGGAGCAGTTGATGAGATGGGGCATGCTGAGAGTTTCCGCGGTTATGCGCCGGATTTGGGCTACGAGTTTCTGCGGGATGTGATCGCGCGCAAGGACTATTGGGCAAGAGGGTGTGAAATCTCGGCAGAAGAGATTTTCATCTCGGACGGCGCTAAATGCGACTGCGGCAATATACAGGAGATTTTTGACACCTCGAACAGGATCGCTGTGTGTGATCCTGTATATCCGGTCTATGTGGATTCCAACGTCATGGCCGGCAGAACGGGCGCTTACAATGCGCAGACAGGGCGGTTTGAAGGTGTGATCTATATGCCATGCACAGCGGAGAACGGCTTTGTGCCGGATCTGCCGGAGGAAGTGCCGGACTTGATCTACCTGTGCTTTCCCAACAATCCGACGGGCGCAGGTCTGAACAAAGTGCAGCTGCAGCAGTGGGTCGATTATGCTAATCAGCATGACTCGATCATTCTCTTTGATTCAGCCTATGAGGCTTATATTTCGGAGCCTGATGTGCCCCACAGTATCTATGAGTGTGAGGGGGCCAGAGGATGCGCGATCGAGTTTCGCTCCTTCTCCAAGACAGCCGGCTTTACCGGACTGCGTCTCGGCTATACAGTAATTCCCCAGGACCTTGAGACAGGCGGCGAAAGACTGTGGCCGCTGTGGGCAAGGCGCCACGGGACCAAATATAATGGAGCCCCCTATATCATCCAGAGAGCCGGAGAAGCAGTCTATTCGGATGAGGGCAGACAGCAGGTCCGTGAGCAGATCGCCTATTACATGGGCAATGCAAAGTATATCCTGGAGGGGCTGCGGTCCGCAGGCTATGAGGTATCGGGCGGCGTCAACGCTCCATACATCTGGCTGCGGACCCCCGGTAATATGACGAGCTGGGAGTTCTTCGATCAGCTGCTCACGCAGGCGAACGTGGTTGGTACGCCGGGCTCGGGATTCGGGCCGCACGGAGAGCACTATTTCCGGCTGACAGCATTCGGAAGCCGGGAGAGCACGATTGAGGCGGTGGACCGGATCAAGAGAATGTAACCGGAGTTAAAAAATGAACAAATGACAAGGTTTGTGAGAGGAGGCAGGAAATGTGTTCGATTTTAGCTTACTGCAGCGGGCAGGCGGACTATGAAAGAGTGGCTCAGATGCTATCGAGAACGATCTCGAGGGGACCGGATGACAGCAGGATCCTGAATACCGGGAACGGATTTCTGGGGTTTAACCGCCTTGCGATCATGGGGCTGACTCCGGAAGGGATGCAGCCGTTTACCCTGAACGGGAACGCAGTGGTCTGCAACGGTGAGCTCTATCGGTTCCGCAAGATGAAGGAGAGACTGATCGAGGAAGGCTATACTTTCATGAGCGATTCCGACTGCGAGATCCTGCTGCCTCTCTACGAAAAATACGGAATCGATATGTTCCGGTTTCTGGATGCAGAGTACGCTCTGGTCCTGTATGATGCGGTCAAAAAAGAGTATATTGCAGCGCGGGATCCGATAGGCATCAGGCCGCTGTATTTTGGCAGAGATGAGAAGGGGATACCGGTCTTTGCGTCGGAGCCTAAGAACCTGGTGGGATTCTGTGAGAGGATCGAGCCGTTTCCGCCCGGGCACTACGCCGTGATCAGCGCCGCGCACCTCGGACCTTGGGATATCGAGTGTATTCCCTTGGAACATCAGGGAATAGCGATGGCGGAATACAGCAGAATTTGGAGCGCCGGATATTACCTTGATGATGACCTTCTCCAGATCAAGAGAAACATCCGCGACAAGCTGATCGCCGGAATTGAGAAGCGGCTGGACGCGGACGCGCCGGTCGGGTTCCTGCTCTCCGGAGGACTGGATTCATCGCTGGTCTGCGGCGTTTCTGCGAAGCTTATGGACAAGCCGCTGCGAACTTTTTCTATCGGCATGGATCTCGACGCGATCGATCTCAAGTATGCGCGCAAAGTAGCGGATTATATCGGGAGTGACCACTATGAAGTGATCATTTCAAGAGACGATGTGATCGCGGCGCTGGAGCCGGTGATCCGGGCACTCGGTACTTACGACATCACGACGATCCGCGCGTCGATCGGTATGTATCTGGTCTGCAAATGGATCCATGAAAATACGGATGTGCGCGTCATTATGACGGGAGAGATATCGGACGAGATCTTCGGCTACAAGTACACGGACTTTGCACCGGATGCGGAGGCCTTCCAGAAGGAGGCGGAGAAGAGGATCCGGGAGATCCACATGTACGATGTGCTGCGGGCGGACCGATGCATCAGTGTGAACTCTCTGGAGGCGAGAGTGCCCTTCGGCGATCTGGATTTTGTCTCCTACTGCATGAAGATCGATCCGGAGATGAAACTGAACAAATACGGGATCGGGAAATATCTGCTCAGAGCTGCTTTTGAGGAGGACAAGCTGATTCCGCATGATATCCTGATGCGGGAAAAGGCGGCATTTTCTGACGCTGTCGGGCACTCGCTCGTAAACGACCTGATCGAGTATGCGCAGAGCCTGTATACGGATGAAGCCTATGAGGAGCGCAGGCATGCATATACACATGCGCAGCCGTTTACGAAGGAATCCCTTTTGTATCGGGAGATTTTCGAAAAGTATTATCCCGGCCAGTCTGAGATGGTCACGGATTTCTGGATGCCTAATCGGGAGTGGGAGGGATGTAATGTGAATGATCCGTCAGCCAGAGTGCTGTCCAACTACGGTGCGAGCGGAGAGTGAAGCTTGCATTTTCCAAAACTCTTCACAAGTATTTCCTTACAACTGCCTTGTTAGCCTCCCTCTCCAGGGAATCATCCAAGGCCGGGAATTCTTTCAAAGAGACCCCGTATCTTCTTTCCAAAGCTCTCTGCAATAGAAGATCACAGACATGAGGATTCTTGGGCAGCAGCGGACCATGAAGATAAGTGCCTGCAACATTTCTGTAGAGGACGCCTTCACCGGCGTCCTTTCCGTTGTTGCCGTGACCATACGAGACTCTGCCAAAGGGTGTGTTGTCACCGATATAAGTTCTGCCGCCGTGATTCTCAAACCCGACGATTTCATAAGGCAGAGCATCCGGTAATGACTCATTTTTAAGCACGATATTGGAGATCAGCCTTGGCGAGCCCTGTTCTGTATAGAGATCCACCAATGAGAGTCCCTCCATCCGCCCGTCAGGAGTATCATAGTAGTGGCCGAGCAGCTGATAACCGCCGCAGATGGCGAGCATAGTTCCTCCGTCTTCCACATAATCACGCAGATCCTGACGGATCTTCTGCAGACGGGTGCAGACGATCTGCTGTTCCCTGTCGGACCCGCCGCCCAGAAGAACAATATCTGCAGACGCCAGAGAAAGCTTATCATCTAAATTGCATTCCGTGACCTGCGCGTCGATTCCGCGCCACTTACAGCGCATGCGCATGCACTGTATGTTTCCGCGATCCCCGTAGAGGTTCAGAAGGTCAGGATACAGGTGTACGATATTCAGCCTGTAAGTACTATTATGCAGTCCGTTAGCGCCGTCATTACTCATTTCTGAATCCCTTCCAAATACTTGTGCGCCTCATAAAGCGCTGTATAGTTTACCAGCACATATAAGTTGTCACACCCGCCGGCAAGCCGGCGGTCGATCGCCTCCTCTACAGCAGATGCCGGATCTGATTCAATTTCTGCATATTTGAGCCGCAGCTGCATATCGAGCGCCCGCAGACCGCTCACTGTGATGGAGCAGATCGTTTCGTCCGCAAGCCTGTCAAAATCCACATCCCACAGCCAGGAGATGTCCCTCCCGTCCTGGGCGTTATCGTTGATCACAATGATCAGGTCCTTTGGTGAACGGTCCTGCAGCATGGAGGAGATATTCTGGTTGAAACCGGCCGGATTCTTGGCCAGATTCAGCAGAACTCTTTGTCCGCCGTTTTTCCCGATATGAAAAATCTCACCGCGCCCGAACTGCGGTCTGAAGCCGCGGAGGGCCTCACTGAATTTGTCTGTGGGAAGATGCATTTCCCTAAGAGCACTGTAGACGGCGAGAATGTTGTAGATATTGTAGAAACCGGTGAGAGGCGAAGTGATCCGGACGGGAGCAGAGTTGTTTACCTGTGTGTCAGAAGAATTTGAGGGAGTTTTTGAAGCATCAGCTTCCCGTATGTCAAAAGACAGCTGCGGCGACAGCCTGACGCAGGAAGCATCATAGTCAATTGCCGGCCTTCCAAAGCCGCAGGAAGGGCATCGGTATACACCAAGCTGGCTGAAGTGGTAGAAGTCATATTGCAAAGGCGCGCCGCAGTTCTCGCAGAAGCGGCTTTCTCGGATTTCGTTCGAAGATGCCGTTTCTGTCCCGGTCAGATTCTCACTGACGCCGAAGCTGACATAGGGGTGACCGCTCTTTTTTGCCAGATAAAATGTGAGAGGATCGTCGCCGTTGATGACCAGTGTCATTTTCGGAGCAAGACGGATCGCTTTTTCGAGAGCCTTCATTGTGAGATCGATCTCGCCGTACCGGTCCAGCTGGTCGCGGAATAAGTTGGTGATGATCATGCAGTCCGGATGAAGGTCCTGCAGGACATGGACAGAGGAGGCCTCATCAACTTCAAGGCATGCGTAGTCCGCATCGAGGCGGCCGAAGGAATTTGCGGCAGTGGCCAGGGCGGCGGCAACGCCTTCCATCATGTTGGCACCGAGCCGGTTGGAGACAATATGAAACCCTTGTGCCTCGATAGCGGAGCACAGGAGGTTGTTGGTGGTCGTTTTGCCATTGGTGCCGCATGTAACGATGATTCCGCGGCGGATCTGCGCGGCAAGCGGTGCGATGATATGCGGATCGATTTTTATGGCCGCTCTGCCCGGGAGCGTTGAACCGGGCCGGCCTGTCAGGCGGCAGGCCTTGAGAGCGGCCTTAGCGGCGGTGATTGCCAGAAGCGTTCGCAGATGCAAGGGATACCTCCTTGTGAGTGGAGTATTGCAGATCATATCATCGCAGAAGCAGACTGCAGGCAGCAGTCTTTTGACAGAGGTCAGGCCTCCTCTGCAAGGAAGCGGATAAATTCATCCATTTCTTTCTTGGTCTTTAACCTGCCGAGGTAGAGGTTGTCCCCCATTCCGTTTGCCAGAACTTCAGGGAGGCGCTGCCTAAGGACGATCTTGTCTGCATATTTTTCCAGGATCTCATCCTGTGTGTGAACATAGTGACGGCTGTCCCTGAGTCCAACGGATACACAGTAATATTTTTCGGCGTATTCGCTTAAGGTGAAACGGTCAAAACAGACCATGTCAGCCCAGTCCTTGTAGACATCCGTGCTGTTGGCAAAATTGATCATATCCGGAGTGAATCCGCCGGAAGGACGCAGGTTTACTTCCAGACCGACTACAGTTCCTTTTTTGCCAAGATATGCGTGGTTCTTCGCCAGGCGGAAAAACTCGAAGTGGATGAAACGGCTCCGCACTCCGAAGGCGGCGACACATCTGCGCCCTGCATCGCGCAGGTCATCTTTGATCTGCTTTTCAATGTAAAAGACACAGCTCTCCTGGTTGAGCACGGTTTCCATGATCGACCCCGGTGTGTGATTTCCGGTCTCCAGCAGAGGCCGGCCGTTACTGTCTATGATCGCGTCATAGGAATAGACATCGCCGGGGACAAATTCTTCCATGATGAACTGAATACCTTCCAGATCCTCATTATGGAAGCTGCACAGTTCTTCATCATTGTTCAATTTGTAAGTATTTACGGCGCCGACTCCGTTGTCCGGCTTCACGATCACCGGATAGCCGACTTTCTCGATGAAGGCCCTGCTCTGCGCAAGATCTGTCACCAGATGATACCGGGCGCAGGGAACGCCGGCCTTCTTATAGCACTTCTTCATTCCGGACTTGCATTTAATGGGTGAGAGTTCTTCCGGTTTCATTCCGGGGATGTTGAAATCTTTCCGGAGCTGTGCATCCTGCTCCAGCCAGTACTCATTGTTGCTCTCGAGCCCGTCGATCTTTCCGTACTTAAAACTGAAAAATGCCACAGCCCGGAACATTTCATCATAGTTTTCCATATTGTCAACGCGATAATACTCTGTCAGAGCTTCCTGCAGCATATAGTCGAGGGAGTCGTAAGGTGCATCTCCGATCCCAAGTACGTTGACTCCGTTTTCATGCAGATGAAAGCAGAAATTGCGGTAGTTGACCGGAAAATGCGGCGACACAAATATAAAGTTCTTCATAAGAATAAGATCCTTTCTTTTCGAAAACGATATTAGGAATCCGTTGAAAAGAGGTTAACAGAATATCCTTTTATGTGCAATGAAAAATGCGCAGTGAATATATAGAAGGAAGTTTTCACGCAGAAGTCAAAATATCATTCTGCGTCGATCGTCGATATTCCCATGGTGACCTCCTCCAGCACATCCAGCAGCATGCGCACAGTGTCAAGAGAGGTGAGCATCACAACGTTGTTCTGCGCGGCGATGCTGCGGAGCGCGACGCCGTCTCCGTAATGCACACCGGAGAGGATCGCGCGCGTGTTGATGACATAGCTGACGTAACCTGCGCGAATGGAGTCGAGCATCTCCTCACTGTTTTCACTGGGCTTGTGCAGGACACGGGTCTTGATACCTGCATCTCGCAGATATTCTGCAGTCAGTGTCGTCGCCTCGATGTTAAAGCCCATCTCATAGAAGCGGCGAACCAAAGGGATGGTCTCTGTTTTGTCCTCGTCGGCAACACTGACAAGGACAGTGCCGTAATTGCGGAGCGTCATGCCGGAAGCGATCATGGCCTTGTAGACGGCGCGATGGAGCTTTTTGTCATATCCGATGGCTTCGCCGGTGGACTTCATCTCCGGAGAGAGGTAGGCGTCCATACCGCGGAGCTTGGAGAAGGAGAAAGCCGGTACTTTGACGTAATAACGCGATTTTTCGGCGGGATAGCGCACGATGAGGCCCTGGCCTTTTAAAGTGATGCCGAGGCTGACGAGTGTGGCGATATCCGCAAGGCTGTAGCCGGTCGCCTTGGAGAGGAAGGGAACAGTCCGCGAGGAGCGAGGGTTGACCTCGATGATGTAGACGTTTTCCCGCTCATCGACGATGAACTGGATGTTGAAGAGGCCGCGGATCCCAATGCCGAGACCGAGCCTTTCCGTGTAGTCGAGGATGGTCTTCCTGACACCGGCCGAGAGGCTGTAAGGAGGATAGACGCTGATCGAATCGCCTGAATGGACGCCGGTCCGCTCGACCAGTTCCATGATGCCCGGGACAAAAACGCGCTCACCGTCGCAAACAGCATCTACTTCCACTTCCTTGCCGCGGATATAGTGGTCCACGAGGACAGGCCTTGTTTCGTCGATGGGTTCGGCTGTCTTCAGATAACTGCGCAGGTCCGCTTCTTTTGCGACGATCTGCATAGCCCTGCCGCCCAGGACAAAGCTGGGACGTACAAGCACAGGGTAGCCGATCTCTTTGGCGGCCTTGAGTCCTTCCGCTGCGGAAGTAACGGCGCATCCCTTGGGCTGCGGGATTCCCAGCGTCTCGAGTAACTTCTCGAACAGGTCTCGGTTTTCTGCCCGGTCGATGGCGTCGCAGTCTGTGCCGATGATCCTGACACCGCGGGCGCGAAGCGGATCTGCCAGGTTGATCGCAGTCTGGCCTCCGAGAGTCGCGATGACGCCTTCCGGTTTTTCCATTTCTATGACATTCATTACATCTTCTACGCAGAGCGGTTCAAAGTAAAGCTTATCTGAGCATGTGTAGTCCGTAGAAACTGTTTCCGGGTTGTTGTTGATGATGATTGCTTCGTATCCCGCTTTTTGGATCGTCTGCACTGCGTGAACGGAGGAGTAGTCAAATTCCACCCCTTGCCCGATTCGGATGGGGCCGGCGCCGAGTACGATCACTTTCTTCTTGTCGGAGAGGACCACTTCGTTCTCGGGGAGGTCGACCTCTGGGGTAATTTGTTCAGCGTGTTCAGGGAGGTCGGGGAGAACGACCTCAACGACCTCTGGGGTAAGTTGTTGGCCGGGGCTGACAGCTGGGCTCCAATCGACCTCTGGGGTAATTTGTTGGCCGGAGTTCTCATATGTAGAGTAAAAATAGGGAACGTAGCTCTCAAATTCCGAGGCGCAGGTATCGATCATCTTATAGACAGGCATGATGCCGTATCTCTTCCGCATTGCGAAGACAGCCTCTTCAGGCAGATCCCAAAGTAAACCGATTGCCCGGTCCGAGAAGCCTAATCGCTTGGCTTCACGCAGTTCTTCCGGATCGCCGGGCGCAGCGGCCAGTGCTTTTTCTTCCTGAACAATCCGGCGTATTGCGCGCAGGAAGAAGAGGTCGATACCGCTTTGGCGGTGGATCTTCTCCTCAAGCGTGCGACAAACTACCCCAGAGGTCGATTGTTCGCGACAAACTACCCCAGAGGTCGATTGTCCCGAACAAATTACCCCAGAGGTCGATTGTTCGCGGCGAAGCAGTTCTGCGACTGCGAAGATGCGGTCGTCTGTGCCGGTGCGGATGTATTTAAGAAGCTCTGAAGTAGACAAAAGATCAAACTTTGGATCACTCAGATGACAGTGTCCTGTCTCGAGAGACCGGACCGCTTTGAGGAGGCTCTCCTCCAGTGTCCGGCCGATGCTCATGACTTCACCGGTCGCCTTCATCTGCGTGGAGAGCGAGTTGTCCGCCTCCGTGAACTTATCAAAAGGAAAGCGCGGCATCTTGGTGACAATATAGTCGAGGGCCGGCTCAAAGGAAGCAGGCGTATTGGCAAGCGGGATCTCGTCGAGCGTCATTCCGATGCCGATTTTGGCGGAGACGCGGGCGATGGGATAACCGCTGGCTTTGGAGGCAAGAGCCGACGAGCGGGAAACACGCGGATTGACTTCGATCAGGTAATACTGAAAAGAATTCGGATCCAGCGCGAACTGGACGTTGCAGCCGCCTTCGATCTCAAGGGCGCGGATCACCTTGAGCGCACTGTCGCGCAGCATGTGATACTCCCTGTTGGTAAGGGTCTGCGAAGGGCACACGACAATGGAATCCCCGGTGTGGATGCCCACCGGATCCATGTTTTCCATGTTGCAGATGGTGATGGCAGTGTCGTTCCGGTCGCGCATCACTTCATATTCAATTTCCTTGTAACCCTTCACACTTTTCTCAATCAGCACCTGGCTGACCGGGGAGAGCGCGAGGGCATTTTTCATGATGGGAATGAACTCCTCTTCACTGTCCGCAAATCCGCCTCCGGTTCCCCCGAGAGTGAAAGCCGGCCGCAGAACGACAGGGTAGCCGATATCGCGCGCCGCCTGCAGGCCTTCTTCCATGGAGCAGGCAATCTCCGACGGCAGGACGGGCTCGCCCAGACGAAGGCACAACTCCTTGAACAGCTCGCGGTCTTCCGCCTGCTCAATTGACCGGCTCTTTGTGCCCAAAAGCTCCGTGCGGCATTCAGCGAGGATGCCCTTTTTCTCCAGCTGCATCGCCAGATTGAGCCCCGTCTGGCCGCCGATCCCTGGCAAAATAGCGTCCGGCCTCTCTTTGCGCACTATTTTGGCAATGTATTCCAGAGTCAGAGGTTCCATGTAGACTTTGTCCGCAATCGACGTATCTGTCATGATCGTCGCGGGGTTGGAATTGCACAGGATCACCTCGTAATCCTCCTCCTTGAGCGCGAGGCAGGCCTGAGTCCCGGCGTAGTCAAACTCGGCCGCCTGTCCGATCACGATGGGTCCGGAGCCGATGACGAGGATCTTGTGGATATCGGTGCGTTTAGGCATGGGGCACCTCCTTTGCATCGAGCTGACTGCCAGACGTTCCGGGAGTGCTGTTTCTGCGTGCTCCCTGCATCAGCTCAATGAAACGATCAAACAGATACGCGCTGTCCTGCGGGCCCGGCGAGCTCTCCGGGTGATACTGGACGCTGAAAGCGCGGTCTCTTTCGCACTTCACTCCCTCGATAGTATTGTCCAAAATATTGACATGCGTAGCACTGAGTTCCGTCTGCGCGAGGGATTCGGCGTCCACAGCGTAGGAATGATTCTGCGATGTGATCTCGATGCGGCCGGTTGCTAAATCCCTCACAGGATGGTTTCCTCCGCGATGTCCGAACTTGAGCTTATAGGTCTTTGCCCCGTAGGCCAGAGACAAGATCTGGTGGCCCAGGCAGATGCCGAAGATGGGAAATCTGCCGCGCAGTGCCCTTATGGTTTCGATGGTCTCGGGCACATCCGTGGGATCGCCGGGTCCGTTGGAAATGAGGACTCCGTCCGGCCTTAAAGAACAAACTACCCCAGAGGTCGTGTCCCAGGGGACGACCGTGACATCACAGCCGCGCCGGTTCAGGGAGCGGAGGATGTTCTTTTTCATGCCGCAGTCGATGAGGACGACATGAAAAGGAGCGGGAGCCGGAGCAAGGGAGTCCCAGATTTCTTTGCTGCTGACTCTTGATACGGCATCATTGGGCAATTGGGAGCTGCGCAGTTTTTCCAACCCCTCTTCGAGAGTCGTCGAGATGTCTGTAATCAGGCATTTCCGCGTTCCGAAATCTCTGATCGACCGATTCAGCTTTCTGGTGTCTACGCCGCTGATGCCCACGATTCCGAACCGGCTCATGACGTCACCGAGGGAAGCTTTGCTTCGGAAATTGGACGGCTCGTCATTGTATTCGTGTACGATCAGCGCGCCGATCGTGGGAATATCAGTCTCATAGTCCTCATTGGCCATGCCGTAGTTGCCGATCAGAGGATAGGTCATGACGACGGCCTGGTCTGTGTAGGACGGATCCGAGAGGATCTCCTGGTAACCGACCATGGAAGTGTTGAACACGATCTCCAGAATCTTGTCCTGCATGCCGCCAAATCCGAAGCCGCTGTATTTTGACCCGTCTTCGAGGATGATCTGACGGTCACATTTTCTTTTCATATCCTGAGGTTTCCTTTCTGACTGCGCATGGCTCATTGCTTACGCGCAGAACGCAAGAAGGCGCAATGACCCCCGAAGCTCTTGGGCTCCGGCACGTCATTGCGCCTTGAGGATTTCAATATTTCATTTGTAAAAATTATAGGCTGAAGCGGGGATTTGTCAAGAGGCAGTGCAGTTAAGGGCTCATTGCTTATGCGCAGGATTTACAGCTCCTTAAGTAGAACAAATCATTCTATTTGCCGAAAGGCAGAAAGGGGCAGAATCATGGAAGAAAAAAGAAACGTCAGCACGCAGGTCATCGGAGCAAATATCAGGAGGCTCCGTCTGGAGCATGGCGAGACGCAGCAGCAGCTGGGAGAACTGCTTGGATATGGAGCAACGACAATTGCCAATTATGAGAGCGGGTACCGGCTGCCTGATCTTGAGACTTTCTTTGAGATCGCGCTGCATTACAGGGCGTCATTGGAGGATTTTATGAGAGACCCGGAAGAGTAAACGGCGTGTCGGACCAAAAGATGCAGGTTCGGACAGGAGTTTCGATGTTCACGAATCGTGAATACTCCGGATAGAACAGAAAGATATACTGAAATATATGACCATAAACGGATCAGAAAACAAGCAGGAGGTTTTATGAAAAAGATAATAGGTGTTGTCATTGTGCTGCTCATTCTTTTTGCCTTTTTTGGAGGCGGCAGATTCGGAACAAAGAATCAGGAGCAGAGCGCTCAGAAACAAGAGACAGAAGAAGTCACGGCCGCGCAGGATGCGGCGGCTACAGAGGAACAGGAAACAAAAGAGGAAGAAACAGAGGCAGAAGCTGAACAGCCGGATGAAGACGCTGTGGAAGATGAACAGGAGGCTTCTGAAGAACGTTCCGAGGATGAGATCTCACCGGAATTCAAGGAAGCTATGGACAGTTATGAAGCGTTCTTCGATGGATATGTCGAGTTCATGAAGACATATGAGGATTCTGATGATCCCACTTCGATGCTCATGGACTATGCCGATTACATGACAAAGTATGCGGATGCCATGGAGAAACTGGATCAGATTGACGAAGAAGAGCTTACGGCGGCTGAGTATGCATACTATGTCGATACAATGGCGAGAATAGAGAAGAAACTGCTGGAAGTGAGTCAGTGAACCGCGAGAGTACATGACTGAGCACAAGACCTCTGGGGTAGTTTGTCCACAACGGGGAGCACAAGACCTCTGGGGGAGTTTGTCCAAGACCTCTGGGGTAGTTTGTCCACAACTGTGGACAAACTACCCCAGAGGTCTTTCTTCCGTGATAATATAATTATATTAGTTTCAACAGTACCCCAAACACTTTTTGAGGGCTTAACAGGAGGTAATCCGGAATGGAGATCAGTATTTTTGCAGATTACCATGTACACACAAGTTACAGCGATGATTCCGAGTATTCTATGGAAGAGGTCGTAAAAGACGCCGTCTCCCTGGGCCTTCATGAAATCTGCTTTACGGACCATGTGGATTACGGCATCAAGCGCGACTGGGATGACCCGCACGGCATGCTCTACCGACGCGGCGGCCCCGGAGAGCCGGAGCGCATGCCTTTAGCGAACGTGGATTATCCCCGCTACGCAGCTGAAATTGAAGCGCTAAGGTCAAAATACAGAGACCGGATCACCATAAAAATGGGCATGGAGTTCGGTATGCAGACACATACGATTCCACAGTATGAAAAACTGTTCTCCTCCTATCCCTTTGACTTCATTATCCTTTCTGTGCATCAGGTGGAAGATAAGGAATTCTGGACGCAGGACTTCCAGCGCGGGCGGACGCAGGAGGAATATAATCTTCGATACTACGAGGAGATGCTGGCACTGGTGCAGCGATACCATCACTACAGCGTTCTCGGCCATATGGATCTGATTTCAAGGTATGACAATGCCGGGGCTTTTCCGTTTGAAAAAATAAGGCCTATCGTTACGGAAATTCTGAAAACGGTCATTTCGGACGGCAAGGGGATTGAGATCAATACATCAAGCCATCGCTACGGGCTTCAGGATTTGACGCCGTCTGCGGACATGAGCTTGGAGGAAGGATTCTGACGATCGGAAGCGACAGCCATCGGAAGGAGCATTTGGGAGCTCATATCCTTGACACAATGGATGAAGCAAAGAAGCTGGGATTTGAAGAGATTTACACGTTTGATCAGATGCGCCCGATTCCGCATAAGATGTAGTAGAATACAAATGCAGCTGCTACAACAAAGCAAAAAAGTGGCTGGGGAATGGTGAGGGATGAACATGTACGAAGAGAACCCTTTGTTAAGGAAGAAGGAGAAAATGCTGCAACAGCTTTCGGAAGATTATGAGCTGAGGATTGAAGTGGAAGAGTAAGATAGCTGATGAGCCACAGACTGTGCCCGCGTCTCCTGCTTGACACGGAAAGCCATACGCGCAATAATCTAATCAAATACAACGGAATATAGTTTGATCAGAGCGGCAAGGATGTCGTTACATCGCGAACAGCGAGGAGCTGTCCGTGAAGCGACGACATCCCTGCCGCTTTTTATTTGCTGAACAAGCAGCGGCAGATCATGAAAGAAAGGAGGAACCCCTATGGCAGCTTTTGATAAAGTGAAGAGCGGGATCCCGCAGATGGACGGGATCCTTGACTACATCCGCATGGGCGACAATGTGGTCTGGCAGGTCACAGATCTTGATGAGTTTCGATTTTTTGCAGTACCATATGTGAGGCAGGCGATTGAAGACCGCCGCGATATTGTGTATATCCGGTTTGCCCAGCATGAACCGATCCTGACAGAGCCGGAGATCCTGGAAAATGTACAGGTAGTGAAATTTGATCCGGATGCCGGATTCGAATCATTTACCGTGGCTATTCACGACGAGATCACAAGGCACGGGCGGGACGCGTTCTATGTCTTTGACTGCCTGTCTGAACTGCAGTCCGTCTGGTATACGGACCTGATGATGGGAAATTTCTTCCGCGTGACCTGTCCGTACCTGTTCGAATTGGATACTGTGGCCTATTTCCCGGTCATGCGGGGACGGCACTCTTTTGACGCGATCGCGAGGATCCGTGAGACAACGCAGCTCCTTTTGGATGTGTGCTCTAACGAGAAGTGGATCTATATGCACCCGATCAAGGTGTGGGAGCGCGCATCGGATACAATGTTCCTGCCGCACGGTTACAGAAAGAGCACTGGAGAATTCAGGCTCCTTGAAGACGGGGTGAGCATCAGCCGGTACTATCAGACGCTGCAGCAGGTCAGGGACAGGAGCCAGGACCAAAATATAGACAGCTACGACCGTTTTTTCACCATGGCAAAGGCAGCATTCGAATCAGGGCATTTCACGACGCAGATGGAGACGCAGATCATCGACAGCACAATGACCAAGGACGCTCATTTAAGAAAGCTGGTCAGACAATACTTTGCGCCGGCTGATTATTTCGCGCTGCGCGACCGGATGATCGGAAGCGGCGCGATCGGCGGCAAGGCTTGCGGCATGCTGCTGGCCCGAAAGATCGTGGACACGGAACTGGAGGACTACCGTATGTACGCAGAGCCTCACGATTCGTTCTATATCGGGTCGGATGTCTTTTATACCTATATTGTTTCGAACGGAGACTGGAACCTCAGGATCAGGCAGAGATCTCCGGAGGGATTTTTTGACGCGGCGGACGAATTGAAGGAGCGGCTTCTTTCTGGGAGGTTTCCGGGAAAGATTCGGGAGCAGCTGCTTAATGTGCTGGAGTATTTTGGCCAGAATCCGTTCATCGTGAGATCGTCCAGCTTTTTGGAGGACGGATTCGGGAACGCTTTCGCCGGCAAATACGAGTCCGTCTTCTGCGTCAACAGAGGAAGCGAAGAGGAAAGGCTGGAGGCCTTTGAGAATGCGGTGCGCCGCGTGTATGCCAGCACCATGGACCGCTCGGCGCTGGAGTACCGGCTGCGGCGCGGGCTGGCCGGTAAGGATGAGCAGATGGCGATTCTGGTCCAGCGCGTGTCGGGAAGTTACTATGAGCGGTATTATATGCCCTGCGTCGCCGGCGTCGGTTACAGTCACAGCGCTTATCAGTGGTATCCGAATATGGACCCTTCGGCGGGAATGCTCCGGATGGTCATGGGGCTGGGCACGAAAGCCGTGGACAGAACGCGGGAGGATTACCCCAGGCTCGTGAATCTGGACCGGCCCACTGTCACGATCCACACCAGTGCGGCGCAGAAGCACAAGTTTTCGCAGAGATACGTGGACACTCTGGACTGCAGGGAGAATCTCTGCTGCGAAGTGCCTGTGGACCGCCTTCTGAATGTTCTGCCGCTGTGGTATAAGCGAATGGTGATGGAGCATGACTATGAGGCTGAGCGCACTCTCTATGACCTGGGCAGGCCCGGACAGGTCTGGTTCGTGAGCTGCCAGAAGCTCCTCGAGAACACTGCCTTTACCGGTCTCATGCAGAGGATTCTCAAGACGCTGGAGCGCGTCTACGGGACACCTGTGGATATCGAGTATGCCGTCAATATGGATGAGGACGGTGAATTTGTCGTCAACCTCCTGCAGTGCCGGCCTCTGTATCTGGGAGGGGAAGGAGAGGAGGTCCATGTGGAGAATCTTTCTCTCCAAAAGGTCCTGTTTGATGTGCGCGGCGCTTCCATGGGCTCGTCCAAAAAGAGAAAGATCGATGTTGTCGTCCAGATCGACGCGAAGCTTTATCATGAAATGCCTTATGCACAGAAATACAAGGCGGCGGATGCTGTCGGCAGGATCAACCGATACTACGCGGACACCGGCAGGAGTCTTCTGCTCATGACACCGGGGAGGATCGGCACATCGTCACCGGAGCTGGGCGTTCCGGTGAGCTTTGCGGATATTTCCTGTTTTGACGTGATCTGCGAGGTCTCGGACAGCCGGGCGGGATTTATGCCGGAACTCAGTTACGGAAGCCATATGTTTCAGGACCTGGTGGAAGCGGAGATGAGCTACAGCGCGGTCTTCAACGACCACAAGACGATTCGGTACGATCCGTCTGTTCTTCAGGATGTGGAGGACCGTTTCGCGCAGATCTGCCCCGATATGGAAGAACTTTCCGGGATGATCTCGGTCAGGGAGCCG
>CADCIU010000060.1 GCA_902801585.1 uncultured Lachnospiraceae bacterium | reverse complement strand
TGGCATCAGATAGAGGACCCGGCCAGAAAGAGGAAATTAGAAAAGTGGAGGGGTCCAGTGACTTCAGGCTTGACTTGGCATCAGATAGAGGACCCGGCCAGAAAGAGTAAATAAAAAAGTGGAGGGGTCCAGTGACTTCAAGCTTATCTGACTTGAGGGGAGAGGACCCGGCCAGAAAGAGGAAATAAAAAAGTGGAGGGGTCCAGTGACTTCAAGCTTAGTCTGGTTTGAGGAGAGAGGACCCGGCCAGAAAGAGGAAATAAAAAAGCGGAGGGGTCCTATGCCTTCAAGCGAGCTAGGCATAAGGCGTGAAGGCCCCACCACAACAAAGAAATACTACATGCCAGGCTTCTCGTGAGTGCATACCTATAATTTGCGATAAATATCCCTAAAATGCTCAACTTCCCCATATTGTCTGTTCCTTATTACATCCCTATACTTGAATCCCTATGTTATAATAGAAAAAGTATGAAATAGAACGACAAAGGCCACTAACAAACAAGCCACCAACAAACAAGAACAACCATATTCAGCGAAGGAGTGAAGAACATGCGCAAAACCAAAATCATCTGCACGATCGGCCCTGTCAGCGAGAATGAGGAGATGCTCAGGAAACTTATTGAAGCAGGCATGAATGTCGCAAGATTTAATTTTTCACACGGAACACATGAAGAGCATGAGAAAAAGTTCCGCAGAGTGGTCCGGATGCGCCGCGAGATGGGCCTGCCGGTCGCGACACTGCTTGATACCAAAGGACCCGAGATCCGTCTGAGAGATTTTGAAGGCGGCAAGGTGGTTTTGGAGAAGGGGCAGACTTTCACACTCACGACGGAAGAAGTCATGGGCGACGAGACCAAAGCTTCCGTAACTTATAAAGACCTGCCGATGGATGTTTCCGTTGGCGGATCTGTTTTGATCGATGATGGTCTTATCGGCCTGAGAGTGGATTCCAAGACAGATACAGAAGTTGTATGTACAGTCATCAACGGAGGCCCGGTTTCCAACCACAAGGGCGTGAACCTTCCCGGCGCAGATCTGTCCATGCCTTTCATCAGCAAGCAGGACCGCTCGGACATCGAGTTCGGCTGCCGCCTGGGGTATGATTTTATTGCAGCTTCCTTTACCAGAACGGCGAAGGATGTCAAGGAGATCCGCGAGATTCTGAATGCCCATAACAGCCGCATGAAGATCATCGCCAAAATAGAGTCCGTCCAGGGTGTCAACAACATCGATGAAATCCTCGATGAGGCAGACGGTGTCATGGTAGCCCGCGGCGACCTCGGTGTGGAAGTGCCGCTGGAGGAAGTGCCGATCATCCAGAAGAGCATCATCAAGAAGGCAAACCAGAAAGGCAAGATCGTTGTCACTGCGACCCAGATGCTCGATTCCATGATGAAGAACCCTCGTCCCACGAGAGCAGAAGCAACAGACGTCGCCAACGCGATCTATGACGGAACAACAGCGATCATGCTTTCCGGTGAGACAGCAGCAGGATCTTATCCTGAAGAAGCAGTCAAGACCATGTCCATCATTGCAGAGCGCGCTGAGAGGGATATCCACTACAAACAGCGCATGAAGCAGTTTGACGACGACATGACAGATATCACAACGGCAATTTCCCATGCAACCTGCACTGTGGCGTCCGATATTCAGGCCAAAGCGATCATCACTGTTACGATCTCCGGCTTCACGGCGAATCGTCTGTCAAGATACAAACCCATCTGCCCGGTCATCGCCTGCACGATCAGTGAGTCAGTAGCGTGCCAGATGAACGTGCTGTTTGATGTATATCCGCTCAACATTCCGCAGGAAGACAGAGAAGAGATGCTCTTTGATGCGGCCATCGATGCGGCGAAGAAAGCCGGTTATGTGAAGAAGGGCGACAACATCGTCCTCACAGCAGGTGTACCGCTCGGCGTAGCAGGCAACACCAACATGACGAGAGTGATTGAAGTATGGTAAACAATGACCAGCTGGAGAGTAAACTTGGACCCGGCGCTCGTCATCGCATTTTCTGCATGATGGGCAAGAGCGGGTCCGGCAAAGACACACTTTACAGAGAACTTTTCAAAGACGGGGCGCTTCCTTTCGAGCGCCTCGTTCCCTGTACAACCCGGCCGATCCGCGCCGGCGAGAAGAACGGCCGCGAGTACCACTTCTATACCGTGGAGGAGTTTCGGGCGCTCGAGAGCGCCGGCAAGATCATCGAGTCCCGTTGTTATCAGACAGTGCATGGGCCGTGGTATTATTTTACCGCGGATGACGGCCAGATCGACCTCACGCGCAGCAGCACATTGCTCATCGGGACGCCCCAGTCCTACCTTGCGCTGCGGCAGTATTTTGACACGAGATTTGGAGAGGGCAGTGTTTTGCCCGTCTATGTGGAAGTGGAGGACGGCGAGCGGCTGCAGAGGGCTTTGGATCGGGAGCGCGCCGAGGAACAGCCAAAATATCAAGAACTGTGCCGTCGGTTCCTGGCCGATTGTGAGGACTTTTCTGAGGAGAAGCTCGAGCAGGCAGGCGTGCGGAGGCGGTTCGTGAATGACGATCTGCAGCGGTGCAAACAGGAGATCAAGGAGTATCTCCTCGATGTGGTGAACGGCGAGGCGGCTGAGTGAGCAGGCCCGGGTGAGCGCCCGATGCAGCAGCGATTGGGATGGAACTGCTTTAGAGACAGCTATATTATTTAAGAGGAAAGACGTGCGGAAATTCTCGAGCATTATTGGGCAGAAGGCCATTATAGATCATATGTACAATGCCCTCAGAACGGGCAGTGTTTCGCATGCCTATATTCTCAGCGGGGACGCGGGCTCGGGGCGGAAGACGCTGGCTTCTGTTTTTGCCGCGGCGATGCAGTGCAATGACCTGCAGGAGGAAGAAGTGGAGTGCTCTCCGGGCTCGGGTTCGGGAGCGCAAGATTTCGCAGCCAGAGGGGCGGGGGAGAATGATTCTCAAGCGCGAGACCCGGGAGCAACAAGCCCGGGAGCGCCGGCCATGCCGCCGCGGCGCAAACTGCTGGAGCCGTGCGGCAAGTGCCTGTCGTGTATTCAGGCCGAGAGCGGCAACCAGCCGGATATCATCACGATTACCCATGCAAAACCGAACAGCATCGGCGTCGACGAGATCAGGAGCATGAGAGCGGACCTTCAGATCAAGCCGTACGCGAACGCCCACAAGATCTATATCATTCCCGACGCCGAGAAATTGACGGTCCAGGCGCAGAACGCCCTGCTCAAAACGTTGGAGGAGCCGCCGGAGTATGCCGTCATTTTTTTGATCGCGGATGGGCTGAGCGCTTTTTTGCCCACGATACTGAGCCGGTGCGTCGTGCTGCAGACGCGGGCAGTGGAAGAGGCGCAGATTGCGAGCTATCTGCAGCGGGAAAAGGGCATCGCGGAGGACAAGGCGCAGATTTTGGCGCGGTTTGCCGGGGGGAACCCGGGACAGGCACTGCTTTTGACAGATGATCCGGAGTTTTTGGAGCTGCGGGACCGGACGGTGGACTTTCTGGCACACATTGGGAGCACGGACGCCGCCGCGATCGGCGAATTTGCCGCAGGGGTGGACCCGGCGAGGCGGGAGGAGCTGCTGAGCTTCGTCCAGATGTGGTTTCGAGACGTTTTATTGTATTTCAGTACACAAAATACCGAGAACTTGATTTTTCAAGAAGATATACAGTATATTATAGAAGCCGCAGGTACACTCGAATACGAGCGGCTGGGCCTGATCTTGGACGAAATCGATGCGGCGTCGCGCAGGCTCCGCGCAAATGTCGCGGCGGATGCGGCGCTTGAAGTCATGTTTTTGAAGATTCGGCAGCAGTACCGCCGGCGCGCTTGAGTGCCAAAATAGGAATTAGGAATACAGGTGATGCAATGGATACCATAAATCATACAATTATTACGGAAAAGAGCCGCGAGATCAGGATCAGCGGGGACGATCAGAAAGTCGAGATCGTCAACAAGAGCCTGCAAGTGGATATCATAGAGAAGAACAGCTCACGGATTGCAGCGGAAGTCGGTGCGGAAGCTGCTGCAACGGAAGCGGAGATCGCTGCAGAAGTTGCTGCGGAAGCGGAGATCGCGGCGGAAGCTGCCTCTGCAGCAGAAGAAGTGCAGGAGCAGGAAGCGGTTACTGACGCAGAGGCAGGAGCTGAGAATGTCGAGGAGACTGCAGCATCTGCAGAAACAGAGCAGGCAGAGCTCGAAGAGGCGGAGACAGTCGTGGAGACGGCCGCAGCTGCCGAAGAAGAGGAGTCAGCGCCCGCTGAGACGGCCGCAGCTGCTGCGTCAGAGCAGGCGGATCAGCCGGCACCCGAAAATGAAGAAACCGCAGCGGTGACAGAGGAAAGTGCTGAACCGGAAAACGCACGCAAAGACAAAGATAAGAAGAAAATGGTCCGCGTGATCGGCGTGCGGTTCAGGACGGCCGGGAAGATTTACTTTTTTGCCCCGGGAGAGTTTCATGTCAGATGCGGAAGTCACGTCATCGTCGAGACCGCGCGCGGCGTCGAGTACGGAACGGTGGTGGGGCTCCCCATGGATGTGTCGGAGAGCAGGATCAATCAGCCGCTCAAGGAGGTCATCCGCATCGCGACGCCGGAGGACAACGAGATCGAGCGCCAGAACCGCATCAAGGAGCGGGAAGCTTACCGCATCTGCCAGGAGAAGATCCAGGCGCACGGCCTTGACATGAAGCTCATCAATGCGGAGTACACTTTCGACAACAATAAGGTGCTTTTCTATTTTACCGCGGACGGGCGCGTGGATTTCCGCGACCTCGTCAAAGACCTGGCGAGTGTCTTCCGCACCCGCATCGAGCTGCGCCAGATCGGCGTCCGCGACGAGACCAAAATACTGGGCGGCTACGGCATCTGCGGCAGACCGCTGTGCTGCCACACCTGGATGAGTGATTTCATTCCGGTTTCCATTAAGATGGCAAAAGAGCAAAACCTCTCGCTCAATCCCGGAAAGATCTCGGGTGTCTGCGGCCGTCTGATGTGCTGCCTCAAGAATGAGGCGGATACTTACGAGGAGCTGAACCGCAGCCTTCCCAAAGTGGGCGACGAAGTTCAGGGCAACGACGGACTCAGCGGGCTGGTGGAGAGCGTCAATGTGCTCCGCCAGACCGTCAGGATCCTCGTGGAAGTGGACGACGAAAAAGAGTACCACGAATACCATGTGAACGATATCACAGTGCTGCGCAGAAGGCGCAGAGGCGGCAGCCGTGCCCGCAAGGAAAACACGGATCCCAAGGAAGCACAGGAGCTCGAGAAACTTGAGAATCAGGAGCGCCAGGAAAGAAGCGGAAGCGGACGCAGGGATCGCGGAGACCGCAGCGACCGGCAGGACCGCGGCGAGCGCCAGGCTCGCGGGGAGCGCAGCGAGCGCCAGGACCGTGCCGAGCGCGGCGACCGCGGGGAGCGCAGTGAGCGTCAGGATCGCGGCGAGCGCCAGACTCGCGGAGACCGCGGCGACCGCCAGGACCGTGCCGAGCGCAGCGAGCGCCAAGACCGTACCGAGCGCCAAGACCGCAGTGACCGCCAGGACCGCAGTGACCGCGGAGATAGCAATGAGCGCGGGGACCGCAATTACCGCAGAAACGGAAGACGCAGATATTCCAACAATCAGAACAGCGGCGATAAGGCAGACAGGGACACGAAATGACGCAGACAGAGCCAAATCACCCCGGCGCACTTCTTCGCCCCGGTGAGAAAATTGACGACCTGCAGCGGAGCGGCCTGCGGATCATTCAGGACCCGGCGAGGTTCTGCTTTGGCATGGACGCAGTGCTCCTGACAGGCTTTGTGCAGGACGGAATCGGGAACCGGTCAGTGGCGCGCGAAGAACTGCTTGACCTGGGGACCGGCACGGGAATTATTCCCTTGCTCATGTCAGCCAAGTCGGACTGCAGGCTTTTGACAGGCCTGGAAATACAGCCGGACAGCGCGGACATGGCATCGAGGAGCGTCAGGCTCAACGGTTTGGAATCCAGGGTCCGGATCGTACAGGGAGACATCAGAGAGGCAGACGCGCTGTTTGCGCCTGCTTCTTTTGGTTTGGTCACGTGCAACCCGCCCTATATGATCCAGAGCCACGGATTGCAAAACCCGGACAGCCCCAAGGCGATTGCGAGACATGAGGTGCTGTGCTGTTTTGACGATGTGGCCAGAGCCGCAGAGAAACTGCTCAAATCGGGTGGGCACTTCTATCTGGTGCACCGGCCCTTCCGACTGGCGGAGATCATGACGACACTGCGGGATCACGGGCTGGAACCCAAGCGGATGCGGCTGGTCTACCCCTACGTGGACCGCGAACCCAACATGGTCCTGCTCGACTGCACGCGCGGCGGGCGGCCGCGGCTCACGGTCGAGAGACCGCTCATCGTCTACAAAGAGCCCGGCGTTTACACCGACGAGATTTACGAGGTATACGGATATTGAAGGCAACAGAACCGTTCGAGAACAACAATAATGCGGATTCGGGCAGAGAAGCCGCAGATTCAGGCAGAGAAGCCCAAGATTCGGGCAGAGAAGTCGCAGCTTCGAGCAAAGAAGCCGCGGATTTGGGCAGAGACACTCGCCTCCGGGGCGCCCGCACGCAAGGCACCCTCTACCTCTGCGCCACGCCGATCGGCAACCTCGGCGATATCACGGAGCGCGTCCTGCGCACCCTCGAGGAAGTAGACCTGATCGCGGCGGAGGACACCCGGAACACACTGCGTCTGCTCAATCACTTCGGGATCAAGAAGCCGCTCACGAGTTATCATGAATATAATAAGTACACGAAGGCGGACGAACTGATCGGCAAACTGCGGAGCGGTCAAAACATTGCCGTCGTGACAGACGCCGGCACCCCTGCCATCTCCGATCCCGGCGAAGTGATCGCTGCGAAGTGCATCGAGCAGGGGATCAAAGTGACCTCTCTGCCGGGCGCCTGTGCTTTGATCACAGCGCTCACCATGTCCGGCATGCCGGCCAGAAGGTTCTGTTTTGAGGGCTTTCTGCCGACGGACAAGAAGGAGAGAAGGTATATTTTGACCCAGCTGCGCAGAGAGGAGCGGACAACGATCCTCTATGAGGCGCCGCACCATCTGCGCGGGACTCTGCAGGAACTGTATGACAATCTGGGCGACAGACGGATCACGCTCTGCCGCGAGTTGACCAAGAAATTTGAAGAGGCCCTGCCGATGACGCTGGCTTCGGCGATCGATTACTATGGCGAGAACGAGCCGCGCGGCGAATATGTGCTGGTCTTGGAAGGCGCGGACCGCGCCTCACTCGAAGAAGAGAAGCGGAAATCCTTCGAGGATATGACGCTCGAGGAGCACATGGCGCTCTACACGGACCAGGGGATCAGCCGCAAGGAAGCGATGAAAAAAGTGGCGGCGGACCGGGGCGTCTCCAAGAGGGAGATCTATAAGGAACTTTTATAGGCCTGTTTTGCCGGAAAAAAAGGTAAAATGCACTGGCGTGATTCGAAAAGTGGAGGTATGTAATATGAAGCGGCTCGACAACGCAGGCAGCGGGTCCGGCAGCGGAACGCACAGCGGGTCCCGTAATGGAACAGGCAGCCAGTCCGGCAGCGGAACAGGCAAGCAGTCCGGCAGCGGAACAGGCAGTCGTAGAGGCAGCTCTGCGGGGCGTCGGATTACGGACCGCCTGATCACATTGATCCTTGTGGCGGCAATGGTGGTGGGGGGCGGTCTTTTGGCATATCCGTCGTTCTCAGATTATTGGAACAGGTTCCACCAGTCACGAGCGGTAATGACCTACGCAGAGCGTATCTCTGATATGAACACGGAAGAATATGAAAGGCTGTTGGCCGAGGCGAGGGAATACAATGAGAGCTTGGCCCAAGGCGGCTTGAAATGGCACATGACGGATGCTGAAAGAGCGAGGTACAAAGAAGTCCTGAGTATTAACGATACCGGCGTGATGGGGTACATCAGTATTCCAAAGATCGACCTGCTGCTTCCTATATATCATGGAACGGATGAAAGTGTCCTGCAGACATCGATCGGCCACATGGAGGAGTCCTCCCTCCCGGTGGGCGGGGAGAACACGCACTGCCTTCTGTCGGGGCACAGAGGCCTCCCCTCTGCGAAACTGTTCACGGATCTGGACAAGATTCGCGAAGGTGACACTTTTACAATAGCGGTCCTGAATGTCACGCTGACATATGAAGTGGACCACATCTGGACCGTTGAACCGACGGACCTCAGCCATCTGACGATCGAAGAAGGCAAAGACTACTGCACTTTGATCACTTGCACGCCCTACGGTATCAATACGCACAGACTGCTGGTCAGAGCGCATCGAATCGATAACGCAGACGGCAACGCAATGATCGTCGCGGATGCGATCCAAATCCGGCCGATCTATATTGTGCCTTTCCTGTTGATACCAATCCTCCTTCTCCTGATCATCTTTGTGATCATTCAGACGAGCGCAAAAAGACGGCAAAAAAATCCGGCATGAGGCGAATCTTTGCTGTGGGAACGAGAGTGTCGCTTAGAAAATACAGTACAGCATATTGAGGAAAACAGAAAACTTTGGTATATTACGGTGTGGAATTGGCAAAAATGGACATGTTATTTTGTTTATAGTTTCTTAATTTGCACAAATATTACTGAAGTATTATAATTAAGAAACAAAGTTTTAATGATTGGGAAATGTAATTGTTCCGTAGACGGAGTGATATTTTGACTGAGAAGGGGAAAAGGAATTCGCTTCGGACACGGGGAAAGCGGATAGAAAGGAGCTCATCATGAGCAGTGGTAAATTTCATATTTCTGATATGAGATTTAAGATCATGACTGCGGTGTTTGCTGTGATGCTGGCTTCTGCGGTACTAAGCCTGATGGTCAAGGCAGCTGTCACGATCAGCAAGGCGGAGTACGAGGGCGAAGGCAGAATAGCAGTTGAGTTCAGCACCGAAGTCAGTTACGAGAATGTGAAGATTGCAGTGACGGATTCTGCGGGCAACGCGGTGGATGCGGTGATCGCAGAGGCGGATGACGACGAGTTGGAGTTTGTGCTCAGTAATTATGTTGTCGGGGAGACATATCTCTATACGATCGAGGGCATCCGAGAGAAGAGCGAAGCGGCGAGTGCCGCGGCAAGCGGTGCCGCTAATGAGACGGAAAGCAGCCCGGTATCCGGCAAGTTCAGGATTCCTGAGTCGTACGGTGTTGTACCGGTCAAGAAAGTCGAGTACGACGAAGATTGCGGGCAGGTAGAGATTGAGTTTGATGCGCGCGTCGAGTGGGAGACGCCTTCGGCGGTCATCACCAGCGGTGCATACAACAAGGTGACAGGCATCGACGATTATGCGGACGGTGAGATCGAGATTTCGGTTGAGCAGCTCCAGAAAGGTGTTATGTATCGATACACAATTACGGGGGTTCGCATCAGGAATTCCAATGAGCCGTTTGGATCGGTGTCGGGGACATTTTCATATTGAGATGAGTTTAAAAAGGGGCGCTGTGCCTGCTGATGATTTGTCGGCAGGGGCGGCGCTCTTTTTGAGCCATAGGCAAAACCACCGAAAACAATTGCCAAATCATAGGAATTTCCACATAATATCCAAAAATTTATAATTGATTGAAATTTAACAGTATTTATGCTAATTTCTTTAATGAATCGATGTATTAAAATGCACAGACAAGGCGCCAGCTGCCAGTGGAGTACTAAGAAACGGCAGAATGACCACGACGTTAACGTTTTCGCGTAAGCTGTGACAAGGACCTGAACAAGAAAACTGACCCCCGGCGCCGGCAAGAACCATCGTAAAGAAAGAGGTAGAATTATGGCAAAAGTAGATTTAACACAGTATGGAATCACCGGCACGACCGAGATCATCCACAATCCCAGCTATGAGGACCTTTTCAAGGCAGAGATGGATCCTACTCTCGAGGGATATGAGAAAGGCCAGCTCACTGAGCTCGACGCCGTCAACGTAATGACCGGCATCTTCACCGGCCGTTCCCCTAAAGACAAATATATCGTCATGGACGAGAACTCCAAGGATACCGTTTGGTGGACAACACCTGAGTATCCCAATGACAACCACCCCCTGTCCGAGGAGAACTGGGCAATCCTCAAGGAAATTGCCAAAAAAGAGCTCTCCGGCAAGAAGCTCTATGTCGTAGATTCTTACTGCGGCGCCAACAAGGACACCCGCATGGCAGTCCGTTTCATCGTTGAGGTCGCATGGCAGGCACACTTCATCAAGAATATGTTCATCCAGCCCACAGCAGAAGAGCTTGAGACCTATGAGCCTGATTTCGTTGTCTACAACGCTTCCAAGGCCAAAGTAGAGAACTACAAAGAGATGGGCATGAACTCCGAGACCGCAGCTGCTTTCAACATCACAAGCCGCGAGCAGGTCATCATCAACACATGGTACGGCGGCGAGATGAAGAAGGGCATCTTCTCCATGATGAACTACTACCTTCCTCTGAAGGGAATCGCAGCAATGCACTGCTCCGCCAACACCAACATGGAAGGCAAGAACACCGCGATCTTCTTCGGTCTGTCCGGCACCGGCAAGACCACTCTTTCCACCGATCCCAAGAGACTCCTCATCGGCGATGACGAGCACGGCTGGGACGACGAGGGCGTGTTCAACTTCGAGGGCGGCTGCTATGCCAAGGTCATCAACCTGGATAAAGAGTCCGAGCCCGATATCTACAACGCGATCAGAAGAAATGCTCTTCTTGAGAACGTAACAGTTGATGCAAACGGCAAGATCGACTTCGCTGACAAGAGCGTGACCGAGAATACTCGTGTTTCCTATCCGATCGAGCACATCGAGAACATCGTCAAGAAGGTCAACCCGATCTCTGCAGGACCTGCAGCTGACAACGTGATCTTCCTGAGCGCGGATGCGTTCGGAGTACTTCCTCCGGTCTCTATTTTGACACCTGAGCAGACACAGTACTACTTCCTGTCCGGTTTCACAGCTAAGCTGGCAGGCACAGAGCGCGGCATCACAGAGCCCACTCCCACATTCTCCGCTTGCTTTGGCCAGGCATTCCTGGAGCTGCACCCCACCAAGTACGGCGAGGAGCTGGTCAAGAGAATGGAGAAGAGCGGCGCGAAGGCTTACCTCGTGAACACAGGCTGGAACGGATCCGGCAAGCGCATCTCCATCAAGGATACCCGCGGCATCATCGACGCGATCCTCAACGGCGATGTCCTCAAGGCTCCCACCAAGAAGATCCCTTACTTCAACTTCGAAGTTCCCACAGAGCTTCCGGGCGTTGATCCCGCGATCCTCGATCCCCGCGACACCTACGCGGACGCTTCCGAGTGGGATACCAAGGCCAAGGATCTGGCAAGCCGCTTTGTCAAGAACTTCGTCAAGTACCAGGGCAACGAGGCCGGCAAGGCACTCGTGGCAGCAGGCCCGCAGCTGTAATTCTTACATCGTTCAAAATAGGGTACACCCCAATGAAATCCCCTCCGGCAGTGATGTCGGAGGGAATATTTTGTGTTGGGATCATAAGATGAGTTAACGATATAAATCGAAATATATGATTTTTATGTATTATATTTGAATATAATGCACAAAATATGAAAAGGCTACTGTTAGGACATACAGGGAAAAAGCTTCATACACATAGCTCTGGATGAAGATTGGTCTAGATAGGGTACAATCTGACGTCTACCGGCAAAAAGATGCTTGACATTTGCCAATAAATGGTAAATTAGATAGGTATCAGTGTTACATATTCTTAAACGAAATAACGACACATGACGTGATTAGAGAATGGGTATTGCAGGACCTAGATAATACTCACATCGAGGGGGGAAAACCATGAAATTCAGGCAATATGCAGCAGTATGACCGTGACGACCTGTGCGCCGATGAGCAGCGTGACGGCGCTCGCCGGCGGAGAAGCCTATTTCAAGTTCGTGTCGGAGACGGAAGGCGACTACACCATCTATTCCTACAATAACGGGGATCTGGACCCGGTGGGAACCCTGTATGACTCCTCGCTCAATGAGATCGACGCTTCGGAAGCCTCACCAAAGGCAAGACCTACTATGTCAGAGTCCGCAGCTACAAGACCGTCTCCGGGAAGACCTACTACTCGGCCTGGAGCGCGTCCAGAAAGGTGAAGGTGGCAAAGTAGAGCACTTCTGCAAGTGACCCGTGGAACTGACTTTTTTCAACATTTGCCTTCGAAAGATTTCGTGATCCGGCTCGAAAGAGGGGCGAAAATAGCGCGAATAGCCTGTTTTTTGCCCAGAGCAGAGGGGTGAACTCTAAATAATCTTGAAAACTTTTCGCTAATACTGTATATTTCTACTTTGACATTGTATATATGAGTGTTATAAATGTACTTGTGTTGATAGATAGTAAGGATGGTATCCTTTGAGTAACAAAGATGTAACTACTAATAAAAAACAGCGCATCACCGGCGTCAGAAAATCGAGCCGGGATGGGAAGCCGCAGCAGCGCCGCAACCTCTTAAAGGGTCATTGGCACACGGTAGCAGTGCTGCTGATCATGTATGATGTGATCGCCGTCAACCTGGCCTACGGACTGGCTCTGTGGCTGCGGTTTGACTGCAAGTTTTCTGCAATTCCAAGTCCTTATCTGGAAGCGTGGTACAAGTTCGCGCCTTTTTATACAGCCTTCTGTCTGTTGGTATTTTGGCGGACCAGGCTGTACAAGAGCATATGGAAATATGCCAGCTATTCGGAACTTCTGTATCTGATCGCAGCCACAGCTATAACAGGGCTCTTCCATACGATAGGGATCACAGCACTGTTCAGACGCATGCCGATCTCGTACTACGCGATCGGCATCATGCTGCAGTTCCTGTTCATGGTGGGCATTCGATTCTCCTATCGGTTTGTCATCCTTCTGCGCATTCATAACAGAGTGAGCTCCGACAAAGGGCGCGTCATGGTCATCGGAGCCGGCAACGCCGGCCAGGCCATCATCCGCGACATTCGCCGCTCGATCGAGCTGGAAGATAAGGTCTTCTGCGTGATCGACGACGACCCCAACAAGTGGGGACGCTTCATCGACGGCGTTCCGATCGTGGGCGGCCGGGAGAGCATCCTGGAAAACGTCGACAAGTACGGGATCCAGAAGATCTATCTGGCTATCCCCAGCGCAACCGCGGAAGAGCGCAGAGATATCCTCAATATCTGCAAAGAGACCAACTGCGAGCTCAAGAATCTGCCCGGTATGTACCAGTTTATGCGCGGTGATATAACGGTCAGCAAGATGAAAAAGGTTTCTGTGGAAGACCTCCTGGGCAGGGAGCCCATCAAAGCTGACATGAAGGAAGTCTTCGACTTCATCAACGGCAAAACAGTGCTGGTCACAGGCGGCGGCGGCTCCATCGGCAGCGAGCTCTGCCGGCAGATCGCGGCGCATTCGCCCAAACAGCTGATCATCTTTGACATCTACGAGAACAACGCCTACGATATTCAGATGGAGCTGCGAGAGAAGTATCCTGACTTGGATCTGGTGACACTGATCGGATCGGTGCGAGACAGCCGCAGGATATTCGGCGTCTTCGAAGAATACAGGCCTCAGCTGGTCTATCATGCAGCCGCGCACAAACATGTGCCGCTCATGGAAGATAGTCCTAACGAGGCGATTAAGAACAATGCGATCGGTACTTATAAAACCGCTTATGCCGCCATGGTGCATGGCTGTGAGCGCTTCGTACTGATCTCAACAGATAAAGCTGTCAATCCCACCAACATTATGGGAGCCAGCAAGAGACTGTGTGAGATGATCATTCAGAGCTTTGACGCCAAGATCAAAGCAGGCAAGGCCAACGAGATTCCGCAGCTCTTCACCCATTCGGGCATTGAGAACGCGGATAAGGACGGCACCGGCGAGGTTTTCCGCAATATCAAAACAGAGTTTGTCGCCGTACGATTCGGCAACGTGCTGGGAAGCAACGGATCCGTCATTCCGCTCTTCAGGAAGTGGATTGAGCAGGGTGGACCAGTCAGGGTCACCCACCCCGATATCATCCGCTACTTTATGACCATTCCGGAGGCGGTCAGCCTGGTCCTTCTGGCAGGCACCTACGCCAAGGGCGGGGAGATCTTCGTGCTGGATATGGGAAGCCCTGTGAAGATCGATACTTTGGCAAGGAACATGATCCGCCTGTCCGGGTACAAGCCGGATGTGGACATCAAGATCGTCTACACGGGTCTGCGGCCCGGCGAGAAGCTCTATGAGGAGAAGCTCATGGCGGAAGAGGGCCTGACCAAGACGGACAATGAGCTCATTCACATCGGGAAGCCGATTCCGTTTGAGACGGATGTCTTCTTGGACCAGCTGGAACACCTGATGTATGTGGCCTATTCCAATAAGGGGGATATCCGCGCGCAGGTGGAGAAGATGGTGGCGACCTATCATCCGGAGAATGTGGGTGAGAAGGACAAGACCTACGAGAAGCTGGCGAAGAGCGGGCAGCAGGTGCTGCATAGTGCGAGTGCGTGATGAGATTAAATAATGGCACGTAAGTGTGGACAGAGACGTATCAGTTGAGGCTGGTGCGTTTTCTGGGTGGTGGAGAAATAGAAGTTGCACAATAACAGCCATGACATGGCATATGTATAGAATGTTTCACGGAGATAATTGATTATGAATGACTTTCTGAAAGATTCTCGTTTTGTAGGAATTGAACCCTTTGAATCCAAAGTATGGCTCTCTTCTCCCACAATGCATGGAGAAGAGCGCAAGTGGGTAGATGATGCAATTCTGACCAACTGGGTATCCACAGTTGGTGCTAATATTAATGCTGTAGAAGATGAGATTGCCAAGTATGTGGGCGTCAAATATGCGGT
>CADCIU010000059.1 GCA_902801585.1 uncultured Lachnospiraceae bacterium | reverse complement strand
AGCACTGCAGTTCCTGGGCGTCAACGCAAACGCACAGTGGATCGCTCTTGGTATCATCATCTACATCGCGATCTCTCTGGATATCAGAAAGTACGTGGCAAAGAAATAATCAAATCTGTAAGGTTGATACGAACGGCCGGGTTTATCCCGGCCGTTTTCTTCTAAATCGAAAAATAATATTTTGGCAAACTAAAAAACGATAAACTAAAAATCATGGAGGGATCCGCGCAAAGCGCACGGACGGCAAAATAATTATGAATCTGTATTCGGTATTGATGGTCGATGATGAGCAGGAAGTGATCGAAGTGATCATGCGCAGACTGAATTGGGAAGAGTTGGGATTTACAATCTGCGGTTACGCGAGAAACGGGGCGGAAGCACTGGAGATGGCGGAGGAATTGCAGCCGGATGTCGTCATGACGGACATCAAAATGCCCTATATGGACGGGCTGGAGCTGACGAGGCGCCTTCGAAGCCTTTTTCCCGATATTCGGATCATCATCTTTTCCGGATTCGACGAGTTTGAGTACGCCAAGGAAGCGATCCGGCTGGGAGCGGAAGAGTATCTGCTCAAACCCATCGACTCCGAGGAGATCAGGAGAGTTTTCGAGAAGATCCGCCGGCAGCTGGACGAAGACAGGGACCGGCGAAGATCCGTAGAGCGCCTCGAGGAGTATTATCAGAAGAGCCTGCCCATGCTGCGCGAGAACTTTTTCCTCTCTCTGATGGAAGGGCATATTCCGGAAGAAAGGCTGCGGGAGTATGTGGAGGATTACCGGCTCAGACTTGACGGACCGCTCTTTATCATCGCGATCATTCACGTCTCTGCTTCGGAGCTCCCTAAGGATCTCACGCCCCGGCTTTTGACTTTTTCCGTGCGGGAACTGGCGGAAGATTACTTTGAAGACAGATGGAACAGCTATCTCTTTTATTACCGCGGCAATATTATCCTGCTCTCCCAGCTGTCGGACCAGGAGGTCGTTTCTGCCTACACAGACGACTGCGACCGGTTCAGCCGCCTGGCCAAACGCAGCTGCAGAGCGGTGGTCACAGTGGGGATCAGCAAGACGACTGCGCAGATCCACGACCTTCCCGCTGCATATGAAGGCGCGAGGGAGGCCTTGTCCTACAGGATCCTCTACGGAACGGGAAAAGCCATCAACATACGTGAGATCGTCCCCAACCGCGAACAGGTCGTATACAAATACGACGAGACGCTGGAAGAGATCTTCAAACAGATCAAGATGGGAAACGAGGAGAGCATGTATGAGCGGATCGATCTTTTGATCGATCAAAATATTGACCAGATCGGAAAGACCGGGCTCCGGGAATATCGGCTGATCCTCATGGAACTTCTCACCGGATTCTATCGCTTCTGCTCCAACTATGAGATCGATGTCGAACAGATCCTGCCCGAAAGCGCAGATATCAGAAGCGATATATACAGTTATCTCATGCAGATGGATACGGCGGATGAGCTCAGGCAATGGCTGCGGGAGACCTGCGGACGAGCGCTGGCAGTGATGCGGGAGCAGCGGGTTTCCAAGACGAGGTCATTTGTCTCTCTTGCGCTGGATTTTGTCCGGGACCACTACAGCGACGCGGATCTGGACCTGGAGATGGTCTGCTCGAGCCTGGGCGTCAGCGCGGCCTATTTCTCCACTGTTTTCCGAAAGGAGACAGGTTCCACCTTCATCAATTATCTGACGGACTACCGCATGAAGGAGGCGCTCCGTCTGATCGATGAGGAAGACGAGAAGACATATATCATAGCAGGAAAGGTGGGTTACGCAGATCCCAACTATTTCAGCTATGTGTTCAAGAAAAAGTACGGAATGTCACCGACCAAATATAAAAAATCGAAGGGCAAGAGAGCGTGAAGGAAAGAATCTCAAGGGCAGTCGGTCAGCTCAGAAAAAGGCTGAAGATAAAGAATACCGGCATACAAACGAATATCACCATGTCCTTCTCCCTGATCGCGGGGATCGTCATGGTCGTTCTCGGGATGATCTTATACAGCCGGTTTTCCCTCCGATCCCAGGAAATGATGACGGAAAACGCGGCGCAGTTTCTGGGACAGACCAAGCGGAGCATGGAAGATTATCTAAGGAGTATGCGGCGGCTCTCCGATGCGCTCTATTATTCTGATATTAAAAATATAGATCTGGAGACGACTTCTCCGGATCCGGAGTTCAGCCTGCTCTATGAAGCCCATAAAGATGATATGGTCAGCATTGCGCTGTATAACAGCAGCGGAGAGCTGGTCAGCGCCGTGCCGGTTTCCGCCCAAAAAGAGGGAATCCCGGTGACGCAGCAGTCCTGGTTCACGGAAGCCCGGAACACGATGGAGAACCTGCACTTTTCGCTGCCCCATGTACAGAACCTCTTTGATGACCCGATCGGACAGTATCACTGGGTCATCTCCATGAGCCGGGTGGTGGAACTGAATCGGGGAGGGTTTCCGCAGAGAGGCGTCCTACTCATCGACATGAACTTCTCCGGTATCCAGCAGATGCTTGAAAAGGCTAATTCTGATGAGCGGTCGGAATACATCTATCTGTGCAGCGGAGATGGGGAGATCATTTATCATCCCCGCATGAGTCTGATCAACGCCGGGCTGTATGAGGAAGAGACCGACGCTATATCCGGAAGGACAGACGGGACTTATATCACGCAGTACAATGGGGAGAGAAGGATCACGATCATCAAAACGGTCAGCTATACCGGATGGAAGCTGGTCAGTGTGATCCCCCTTGAGAATTTCAGCATCGGCATGGGCAAAACACAGTATTTCCTGGTACTGGTCCTGGCCTTTGCTCTGCTCAGCATCCTCCTGATCAACCAGATCGTATCCGGCAGCGTGATCCGCCCGCTTCTGCGCCTGGACGAGTCCGTGCGGGATCTCGAAAACGGAAATCTGAATCCCGACATTTATATCGGAGGACCGCAGGAGGTGGAACACCTGGGCAAAACACTGCAGACGTCCGTTCAGAAGATCAATCAGCTGATGGAGGACGTCGTATCCCAGCAGGAGGAAAAAAGAAGGACCGAGCTGGATGCGCTGCAGTCGCAGATCAACCCGCATTTCCTCTACAATACGCTGGATTCGGTCGTCTGGATGATCGAGGGAGGTCATGACCGGGGAGCCGTCTATATGATCCGCCAGCTGGCCAGTCTCCTGCGGATCAGTATCAGCCACGGCAAGACGATCATTACGATCCGGGACGAGATCCGGCACGCGCAGTCCTATATGAATATCCAGCAGATCCGATATAAGAACGCGTTCGAGATCAGCTACGAGATCCCGGAGGAAATCATGGATCTGTGCACGGTCAAGCTGATCCTGCAGCCCATACTGGAGAATGCGATCTATTACGGTGTGCAGAGTATGGACGGAGACGGAGAGATTCTGGTGCGGGGATCGAGAGAAGGCTCAGATGTATATCTGGATGTCATTGACAACGGTCTGGGTATGCCGGAAGAACAGGTGGAAAAGCTTCTCGAAAGCAGCACCCTGGAGGAGGAAGAGAATTCCACCAGACACGGAAACGGCGTAGGCCTCTACAATGTGCACACCAGAATCCAGCTGCGTTTCGGAAAGGAGTACGGCCTCGTGATCAGCAGCGAGCCCGACGAGGGAACACAGGTCAGGATCCATCTTCCTGCCATCGCCTACAGACCTGACATTGAAAAGATACTGGACGGCAAGATCGGAGGGAATGATGAAGAGAAAATTTGATTTTCTTAAAGAGCCGTGGGGGGTCAATATTATCATTTTGCTCTTGATCACCGTTGCGCTTTGGGCGGCTTACAATCTTCTCCATACGGGAGAGGAGAAGACCATGCCCAGAGTTTCCGTGATCGTGGAAGACAGCAGCAATGAGCGCTGGACGGCTTTCCGTCTGGGCATTGACCAGGCGGCAAGAGAATACGGAGTCGATGTCGCTTTCATCGCTTCGCCTGAGTTTGAAAGCGCGCAGGACCAGAAAAACCTGATCAGTCAGGAAGCGGCGGGCGGAGCGGATGCGCTGATCCTCTCGCTCTATGATTCGGAGATGACGGATATCGGCACGAATACTATGAAGATCGTATTTGTGGAGACCGACGGGATCAGGGACAGCAGTGCGGGCTCTGCAGCCGTCGTGCCGTCGGGGAGGAAAATGGGGGAAGCGCTGGGAGAGATGCTGTTAAAAAAGAGCGGCCCGGCCCCCTATGTATCAGTTCTCATAAGGAATCTGCTGCGGTATTCGGAAAAGGAAATGCTGCAGGGACTCACGGAAACGGTGGAAGGCGCCGGAGGCAGCATTCTGCTGATCGAGACCGATCGGGAGTATATGATGACTGCGCTGACACGGTCCAAAGAAGCGGATGCCATAGCGGTGCTGGAGGATCCGCTGCTCATGCGGGCAGCGGAACTATCGGTTTCGGAGGAACTGCCCGGAGGCAGGCTTTTCGGGATCGGCTGCAGTCCTTCCAATATCTCGTATTTGGACAGAGGTGTGATCAGCGGCATGATCATTCCCAACGAGTTTACAATGGGATATCAGAGCCTTGCACAGCTTTCCCGATGCCTTTCCAATGATATTCCGGTCATGAAGGACATTGAGATTGGCTTTTCCGGTGTCCTCACAGAGGAAGTACACGATCCTGAAAACGAAAAACTTCTGTTTCCGGTGGTCCAGTAACAGAGTGAAACAAGTCATACGGGGCGAAGGATATGAATACTTATTGCAGAATCTTAGCTATATTTTGGACAGTCTGCCTGATCACAGCTGCGCTCACGGGGTGCGGGTCCGAACACGGGCACAGGAACAGAGAGATCCGAATAGGAATAACGGTCTATGACGAGTACGACACCTTTATCTCCGAGCTGATGGAGGAGTTCATGTCAGATGTGGCCGAGATCAGTGCACAGGAACAGGGTACGGCGGTCAGTGTTTTGACATATAATGCTGCCAAAAGCCAGATCACGCAGAACGAACAGGTCGAAAAACTGATCGCCAAGGAGTGCGACGTGATCTGCGTCAACCTTGTGGACAGGACCGATCCGTCCATGATCATCGAGATGGCAAGGGAAGCCGATATACCGGTGATCTTTTTCAACAGAGAATTGGTGGAGGAGGACCTGCAGAGCTGGGACAGACTGTATTACGTGGGTGCCGACGCCTTTGAGTCAGGGAGAATTCAGGGACGAGCCGCTGCCGCGTATATAAACTCGCATCCGGAGACGGACCGGAGCGGGGACGGAATCATTCAGTACGTAGTGCTGGAAGGTGAAGCGGGACATCAGGACGCCATCGTAAGGAGCGAGACCTCTGTGGACGCGCTGATCGAGGAGGGGATCCGGATCGAGAAACTGGAATCCGCCATCGCCAATTGGAACCGCGGTCAGGCGCAGAACAGAATGGGCCAGCTGATCGACCGATATTCAGAGGAAATCGAGCTGGTGCTTGCCAATAATGACGATATGGCGCTGGGCGCGGCGGACGAATATGACAAAAGAGAGACGCCTGCGGATCAACGGCCCGCGATCATTGGGATCGACGGTACAAAAGTCGGCCTGGAGGGTGTTCGGAGCGGCAAACTGATCGGAACGGTGTATAATGACAAGGAGGGGCAGGCCATGGCCATGCTGCAGCTCGCTCTGGCGCTCGCGGCCGGTGATCCCCTCGATGATCTCGGCCTGACAGACGGAAAGTATATCCGGCTGCCCTATTCCGAGATCACTATGGAGAATATAGGATTGTACGACAATTAGTATCGGAGGGCTTCATGTATCAGGTAAATGAATGTTGGAACGAATTCTACAGTGAGCTCGACCCTGAAAAGAGAAGAGAATTGTATGAGCGCATCGCGCAGGAAGAGGAAGACGACGGAGCGAACGCTTTCCGCAAAGAGCTCATGGATCTGCGCTATACGGATCCCAGAAACAAAGGCCGCAGGGTCGACAATTTCATTTGGAACATCGTGATCCTGCCCGGCTATCTCCGCCCTATGTATCTCATCAAGGCTGTTGGAGAACACGAGATCAGAGATATCATCAAAGGGCTGGGACTGGAGAACACACAGGACTGGGATGATGTGAAAAAAGCCGCCGCCTATTGGGAATACCGCAACGCTGCAGAGCTCTATCTTTCCACTTGCAAAGGGCCGAATTACGGGAAAAAGTTCTTCGGGATCACATCGTCCAGCGATGAGGAAAAGTTGAAAAAGACAGCCAAAGATTTCTACAGCATGACGGTGACCGTACCTGCCAAATACGGCAGGGAGGAGGAGATGGAGCTCTTCACTCAGGCGCTCAAGGACACATTCCTGTCTTCCTCCTCTGCGGCGAAGAGAGCCTGGAGGGAAGAAGAGACCAGACGCAAAAACAAGATGTAAAAGGGATGGCAGAAAATGTTTCGGGTCGCAATCGTGGAGGACGAAGAGATCTAAGCATAGCGCCGGTTCAGAAAGGGGAAGCAATGAAGCATAAAGATTTACTGGATCAGCTTACTCTGGAAGAAAAAGCCGCTCTGCTCGGCGGTAAGGGCGCGTGGGACTCGAGGGACATTCCGAGACTGAATATTCCGTCGATGATCATGTCCGACGGCCCCCACGGGCTCAGACGCCAGGCGGGCGCGGGCGATCATCTCGGGCTGAATGCCTCTCTGCCGGCGACCTGTTTCCCGACTGCGGCGACGATGGCAAACAGCTGGGACAGGGATCTGGGAACAGAAGTAGGCACCGCGCTGGGCGAAGAGGCCAAAGCAATGGGCGTCAATATTTTGCTCGGGCCGGGCATGAACATCAAGAGGAATCCCCTGTGCGGGCGCAACTTCGAGTACTTTTCAGAGGACCCGTATCTGGCAGGCAGAATGGCGGCTTCCTACGTGAAGGGAATTCAGAGCCAGGGCGTCTACTCCTGCATCAAGCACTTCGCGGTCAACTCTCAGGAGGAGCGCCGAATGGCAATGAACGCGGTTGTTGACGAGCGCACTCTGCGGGAGATCTATCTGACCGGTTTTGAGATGGCGATCGACGAATCCGGACCCGGGTCCGTGATGACTTCTTACAACCAGGTCAATGGCGAATATGCCAACGAAAGCATGCACCTGATCAAAGAGATCCTGCGCGGTGAGTGGGGATATGAGGGATTTGTGGTCTCCGACTGGGGCGGCGCCAACGATCACGTCACGGCAGTCAAGGCGGGCTCCGATCTGGAAATGCCGGCTCCCGGTCTGGGCTCCGCCAGAGAACTGGTGGAAGCCGTAAACAGCGGGAGCCTCTCCATGGAGGATCTGGATGCGCGCGTCGATGAGCTGCTGGACGCAGTTCTGACGACGACAGAGGCAGCAAAGGGCCACAGCGAGGAGTTCGATATCGAGGGGCACCACGCTCTGGCGAGAAAAGCGGCGGCGCAGTGTGCCGTGCTGCTCAAAAACGACAACGCGATCCTTCCCTTAAAGCCCGGAACGAAAGTCTCCGTAGTGGGTGATTTTGCTTTCGCTCCCCGTTATCAGGGCGCCGGCTCTTCCATGGTCAATTCCACAAAAGTGGAGATTGTGGAGAAACTGATCCGGGGTGAGCGAGATTTGGAAGTCAAAGCGATGTGCCGCGGCTATCTCAGAAACGGAGAAAAGGACGCAGTGCTTCTCTCCGAAGCTGTCAAAGCAGCGAAAGACGCCGAAGTGGTCCTTTACTTCTTCGGCCTGGATGAGATGAGCGAGTCGGAGGGTCTCGACCGAACCCACATGCGCATTCCGCAGGTGCAGATCGATGTCCTGCGCGCGATGGCGGAAGTCAATCCCAATATCGTCGGTGTGATCAGCGCCGGCTCCTCCATTGAGATGGAGTGGGAGGACAGCCTTCAGGCAATCCTGCACGGATATCTGACAGGCCAGGCGGGAGCGGGCGCTATGCTGGACCTGATCACAGACCGCGTCAATCCGTCAGGCAAGCTGGCGGAGACTTATCCGTTAGTTTATGAGGATACGCCTTCGGCACCTTATTATCCGGCAAAAGAGAGAAACTCCGATTACAGAGAGGCACTGTTTGTCGGGTATCGCTATTTTGACACATTTGGCAAACCGGTGCGCTATCCCTTCGGATTCGGCCTTTCCTATACAACGTTCGAGTACTCGGATCTGAAGGTGGACGAGAAGGGCGCGTCCTTTACCGTGAAAAACACGGGAAGCTGCGACGGCGCAGAAATCACGCAGCTGTATGCAGGTCTGCCCGGATCAGGAATTCTGCGTGCCCGAAAGGAACTCAAGGGATTCGCCAAAGTGTTCCTGAAGGCAGGGGAGAGTGCGGAAGTAGTGATCCCGTTCGACAAATACACCTTCCGTTACTTCAATGTGAAGAAAAATGGCTGGGCTGTCGAGGGCGGCGATTACACGATCAGTGTGGGCAGCTCCGTGGCAGACATCCGGCTTGAGGGGAAACTTGCCGTTGCGGGTGAGGGAGTTCCCGCACCGTATGACGAGGAGAAACTTGCGGCTGTGGGTGAGAAAGATCCTGCACCTTATGACGAGGCGAAGCTGGCGGCTTACAGAGAGGGCAGGATTCTGGAGATTCCGGACGAGGCATTCGAGGAGCTTCTGGGCGGCCCGATCCCGGACGGCAGCTGGGGGAGCGAGCTTGGCGAGAACGACGCGATCTGCCAGCTCGGAAACGCCAAAAGCGGACTGGCCCGCTTTATCTACAAGCAGCTGGAAAAGAAAAAGAAAGAGGCCGACGCGGCCGGTAAACCTGACCTGAACGTCCTGTTTATTTACAACATGCCTTTCCGCGCCATTGGAAAAATGACGGGCGGCGCAGTGGACAAGAAGATGGTGGAAGGCATGGTGGACGTTGTCAACGGCCACTTCTTCGGAGGCCTGGGAAAGGTCATCGGCGGTTACTTCTCCAACGGAAGGGAGAACAAAAAGTACGAAAAACGTCTGAAGGGAGATAAGTGATCTGTCAACTGCCCACTGCATGAAGGCCGTAGGCTTGCGCCTATGACAAGCGAGGGGTTAGATTTATGAAAGATTTTTTGGAAAATTTCGCGGAAAAACACCCCAAAGCGGCGCAGTGGATCCGTGAGGGCGGCTTGTTCATCTTATTCAGCTACGTAGTCACTTTCATCAAGTATTTGCTGCTCACCTTCCTTCCCGGTTTTTACCATGGACTCGTGGGCGATGCGGAATGGGTGTGGCCCGGCATCAGGACGCAGATGTTCGGCGTCCCGTTCACACTGGCGGTAATAGGAAACAGCCTCGCGGACGGCGGGCTCGCCTTCACCCTGGCCAACTACACTTCGATCATCCTGGGCGAGTGCATCAACTTCCCGCTGCAGAGAAATGTCACTTTCCGCAGCAAAGGTCCGATCATCCCGCAGATCGCATTCCACGCGCTCGGCACGATCGGCGTCATGCTGGTCATGAACCTGTTCACCTGCATCTGGAATCCCGTTACAGCGGCGATCGGCATTCCGGACGCAGTCCGCAACATCGTCACGACCATCGCGACGGGAGGCGTTGCTATGGTCATCATATTTGCTGTCGACAAGACGATCTTCGCACCCGAATTCGGGCAGAAGAAGTGAGGAGAACAGAAGCATTTGATCAGGATCAGATTGTCAGGAGCCCACTGCTTTAGAGGCGGCGGGCTCTTTTTTCAGTTGTCGGAATACACTCTTTTTGGCTGGCGCAAAGTCGCCTTCTGTGGGCTGCGATAGGGCCGGAAAAAGTCAAAAAGACACCAACCTTCGTCAAAAACTTTCCTTCTAAAGTTGCTGATTTGTGAGTAAAATTGCATTCGCAACTTGAAAAACAGCAGGGTCCTGAAGTGATCCTGAAATATAAGGAGGAAAACAAAATGACAGCAGCAAGTGCATTAAAATATTATGAAGCAAAGAGTACAGTAAAAGAGTCCGGTAGTCTCGAACAGAGATTTATGAAGTATCTGAATGACAACGTGATCTATTTTGCGTCTGCAGCAGCTATTATGAGCGGTTCAACCTACTCTTTCACGAAGTATGTTCTTCCCGCGCTGCAGGAGAATAAGTAATTTGAGAATAAGCAGGTTTACTGTACAGACGGAGCTCACTGCATATATGGCGGTGGGCTTTTTAATTTGGACAGCGGTCTGGCTGAATACTTGATTTGCTGTCCGGTCGGATAGCTGATTTGCAGTTTGGGCGGGAGCATGTCGGTCGGACAGTTTGAATTGAAGTTCTTACATTTTTCCTCCAATGTGACTTGGGATTTGACGAGAGGACCCATCCAGAAGCTGGAAAAAAGAAAGTGGAGGGGTCCTCTGACTTCAGGGTCTGGTAGGAGCTGACGGCAGGCCCCTTTGTCCTCGAGCCAGTTCTGAAGTCCCGATTACAGTTTAAGAGTTGTCAGATTAGATACACCAAATCGTCATATATGATATAATTAAGTCACAGGTGTAGCTGAAAACAGACTAATACGGAGGTTCTTATGATGAAGAAGTTTGTATCAGAAAAGAAGCGTACAGCCGCTTTGCTGGCATGTATCATTGGCTTGACGCTGGTGGCAGGATGCGCATCAGGCGGCAGCTCAAAGGAAGCATCCGAGCCCGCCGTTGCGGCCGCGGAGGAGCAGGCATCCGAGCCGGAAGCGGCTGCGGCAGACCAAGCATCCGAGCCAGCCGCAGCCGCGGAAGAACAGGCAGCCGAGCCAGCCGCTGCGGTTGCGGAAGAGCAGTCAGCCGAGCCGGGAGCGGCCGCGGAGGAGTCATCTGACCCGGCGGCCGCGGAAGAAGCATCCAACCCGGAGGCAGCTGCACAGGAGCAGGTATCCGAACAGCCGACAGTAGAAGTGTCATCCGAAGCAGATACTGCTGAGCTGGCAGCCATGGCGGAAGCATCCGAGCAGGCGGCCGTGGAGGAACCTTCCGGGGAAGCTTCTGCAGAGATCGGCAGCACGGATGCTGCTGCAACAGTCTCAGTAAAGCCCATTGCGAAAGATGAGCTGAAGGCTGCGTCCGAAGGTGCAGAGTCATACGAGGGTGAGATAAAGGTGGTTCTCCATTCCTCTTTAGGTGAAGACGTTGTTATGTATACCCAGGAAGACAACGAAGAAGCCCTTCAGAAGTTTGCTGCTATGGCAGGCAGGAAGCCACGCTGGATCGGAGTCGATGCTGCCGGAGCAACCTCTACTCTCTATATAAACGGATACAATTACAGTGTCTGGAACATGCTTGACTGGAATACAAGTACCTGTTGGGCAGAGGGCGAGCCCCGCAGCGAGGGCCTATGGGAAGGGTTCCAATATTGGTTTGATCGTACGACAAGAATTGACGGGTTCAGAATCTATCCCGGCTATCAGAAAAATAAAAGGGTCTACAGGAATAATATTTTCCCGCGCGGAGTGGTGGTCACAGCCGGCGGTTATGATATCGACTGCAATCTGGACAAGTGGCTGCGAAATATTAACAATGACGGGGAATGGTATTATGTTGATATCTATTTTAGCAGCCCGTTATATGATAATGAGATGTATGTGATGATCGATGCTGTCGGCTCTTACAGCAGCAATCCGGAAAGCTGCTGCTGTATAACGGAGTTCCATCCTTTCTACTTCTATTGAGGAAAGACAATGTCTGATATCAAGCTGTTTACTTCCGTTTCCGAAGCGGTTCAAAGCATTTTCGGGCAAAACCGCTCTGTGTCAAAAAAGAGCTATGCAGCAGGCGGCGACATCAATGAGGCCTGTATCCTTACTTTGGATGACGGAACAACTCTGTTCATGAAGTCAAATTCTGCCGCCTCGCTCGCGAACTTTATGGCGGAAGCAGCCGGGCTTGATGAGATCCGGGCAACGGGGGCGATCGGAGTGCCGGATGTACTCGGAGCAGGAACTGATGCTGGAATGTCCTTTCTGTTGCTTTCTTATATCGGCAGCGGCGGCCGGATCAGGCACTACTGGGAGACGTTTGCATCTGAGCTGGCGGCCATGCACAGGGCAGACTTGCACAGGACGGGCGCGCGCATTGCAGACATATCCGGTACCGTGGAATACGGATTCCCGGAAGACAACTGGATCGGTGCCAGGAAACAGATCAATACTCCGCACAGTAAATGGATCCCGTTTTTCCGCGACTGCCGTCTGGTGCCGCAGCTTCATGCCGCTCGGAATTACTTTTCGGTTGAGGATCTAAGCAGGGCAGAGTATATTTTGGCCCATCTTGACAGGTACCTTACAGAGCCGGAAAGGCCTTCCCTTGTGCACGGAGATCTGTGGTCAGGGAATATGATCACGGGAGATGACGGGAAGGGGTGGCTCATAGATCCGGCCGTATATTATGGACATCCGGAGGTCGACATCGCCATGACAGAGCTGTTCGGCGGATTCCCGCGGGCTTTCTACGATGCCTACGAAGATACAGGGATGCTGCAGCCCGGATACGGGGACCGGAGGGACCTTTACAATTTGTATCAGCTGCTCAATCATCTGAACATGTTCGGACGAGGATACTTGCCGGAAGTGAGAAGTATTTTGAAGAGATATGCAGGATAGTGTCAGGAGAGGAGACAGGGGACGGTTCTCTGTCTCCTTTCCGCGTTGACAGGAGACAGAGAACCGTCCCCTGTCTCCCTCCCGCCTCTAAAAGGTGTCAAAAGAACCGTCCCCCTGACACTATGTTTCCCGGTTGTAGATCTTGGGAATCAAATCGGGTTCCTTTGTCAAAATCGGAATCTCCTTTTCCACCCATCGAGAACGGATGGTGGTCCCGAGGACAACGCCGTCAGGCGTGACGGCTTCTTTTTCGTAGAATTCCTTCACGATCATACTGCCTCGTTTATATTTTGGCGGAAAATCGTTCCAGTTGATTCCCTTTTCAAGCATCAGCATGTCCTGGATCTCGCCGTTGTTTTTGGCGTGCATCTGCTTCTGGGTGAAGTTGGCGTGGCCGACCATCTGAATGGAGTTTCTGGTCGCGTCGTTCTGACGCCAAAGGATATAGTTGTGCACTTCAGTCACATTCGGCAGGCAGAAAACTCTGCTGTCAAACTGTGCGGTCCAGAGATTCTTCTCATAGACTTTTTTCATCTTGTCTTCCGGGGGGATGGCCGCGACAACTTCCATATACTTTTTGTTGAAGGCTAGGGTCGCGATGCTTGCGCTGACGGAAACCATCTTCTCGACGCCGCCGTCGAAGAAGCAGTTAAGGTGTTTCTCTTCCGTGACATCATTGATGACAAGGCTGATCTCGTCAGACTGCGTATATCCCATGACCACACCTGCGATCTGCGCGCAGAGCTCTTTGGTGGTGTGGATCATACATTCAGAAAACACTTCATCAAACGGGCGGTTGAATTTTCTGCAAAATGTGTGTCCGGCTCTCATATCAAGTCTGATGATCTTGGGGATTCCGAGAGTCAGAAACACTTTTGGCACTGCTTCGTAAGTTTTCATTCTGTCTCCAAGGGAGTCTTTCTGCATTTTCATTGTGTTTCACCTCATATGTATTTTGGATCGATCGATCAAGGTTTCTAATGTTTCTTGCTGTTTCTGCTAGTAGAGTAATATTTTTTGGGAAGACGGTCAATCGACCTGTGGTATAATAGTGAGGGTGTCACGAAGAGGAGACAGGGGACGGTTCTCTGTCTCTTTTCGGCCCTGACAGGAGACGGAGAACCGTCCCCTGTCTCCTCAAATACAGAGAATGATTGCAGAAAACTTATGAAACAGACATTTTTCACTCACGACAGAAACTTTTATCGCAGCCTTTTCTCTATGCTGGTCATCGTGGCGCTGCAGAATATCATCGCCTACAGTGTCAATATGGCAGACAATATCATGCTGGGAGCCTACAGTCAGGAAGCACTGTCAGGCGCGGCGGTGGTCAATCAGCTCTTCTTTATTGTGCAGCAGGCAACCATTGCGATCGGGGACGGCCTCATCGTCATCAGTTCTCAATACTGGGGGCAGTACCGGACGGAACCGATCCGCCGGGTCACAGGACTGGTGCTTCGGTATACGACGGCGGTCGGTCTTGGACTGATCCTGGTGTGCACTGTTTTGGAAAATCCGATCCTTCGGATCTTTACTTCCGACCCGGAAATTCTGCCGCAGGCCACGGCGTATCTTCGCATTATCAAATTCACATTTCTTCTGTTCATGGTCACGCAGGTGCTGCTGGCCGCGCTGCGCAGTGTGGAGACGGTTAAAATCGCCTTCATCAACTCCTGCGTCTCGCTGGTGCTCAACATCGTTATCAATTCCACACTGATCTATGGGCGGTTCGGATTCCCGGAGCTGGGGGTGACAGGGGCCGCTATCGGAACGATCACTTCCCGCACGGTGGAGCTATTGATCGTGCTGGGCTACCTTTGGAAGAAGGACGAGAAGCTGAAGCTCTTTAGGGAACCGGGACTTGCGGAGATCTCGCCGGAGTTGAAGGCGGACTATACGAAAAATGCCGTTCCTATTTTGGTTGGCGGGCTGATCTGGTCTGTCTCAATTCCGATGCAGACGGCGATTCTGGGGCACCTGTCCTCCGATGCCATCGCGGCTAATTCCGTGGCAACGACTTTTTACCAGTACATGAAGGTGATCATTGTGGCAATCTCATCTGTCTCGGCGGTGCTGATGGGAAAATCCATAGGAACCGGCAACCTTTCCCGGGTCCGTTCGGATGCAAGGACACTCTCGGTGATCGACCTGGGAATTGGGATCGTGCTGGGGGCGATTCTCTTCTTCACGAGGAAACCGCTGCTGGCTTACTATGCGCTGAATCCGACAGCCTCGGCGTTGGCGGATCAGTTGATCGTGATCATGAGTCTGGTAATGGTGGGAATGTCCTATCAGATGCCGGTTTCCGGAGGCATACTCAAAGGAAGCGGCGATACAAAGTTTACGATGAACCTGAATCTGATCAGTACTTGGCTGATCGTTACGCCGCTTTCCTTCGCGGCGGCGTTCTGGTGGAAGTGGCCGATTGCGGCGGTGGTCGTCTGTCTGCAGTCGGACCAGATTTTTAAGTGCCTGCCGGTCTTTTT
>CADCIU010000058.1:11388-27320 GCA_902801585.1 uncultured Lachnospiraceae bacterium | reverse complement strand
TGAGCAGGGATATCTTCGCGATACCTGTCTGGCAGCGCAGGATCGATTCAAGATATATCTTGATTACTATGGGGTAAAATACTGATTATGGGCAAGTCAATGGCAAATCATTATGGTCGGAGCTGATCACTCAAATCACTGATTCCCAGCTGACTTAGTAAAGCGGGTTTTGTTCCGTGCTCCATAGTGTAGTAAGCCAAACGGAAAGCTTCCTCCATGGAAAGAGCTCCGGAGTCCAGAAACTGCAGGAGCATTTCAATATATCCGCTCATGACACAGTCCAGGATAATGTATTCCCTGCTATCTTCGGGATAGGCGGGGAAGTTTCCGTCCTTTTTCAGGGCATCTTTGAGCATTTGGCGGTATGCGCGAGAAAACATACTGCTGTGATAGTCAATGACAAGCGGCTTGAGATAGATGCGGTTTTCTTCGTAGACGTCCCGTAATGCATTCAGCAGGCCGACAAATCTGGCTTCCCCTTCGCCTTCCGTGGCGAGGACTTCTTCCAACAGAGAGAGCTGCCGCTCTTTTCTGCAGCGACGAGACGAAGAAGTATATTGAGGAGCAGGGGATCGAACTGGTTACGTATGATGATCTGAAGTGATTGGAGGGAGTAAGAATGAGAACTTTCAGAGAAGATTTTCTGTGGGGCGGCGCCACAGCCGCCAATCAATATGAAGGCGCGTGGGATGCTGACGGCAAAGGGGCTTCCGTCTCTGACCACTGCACGAACGGCAGTCACACCTGTCCCAAGCGTGTGACGCCCGAATTTGAAGAGGGCACTCTTTACCCCAGCCGGGAAGCGACTGATTTCTATCACCACTATAAAGAGGACATTGCCCTGGCAGCGGAGATGGGATTTAAGGTCTTCCGCATGTCCATCAACTGGACCAGGATCTTTCCCACCGGAATGGAAGAAGAGCCCAATGAAGCCGGCCTCGCCTTCTATGACAAGGTATTCGACGAGCTGGCAAAATACAGCATCGAGCCCCTCGTGACCATTTCCCACTATGAGCTTCCTTACGGTCTGGTAGAAGCTTACAACGGCTGGTACGGGAGAGAAGTGATCGATCACTTCATGCGCTATGTCGAGGTGATCTTTGACAGATATCAGGACAAGGTTAAGTATTGGCTCACTTTCAACGAGATCAATTCCGGAACAATGCCCATGGGCGCAGTGCTTTCCCTCGGAACGATCCGCGGATTCAGCGGACCTGTGACCGAAGTTCCGGACGAGCCCCAGATCCGGTTTCAGGGACTTCATCACCAGTTTCTGGCAAGCGCCAAAGCGATCCGTCTTGCGCACGAGAAATATCCGCAGTTCAAGACGGGCAACATGAATCTGTTTGCCACCAAGTATCCTTACACCTGCAACCCGGCGGATGTGCTGGAGTGCCAGAAGCAGATGCGGATTGTGAACTGGTTCTGCTCGGATGTGCAGGCAAGAGGGTATTATCCGACTTATATCGAGCGGTATTTTGACGAGAAGGGCATTACGATCGCGAAGGAGCCTGGCGACGACGAGAGCCTGAGAAATGGGACCATCGACTTCTACACTTTCAGTTACTACATGTCAGCGTGCGAGACCGCGGATCCGGAAGTGACAGCCAAGTCCGGCGGAAACCTTGTGGGAGGTGTGACCAACCCCTATCTCAAGGCGAGCGACTGGGGCTGGCAGATCGATCCCGAGGGTCTGCGTTACACGCTCAATGAAATCTGGGACCGCTATCAGCTGCCGCTCATGGTCGTCGAGAACGGCCTTGGCGCCAAGGACGAGCTGACAGAGGACGGCAAAGTCCACGACTCGTACAGGATCGATTACCTCGAGAAGCACATCGCGCAGATGGCGGAGGCGGTCCGCGACGGCGTTGATCTGATGGGCTATACGCCATGGGGATGGATCGACGTTGTGTCCGCTTCGACCGGCGAGATGGCAAAGAGATACGGTTTTGTCTATGTCAAAAAATATGACGACGGCATGGGCGATCTCAGCCGGCTGAGAAAAGACTCTTTTTACTGGTATCAGAACGTGATCAGGGAGAACGGGAAATCATTCGGCTGAGGGCTTCAAGCTCCACTTTATAATAATTAGATTTGGGTGACAAACACGCTCCTAAGCGGCAGGGCGGGGTTTCGAGTCACCTCGCGGACACGTGTAAAGGACCGGGAACAGTTTGATGCTGTTCCCGGTCCTTTGCGGATAGGTGGAAGGATTGCGGGGATCATGCTATGAAAGTATAATAATGAACAGAAATCTGTAAGATGATGAAAAGAGGATAGGCCTCATAAGATTAAGATGATGGATTTTAAAAGACTATTGAACATGGCAGAATATAGCTTTCTCTGGGATAATCCCCGTCTCGGCTCCCGAATCATGCTCCTCGGCGTGAGCGGGAGCTACGGTTATGGGACGAATCGTGAAGGGAGTGATATTGATTTTCGGGGTGTTACTATGAATCTCCCGTCGGACCTCATCGGTCTGACATCGTTCGACCAGTATGAGGACCCGAATACCGATACGGTCATCTATTCATTTACCAAACTAGTCAATCTGCTTCTGAACTGCAATCCCAACACGATTGAGATCCTGGGATTGGATGATGATCAGTATGTGATAAAGACAGTTATCGGACAGGAGCTTCTGGACCATCGTCAGCTGTTCTTATCCAAACGGGCAGCGGCTTCCTTCGGACATTATGCGGATGCCCAGCTTCGAAGACTTCAGAACGCGATCGCCAGGGATACTCTTCCACAGCCATCCCGCGAAGAGCATATTCTGAAATCGGTGAATCATGCTTTGGATGATTTCAACCGGAGACAGATTGAGCAATACAAGACGGATGCGAAGCTGTATATCGATGCAGCTGAGACGGAAGGCCTTGAGACGGAGATCTTTCTGGATGCGGACTTCCGCCATTATCCGCTCCGCCGGTATAACGACATGATGAATACCTTGCATAGCGTCGTCCGGGACTATGACAAGATCGGGAAGCGGAATCATAAGAAAGATGATAACCACCTGAACAAGCATGCCATGCATCTGGTGCGGCTGTTCATGATGGGAATCGATATCCTGGAGAAGGGCGAGATACGCACGCACCGGCCGGAATCGGATCTGCAGCTGCTGCGGAGTATCCGCAACGGCGACTATATGCAGGAAAATGTCCTGACGCCGGCATTTTATGAGATCGTGGCGGATTATGAGTGCCGTTTTCAGAAGGCTGAGAAAAACAGTATTCTTTCGGACAATCCGGATATGGAAGCAATAGGCAGGTTCGTCGAGAGTATCAACCGGCGTGTTGTGACTGGAGAGATCGGATGAGAGATATTCAAAAAGAAATCCGGGAGAATCTGGATGCAATTGAGAAGAAATACAATGTCAGGATCCTTCTGGCGGTCGAATCCGGCAGCCGGGCCTGGGGATTTGCGTCTCCGGACAGTGATTATGACGTGCGGTTCATCTATGCGCACCGATCGGAGGAATATCTCCGGGTTGATCCCATGAAAGATGTGATCGAGTGGCAGCTGGATGAGGTCCTGGACATTAACGGCTGGGATGTGAAGAAAGCATTGCTGGCTTTTGGAAAAGGTAACCCAAATATCATGGAGTGGGCGAACTCTCCTATCATCTACCGTAAGGCAGATGAGTGGGAAGCCCTGAAGGAAACAGCCCTGCACTATTTTTCAGAGAAATCCGCTCTGTGTCATTACTATGGAACCGCGAACAGTACTCTGCAGGGGTTCCTGCAGGGGGAAATGATCCGTTATAAGAAGTATTTCTATGCGCTCCGGCCGCTTCTGTGCTGCAGGTGGATCGAACGGTATCATGTTGTTCCGCCGATGGAGTTTGATAAACTGCTTACCATGTTCAGCGAGCCGGATGATGTGCTGACACAGGAACTGTATGCGGCGATTCAGGAATTGCTGGCACGAAAGGCTGAGACAGAGGAGAAGGATCTGAACCCACAGATGCCCGGTATCATCTCGTTTATACGCGAGGAATGTGCAAGGCAGAAGCAGATCTCGAATGCTGTGCCGGATGATCATAAGCATGATTATAACGAGTTGAATAATGCTTTTCGTGAGCTGCTTCGTAAACTTCAGACGGGGCAGTGATATGGAAACCATACAGCCTCTTCAATCAGTGCAGCAGAATACGATGCCGTTATCGGCTGTTTATAGAAACCCGGCAGAAAACCGAGGCGGAGAAAAACGCCTGAGGATCTGCCCGGAAGACGGGCTATGGAGAAGGAAAACGGAATGTCCGGAGGTATCTATCATAAGGTGCAGATCGAGCTGACATACAACTCCAATCACATGGAAGGCAGCCGGCTGACGTGCGTAAAATAGACCGGGAACAGGGTTAATACTGTTCCCGGCCTTTTTTGACTGATAATGTATGTCGTCGAGATGCATTTGAGAGAGGGCTGCCTTTTTATTTCCTGATTGTCACCGTCTTCACGATACACCATCCGGAACAAAACTTGACGCCTCCGATTGCATTTTTCTTCCAGTTGACAGTCATCTTGCCCGCGCCGAAGTGATTCAGCAGTGGTGTTTATTTCTCTTATTGGGCAATGGCACCATAAAGTGAGGCGGAATTGTCCTACTTGAGCGAGAGAATACGCGGGAAACCGGAGACGCGGCCTCAGCCGCGCCGGACGTGGGGCTTGCAGCCGTGCATTCCACGCGCCGCAAGCTCATCGTCGCGGCAAGCTTCACGCTGAATCTGGCAATTTTGTTCTATTACAAGTATTTCAACTTTATACTCGGGCTGGTGGCGAAAGCTTTGGCACTCGCGGTTCCGCACAAGCACAAGCTTGCAAATATGCACGAAGGGCGGCTGCTTATGCTGTGGGGCTGTTTTTTGAAAATAGTGCTGGCGGACAGGATTGCCGTTTTCGTGGTTCATGTATATGGAAATTATCAGGATTTTGGCGGGTGCTATCTGATCGCGGCTTATAATCTGGCGGGGAATGGGTGCACGATTCCTTCCGCTTATTGGGTGCTGGTCAATGCGCTGGATTATCAGGAGCCGGAGATCGTGGTGATGGATGTTTTTGACATGTGGCCGGGAAGGATCGTGAGCGATCGGTACGGGCAGGTGCATGAGCAGTTTGACGCGTTTCCGCTTTCTGTGCACAAGGCACAGATGGTTCTGGATTTGTTCAAGGATCCGACGCTGACGGACCGCAATGGGAATAATCTCTATGAGAAGAAGTGGGAGTTTTTCTGGAATCTGGGCGAGTATCACAGCAGGTGGGCATCGCTTGGGGAGGAGGACTTTGCCGGTGAGCGGCCCGTGTATGACGAACAGGCCAAAGAATACCTTGAGAAGATCATTGATCTGTGCGATGACAGGGGGATTCAGCTTATTTTGGTCAATACTGGATTTGACTGCAAGGATGAAGCTAAGCTGTTTCAGGATTCGTTTGATGTCAGGGAGGAGTCGCTGCTCGAGGAGGAGAAGGTGAAGCGACTGGTCGAAAACCTCGGGGAGCGGGTTGAGGCCTGGAAGGCAGATGAGTGGGATGTGGCTGATTGGGGCGCGGAGGCTCTGGATTTGGAGCCTTCAGATACCGCAGATCTCATCATTGCTGTTTACAGTAAGCATGATGGGAAAGTGGTGGATGTGAGAGGTTTTTAAGAAATTGTCAATGATGCCATAAACGGAGAAAGAAAAGAGAAAAGGCGTTGCAATAGATAGAAATAAACACCGGACAGAACCGTCTCTGCATCGCAAAAACAGGAAGAAGAACGGCAGCTGTTACGATAGACATATCAAAAAAGAAACCGGCTGCAAGCACCGGAAATAAGGAGGAAAATGATATGTCTAAAGCAGTTCAAGATTATCTGGATTTTTGCAATGTGTTCAGAGGCGGTGTTTTTTTCGCCAATATGAATGCTGTTCCGAAAGCAGCATACTGGACAGCTGTTTTTCTGACCATCGGTCTGTCGATCCTGGTCGGTATGGCACTTTTAAAAATAGATAGCAAAAGCAGCGCAGGAAGAGTGCTTCAGCTTTATTTGGCATCTGCTGCCGTACCCACAGTACTGTTTGGTATCGAGGTTCCGTTCCTGGTTGTTTTGTTGTCCTTTGGCGGGATCATCTTTTTCAGACGGAACTGATCACAGAGACCGGATGATTACAGAAAATGACCAATCCGGAAATGACCAACCTGTAAAAAAGAGCTATAAAAAGCCGGAAATATAAAAGGAGGAAAAATCATGCTGCTTCAGTTTTTATATATAATGTCAGGAAAAAACTTAGTCATACTTGCGATCCTATTGGCGGTTTTTGCGATCCCTTATCTGCTGCTTATTCACAGGGCAGACGTAAGGGTTGGCTCATTCGGGAATATTGCATCCTGTCTTGCCGGCATTATTTCACCTCTGTCTGCAGCATTTGCAGTCAGTACAGGAGTTTTCAGATTCGTGTTTGCTTTTCGTCTGTTGATTGAAAGTGCTCTGATCATCCTTGCGGTAGTTGCGACGATAAAGGCGGGGAAGAAAAGGCTGCTCGGCATCGTGATCATCTTTGGAAATTATCTGTTTTGCAGTATCATCGGAACCATGATCCCGCTCTGTGTGCAGGACCCGGATGACTGGATCAAGACAGTTCTTATGGTTGGAGCATTTGGCCTGATCTTCTTGATCGGTGACAGCGATGTGATCGAGGAGCCGAAGAAACCGAGCGGCATTATCATTCCCGGAAGCGGATATTATGACTACAATCCGTCCGGCAACCCTTATGAAAATGATGGCTTTACGGTTTATGACAGATCAACGGGCAGAAACTTCCGCTATTCGTGGGGGGATTGGTATGATCAGGATGGAAACATGGTCCCTTCTGCATCCGCACATGCCTGGGGGCTGGATGATTTTTATAATAACCATCTTGCCGGGCGCAATCTGACAGGCCCTATTCACTATGGCACCAAATGACAGGACGGTCATTTACCGGCTCTGCCGCTTGCGGTTTTTTTCGATCAGGTCGCGGATGATGTGCTCATCCGCACCTGCCTCATAAAAATCTCCCAGAAAAGCCGTCGGATAACCGGAGGCAATGGCCAAAAGGATCAGGCGGTCGTAGCTGTCGGGGATATAGATGCCGGGCATACCTGCTTTATATAACAGATCATCTGCCTCGACGATGAAGCTTTCCACGGCCTCCTTGCCGGTAAGATCTGTCTCCTGGAGGTCCCATGAGATCATATACAGGAAGAGAATATCATGCCTGGACACAGGAATCTCTCGTTTCTTGAGCTTCAGGAGCCTTGAGCGCCAGAGCGGCTCATCGGTCAGCTTGGAAGGAAGAGCGGGTGTCGATTTCTTCAAGGGAACAAAATCCCCGGTGGTCCCGTCGCCATATTGAGGCCAGATGTTCCGGTACATTTTGCCGGCAAGCCAGGACAGCCGCACCGAGGTTTTTTCCGGGATATCGCCCGACTCGCGATCCGCCAGGATTTCTGTGATCTCTTCCAGAAGCTCGTCAAAACATTGATAGGCCCTTCGCGAATAGCCATTGAGGATGGATGCATGGGAAAGGATATAATCCCGCAGCAAGGAAGCTTTCCTTTCCGGAGAAGAGGGCTCATCCAACAGGGTAAGGATCTCATCCTCGATCAGTTCACTCTGCCCTGAAAAAGCGAGGCCTTCTGAAGGACCTGCATTTTTGAGATATTTTGCCGTCTCCTGACAAAGATCATTGGCAAATGTCCAGCCATAGGGATTCTTTTCTTTATTCTCATCGGCGATCCGCTGGCTGCAGAAGCAGAAAAAGTAGATGAGTTCTTCGGGACTTCGGAAATTGAAAGGCGGAAGGGAACAGGACTGAAGGAGTTCAAGAACATCGTCTTCGTCCATGGCGAGGGCGAAGGCAAGCTTAAAGCAGTTATCCCTCGGCAGACGCTGAGTTTCACCCTTCAGGTATTTTTCGAGCTGACTGTTGCGAAAAGCCCCTTCCATCCGGGTTTCGGATAAAAGATGCCGCATAAGCCGGATGTAGGAAGGTATTTCCTGATCCGGCACGCTTCCTGCGATATTCTCGGCCGGCGTCATCCCGGAAAGCTCTCCGGGGAACCGCCGCTGCAGACTTCGCGCCAGGATAAAGGCAAGGCTGTTGTCCTGACCCGGGTCTGTCAGATACCTTATCATTTCATCTGTGTTGTCCCAGCTTTTGCAGTGCGCCGGGGACTCTTCCAAAATTTCCCAGAACCTGCTGCTGACCAGTCTCGTGTATTCCTGCATGATCTTCTCCCTTTCTGAAAGCTAATTCGTATCACCTGTAATTTCTCTTGCTCTTCGGATCAGCTGATCCAGGTCCATAACCCGGGCAATGCCGGCCTTTGTACCGAGAGAAGTGATCTCGCCCGCCTGCATACAGGCAACGCCGGCGGCAAAATCAAAATAAGGGGCAAAACTGCCGTCCTTGTAGTATTTATAAACCCGGACACCCGGATCTGCCGAATGTCTGGAAAAAAGAATATCCTCATTCAGACTTTGCGTCTGAATCTGCAGGTACTCACCGTCCTTGCTGATTTGGGAGACCCAGAGCAGCTCGGTATCGCCCGTCATCACGAACTCTCTTCGGGAAAGATCCCAGCTCTTAAGATATCCTGAGTCTCCCCATATCAAAAGGTGGTCATTATCTGCAAAACATGCGCGGGCTTTTGTGCTGCAGGTTTCCGGCAGAGTATCCGTTTTGCTGCCTGAGGCAAGGTCTCTGATCACAAAAAGATGATCTTCCCGGAAAACAGCCAGCGCGCCGTCAGGGGAGACGGCCAGCATATCAGCGTATCTTTCAAGGCTTATTTCCGGTCCCGTAAAGCGGCCCGTTCCGGCATCCAGTTTTTTGATCAGGATCATTTCCGGCCGGGTTTCTGAGGGAGAAACATGAATTTGTACAAGAAAGTCGCTGCTGTGGGGAAGTGCTGTAACTTTTCGCACCGACTGTCCCTCCTCTAAAGAGATGGGAGCACAGGCGGCGAGGTTTTCCCCGGCGGTTCTGCTGTCATCTGTAGAAAAAAGAAGAAGATCTTTTCCAAAATACAGAACTATGTGGGCATCCGATGAACAAATCCGACAGAGGGAGAAGGCATCGGGCAGTACTTCTGACTGTGCAAGAAGTGCACCGCTTTGGATTCCCCATGCACACAGGGACTGCTGCAGAACATCTCCCTTTTTTTCGCTCTTCAGGTAATACAGTGCGGGTTCTGCAGAGGTCTGATCCATTCGAATCGGGGTTTTAATGCCCTCACTGTCGGTTATGGATAACGGATCGTCACTTCCGGCACGGGCGATTGCCAGATAATCTCCCATGCCTTTCGAAGATTCGGGCCTGATCTGAAGAATACGGAACCATTCATCCTGTGCGGACATATAGGTGACATCGCTGACGTAGTCGCCGGCCCCGATATCCGGCTGTCTGAATCCCTCATAGTCGTGTTCGGACATGGCGATCATCCGATTGGAAGAGTACCCGGAGATGAGAAAGTGCAGACCATTGTTTTCATAAGCGCAGGCATTTGAAAAAGTACCCTCCACTGACCCGCAGAAAAAGGCCCGGTTGGAATCGGTAAAAATCCGCCAGCAGCTTCCGTCGGAGAGAACTGCGATCAGCGAATTATTGCTATACGGGGTGACATTCAGGACGGGTGCGGAAAGCTGGTATTCCTGAAGGGTCAGAAAAGAGGATGTACTTAAAAGTTTCAGACGATCTTCCTGCCACAAGACCAGGACAGGGTCTGCATCATCGTCATAGCCGGGGCTCCATAAGCCTTGATGCTGAAGATGGAAGAAACGGCTTTCTTCTTCATAGAGCGGGGATCCGTCATCCGTACGGAAGCATTTCAGACGGCTGATCCTTGTGCTGTTTTCGTAATCCTGCTTTTTGGTCAGTACGGCAGCGCTATGATCATCCAGGACCAGAAGTTCCTCAATATCGATGTCTTTTCCGATCTCTTCTTCCCAGAGAATCTTTCCGTTTTCAAGATTGATACCCATCAGATCGCAGGGCCTCTCATCCATTACCGCAGAAAGGCCCAGAATCAGAAGGCGGCCGTCTTTTGACAGTGCTCCTGCCTGCAGATGCCGGAGATCGCGCTCTCCTGCGGGAATATCCAGTTCCCCGATGAGGGCGCCGGTCTTAAGATCGCCTGTTAAAACCGGAAAGACAACTTGCCGTTTTTCATTGGAGCCAAGGGGGAGAACAAGGTAAAAACGTTCCCCGTCGTCATCGGTGATCAGGAGAGACTGTTTGGTGTCACCGGGCCGGCCTCCCGGATCGGAAGTGATCTTCGTGCGCCAGAGCAGGCATTCGCTTTCAGGATCCCAGCAAAGGATATGGCTGTCTGTCTTGAGAAGAAGGCGGCCTTCAGACAGAAACTGTATCTCACTCAGCGTCTCTTCAGCGCAGCCGGTATCGATGTCTGCCGGAATGAAGCTGCCTTTCTGATGCAGAGTGACCAGGTCATATATATAAAAACGGCCGGCACTGTCAGTTACAGCCATCAAGGACCCTTCCGGATTGACGGAAGGAACGCTTGAGATGGTCGTACCCGGTGTCAGAAGGCCGTCGCTCTGAAAACAGGCAAAAGCGGAGTCCCAGTAAGCGTAGGAGGCCTGATTCAGAGCATAAACGGCAGCATCCGTCACGGGCTTTGAGCGATCGCTGCTGCTTTCAGGCAGTGCTTCAAGCGCAGCGGAGATCGCTCCCATGCGGTCCCCCTGCTTTAGCAGGTCTTCCGATCTTTCGGCAAGCAGTTCCCCCTGGCGGACCAGTGTTTCATGGTGGGCTGCCTTGATCTGTGCCGATTGGTACAGTGTATGAGCAGTAAAGCCGGCCATAAGAACGGAAGTTGCGGCAGCAATGGAAGCAGTGCGCTGTATAGCATAAAGCTGCCGGCGTTGTTTGAGAGCATCAAAAGAAACCCCGAGCATGGGGGCTGCCAGCCTGAGAACGGTATCTTTTTTGATGATCCTGATCATCTCTTCTTTGGTGCCGGCACGTGCGTCTGCGGCCAGCATTGTCTGCGATTTAATACTATTCGGCTGTATTTCTTTTGGAAAAGATTCGTCAGGTTCGCCTTCGATCAGAACCGGAATGATCCGTGACACGTCGTGGGTTTCAAGGAAAGTTTCTATTTCCTGGGAAACCCAGAGAGAAGTCGGCGCAGCCTTGGAGCATACGACGATAAGCCATTCCGATCCCGCCAGAGCATCCTGTATGGCTGTGCCGAGATCCGCGCAGGCGGACAGCTCTCCGAGGTCGGTGAAGATCCGTTCAAATCGCTTTTTTCCGGTCCGCTTTCTGATTTCCGGCGGAATATGAAAATGCTCCAGTGCAGATTGAAGTGTTTTTACTGCCAAAGTATCCGGGTCACCATGCTTGTAGCAAATAAAAGCATCGTAGTGGACAGCATGGAGCGTGCTCCTTTCAGGTTCGAGCGCTTCCCGCAGCTTTGTCACAGCAGTCAGCATTTCGGCAGCTGACAGATATCGGGCTTGCGGGTCCATGGCCAGCGACCTGCGCAGTATTTCCTGAAGGGATCCGGCCAGAAAAGAAGGACATGAAGTATGGCGCATCCTTAGCGGCGTCAGGATGTCTTTACCATATCTGCCGGCGATGGTTTCTGTTTCATATCGCTTGCCGGTGAGCAGGAGAAGAAGGAGATATCCTGTGGAAAAGATATCCGCTGCAGGGCCAAGGCGGAGACTGCCGTCATTTTTGCGCATTTCCGGAGCGGAAAAGCCGTCGGCCGCAAAAAGCACCTTGTCAGCAATAGGGGCGGTAAGGCCGTCTGCCAGATAAGGCCTGGAAGAGCCGAAGTCGATCAGAGCTGCCTGAAGACTTGCATCTTTCAGATTGCCCTTAAGAAAAATATTGCCGTCCTGAAGATCCAAGTGAAGATACCCTGCCGCATGGACTTCCCGCAGGGCATAAAGGACCTGCTCAATGATGCGCAGCGCCGTAAGGGCGCTGATACCCCGCCGGTTTTCCTGAATGAATGAGCGCAGGGCGACACCCTTCCCTGTCAGTGATTCCATGATGGTGACGGTGTCAGCTGCTTTTCGGAAGTTTTTCCCGTCAGTGGAAAGTTCGATCTCGCCGGCGGTCTCAAGTACGGGGATCATTCGGGAGGAGACATTATAGATATGCCCGGTGATATCAGCCTCCCGGCGCTGCATGGCCTGGACGGATGCAAGGAAGGCGGCACCTTCCTCAAAGTTTGTTCCCGGAACGATGCTGCCTGTTTCATCTCGGTGAAAGCGGTACTTTTCTGATATCGGAAAGCATTCCTTAACAGCGAGCCGCATCGGTTCCCGGTGAGCACCGCCTTCTTCAATATATACACGAACAGCAGGATAGATCAGACTTCCTCCGCCTTCACCCAGCGTATCGCCGGTGATCTCGGCACAAAAGCCGTCCGGAAGTCGAATGAGCGTTCCTATTGGAAGAGGTTCCCTGATAACAGACATAAGGCGATCCTTTTGAATAAGGGTGGGTATAACCGGGTGGAAGATGAGTCACACTTTAAATATTTCAAGTGTATCATCCGATATGGGCAAATTCAATTATTACGGATTTTGGCGCCGCTTATAGCTGCATTGGAAAAACGGGAAGGGAAAAGCGGGTTGTTATACTGGTCACATCAAAGAAAAAGGCAGTGCCGGATAAGTTATGAAAACAAAAGCAAAAGAAGAACAGGAGGCAGACAGTATGAAAAAAAGGATTACATTTATGGCAGGATTGATTGCGGCAGCGGTTGCCATCGGGGCAGTTGCTTTCACGGCACATGCTGCGCCGGCAGATGATCAGATCGAATCTGAAGAGGAGGAAAAAAGCCTGGCGGAGAGGTTTCCGCTCGAGGCTGTAAGGCAGCATGCGCTGGCAGTATCAGAAGAGATGGATGTCCCCGATGACAGGCTTTACGGGATTATCACATATGGAGGAGAGGACTACCTGATGGTGGCTGATGAGCACAAGGAAGAGGGACACTACGGTGCGGAATATATTCATACTTATATCGACACCGATGGGATAGACGGCCATGAACCGGGACCGGTCAATATGTTTTTTACCTGTCCTGTCTGCGGCTCCTACAGCTCGACGATCATCTGGCCGAATGATGTAAGCAACGGCCGTGTCTTCACGTGTAAGTGTGAAAACCCGTGGATTCTCGGTCTTACGATCCAAGAGGATGAGATACGCTGACCACGAGGCCCTGTCGTCCGGGTAATGGGGTCCGGGTAATGGACCCTCCGGAAATTCCTTGTTGTGATATGCGTTATTAGAATAACATGATATTCGTTATAACTATTTGCGAGATATTCGTGAGGCGCATATAATGATGGCAAAACAGTATATTCCTTTCGGAGTTGCTTATTGAAGGTTACTTAAAGAATGAAATCGGAGGGAGGAACTACTATTGCCTGAAAAAAGAAACAACACCTTGCTATTGATCACTGCCTTTCTGGCGGGCGTTGTGCTCACTGCCATCGCGGCCTTCATTTTGATCAGACAGCAAAGAGGACCCGAACAACCCATGCAAACGGCACAAGCCGAAGAGACTGTGCAGACCGAAGAGACAACCCAAGCCGAAGAGACCGCGCTGTCTGAAGAAACTGCGCAATCAGAGGGCGCGGTACCGTCGGAAGCGGATTCATCGGAAGATGAAGCAGTGTCCGGCAAGAATATCGACTATGCAAAGGTTTTCCCCTCTTGGTATCCGGACAGTGAATCGCTTCGCGAACTGGTCGATTTTGTAGATGCCTGCACAGACGAATCAAGCGCCGACTATCTTGATCCGGCAGACAGGATCGCTGTTTTCGACATGGACGGCACAATACTGTGTGAAAAAGCGCCGGTTTACGTCGATTATTGTCTGACAATGTATCGCGTGCTCGATGACCCGAACTATAACGCGACCGAAGAGGAGCGCGATGCTATGCAGCAGATTCGTGATCATGCTTATTCAGAGGGTAAGACATTTATTCCTGAGGGCATTGACAAAAACGACCTTGTCGCGACTGCCTTTGCAGGCATGACTCCCGAGGAGTTCCGGGACTATGTGGTGAATTTTGCAGACCGCGAGAACGCGGTCGGGTTCGAAGGCATGACCTACAGTCAGTCTTTTTACCTCCCCATGATCGAGGTGATCGAGTATCTGAAGGCCAACGACTTTGATGTGTGGATGGTCTCAGCCTGTGAGCGCGAGGTCGTGCGTGCCCTTGTGGAGCGATATGACATTCCGTATGATCACGTTATTGCTACGGATGTGCCTTATGTGGCTTCGGAAAAGGGAGATGAAGATTCAGACGAATATGACATGGGCAAAGATGAGACAATAGTACTCGGCGCGCCGCTTGATGAAGTTGAGTGCGCCAAATCAGGCAAACCTGCGGCCATTGCCCGTGAGATCGGAAAGCGGCCGGTCCTTGCATTCGGCAACAGTTCCGGCGATTACTCGATGCTCAACTATGCGGAGGGAAATCCGGAACATGTCGGTATGGGATTTTTTGTAGTGTGTGATGACACGGAACGCGAATACGGAAGCGATGAAAAGGCCGCTGAGTATTACCGTGAAGCGGAAAACCGGGGATGGACACCTTTCTCGATGGCAAATGACTGGAAGACCATCTACGGGGAAGGAGTGGAGAAAACGGAACTGCCCGGTGCAGAAGAAGCGGAAGAAGCGCTGCCGGATGCAGCGTAAGAGAAGCTGAGACACAATTTTACGAGGTTTAAAGGTGATGACAAACAAGAGATGGACTGCATTTGTACTGTTTACTGCAATGGCTGTTTTTTTGCTCGGTTGTGGAAATGCTAAAGCCGGGACTGTTTCTGATACAGCTAAAACATCGGAAGAGGTTAGTTCCTCTGCTATGACCGCAGAGCAGCAGACGGATGATGAAAATGTGAAAATGACCGAGGAGGAATCGGCCTCCTCTGCCGCAGCCGACGAAGGACTCCGCGATCTCTACGCCATGGAGACTTACGACACTGTCCCCGAAGAGCTCCTCGAACGGCATGACGACGTGGATTACGGCACGATCGATGAAAATGTGGAATACTATTCCGAGACTGCCGGCGACAATAAATACTGCAACGTTCTGCTGCCGGCAGGCTATGATGAGTCGCAGGAGTATCCTGTACTCTATATGATCCACGGCTGGGGCGGCGCGTACGATTCCCACGTCTATGAGGGTTCCGACCTGCAGACCTTGTATGGCAACATGCTCAGCGAAGGGCTGACGGTTCCGATGATCATCGTCGGCGTCGACATGTACACCGATCCTCTTGCAGACAAGGATTCCAAGTCTGAGGAGGAGATGCGCCTCTCCTACGACAAGACAGTCGATGACATTGGCCTCGACCTCATGCCTTTCATCGAAGAACACTACAGCGTGAAGACGGGCCGCTTGAATACAGCGGTCTCCGGAGTTTCCCAGGGGGCGACGACATCCCTTGCCACCGGTTTCAAGTGGCAGTCCAAAATAGCGTACATCGCAAGTCTCGCTCCCGACCCGGGCGTCATTCCCACCCCTTATTATGAGGGAACGTATTGGAACTGGCCGATCTTTGATGATTTTACCATTGAATCGCCCGAGACGATGCCGCGCTATATCTATCTGACCGTTGGTACGGAAGATCCCTGGAACATCGATGTCACAGCTTACTATGGCGCTGCGATGGACAAAAACGGAATTCCCAACCAGAACGACCTTGTGGAAGGATACGGCCATGACGGCGATTTCTGGTCGCTGGGACACTACAATTTCCTGCAGAAGATTTTCCTGGACTGAATATAAGGGTGTCAAGGGGGCGGTTCGGTGTCAAGGGGGTGTCAAGGGGACGGTTCTACTGACAACTTTTGGAACAAAAGTTGTCAGTAGAACCGTCCCCTTGACACCCCCTTGACACCGAACCG
>CADCIU010000058.1:0-11381 GCA_902801585.1 uncultured Lachnospiraceae bacterium | reverse complement strand
CAGTAGAACCGTCCCCTTGACACCCCCTTGACACCGAACCGCCCTCTGACACCTTTTTTATTGCGGCCTCTTTCTGAAAACATGTTGACACAGTGTCAAGAAAGAGATATAATCCATATGCTGACACAATGTCAGTACTACTGAAAGGAAACGCGGAGGAATTTGTAATGAGAAAAGGGACCCCGGAAGAGATCGCCCGGAAGCGGGAAGAGATCGTGGATGCCTGCGAGCATCTTTATCAGACAATGAGCTTTAAGGAGATCACGCTCAAGGAGATCAGCAAGATCACCTCTTTCTCCCGTCCCACGATCTACAACTACTTTGAAACGAAGGAAGAGATCTTTCTGGCCCTTTTCAAGCGGGAGTACGACCGCTGGAACGAGAATCTGACAGTGATTTTTGAGGAAAATGAACAGCTGACCAAAGTACAGCTGGCTGAGAAGATCGCACAGTCTCTGGCGGAAAGGCAGCAGCTTTTAAAGCTCCTTTCCATGAACAACTACGATATGGAAGCCAACAGCCGGCAGGAACTTCTGACCTCGTTCAAGGAATCATACGGCAATTCTCTTCGCCGTATGAGCATGCTGCTCACGAAGTTCTGTCCGGACATGAGTGTGGCGGACATTCAGAACTTCAGCTATATTTTCTTCCCCTTTATGTTCGGCATTTATCCCTATACGACCGTAACTGAGAAGCAGAAAGCCGCCATGGAGGAAGCAGGAGTCAATTATGTGTACCAGACCGTTTATGAACTGACCCGCAGCTGCCTGACCCGGCTGCTGGGGGAATGAGCGAACAGGCAGCAACAAATGATCAATAAAACAAACACCAAAAAGGAGACTAAAGGAATGGCAAAGAAAGTATTAGTGGCGGTATTCTCCGCCAGCGGTGTTACGAGAAAAGTCGGAGAGGAGATCGCCCGGATCGCCGGCGCGGATTTCTATGAGATCGTCCCGAAACAGATCTATACCCCTGCCGATCTTGATTGGATGAGCAAGAAGAGCCGCAGCAGTGTGGAAATGAATGACCCGTCCGCAAGGCCGGAAGTCGCAGGAAGTGCCATAAATATGGCATCTTACGATACCGTCATTGTGGGATTCCCGATCTGGTGGGGTATTGCTCCCAGGATCATTGAGACTTTCCTGGAAAGCTACGATTTCAGCGGCAAAAAGATCATTCCCTTCTGCACCTCCGGCGGCAGCGGCGTAGGAAGAAGCGACACCGCGCTCCACAAAAATGTCAGCGGCAATGTGAAATGGGAAAAGGGCATACAGATCAACCGTCCGAACGAAACACAGATCCGCCGCTGGCTGAATCAAGTACTCTAATAAGCCGGCAGCAGCAAAAGAGAAACATGTCTGGTCCACAGGTGATCAGAAGATCGGAAAATAAACAGAAAAAAATATAAAAGGAGTTATACGAACGATATGAAAAGAATCGTATCTTTAATTGCAGTCACTGTTTTGACAATCGCACTTACTGCCTGCGGAGGCAATTCACAGGCGGCAGCAACAGACGCACAGGCGGCGGAAAATGACGCACAGGCTGTGACAGAGTCGCAGGAAGAGGCGGCTGAGGACCAGGCCGCAGCAGAGCCGGAAGCAAAGCAGGAGGAGACAACACAGGAGACAGAAGCAGCTGCAGAAGAGGCTGCTGCAGAAACAGATAGTCAGGGACAGGCTCCGGCGGCTCATTCGGATGTTCTGATCGCATATTTCTCTGCCACCGGCACAACGAAAGGCGTCGCAGAGCGAATCGCTTCCGTTACCGGCGGAGATCTCTACGAGATCCAGGCAGCTGATCCATATACAGAGGACGACCTGAACTACAACGACGACAACAGCCGTTCTACGAAAGAGCAGAATGACAAGAGCGTTCGCCCGGAGATCGGCAGTGAAGAGATTTCCCTCGAGGGTTACACGACCATTTATCTCGGCTTCCCGATCTGGTGGGGTGAGGAGCCGCGCATCTTGGATACTTTTGTCGAGAAATATAATTTTGAAGGAATCACTGTGATCCCGTTCTGCACATCCGGCGGAAGCGGCATCGGCAAGAGCGGTCCCAACATGGAAGCTCTTGCAGGCAGCGGCAGCTGGCTGCAGGGAGAGCGTTTCGACGGTAATGTTTCTGAAGAGGAACTGCAGTCCTGGATCGAGAGCCTGAAGTAAACCTTGAAGATTAAGGGGCGTATGATCATGTCCAAGTTCAAATCAACCGGTGATCTCAAAAACGGCGGCAGCAAAAACAGAAATATTAAAAACAGAAATATCAAAAACAGCGGCGTCAAAAGAATCGTGGATGCGGTTATGACCGTTCTTCTTTTGTTCCTCATGGCCTATCAGGTCACAGGGGAATCGGCACATGAATGGATTGGCATGGGCATGACGGCCCTTGTGATCGCCCATCAGATCCTGAACCGGAAGTGGTACGGTGCTCTGTTTAAGGGAAAATACAATCCTTACCGGATCCTGTCTACGGCTGTGAACATTCTGCTCCTGTTTTGTATTGCGCTGACGGCATTCTGCGGTATGTCTATGAGCGGCCATGCGGTACCTTTTATGTATGGCATGGCACCGGCCTCTTTTGCGCGCAGAATGCACCTGTCCATGTCCCACTGGGCCTTTGTTCTGATGGGGCTGCATCTGGGAATGCATATCCCTGCGATGACAGCCGGCTTCAAGTGGAAGGACCGGACAAAAGCAATTCTTACTTGTATCTTTACCATTGCCGGAGGGATCGGTCTGTACCTGTTCCTTCGGAATGGGATACCGGATTATCTGTTCTTCCGGGTACCGTTTGCTTTTTTGGATTATGACAAGGCCGGCTGGCTGGTCATTTTGGAGAACTTACTCATGCTGTCCTTCTGGGCATTCGTCGGGACACAGATCGTACAAGCTCTCAAGTATGCAGGTCAAAAAACAGCGGCCAAAAAGAATCCTCTTTTGCCCGTTGTTCTCATCATGGCTGCGGTCATCATCGGTGTTTTGCTTCAGCTTGCAGTTTCTTGACACCACAAAATAAGGGACTATGTGATGAATCGGCAGACAGTTTTTGACTATATTATAAAGAAATATAAGGTACAGCCGGAGTATCCCTGGCGAAAATACAATGGAAGTGCCGTTTTCCGTCATACGGATAATAACAAGTGGTTTGCGCTGGTGATGGACGTGCAGGGTGACAAGGTCGGACTCTTCGGAACGGATTATGTAGACGTGATCAATCTCAAGATTGATGATATGATCTTCCGGGACATGATCATTCAGAAAAAGGGGATCATGCCGGCCTACCATATGAACAAAATGCACTGGATCTCCGTTCTGCTGGACGGCAGCGTGCCGAAGGAACAGGTTTTTGACCTGATCGATATGAGCTTTTTGGCGACGGCGTCGGCGAAGAAGAAAGAGAAAATCCGGCCTCCGAAGGAATGGATCATTCCGGCGAACCCGAAGTACTACGATATCATACATGCCTTTGACGACACGGATCTCATAAACTGGAAGCAGGGAGCCGGGATCAAAAAAGGAGATACCGTCTATTTGTATGTTGCCGCGCCGGTCTCGGCTGTGCTGTACAAATGTAAGGTGCTGGAAACCGGCATTCCTTATGAGCACAAAAACGAACATATCACGATCAAAGCACTTATGAAGATCAGGCTGCAGAAGCGCTATGCGCCGGACAGATTTACGTTTGAGGTCCTAAAATCGGAGTATGGAATCTACGCTGTCCGGGGACCGCGCGGTATTCCGAACTCCCTGAGTGCGGCACTGAAGAAGGATAAGGGATTCCATGGCGAGGGGCACAAACAAGAAGGACAGCCTGAGGGGTAGTTTCTATGAAGATCATGGTCAGCGCCTGCCTGACAGGTGAAAACTGTAAATATAACGGCGGTAACAACCGCAATGAAAAAGTCCTGCAGCTGTTTTCCGCGGGTGACGTGATCACCGTCTGCCCGGAGCAGATGGGGGGCCTGCCTACGCCGCGCATTCCTTCGGAGATCAGAGAGGGCGTGGTCACAGCAAAGGATGGCCGGAACGTGGATGCGCAATTCCGCGCGGGGGCAGAAAAGTGCCTGGAGATCGCCAGGCGCGAGCAGCCGGATCTGGTCGTACTGCAGCCGCGCAGTCCCAGCTGCGGTGTGAAGCAGCGCTACGATGGCTCTTTTACCGGAACGCCGGTAAGTGGAGCCGGCGTGACCGCACAGCTTCTCATGAAAAATGGCTTCCGATGCATTGATGCGGAAGATCTGGTCGAGATCCATGACGGTATTTTGATACGAAAGCTGCTCTCCTGCGAGAAAGATCTGCTGAAAGATTTCCTGTATGAGGCGATCTTCGTCCCGGAAGGCGTGGAGCCTCCGGCTGCAGATGTCGTGGAACGGCCGGAACTGCGGCTCTATTATGAGAATTTTGGCAGCGGTGCAGCGGATCACTGCCTTGTGGCAGAGGTAGACGGCCGGGTGGTGGGCGCCGTGTGGACCAGGATCATGAATGACTACGGTCATGTGAATGACGAAACGCCGTCATTTGCCATATCTCTGCTGCCTGAAAACAGAGGGCAGGGAATCGGAACCCGGCTGATGAGAGACATGCTCATCCTGTTAAAGGAACAGGGTTTCAAACAAGCCTCTCTCGCCGTGCAAAAAGCGAACTATGCGGTGCGAATGTATAGAAAAGTTGGGTTTGAGATCGTAGATGAGAATGACGAAGAATACATAATGATGTGCCCGCTGCAGCCCGGGAGGAGCCATACTATGCAGACGATAACAGATCAAACCTTTGATGAAGAAAGAGCTTTCTATGGAAGCAAAAATGTGGAAGTGGCAGGATGCCGCTTTGACGGACCGGCAGATGGCGAAAGTGCATTCAAGGAATGCAGAGATATAGCAGTACAGGATTGCTTCTTTAACTTAAGATATCCTTTCTGGCATGACAAAAGATTGAGAATTGTCAGAAGCGAGATGACTTCAGCTTGCCGGGCGGCGCTTTGGTATTCTGAAGACATTGAGATAACGGACACGAAGATGCATGGGATCAAAGCGCTCAGAGAGTGCGCAGATGTCAGAATCCTTCACTGCGATATCATATCCCCTGAATTTGGATGGTCAATTCGTGGAATCGAGATGAAGGACACAAGCGCGCAAAGCGAGTATTTCATGATGCGTTCGGATCATCTGTATTTTGACAAAGTCAGGCTCAAGGGGAAGTATTCTTTTCAGTATATTGCGGACTCTGTTTTTACCGGCTGTGAGTTTGATACAAAAGATGCCTTCTGGCATGCGAAGAATGTCGTTGTTAAGGACAGCGTTATAAAGGGCGAGTACCTGGCATGGTACTGTGAGAATGTGACTTTTGAGAACTGCACGATCATCGGCACACAACCGTTGTGCTACTGCAAGGGACTCAAACTGATCAACTGCCGTATGGTCGATTGCGATCTGGCTTTCGAAAAATCAGATGTTGAGGCATCGATCGTTTCAACTGTAGTCAGTATCAAAAATCCTCACAGTGGGAGGATTACGGCAGAATCTGTCGGCGAGGTGATCATGGATGATCCGGATGCACGCGGGCAGGTTTTAGTTATAGGCGAGTAAGCGGCTGTTTTATTGAGAAGGCGACCTCTTTGAGAAGGCGACCTCTGGGGTAGTTTGCGGACAGATGTGGAATAATCACCACCTGTCCACAAACTACCCCAGAGGTCGCTTTTTACACACAATCATTCAATTGTAATCGTCACGTCTCCATTTCCAAGCAGCTCCGCCAGCTCCTGATCGGTCTTATCCGTAATGTGGCCCAGCCTGGTATACGCCCATGAATTGGATCCGTAGAAAACGACGATCTGGTCGCCGGAGTAAAGAACGATGTCGCCGGCCTGCGTGGTCGTTTGGCTGTCATTTCTAGGCAGGCTCTGCCCGATGGACCCGACCTGCTCAAAGCCGCCGTACATAGACATCTGAATGGTCAAGGGCTCTTCTCGGCACAACTGCTTCAGCGCCTCCACGGATTCATTGTCTTCCCATTCCACTTCAACAGGGGTTTCCCCGATCGTCATCTGCAGCACTGCTTCGCCCTCCTCGTTTTCTGATGTTCCTGATATGTTTTCACCACTAAGCTGCCCCTCAAGATAAGGCAAAATATAGCTCATCGCATCCTCAAACGGCTGTCCGAAGAACTCGTGCCCGCCGTCCTTGATCACATAGAATTCGCAGTCCGGGATGATCTTACTGGCCTCCTCAGAGTAAGAGAGCGGAACAGTACTGTCTTTATCGCCGTGAAGAAGCAGCATATGCCCCTGATAGGAAGAGAGCAGCCGGTTGAAATCAACTTTCCACAGATCGGTGATGTAGTTTTTGCCCACATGGATCCAGCCGCCGAACAGGCTGACGTCCTCCGGAACTTCATCCTCTGATTGATACTGCTCCGCCCCGCTGTCGTCCTTGGCGGACAGTGCAGGGTACATGAGGATCATGCCTGCGATCTCGTCCTGATACGTGCTGCCCACAACGGTTGTTACAAGTCCGCCCATGCTGCCTCCGAGAAGCACGATCTTATCAGGGTCAACAAAATCCCATGTTTTGGCAGACGCCAGCACTGCTTCCAAATCCGACGCCTCGGTCAGGATGGACATTTCATTGTTGCTGCCGTCACTTTTGTTGCCGCCGACCGTGCCGCCGCAGAAATCAAAGACATAAGCCGAGTAGCCTGCTTCCGCCAGTCTCTCGGCATACCTCTCGCCGGACGTGTGATCGTTTCCAAGCTCGTGGGAGAAAATCACAAGCGGCACTTTTTTGCCGGCTTCTGATGCAGGCACATAGGCGACGCCGTAAATCCTTTTATCGCCGTTCTGCACCCAAATTTCCTGTGTTGTGTAAGTCCCTGCGGACATAGCCTCTTCTCCTTCTTCTGCCTGTTCTGCTGAAACGACCTCGACCTCTGGGGTAGTTTGCGTGTCAGAATCGACTTCTGAGGTAGTTTGCGTGTCAGAACCGACCTCTGAGGTGGTTTGCGCATCAGAATCGACCTCTGAGGTGCCTTCCTCTGCGGGAGTGACCTCTGAGGTACCTTCACTGCCGCTGTCTTTTGCCTGGGCCGAACCGCACCCGGAAAGAACAAGGCAAAATATCATAATCAGCGATATGATTCCCATAAACCCTTTTCTCATCATAGTCTCCTTTTAAATAACAGCCGAGTAAAATCTGCATAATTCTTTGTTATGGCTTTATTATATTCGCGGATTTTCCTATAATCAAATACTTGATGTATATGGATTCCTATACATAAAATGAATATGAAGTCGAGAAAGGAGTTTTCTTATGGATATACGAACAATGCAATACTATCTGGCAGTGGTGCGGGAAGGCACGATTTCCGCGGCGGCTCAGACGCTTCATGTCGCCCAGCCCTCTTTGTCGCGGCAGATGAAGGAACTGGAGGAGGAACTCGGCGTGTCCCTTTTTGCGCGCGGGAACCGGAAGATCACGCTCACCGAAGAAGGGATGGTGCTTCGGAAAAGGGCCGAAGAAATGGTGCGCCTGATGCAGATGACCGAGGAAGAGATCTCGCAGATCAAAAACCATATCTCGGGCTCCGTGCGGATTGGCGCCGGAGAGTCCTGGTCCTTCCATTACCTTTCGCGGGCGGCGGCGGATATTGCTGCAGCGCACCCGGATATCCGCTTTCATATCACCAGCGGGGACACGCAGGACCTGATGGATGAGTTGAACAACGGGTTGATCGATTTTGCTGTCATCTTCACTGAAGTGGACCACACTCTCTATCAGTCTATTGAGCTGCCGGCTGAGGACTCTTTTGGCCTGCTGATGCCAAAAGACTGCCCTCTTGCAGAGAAGTCGGAAATCTGTCTCTCCGACCTCAGAGGTCTCCCTGTCATTATTTCGAGAGCGGCTGAGCCTTATTTGACGGGCGTCGGAGGGGTGTCCTCGCTGAATGTCGTTGCCACCTACAACCTTGTCTATAATGCCTCCCTTCTCGTGGAAGACGGGCTTGGGTACGCCATCTGCTTCGACAAGCTGATTAACACGACCGGGGACAGCCCTCTGTGTATGAGGCCTCTCGTGCCTTCCATGAAGTCCGCCGGATATCTGATTTGGAAGAAGTACCAGGTCTTCTCGCCGGCGGTGCAGATGTTTATTGACCGGGTCCGGGAGACGATCTAACATCAAAAATCGACCTCTTCAAAAATCGACCTCGAAAAAACGACCTCTGGGGTATCTTTTTCCTGATATTCTAAATAAGAATATCACGATATTCATTATACCCATTAGCAAGGTATCTGTTAAGCCCCTATAATAAGCTCACAGACAGCAAAAAAGTGTATGGGAGACACCACACATGAAGGAAGAACTGGAAGAAATACTCACAAATCTCAAGGATGCCGGGTGCGGAAGCGAGGAGGTAGAAAGAGCAAAACTGCTCTATAAATCAGGCGATACAAAAGCCCTGATACAATACTTTCGAAAATGCCGATGCAGCCGGATGGAGGAGCTCCATGAGAGCCAGCGAAAAGTGGACTGCCTGGATTTCCTGATCCGGCAGACAGTCAAAACACTACAGTGAAGAGCAATAAGGAGAAAATCATGATCAGAAAAGAAGAACTCACTCTCACAAAGGCATGGGACAAGACCTTCCCGAAAAGCGAAAAAGTCGATCACTCTAAAGTGACCTTCGTAAATAGATACGGCATCACATTGGCAGCAGACATGTACGTTCCCAAGAACGCGGAGGGAAAGTTCCCGGCTATTGCGGTGAGCGGACCCTTTGGAGCCGTCAAGGAGCAGTGCTCCGGTCTGTATGCCCAGACCATGGCGGAACGCGGATTTGTTACTGTTGCTTTTGATCCGTCTTTTACCGGCGAGAGCGGCGGTGGCGTGCGATACATGGCATCTCCTGACATCAACACAGAAGATTTCATGGCGGCGGTGGATTTTCTGTCCCTGTGCGATAAAGTTGATCCGGACCGAATCGGCATCATCGGTATCTGCGGCTGGGGCGGCATGGCTCTGAACACGGCGGCTCTCGATACCCGCATCAAGGCAACGGTGGCTTCTACCATGTACGATATGACCCGTGTGAATGCCAAGGGTTATTTTGACTCTGCAGACAGCGAAGAAGCCCGCTACCAGGCGAAGGCAGCCATGTGTGCTCAGAGGTTGGAAGACCTTAAGAACGGTGAGTATAAGTTGGGCGGCGGTGTCGTCGATCCCCTGCCGGAAGACGCGCCTTTCTTCGTTAAGGATTACTATGATTACTATAAGACCAGCCGTGGCTACCATGCCCGTTCCCTCAATTCCAACGGCGGGTGGAACGTCATCGGCTGCGAGAGCTTCATCAATCAGCCGATCCTGCAGTACAGCAATGAGATCCGCAGCGCGGTCCTCATTATTCACGGTGACAAGGCGCACTCCTGCTATTTTTCACGGGACGCTTATACAAACATGATCAAAGACAGCAAGTATGCGGATAACAAGGAACTGATGATCATTCCGGATGCAGTCCACACGGATCTCTATGACGGCGGCGGCAAGAATGCGATTCCGTTCGATAAGCTGGAGTCGTTCTTCAATCAGTATTTGCAGTAAGAGTCGGTGAAAACATATGAATTCAGGAAATCGCCTGCGTAGAGGAAAGCACTGTTTTGCCATTGCTGCCATAATGCTGCTCCTCGCAGGATGTGGCGCAGGCGGCATATTAAAATCGAGTGACGAGGAGAAAACGGGTGTTGCCTATTCGTCTGAGGAAGCGCAAAGAGAAACCTCCGGCGGCAGAAATACCACAGCCACTCTTTCTCAGTCCGAAGGCGTATTTAATCTCGAAAAAAGAACCGTGCTCTTAAACAGCGGATATGAGATGCCTGTGATCGGACTTGGAACGTGGACCCTTTCCGACGACGAGGCTGAGAATTCCGTGTACCATGCTTTAGAGTCCGGGATGCGCCTGATCGATACGGCCAGGTACTATGGAAATGAAGTCGGGGTCGGACGCGGACTTCAAAAAGCGATCGACGAAGGAATCGTCACACGGGAAGAAGTGTTCATCACCACCAAGATTTACGGCGGCAACTACGAGCGTGCAGGCGGGATCATTGATGACGCCCTCAAAGACCTGAACGTGGATTACATCGACCTGCTTCTGATTCACCAGCCAGGAGCTGATGATGAAGGCGTCTACAGAGCCATGGAGGAAGCCGTAAGAGACGGCAAGCTCCGGTCGATCGGAATCTCCAATTATTACACGAAGGAGCAGGTCGACAAGGTGCTGTCTTTTGCCACGATCACGCCGGCGGTCATCCAGAACGAAAACCATCTTTACTATCAAAATACAGATCTTCAGGATTATGTCCGCCAATATAACATAGTGATCGAATCCTGGTATCCTTTTGGAGGCCGGGGACACACTTCAGAGCACTTCGGAAATGAAGTGATTACAGAACTGGCTGATAAATATGGAAAGTCTTCTGCCCAGATCATCCTACGGTGGCAGCTCCAGGCAGGATTTATCGCCATTCCGGGCTCCTCTGATCCGGACCATATTGCGGAGAATTATGATATCTTCGATTTCGAATTGACGGAAAATGAGATGCAGAGAATCCAAGCTCTTGATCGCCATGAGCGATATGAGAACTGGTGAAACATGTCAAGGGGACGGTTCTTCTGACACCTTTTGGGACAAAAAGGTGTCAGAAGAACCGTCCCCTTGACATATTCACATCGGGAAAGCGACCGCTTCCGCATAAAGCTTCTTCAAAATATCGAGGAATACCTTTACGCCAGGCCGGTTGTCATCTCTGTGAGTGCAGAGGACACAGGAAAAACTTTCCCTGCAGTCGAAAGGAATCCATGCAAACTGTCCGCTGTGATCGTTGAGAAAGCCCGGTGCCAGGCAGACGCCCCGCCCGGCCGCCACATTGGTGAGCGTTGTGTCGTGGTCCGCGCTATTGAAATAGTCGATCTTCCCTGTCGAGATCAGCCTATACTGGACCGCTTTCAATGCCTGCGGAGATACAAGTCTTCTTCGGTGATCAGGTTTTTGGCAGCGAGAGGGTCGTCCCGCTGTGCGATCAGGTAGATGTGGCTCTCAAACAGATCGTGGACGTGAATTCCGGGGATCTGCCTGGTCTGTTCTTTCAGAGCGAACAAAATATCGACCTCGTTTCGGAGAAAAGTCTCCACGCCGCCTTCGTATTGGAACAAAGGAAGAATCTGGACCTCGGGATTGGTTTCCGCGAAAAGGCGCATAGCTTCGGGCAGGAAAAACACCGCTGGCCGAACCATCAGGCTGATGGAGATGCTGTCCTTGTATTTCGCGCTGAAGTTCTGCCCCTGCTCGATGGCGCGCTTGAGATCCTCCCTCATGGATGTGAGAAAA
>CADCIU010000057.1 GCA_902801585.1 uncultured Lachnospiraceae bacterium | reverse complement strand
CATCAATATCTTTGACCGCGCTGTTGGCCACGCGGATCGCTTTGGGAGCCAGCTCATTTGTCTTGCGGGTCAAAAGATCGAGATTCCTGGGCGGTACACTGATGCTCTCGTTGATCGGATAGAGCTTGGCTACCACCGGGACGTAGTCTTCAATGACCAGCGGATTTTTGTGATGCCTGATGTTGTATTTGTGGACGGCATCTTTCGCCATCTGCACGTTTTCTTCTTCCTCGATCTCCGAATAGGACTTTGTGAACACCAAAATGATCGGAACGCCCTTCCAATCCTCGGAAACACTCTTTATATAATCCAGGACCGACTGGTCGATCCTCTTGACCGTGCCGTCAATACAGTACCAGATCATGTGGATCAGCTTGGACGCATTTTTCTGCTTTACGCCGTCCCTGCCGAATTTGGCAATGTCATTTTTGATCCTGTGCTGGTGAAAAAAATCGAACTCATATCCGACCGTATCGATCAGGCGAAAGGGGATCCTGTCGCTCTCATAAACTGCGATCTTATCTGTGACCGCCTCTCCGATTCCTGTTTCAGCCCTCTCTTCACCGATCAGTGCGTTGATCAGTGTGCTCTTCCCGCAGCCGGAAGTGCCAAGGAGCAGCACATTGATCTTCCCGTCATTCATATCTATGATCTGTTCGTAACCGGTCTTTTCTCTCTCCCGGACTACTTTAACTTCCTTCTTTTTGTCAAAAGGCAGCACTTGTTCTCTCCTTAGAATTCGTTTCGCGTTTCCGGCCGCAGTGACCGGCCGCAGTGCTCAGTTTCTCTTCTTGGCTCCGGCGCTTGGCTTTAATGCTCAGGCTGACCAGCTGCCAGTTCTTCTTTCAGGATCTCCGCGATCTTTTTGCTGTGTACGATATAGCTTCCGTGGCTTTCCCCTTTAAGGATCATGAGCTTTGCACCGGGAATACTCTCGGCGATCTTTCTGGTCTCCGCCTCCCTGATCAGGTCTTTGCTTCCTGCTGTCACAAGTGTCGGGATCCTGATCTTCGACAACTCCTCCGCCGAGATGTTCGGTTCATTTTTCATCAGCTCGATCAGAGGATCCTTTTTAAACATGCTCTCCGCTTTCATCATGATCTGAAACCACAGCTTGGTGCCCTTCGGTGTCATGTTCGCACCGCTGACGATCAGGTTTGTGATCCTGCTGCAGCTCATTGCTGCCAGAAGCGCCACGATTCCTCCGTCCGAAAAGCCGTAGAAGGCCACATTGCTCAGATCAAGTTCCGTCATAAACGCGATCATGTCCTGTGCCATGTCATTGTAGTGCAGTTCCCTGCGCGGAGAACTCAGTCCATGCCCTCTCGAATCGATTGCATAGCATGTAAAATGCTCCCCCAGCACATCCACCGCCTCGTCGAAGATCGTGTGGTCCTCACTGTTTCCGTGCACCAAAATGAGCGGCCTTCCCTGGCCTGTCTTTTCGTAATAAAGCTGAATCCCGTTAAGACCGATAAACATGGATCTGTCTCCTTTCAAGCTGTTTGTTATGATCCCTCTTCGAAGGCGCTCATCTTTGATGATTTTCTCACCTTACTATTATAACGCATTAACCCAATGAATCTGTTGACTTTTTGGACTTTTCTCTAATCTTTGAAGTCAATTCTTCAATGCTTTTGGATGATTATTATGAATTCTCCAATATTCCATGGATGCAGAAGATATGAGAAGAGCTGATCCAGCCCAACCGGCCACTTAAACTTGCGCCTCATTCCTTGGTTCGAGAATCACCCCCTTCCCCGAGCCCGAAGCTCGATGGACAGCAGCCCAAAGCCGGGTATCAATCAAGCAAGAGTATCCTGCAGACTTGATTTTTTATTTGCAGACTCGATTGGCCGCAGGGTGCATCTTCGTGCAAGCACGGGATGTGCCCTGCGGCTTATCGCACAAAAAAGCAGGCTGCACCTGCTGATGAATCAGCCGGCTGCAACCCGCTTTTATTATTGCAGAAGGGCTATATTATACGTATCTTCCCGGAAACATAGTAACTGTACCGGAAACAAAGTTACGGGAAGATGTGCGATCATTTTTACCAAAGTTATTCTGTAAACAGGGCTGTCGAATAATATCTGTCTCCGCTGTCCGGAAGAAGTGCTACGATCGTCTTGCCCTTATTCTCGGGCTTCTTAGCCAGTTCGATCGCCGCATGCAGTGCAGCGCCTGAAGAGATGCCGACCGAAATACCTTCCGTCTTCGCGAGGAGCTTCGCTGCTGCAAAAGCATCTTCATTAGCGACCGGGAATACTTCATCGTAAACGGATGTGCTCAGCACATCCGGCACAAATCCTGCTCCGATGCCCTGGATCTTGTGCGCGCCGCTCCGTCCCTGTGAGAGAACGGGGGAATCCGCAGGTTCTACTGCCACCACTTTGATGTCCGGATTCTGGGATTTGAGGAATTCTCCTGTACCGGTCACCGTTCCGCCGGTACCAACACCGGCGATAAATATATCGACAACTCCTTCTGTGTCTGTCCAGATCTCAGGTCCGGTCGTTGCTTTGTGAATCGCGGGGTTGGCAGGATTGACGAACTGCCCGGGAATAAAGCTGTCCGGAAGCTCCTTAGCCAGCTCCTCTGCCTTCGCGATCGCTCCTTTCATTCCTTTGGAGCCTTCTGTGAGGACGAGCTCAGCACCATATGCTTTCAGGATATTGCGTCTCTCCACGCTCATTGTCTCCGGCATGGTCAGAATGATGCGGTATCCCTTTGCCGCCGCGATCGCTGCCAGGCCGATTCCCGTGTTGCCCGAAGTGGGCTCAATGATGACCGAACCCTCGTGAAGAAGTCCCTTCTCTTCTGCATCCTCGATCATTGCTTTAGCAATCCTGTCCTTGACGCTTCCGGCCGGATTGAAGTATTCCAGCTTTACCAGGATGGTCGCATCCAGATTCAATTTCTTCTCTATTCCGATCACCTCGACCAGAGGTGTGTTTCCGATCAGTTCCAGTGTCCCTTTATAAATTCTTGACATAATAATTCCACCTTTCTGTATCACTTCCGGGTTCTTCTAAGATCCGGTGTCATCTTGTGATCTGCCGGTACATACGGCTGCATGCTTTTTCGCGCCATATACTGCTGCGCACCTTTCGTGTGTTATACCGCCGCAAATCCATTCTCGAGATCCTCAAGAATGTCGTCAATGTGCTCTGTCCCGATCGACAGCCGGATGGTATTCGCATGGATCCCTGCCTCCGTGAGCTCCTCCTGAGTCAGCTGCGAGTGAGTCGTCGTCGCCGGGTGGATCACCAGGCTCTTGACATCCGCCACATTGGCCAAAAGAGAGAACAATTTCAGGTTGTCAATGAACGCGAACGCTTCTTTCTGCCCGCCCTTGATATCAAAGGTAAAGATCGATGCTCCGCCGTTAGGGAAATACTTCTCATAGAGCGCGTGGTCGGGATGATCTGCAAGAGAGGGATGATAGACCTTCTCCACCTTCGGATGATCCGCCAGATATTCGATCACTTTCTTAGTATTCTCCGCGTGCCGTTCAAGACGCAGAGAGAGCGTCTCCGTTCCCTGAAGGAGCAGGAATGCTGCAAAAGGAGAGATGCAGGATCCCGTGTCCCTGAGAAGAATGGCCCGGATGTATGTCGCAAAGGCTGCTTTTCCGGCTGCTTCAGTAAACTTGACACCGTGATAGCTGGGATTCGGTTCGCTGATCCACGGGTACCTTCCGCTCGCTGCCCAGTCAAAAGTGCCGCCGTCCACGATCACGCCGCCGAGCGTTGTGCCGTGTCCTCCGATGAATTTGGTCGCGGAGTGGACCACAATGTCGGCGCCGTGCTCGATCGGACGGATCAGATAGGGGGTACCGAAAGTATTGTCGATCACGAGAGGAAGCCCGTGGGCGTGTGCTGTTTTGGCCAAAAGATCGATATCCGGAATGTCACTGTTGGGATTGCCCAGCGTCTCAATGTAGATCGCTTTCGTCTCGGGCCTGATCGCCGCCTCTACTTCCGCAGGATCATGGATATTTACAAAGGTCGTGTCGATCCCGTAGAGAGGGAGCGTGTGCGCGAGCAGATTGGCGGACCCGCCGTAGATCGTCTTCTGGGCTACGATGTGCTCACCCTGCTTGGCCAGTGCCTGGATCGTATAGGTGATCGCCGCCGCACCGGAGGCTACCGCAAGTCCGGCGACACCGCCTTCCAGTGCCGCGATGCGGTCCTCGAACACACCCTGGGTCGAGTTCGTCAGACGTCCATATATATTGCCGGGATCTGCCAGGCCGAAGCGGTCTGCCGCGTGCTGTGAATTGTGGAAAACATAGCTGGTCGTCGCGTAGATCGGCACCGCGCGCGCATCGCTCGCCGGATCCGCCGTCTCCTGACCGACATGTAACTGCAGAGTTTCGAATTTATAATTTGACATGATCTTGTCTCCTTTCGGTATTACGAGAATATGTGATCTTGTGATCTGCGCCTTACAGTGCAAATGCAGTCTGCGCTTTACAGCGCCATTTTCCGTTTAGACCGACAGGGACACATTCGTCCGTTTCGGAAATTCTGCCTGAGCAGATGTTCGAAAAGGATCAACATGGGGGACCTCCTCACGAATCGTATTGTTTGAGTGGGCTGCGTGACCACTCAGTCTCCGGAGCTCTCTTTTTCAGCACTCTCTATTTCAGCACTCTTCTCAGGAGCTTTCTCCGGATGCTTCTTGTAATAGTCCTCCAGCGCCAGCTGGATTGCCTCCTCTGCGAGGACGCTGCAATGCATCTTGTAGGCCGGCAGGCCATCCAGAGCCTCTGCAACCGCTTTATTGGTCAGTTTCATCGCATCCTTGAGCGGCTTTCCCTTGATCAGCTCTGTCGCCATCGAGCTGGATGCGATCGCGCTCCCGCAGCCGAAAGTCTCAAACTTCACATCGCTGACTACATCGTCATCGATCTTGAGGTACATCTTCATGATGTCACCACACTTGGCATTTCCGACCTCTCCGACCCCATCCGCATCTTCGATCACACCGACATTTCTGGGATTGCGGAAGTGGTCCATTACTTTTTCGCTATATAAAGCCATTTTCTGCCTGTCCTTTCTCTCCGAATCTTTGTTGATTCTCTCTATAACTCTATTCTGTAATTCTTTTCCTTATGCCGTTAAACGCCATACTCTTTTGAGGCGCTCCGGGAACTTCAAAGAATGAACTGCGCTTTTCCGCTCATCAGATCTCTCCATACAGGGGAGAAGCTGCGCAGGTATTCAACGACTTCTCTCACATTCTTAATGATGTATTCGGTCTCCTCCTTCGTGATGTCCTCGCCGATGCTCAGGCGAAGGGATCCGTGAGCCACATCATGTACTCTTCCGATCGCCAGCAGTACATGGCTGGGATCCAGCGAGCCGGATGTACAGGCGCTTCCGGAAGAAGCGCAGATCCCGCGGTCATCCAGAAGAAGCAGGAGCGACTCTCCCTCTATTCCCTCAAAGCAGAAATTGACATTTCCGGGAAGCCTCTTCACCGGATCCCCGTTCAGAGCGGAATGCGGGATTTCCGAAAGGCCCTCGATCAGCCGGTCCCTCATCGCTTTCATGTGGGCCGCATTCTCTTCGATCTTCGAGGAAGCTTCCTCAAGCGCGGCTGCCATCGCAACGATCTCCGGTACGTTTTCGGTTCCGGCTCTCTTTCCTCTCTCCTGCGCGCCGCCTTCGATCAGGTTTGTAAGCTTGATCCCCTTCTTTGCATAAAGAAAACCGATGCCCTTGGGACCGTGGAATTTGTGGGCGGATGATGAGAGCATGTCAATATTCTGGGCATTCACATCGATCGGTACGTGGCCGACCGCCTGTACTGCGTCTGTGTGAAACAGAACGCCTTTATCCCTGCAGATCGCACCAAGCTCTGTGATCGGCTGGATCGTTCCGATCTCATTGTTGGCGTACATGATTGTGACCAGACAGGTGTCATCCGTGATCGCTGCCTCCAGCTCCTCGGGGCGGACCAGTCCGTCCTCATGCACATCCAGAAGAGTCACTGTAAAGCCTTCCTTCTCCAATCTGTTCAGCGTGTGCAGCACTGCGTGATGCTCAAATGCTGTGGAGATAATATGCGTCTTGCCCTTCTTCCTCCCGATCTCCGCCGCAGAACGGATCGCCTGGTTATCTGCCTCACTCCCTCCGGATGTGAACAGGATCTCTGCCGGATCTGCCCCGATCACCGCTGCGATCTTCTCTCTGGCCTCTTCAAGCAGTTCCTTCGCCCGCTGTCCGAGTGCGTAAAGGCTGGACGGATTTCCGTATTGCTCCTCCATACAAGGAATCATTGCGTCTATTGCTGCGCGGCTCATTCTGGTCGTCGCCGCGTTGTCTGCGTAAATCATCATTTTGGTGTATCCCTCCTGTGATTTGCTTTCTTCGTTTGTGTTGAGCCCACTATATACTCTTTTACCTACCGTGTCAATAGGTAAATATTTGGTAATTCTATTGTTTTCCTATTTACCCTATTGTATAATAGGTCAAAAGAACACTATCCTTATAGTGAGATTCAAACTTAAAAGCTGCACCGCATAATCATGCCGCAGCTCATTTCGGGGGTGACAATGACATGATCTCGACAAAAGGACGCTATGCACTGCGCGTGATGATCGACTTGGCGCAGCATAAAGACGACGGCTATGTCCCGCTCAAAGACATAGCGGAAAGACAGCAGATCTCCAAAAAATATCTGGAGATCATTGTGAAAGATCTTGTGGCCGGTAAACTGGTATCCGGTGTCAGCGGGAAACACGGCGGCTACAAACTGTGCAAAACGCCGGAAGAATGCTCTGTCGGCGAGATCCTTGAATGCACGGAAGGGCCTCTCGCCACAGTCGCCTGCCTGGCTTCTGAAGCAGCGCCCTGCCCGCGCGCTGCCGGCTGCCGGACACTTCCTCTTTGGGCGGAATACGATCAGCTGACTCACGATTTTTTCTATAATAAGATGCTCAGCGATTTGGTGAGTGCATGAATAAATGAGGATAAGTTTTTATTGCAGCGTAAAAGGCTGCCGCACCCGGAAAAAACTCCGGTGCGGCAGCCTTATTTTGTGCGATAACCGTAAAAGCTGGGTTTACTTAACTATCAGCCTGATCAGATCTCAAACATATCCGCATACGCTTTCAGAGCGCCGTCGGTGTCGTGAGCCAGAACGCGCTTAGCAAGGAGCTTGCCGAGCTGTACGCCTTCCTGGTCGAAGCTGTTGACGTTCCATACAAAGCCCTGGAACATGACCTTGTTCTCGAAGTGTGCAAGGAGCGCGCCGAGAGACTTGGGATTGAGGTCATTGCCCGCGATGATGCTGGAAGGACGGCCGCCGGCGAATGCCTTGTTGGGATTCTCGTCGTCCTTGCCGCATGCAAATGCCATGATCTGTGCTGCAACGTTAGCGCAGAGCTTCTTCTGGCTGGTGCTGCCCTCGATGACAACGTCCATGCCCGCCTGGTTCTCTTTGAAGCCGACGAACTGCATGGGAACGATGTCTGTGCCCTGGTGGAGCAGCTGATAGAAGGAGTGCTGGCCGTTCGTGCCGGGCTCACCGAAGATGACCGGGCCTGTGGAATAGTTCACGGGCTCGCCGAAGCGGTTGACGGACTTGCCGTTGGATTCCATATCCAGCTGCTGCAGATGCGCCGGGAAGCGGCACAGAGCCTGGGAATAAGGAAGCACTGCCGTGCACAGATAGCCGAGAGCGTTTCTCTCATAGACGCCGATCAGGGCATCCAGAAGAGCTGCATTCTTCCTGATGTCGGGATCCTTGGCCAGAGCGTCGGACTCTGCCGCGCCGTCCATGATCGCCGCAAAGATCTCGGGGCCAAAAGCCAGAGAGAGGACAACCGAGCCTACGCATGAGGAGGATGAATAGCGGCCGCCGATATAGTCATCCATGAAGAAGGCCTGAAGGTAATCAGCGCTCTTCGCCAGAGGAGAAGTCTCACTGGTAACTGCCAGCATGTGCTTAGAAGGATCTACGCCCGCGTTCTTCAGGGCATCCCTTACGAAGGACTCATTGGTCAGGGTCTCAAGCGTTGTTCCGGACTTGGAAACCACGATGAACAGAGAGTGTGCAACATCGATGGATTTCAGGACTGCAGCGGCGTCATCGGGGTCAACGTTGGAGATGAATCTCGCTTCCATCTTCTGATGGCCGTTCTGCTTCGCCCAGTTCTCAAGAGCGAGGTAAAGAGCACGGGGACCCAGGTCGGATCCGCCGATACCGATCTGAACAACAGTGGTGAATTTCTCGCCCGCAGCGTTTGTGATCTCGCCGGCGTGAACCTTGTTGGCGAAATCAGCCGCTTTCTTCTGCTGGCCTACATAGAAATCTCTCTTGTTGACGCCGTCTACGACTACGTCCTTGCCCTGCTGGCCGCGGCAGAGCTGATGCAGCACCAGACGCTTCTCACCGGTGTTGATCACGGCGCCGTTGTAAAGCTCTTCATATTTCTGTGTCAGCTGCGCTTCGTCGGCGAGCTCCTGCAGAACTGCCAGAACCTCGTCATCTACGAGCTTTGCAGCAAAGTTATATTTCATTCCGCATGCCATCGGAACGCTGTATTCAGCTACACGCTTTGCTCCGTTCTCCCCTGACATTGCCTCTACCAGGTTCACACGTCCCTTCAATGCGAGCAGCTTACCGTAAGAAGCCAGTGTATCGAAGTTTTTCCAGGAAACCATAATGCCAATTCCTCCTTTAACTTTCTTTTGGCAGTCCATACTGCAATTATTACAAACTATTATAATGTAAAACCTCTTGCATTGTCTATATTACCATAAGACAGATTCTTTGTTAGGCCGGTTATTTGCCGCCATTTGGAATTCTGCACTATGAATGCAATTATTCGATCTTTTCCACCAGATCCTCAACTGCTTCCTTCATCTCCTGCACGACTTCGTCTGCCTCTTCTTTATGATCCATGGACTTGGCGTAATAATAGAATTTGATCTTGGGTTCCGTACCTGAAGGCCTCATTGCAAACCAGCTTCCTCCGTCCAGATAGTAGATCAGGACATTGGATGCGGGGATCCCCTCATATCCGTCAATATAATCCGTGCATTTCTTCACGCAAAACCGGCCGAATTTCTGAGGTTTCTGATTTCTGAACACATCCATGATCCGCCCGATCCTCTCTGCGCCGGATACACCGGTGAGGACAAAGGATTCCTGATCTTCCGCGTAATATCCGAACTTCTCATAGAGTGAGTCCAGATAATCGCCCACCGTCATGTTATTTTTGCGGCACCAGGCAGCCATCTCCATGATCAGCATGGCCGCACAGATTCCGTCTTTATCGCGCACCTCTTCGCCGGGTGCACAGCCGATGCTCTCCTCATAACCGAAGAAATACTGATACCCCATCTCCTCCGCTTTCGGGATCACGCCGCAGATATTCTTGAAACCTGTCAGCGCCTCGAAGACGCGGATGCCGAAGTATTCGCAGATCGCACGTCCGAAGTTTCCTGTCACGATCGATTTGATCATCGCCGCTTTTTCGGGAAGCTGCCCCTTTTCGTACTTGCTCTGTGCCATATATGCGATCAAAAGTCCGCCGGTCTGATTGCCGTTTAAGGGAATAAAGCCGCCCTTGCCGTCAGAGATCTCGATGGCCATCCTGTCGCTGTCGGGATCCGTTGCGATCAGGACTTCCGCCTTCTTTTCACGGCCAAGCGCCTCGGCCAGTTCAAACGCCTTGGGATCTTCCGGGTTGGGATAGCCCACCGTACTGAACTCGGGATCCGGATCCTTCTGCTCCGGGACAATGCAGAAATTGACATATCCGAGCTCTTTGGCCAGTATTTCCATGGGAATGCTCCCGGCGCCGTTGAGCGGTGTGTAGACGATCGGGATCGTCAGATCCAGCTCCGAGTCCTCTCTCTGCCTCATCGATTTGACGTAGTCGAGATAGGCAAGATCCATCTCCTCGCCGAGCATTCTCACCAGACGCTCATCGATCGCATCAGAGAGCTTCATTCTTTTGACCGGGTCAAAAAAGTCCAGCGCCTGGATCTCTCTGAGCATCCCGTCGGAGATCTCTCCGGAGATCTGTGCGCCATCCATCCAGTAGACCTTGTAACCGTTGTACTCCTTGGGGTTGTGGCTGGCTGTCATATTGATCCCGCCGAGCGCATCAAAGCTGCGGATCGCAAAAGACAGCTCCGGTGTCGGGCGATGGGAGGGAAACAGATACACCTTGATCCCGTTGCCCGCGAAGATCTCCGCCGCCAGCTCTGCAAACTCTTTGGAAAAGTACCGGCAGTCGTAAGCGAGCACCATCCCGCGCGCTTTGTTCTCTCCGGAGCTGAGAATGTAGTTTGCGATTCCCTGCGTCGCACGGCCAACGGTGAGCACATTCATCCTGTTCGTGCCGGCTCCCCGGACACCGCGCAGACCGGCCGTCCCGAACTCGATCTCCTTATAAAACCGCTCCTTGATCTCCGCCTCATCGTCCGCGATATCTAAGAGCTCCTTTCTCATCGGATCATCCGCGGCGAGCTTCTCGATCCAATATGTATACCTCTCCTTATAACTCATCCCCCGTACCTCCTTATCATTTCTCAAGTGTTTTCAGAAATGCGATCAATTCGTCGGAACAGTTCTTTTTCTGTATGATCACAGAGTGCCCCATTTCGACCTCCAGATAGAAAGCGTCGTCGGTCTCTACTACTTTATACAGCTTTGCGTATTCATGTACTCCGTGAGACGTGTCGTTCTGCGCCTCGAATCTGTCTTCATAGAACCGGACGTGGAAGTGTGTGCCGCCGGCTTCGCTGAGCTTGTCAAAATCGCGCTCGATCTGGTTCCCGGCGCCTACTCTTACAAGGATCGGCGCGGCTATGCCTACCACGATCATAAAAATGCCCAACATCGTCTTGGCACTGTATACATTGTAAATACCCATGATCACCAGGAACACGCATACAGCGATCGAGATCGTATTGTTCTTAACCTGACTGCCCTGCATCGTTTTTACGTACTTCCTGTAATCACTCAGGTCTAAATTGGTTTCCGTTGCGAACTTGATTGTATCCTGATCTCCCATAATACTCCTTCCTCTTGTCAAAATATCGAAACGATGCCTATATTTTACCATAAGCGGTCAGAATTCACATCCTTTGATATAACATGCAAGAGCCTGTGACACTACATCGCCCGGCGTTCACTTATTCTGCGTCGCCCGGCGGTTGTCCCCGGTGGCATAGTCGATCTCGAATCCCGGCTGGACATTGTAGCAGAACGCGCAGAACTGCACCAACGGGTCTTCCACTGACTTCGCCTCCATAAGAACGCCGGTGCAGACCAGATTGTCTCCCTCAAAATACGGTCTGACCCTGTACATCACATGATGTCCGGTCCCCTCTATATACATGAGGACGGACTCCTCGAAAGGCAGCATTCCCTCTGTATTCATATAGCGGGTCCCGGTGACCAGATTGCGTTCATTGGCATCCTGGCCCGTGAGCATATGCCCGATCAGATGACAGCGGTTGAACAGCATTTCTCCGTCAATATCGTCGTAGCGGTCTGTGTGCCATCCGGTCGGCTTCACGCTGCTGATATCGCCTCTCTTCTGTTTTGGGAGTGTCTCAGGTCCGACACAGGCATATGCGCCGGTGCATCTGCCCAGTGCGTCCAAAGGCCAGTATTCGTGGAAGGCCTCAGATGTCATCTCCTCCTCTGTAAAAAAAGGAACGTCACCGCCAATGTCTGCATATGGCTGTCCTGAATAGGGAGGAAGCATATCCTGTGTCAACACGTCCGCTGCCGTTTCTCCGGCAGCCTCCGCATATGTGCCTGTGCTGTCCCCCGCCGATTCTCCCTTGTTCCCGCTGTCTCCCTCCGCAGCTTCTTCAGACACTGTTTCCGCACTCTTGTCTTCCTGTTCAGAAGTACTCACATGGGCCGAAGTGCTCCCGGTATCTGCGGCGCCATTCCTCTCCTTATTCTGAAGGCCGAAAAAGACAAGGAACATCAATACAAGCAAAACCGCGCTGACCGGTTTCCTCAGGGAAATCTGTCTGCCCCTTTTCTTTCCGCCCGTGCCCGGACTGCGTCCCGAACCGGTGCCGCTCTTTTGGCTGTAGTTATTTCCTGATCTCCTGTTGTTTTTGCGATTGTTTCTCTTAGCCATAACCTTTTTTCAAAGGGAAAACGGATGACCCTGTCAGAATTCATGTCCGCTCCCGCCACTGTTTCAAACACCTGATTTCTGTGCTATTCTGAAAGTGCGGATGATCTTGGCTTCATATCTCTTCTAAAACATAATCCTAAGTTAGTCCATTTTAATCCGCCTTCTTGAATTTATTATACTCCCTTTGTAAGATAAGCAGATAAGACACGTTGTATCTTTCAGCAGATATATTCGTTTAAACAGATAGATTCGATTGATTTATCATTCGGAGGTTTTATGCTCCAGCTAAGGAATATAAAGAAAAAATATAATACAGGCGGTTTTGAGCAGATCGCCCTTGATGACGTCTCCTTAAACCTTCGGGACAACGAATTCGTCGCGATCCTGGGCCCGAGCGGATCGGGCAAGACGACGCTTCTCAACATCATCGGCGGACTGGACCGGTATGATACGGGAGACCTGATCATCGACGGCGTTTCTACCAAGAAATACAAAGACAGAGACTGGGACTCCTACCGAAATCACACCGTAGGTTTCGTGTTCCAGTCCTACAATCTGATCCCCCACCAGAGCGTTCTGCAGAACGTCGAACTGGCACTTACGATCGGGGGCATTTCTGCCGAAAAGCGGAAGCAGATGGCACTGGACGCGCTGGATAAAGTCGGGCTCAAGGAACAGGCGCATAAAAAGCCCAATCAGATGTCGGGCGGCCAGATGCAGCGCGTCGCGATCGCGAGGGCGCTCGTCAACGACCCCAAGATCCTGCTGGCGGATGAACCGACCGGGGCTCTGGACACCAAGACTTCCGTTCAGGTCATGGACCTCTTAAAGGAAGTTGCGGCAGACCGCCTCGTCGTCATGGTCACCCACAATCCGGAGCTGGCTGAGCAATACGCCAACCGGATCGTTCGTCTCAAAGACGGCAATATCATCAGTGACACCAACCCTCTGCAGGTCGAGAGCGAGGGAGAAGGCGTTCACAAAAATCTCGGAAAGGCGTCTATGTCGCTCATCACTTCCTTCGGTCTGAGTCTCAACAATCTCATGACCAAGAAAGGGCGCACTATTTTGACGTCTTTTGCCGGATCCATCGGTATCATCGGCATTGCTCTGATCCTGGCTCTGTCCACGGGGTTTAAGAATTACATCGACCAGATCCAGGAAGAGACCATGAACAGCTATCCGTTGACGATCAATTCGGAGGAAGGAGACCTGGCGACCACGATACTGTCCATGCGGGCCGAATCGCAGAACAAATCCGAGGGCAATTTCATGAGGGAGCAGCAGTACATCACCTCCTTCACCGACTCGATCTCCAACAACGACCTGCCCAGTTTCATGCGCTATCTCGATGACCATCCGCAGGAATACCGGAATGATGTGCGTCTGATCAAATACAACTACTCCGTCACGCCGCTGATCTATACCATCGACGGCGCCGACAATCTGGCCCAGATCTATCCGAGCAGCGCCATGAATCAGCAGAGCAGTATGTCCTCTATGATGCTGGGCGGGGGCGGCATGTCCGCCTTCAGCGAGATCATAGAGCCGGAACGCCTCAAGGATGAGTACACGCTGATCTACGGTGAGTGGCCGTCAAAATATAATGAACTTGTCGTCTCTGTCAGCGCCCCCAACCAGATATCGGACCTTCTTCTGTACTCACTGGGTTTCCGCGATACCAAGGAACTGCAGGATATCATCAAGAATCTCTATATGGGCGAAGAGATCACCGTCCACAACGACCCTATGACGATCTCTTACGACGATCTCCTTGGCAGGGAGCTGAAGCTCATCGATCCCTCGGATCTCTACAAATACAACGAGGAGTATGACATCTATGAGGATATGACCGATGACGACGATTATATGATGGATGTCTACGAAAACGCAGAGCCGCTCAGGATCACCGGTATTATCTATAAACCGCAGGAAAAAGGTTCTTCTTCCTCTACCACCACCGGTGTTCTCTATCTGCCGGATTTGACATCCTATGTGATGAACCGCTCCAAATCTTCGGAGATCGTTCAAAAACAGCTTGCTGATTCCGGCATCAACGTGTTTTCCGGCAAACTCTTCGACGATGAAGACGATGAGAGTGACCTGGATTTTCAGGATATGATCACTGTGGACGAAGATCTGCTGGCAGAAGCTTTCGTCGTCAATATGGACTTGGGCGGCCTGAATATGGACGAGAGCGCAATGACGGACATCATCATGAAGTCCTCTCAGGCAGTCGTGGAGAGCATCGATGAAGTGACCAAATCCATGGTGACCGCAGTGTCTCAGGCAGATTCCGCTTTTGCCAAAGGGATCATCGAGGGCTATCAGAAGATCGCCACCGTAACTGTAAACGAATCCACCGCACCTGAAACCAGCCCGGATGTATCCGCTGTGACAAATGTCTTAAACAGCCAGCTCGAAGCCATCGAAACCGAGACGAGGCAAAAGACGACGGAAGCAGTGGAAGCCCGGATCGACGAGGTGATCGACTCCCTGTCGGAAGTGACCACCGTCGAAGAAGCCGAAGCCTATATCGACTCGCTGGGCCTGGACGAAGAGCTGGCTGATCAGCTCAAGGACGCGCTTTATGAAGGCGCTTCCGAGGGAGGACAGGGTGATGGAGAAGGCGCCGGAGGTTCAGACGGTGAAGATGGCGGAAGCGGCGATGAATCCGGTGATTCTTCGGCTCCTGTGGATGTCTCAGGTCTGATCGCCGCCCTGGAGTCCATGAAGGGACCTATAGCCAGATCCGCTGCAAACAATGCAGTCTCCTCTGCTACAGAGTCCGTCCGCGGCACGATCGATGCCCTCGAAAGCGCATCCACCAAGGCCGAAGCAGACGCCGTGATCGACGGGATGGGACTCGACGAAACGCAGGCTTCCATGCTCAAGAGCCAGATCATCAAGCAGTATGAAGACGGCGGAGACACCTCTTCCATCCAATACATCACTCTTGCTTATCTGGATGTTTATAAAGAACAGGCGATCACGGAAGAAAAGATCGGCGAAATGCTGGGCTCCATCGATAAGATCAGCCTGGACGCGGGAAATACGAAAAAGATCGTTGAAGATGCCTTTGACAATTACTACGGCTCTCTCACACCGGACGAGAACGGAATGGTCAAGGTCGAAGACCTGCCTCCTGTTGAGGATGCCATAAACAAAGCGCTGGAAGATAACAGTTCCATGCTCTTCGAAGAGGGATACAATCTGGCCAAAGATTACATGGCCCTTCTCGTCGCCAAGGGAACGGGCGAAGCCGTAGGAGAAGTGATGGCGCCGCTGGCAGACCTGTTCGGCGGGGACCAGGAGTTTTTGACCATCGATACGGACAAATTCGCCGAGGCCTTCCAGTTCAACAAGGATGAAGATGAGCTGGCCAGGATCATGGAAGCCATGATCACGGGAGAGAATACTTCCTATAAGGGAAATCTCCTCAAACTGGGGTATCAGGATGAGCGCGATCCCACAGGAATTTCGTTCTATTTTAACGATTTCGAGTCCAAGAACCGGTTCATGGAGTTCCTCGAGGACTACAATGACAAGATGGAGGAAGACAAGAAGCTTCAGTACACGGACATCACCGGCATCCTCATGGGCTCTGTTGAGACCATCGTAAACGCGGTCACCTATGTGCTGATCGCCTTCGTCTCGATCTCACTGATCGTCTCGTCCATCATGATCGGTATCATCACGTATATCTCCGTTTTGGAAAGGACCAAGGAGATCGGTATCCTGCGCGCCATCGGTGCATCCAAGCGCAATATTTCCTCGATCTTCAATGCGGAGACCTGTATCATCGGTCTTTTGTCGGGCATCATCGGTGTGGTGGTCACAAGGCTTTTGCTCATCCCGATCAACGACATCATCCACAAGGTCACTGAGATCGATGATATTACGGCAGTGCTGGAACTGCCTGCGGCACTGGCTTTGGTCGCCATTGCCACTCTGTTGACCATCATAGGAGGACTCATTCCTTCGAGATCGGCTTCCAAGAAAGATCCGGTGATCGCACTCAGGACGGAATAAAAGAGTCAAGGGGACGGTTCTTCGGTGTCAAGGGGACGGTTCTTCAGGTGTCAAGGGGACGGTTCTTCTGACAACTTTTTCTCAAAAAGTTGTCAGAAGAACCGTCCCCTTGACACCTCAGAA
>CADCIU010000056.1 GCA_902801585.1 uncultured Lachnospiraceae bacterium | reverse complement strand
TAACTCTGACTGCTGAGCTTGTCATCCCCGTTCTCGGCCTTGATCGCCTCGGAAGTCTCATCCAGCAGTGTCTGATCCGTGCCCTCATACACACCGAATTTATATCCCGCGGTATCTGCCGCCTCATTTGCCTCGCTCCCGTTCGGCACCAGCACGACCAGACTGTTTGTCTGGACCAGATCCGCCCCTGCGATCTGATCCAGCGTGCGCATGATGTGCCTCACATAGACAACGGCGAACAGGAGCATGCCGCTCATGAAGATCGCCAAAATATTGCCCAATGACCTGGATGCGCCGCTCTTACTGCGCGCAAACAAAATCGTGATGAGCAGCAGGACCGCCACAGCAGCTGCTGCTATACCCATATACTTTCCGGGAAGAAGCCTGCTGCTGATCAGCAGGAACAACAGCACTGCCGATACAACTGTCTGCACTGCGGGCATCGCCCATCTCAAAACCTTTTCCACATCTAAACTCCTGTCGTTACTTATCCAGACGCTGTCTCTCGACCAGCTCCGCGAATACGCCGCCCTTTTTGATCAGCGCTTCATACTTGCCGTCCTCGACGATCTTGCCGCCGTCCATGACAAGGATCCTGTCACAGTGACGGATCGTCGAGAGACGGTGCGCGATCACGATCCTGGTGCACTTCATTCTGTCCAGGGCGTCCGATACCTGTTTCTGCGTAATATTATCCAGTGCCGATGTCGCCTCGTCAAGCAGAAGGAGCTTTGGCTTGGGCGCCACAGCCCTCGCGATCATGATCCTCTGCTTCTGCCCGCCGGATATTCCGCCGCCGCCTTCCTGCAGCACTGTGCTCATTCCCATCGGCATGGCTCGGATATCATCCGCGATCCCCGCGATCTCTGCCGCCTCCCAGGCTTCCTTGAGCCCGAGATTCGGCGCCGATATCGTGATGTTCTCGAAAATACTGCCGCCGAACAGGTCGCCCTCCTGCAAAACAGTACCTATGCACTTGCGCAGAGAGCCAAGATCCAGCGTCTGTATATCCTTTCTGTCGTAGAAGATCGCGCCCGTCTCCGGCTTTTCAAACCCGAGCAGCAGGCGAAGCAGCGTGGACTTGCCGCATCCCGTCTTGCCCACGATCGCGACGTACTGTCTGGCAGGGATCTTCAGGCTCAGGTCGTCGAGGATCTTGCGCCCCTCTTTCTCATAGCGGAACGTCACACGCGACAGTTCCAGGTTTCCGGTGATCGATGCGACCGATTCGCGTCCTGTGTGTTTCTCCGGCTCAGCGTCCATCAGAGGCTTGATCAGGTCCACACTGGGCTTTATGGTCGCCGCGGTCATTGCCACCGACGAGATCGCTGCAAGAGCACTGCTGATGTAAGCGTATGCTGAGTTGAAGGCATAGTAATCTGCGACCGAAACTTTAGTTTTCACTGCAATATAATACATCACGATCGTTCCTGCCAGCGTGATGGCCGTAGTGAACACTCTCTGCATTTTCACCAGCGTCGGCGGATTAAACTTGAGGTCTGCGCCCCGCGTGTACAGGTCGATCCACTTGGCGAACACCCGGTTCTCCGCGCCGGAAAGCCGGATCTTCTCAATGCCGTTGATCAGCGCATAGGTGAGTCCCTTCTCCTTGGCTTGCAGGTCCATCAGCTCCTTGTTGATCGATGCCTGCGCCATATTGGCCGCAATACTGATCGCCAGTGTCAAAATAGTGACCACCAGCGACGGGATCACCAGTGACTTCGCATACGAGAAGATCTGTGTCAGGTACACCAGCGAAAAAATGCCTGTGATACCCGTCGAGAAAATGGAGTTGACCAGCGTACTGCACAGCGAATTCATATACCCCAGATACGAGCTGAGCTGTCCGGAACTGTAGGATTTGAAGAAATCTGCCGGCAGCGACAGGACTCGCATCATCGATGCCGCCTGCACATTCACACTCAGTTTGACCTGGATCCGCTGCAGGACCAGCTGCTTTATAATAGAAAGAAGAAAACTTCCCAAGGTGGCAAAGAACATGAATGACACCACAGCTGCCAGCAGCTGATAACTGCCGGAAGTGACCACCTCTTCCATCAAAATGTGGTTGAGTTTGGGGATGAGCATGCCCACCAGTACGATCGCAAGCGAAGCCAGCGCAAACGATCCCAGATCCGAAGGGCGGATCGTGTCAAACATATACTGCAGAAGGTCCTTAAATGTGATCTTCCGCAGAGGGAGCGGACGATAAAAGCAATACGCTTCCTGTCCGATCTTCTGCTCCTCCTGCCGGTTCACCCGGATCATTCTGCCGCTCAGCGGGTCGCGGTATGTATAGACGCCCGCGCTGTTGCGCATGACCGTGATCACAGCCCCGCTGTCCTTCAGATTCGTGACCAGGACGCCCATGGCATCCCTGTGCCACCCCGGCTCCAATGTCACCCTGCGGTACATGATGTCCGACGCTGACAGCAGGTAATCCATCTTTTCTTCCAGAGTCTTTAGCCTTGGCGGAATCTCATGCTCCCGGATGTCAAAGCATTTCTGCAGTGCTTCCAACGCGTCGTTGACATCGGCGCCTTCCGCAAAGCTCTCACTCGACTTTCGGCCGGTCACAGTCAGCTGCAGCCGCTCATAGGAGTCGGTCAGCATCCTGCGCTCCTGTTTCTTTCGATCTTCTATCTGTTCGTCAAACCAACCCATTGACGCCTCCGTTCCGAGCCTCTCCTGAAGACGCGCTTATTGCGCGGCTTCCAAAGATGGGCTCCTCGTTCTGAGCCCATCTTTTTTATTCGCTAGTGACCAGTTTCGTATACGCGCCGCCCTTTTCCATCAGTTCCTCGTGCGTCCCGCGCTCTACGATATGTCCTTTGTCCATGACGATGATCTCGTCGCAGTCACGGATCGTGGAGAGCCTGTGCGCGATGATGACACAAGTGATGCCGCGCATGCTGATCGAGCGGACTACCTCATATTCCGTCTTGGCATCCAGCGCACTGGTGGCCTCGTCCAAAATACAGATCGTCGGATCTTCTGCCAATGCCCTTGCGATCTCAATGCGCTGCCTCTGTCCGCCGGAAAAATCGCGCCCGTTCTCGGACATCTTGTGCTGATAACCTCCGGGCCTCATAACGATCTCTTCATGGATATCGGCGTCGCGCGCCGCCATGATCATCTCGAAATCCTCGATCGAAGGGTCCCACATCTTGATATTGGCAGAAATCGTGTCCTCGAACAGCGTCACGTTCTGATCGATGACGGCCACCGATCCGATGAAGACATTGCGGTCGATCTCCCCGATCGGATGCCCGTCAAAGGTGATGCTCCCGCTCCAGGGCTGGTACAGTCCGCTCAGGAGCTTGGCCATGGTTGATTTACCGCAGCCGGATCTTCCGACCAGCGCTATTTTTTGACCCGGTTTCACCGACAGGGAGAAATCCGTGATCAGCGGATCTCCTAACGGCGCGTAGCCGAACACGATGTCCTTCATCTCGATCGCGCCGGTCAGCTTCTGATACTCCGAGGTCTTTTCCCGTTCCTCCAGATAGGGATCCGTCGGATAACTCATGACGTCGTCCACGCGCTCCATCTGCGTGATCATCTCCTGCAGCGACTGCCCCGCCGAGATCAGCTTGTTGGCCGGCTGCATGAAGGAGCTCATAAATCCCTGGAAAGCCATGACCATACCGATCGTGAATGAACCGTGCAGGACCAGATAAACACCGGCGCCGAGCACGGCCAGGCTGGTGATCGAAGTGACCAGTGAGGGGATCATACTGAGTAACGTATCCACTTGGATATATTTGTACTGCTGCGTGTTGACGCTTGCCTGGAAACCGGCCCAGCGCCCGAACACCCCCTTCTCCGCGCCGCTCGCTTTAATCGTCTCGATCATGCGGATATTGGAAGTTGTCGCGGAAGAGAGCTTGGCGCTGTCGCGCATCTGTACACGGGTCAGGTTGACCCTCTTGGGCGATATAAGAGCGGAGACGCCCATATTGATGATGATCGCCGCCACGCCCATGGCTGTCAGCGGCACGCTGTACTTGATCATGACCACCAGATAGAAGACCATCATCATCATGTTGAGTGCCAGCGGCGCAAATGTGTTGACCAGGGCCCCTGCGATCGAGGCATTGGTCGACTGCCTGTCCGCGATATCAGCCGAAAGGCGCTGGCTGAAAAAGCTCATCGGCAGGCGGAGCACTTTCCACAGATAATTGGCACTGCCGACAGCTTCCATCTTGCCCTGAATCCGGAGATTATACACTGTTGCAATCCAGAGGACCACCACATTGACCAGGGAAAAGGCACAGAGGGCAGCGGTAAAAGGCAGGAGCCACTCCGGATTGCGCCCGCTCAACAGGCGGTCTAAGAACACGCGGCCAAATACCGGGCTGATGACACCGATCAGTGAGGAAATGGTCGTTGTGAGCACCACGAAAGTGACTGCCGCGGAGGTACCCGTCAGTCTCTCTTTGGCGTAAGAAAATACGGTCTTCCTTTTGCCGGAGGGCTCGAAATCCTCGCCGGGCTCCACCGTGATCATGACGCCCGTGTACTCGCGGTCAAACTCCTCCATGGACACGTCGATGCGCCCGCGGGCGGGGTCATTGAGCACCGCTTTTCCTCGCCGGAAACCGCATAACACCACAAAATGATTGAATCCCCAGTGAATGATGCACGGGAAAGGCCCCTCGGCGATCAGATCTTCCGGGTCCACTCTCCACGCCTTGGCTTCGCAGCCGTAGCTTCTGGCGGCCAGAATGATATTCTTGGCGTTCGCGCCGTCCCTCGAGACGCCGCAGTCGCTTCTGGCCTGCTCCAGGGGGATCCACTTCCTGTAATAGTGCATGATCATCGTAAGGGAAGCGGCGCCGCACTCCAGCACTTCGAGCTGCATGACGACCGGCACCTTGGCCACACCTTTCGTGATCGGCTGGGGTATATTTTTCTTGTTAGCCATCGGTCACCCCTCACTTGTCGAAAAACAGGGAGATCGGAGTCAGCTCCTCCGTCACCAGTACGCCGGCTGCTGTCCCGTCAGTCCCCACAGGCGTGACCAGAGAGACCGGGTACACCACATCCCCGACCGAATAATTGCCTGCCAAAATAGTGTACACATTCGTCGATTCCAAGATGACCTCGGGCTCCAGCACAGAAGGCTCCAGCTCATAAGAAGTCCCATCCACCTTCACCGTCCGATACTTGAGTACACCTTCCAGCGCGTTGGTCGGTACAAGGCACACGCTCTCGCCGTTCTCCGTGACGACCGCTGCCGGCGTCGTCGCCTCGATCCTTCCGAAGACGCCCCAGATGCACACCCCGATGAGCATTACAATGATCGTTGCAAGGACCAGCCACACGCCGGGCGAAGTGACCCGCAGATAATCATTGAGCTTCTCCGGAGATTCCAGTCGTTCCAGATTTTTTTCTCTGAAAAGTTTGTTTTTGCTCTCTGTCCCCTCAGCCATCGCTCCGTTTCCCTCCTTTTTTCAACCCGTTTCGCTCACGCCGCTCAGCACATACTTGCCGTCTTCTATGGTCATCCCCAGAAGCCGGCCGCCTTTTCCGCACCCGGCGTCAATACAGATCACGCCCTTTTCCGGCAGATCATATAAGACGCCTTCTTCCAGTTTGACGATCGTCTTTCCGTCGCCGGCAAACCAGGTCGGTTTTTCCAGCGCGATGTGTCCGACGATCGTCAGCGGCCCGCCGTAGCAGTTTTTCTCCGCGACGTAGTGGTCATGGATCATGGTATAGTAGTCGTTCGCCTCGATCGGTTCGATCAAAAGCCCTGCGTGTACGCACTGAAAATCCCCGCCCTGATTGCGGTAAAACATCGACGCATGTTCACTGATCCAGGGAATCGTGTTCTCCATCTTTTCACCGTGACTTTTGAAAGAGCGGACCGTCGCTTTGCGCCCGACGCGCTCCCAGACCATCTTCTGCTGAAAGGACAGCTTGGGCTGCAACAGATAGTCCTCATGGTTGCCTCTTAGGAGCACAAAGCGGTCGCCGAACTGATCTGCAAGTTCCCTTACGATTTGGAATACCCCCCACGAGTCCGGTCCCCGGTCGAACAGATCTCCCAAAAAGATCAGCCGGTCCTTCTCAGGATCCGGAAAGATCCCCGCCAAAAGCGTCCGGAGCGCCCCGCTGCACCCGTGTATGTCCCCGATCACAATTGTCTTCATAGCATCCTTTCCCCGAAAGCCTCTCAAGTATTCATGCCGGTCCCTTGTATTCGAAACAAAGCATGGTCAGATCGTCGAACTGCTCGCTGTTGCCCACGAATGTATCCACCGCGTCGCGCACATTTTTCAGGATCTGCTGCGGCTTCTCCTGCGGCTCTTTGTTGAGTGCATCAAGCATGCGGTCAGTGCCGAACAGCTCCTTTTCGCTGTTCATCGCCTCCGCGACGCCGTCTGTGTACAGGAACATCTTGTCGCCCGGCCGGAGCTTCAGTTCATATTCTTTGTAGCGGACGCCGTCAAGACCGCCGATGACCAGCCCGTGCTTGTCTTTGAACAGTTCGAACTCGCCGTCTGTCATCACCGCCGGATATTCGTGTCCCGCATTGGCTGCCGTGATCCGTCCGGTGCTGATCTCGAGAATTCCCAGCCATACTGTCACGAACATCTCCATCCTGTTGTTGGAACACAGCGCCTCGTTCGTCTTGGTCAGTATCTCACCCGCAGATCTGCCCAGCATCGCGCAGCTCTGGATGATGATCTTGGAGATCATCATGAACAGCGCCGCCGGAACGCCCTTTCCGCTGACGTCCGCCATGACCATGCACAGGTGGTCGTCGTCGATCAGGAAGAAGTCATAGAAATCGCCGCCGACCTCTCTGGCCGGATCCATCGTCGCGTAGATATCGAACTCGCTCCGCTCCGGGAAGGCCGGGAAGATGCTCGGGAGCATGCTCTCCTGAATCTGATTGGCCATGTGCAGCTCCGTGCTGATCCGTTCCTTCTCCGCGGTGACGGTTTTCACTTCATCCACATACAGCACTGTCCTGTGCGACAGTTTGGCAAAAGATTCCGCAAGTACTTCGATCTCATCCCCTGTGCGGAACTCATCTTCCATCTTGAATTCCAGATTTGTACTGCTAAGAGACGCAATTCGCTTTGTGATCGTATTTAAGGGTTTGACGATCTTCTTGCCCAATGCAATTGCCGATCCGATCGTCACGGCCATCACGATCAGCAGCAGAACGGTCACAGTCCTTCGTGAGACCGCCATTTTGCTCAAATACGTGTCTGCGGTCTCCTGCTGGATCTGCTGATAGTTGTCGAGCATCAACTTGGTCGGCTGGTCCGTCACTTCCTGACTGAACACCGAGATCAGCGCCCATCCCACGGTCTTCATCGGCGCGCCGGTCATATAGTAAGTGCCGTCCTGAAGATTCACGAGTCGGACGTCCGTCTTTCCCTGCAGGGCGTCCTCCACCAGTGATGCCAGATCCTCATTCGGGGACTGACGCAGGTCCGCAGCCTCTGAGGAGCGCACTACTTCGAGCTCCCCTTCTGTCTTGGGCGAAAACACCGCATGCCCGTTCTGATTGACAATACATATAAACCCGCCGTTCTCATCCGACGCCTGGACTCCCGCCTGCATCGATGTGAGGAAGAGGTCGGAACCCACGACGGCCGTCAGTTCCCCGTCCACATAGACCGGTATAGCGCACACGATCCCGATATCACCGGTAAAGGCGTCCACTTCCACATCCGTAAAGATCAGTTTCCCTGCTTCTACCGCCTGCTGATACCAGGGGCGCGTCCGCGGGTCATAGGAGATCGGTTCTCCGTTTTCGGAATATTTTGACGCGGAGCGGTCGTCCACCACGAGAAATGCGCCTTCCGGCAGTGCTATAAAACAGGAATTGGTCTCCTCGGAAGCGCCGAACATCGACACCATCATGTCTGTCATGTCGGCAGCGATTCCGATCCGCTGTGCCAGCGCATCGTCCATTTCAGTGCCCTCGGCCAGGATCAGCTGTGCTGTGATCTCGCCGTTTTTGGCCGGATCCGGCCCCTCGAATGATGCGGGAGTTACACTCTCCGGATCTTTGTACAGTTTCTGGGCATACTGGGCGAGCATCTCAACGCGCGTCTGCAGACCGTGGAAGAATTCATCCACGAGCATGGATTCCGTCTCCGTATTGCGGCTCAGACTGAGCGTCACAACCTGATCCATCACCATCCCTGTGGTCTCCGCGATCGCTTCCTTCTGCTTCTGGCTGCTCTCATTGCTCAGATCCGTCAACATCTTGTTCTGATACAGGAACCCGCCCATGAACGCGAGCGCGGTGAGGAACACCGCCACCAGGATCAGATTGAAAACTTTATTTTCGATTCCGCCGATCACAAGATTTCTGATCTTTTTCATGCCTTCACTTCTCCAGCTTCTTTCATCACACCCTGATCAATATGAAGCGTATAATCACAGATCTCCAGTGCTGCCCTTCGGTGCGTCACAATGATGCAGGTCTTGTCCCGCATCGCTGAGATATTCTGCAAGACCTTGGCTTCCGTCCGCTCATCCAGCGCACTGGTCGCCTCATCCAACAGAAGGATCGGCGCTTTCGTCAGCAGTGCCCTTGCGATCGCGACACGCTGCGCCTGCCCCTCGGAGAGACCGACGCCGCGCTCACCGAGCACCGCATCCAGTCCGATATCGGCTACGACCCGGTCCAGACATGCCGCGCGGACCGCCTGCCGGATCTCCTCATCCGTCGCCGAATCCGTGAACATGGTCAGGTTGTCACCCAAAGTCCCTGAAAACAGTGTATTTCCCTGGGGCACATAGGCGAACAGCGTGCGCGTCCCTCTCGACGCCTGCAGCTCCTTGTCGCCGCACTTGAAGATCATCTGTCCTTTGGTCGGCTTGTAGATGCCCAGCAGCAGCTGGAAGAGCGAAGTCTTGCCGCCGCCGGAGATGCCCGTCAGCGCCATGAAGTCGCCCCTGTGAATAGTCCAGTTGACGCTCTGCAGCACTTCCTCCACGCCGTCGTCGTACTTGAACGTGATGTTGTCCATACGGATCTCGTCAAAAGATTCCGGCTTTTCGCCCTCTTCCTCGTCCGGAAGATCGGTCAGCTCCAGAAGTCTCTCCGCGGAAGAGGTCACGCCGTAGAGCTGGGAAGCGATGCTCACTGCGTTGGCGATCGGTCCCTGAATGCGCCCGATCAGCTGCAGCATAGCCGCCAGTGAGCCGTAGGTCAGGTTTCCTCTGTATATATTCATGCAGCCCCACAGCATGCAGAACAGCCATGAGAAGTCAAAAACCAGCCCCATGCTGTCATTCATGCGAAAGCTGAACATTCCCTGCCTGATCTGCTCCATGTGCAGGAAATCCTGATGTTTGAAGATCTGCTTCTGCGCCCTTTCCTCCGACACGCTCGACTTGATCAGCCGGATGTTTTCCAGTGTCTCCTGCATCGAGGCGTGCAGGGCGCCTTCCGCCTCCTGCATCCTCTTGTGACGCTTTTTCATCGGATTGCGGAATGCCACCACAAGCCCCAGTCCCAATACACCGCCGCAGATCAGCAGGATCACAAAATGCCAGTCCATGGCGATCAGGATCGCGGAGGCACCTATAAAGCTCACCACAATGCCGATCAGATTGGGAAGGATACTCATGATGCCGTTCTTGATCACCGACATATCCGAGAATACCCGGTTCACCAGCTCGCCGCTGTGGTATCCCTTGAGTCTTGGATACTCCTTGGCCAGGATCTCTTTTACCAGCATTCTCTGCAGAGACTGCTGCAGGTCTGCCGAAGCATGCACCCGCAGCCACGCGCGGGCAGCCGACAGCAGATGCTGTGCCAGAATGATCCCCACCAGGATCAGGCCGTACCTTGTCAGCTCGCTCGATTTGGACGAGACTGCGCTGTCCACCAGCCCTTTCGTGGCCAGTGTGAATCCCAAAGAGCACACCGTCGCCACCACAGTGAGCAGGCAGACCAGCACCACCTTGATGTGAACGCACTTGGACCAGCGAACGACCGCCGCGATCCCGGGGCTGTGAAATATAGATGTTAGCTTTTTAATGTTTCCGGACATTCTCTCTCACTTCTGTGTTTATGTTCTGATTTAAATCGGTTCTGTTTAAATCGGCTTAATTCAAACCGGATTTATTCCATTCGGTTCTGTTCAATTCGGCTCTATTTTGACCGGGAATCCCAGCCGATGAGCTTCTTGACTGCGCGCTTCGTGCGCCCTTTCGTTCTAATATAAAGGCGCCTGACCGGATACGCCGCGCACCATGCGTGCACATATCTCAGGTACTCCTCATCCGTGACTTTGTACTGCTTGCCGTCTCTGACGAACTCTGTGAGCACGCCGAGGACCGCGCTGTCCGGCACGATCTCGTCGCTGTACGTGTTGTCCCCGCGAATGAGATATGTCCCGTCGTCATTCACTTCGATCACCCTGTGCAGCACATAGCTCTTGCCCCGGCGGTACAGCGCCACATCGTACTTTTTCAGGCGTTCCTTGACCGGTACGATGACCACCAGGTCTCTGTTCTGGTACAGCATCGGATTCATGCTGACGCCTTTGGTCTTATAGACCAGTTTCCCGTCTTTACTCAGGATCTCCTCAAAGGTGCTCATCCGTCACACTCCCTTATACTCCACGCAAAGCATTGTCAGATCGTCGAACTGCGGTTCATCCCCGATGAACGTCTTGACCGCGCCGTTCATCGCCTCAAGGATCTCCTCCGGCTTTCCATTTTCCCGGCGCCGCAGGGCCTCCAGGATCCCCTGCACTCCAAACTGCTCCAAGCCAGAGTTTACGGCTTCCGTCAGTCCGTCCGTGTACACGAACAGCTTGGACCCGGGCGCCAAAGAAAGCGTGTAATCTCTGTATTTCACACCGTCCATCGCTCCGATCACCAGCCCGTGCCGGTCTTTGTAGAGTTCAAAACTTCCTCCGGCCATCTTGAGCATCGGATACTCATGCCCGGCATTCGCCGCCGTCAGCCTGCCTGTCGAGATCTCCAGGATCCCCAGCCACACGGTCACGAACATCTCTTCCGGATTGCGCGCGCAGATCTGATGATTTACGTTCTGCAGTATCCCGGCAGGGCTGTACTCGCCGGTCGAAGCATGCCTGATCAGCACCGACGACACCATCATAAACAGCGCAGCCGGCACGCCTTTGCCGGATACGTCCGCGATGACAAGCCCCAGATGATCCTCGTCGATCATAAAGAAATCATAGAAATCGCCGCCTACCTTCTTAGCCGGGATCATCGATCCGCAGATCTCAAACTCCGGGCGATGCGGCAGCTCCCTGGGCAGTGCGCTGACCTGTATGCGGTTGGCCAGCGACAGCTCGACGCCGGTCCTTTCCTTCTCGAGCGCAAGCGCCTGCCGCTCTCTTACGGTGCGCATATAGTGCACCGCCATCGCCAAAATATACATCGCCCCCACGCCCGACGGTATCCACAGGACATGGGTCACATACCCCCATTGATAGAGGTCAATTGCAATAACAACACCAAATGCGGCAAGTGCTCCGCAGCTCAGGCTCCCCGGCAGCACTTCCATATGGATGGCCATGGCCATCACCGCCGCACAGAGCCAAAACAGCACAATGAGCTGAGGGGTATCGGGGATTTCTCTTTTGACATTGTTCTCCAAATAACTCTGGATCATGTTGGCCTGGATCTCCACGCCGAACATCTGCTCGCCCTTGTCGATTGGCGTAAAGTAGGCGTCCTGCAGCGCTGCTGCATAGGGGCCGATCAGCACGATGCGCCCGGCCCAATAGTCCGCGGGCACTTCCCCTCGTATAAGCCGCGCAATGGACACGCCGTCATAAAAGTCCCCCGGGCGGCCGGTGTAGGGGATGTAGAAGTGCCTGTCGGTGGGGACGCTGCCATCGCCTGCTTCCTGCGGGGGCGCGGCGGTGGTTTCCTGCGGCGACGCGGCGGTATATGTGGCGGCGCTGCCGGCGTCCGCTTCCTGCGGCGCCTCGGTTGACGTTTCCTGCGGCGCCTCGGCGGTGGTTTCCTTCGGTGACGTGGCGCCGGTTGAAGCGCCGTCCGCAGTCTCCGCGGCCTCTCCTTTGCTGCGCAAATACATCTGCGCCGCTTTATAGCTCATCGAATAGACGCGGGTGTTCTCTTGCTCCGCCGGGTTTTCTATCTCTGTGGAGGCATCCGTATTCACAAACTGCCCCGGCTCTACATACAGCAATCCATGCCGCATCACTCCATCCGTATCACTCATGGCGTTTATGTGCGCCTGCTCCGTGCAGTCCCTGAGCTCCTCATAAGGCTGCAAATAACCCACAACTGCGGAAGTATTGATCAGCGTGGCATGTCCATCCACCCATGTGATCTGCTCTCCAAACTCAGCCATAGACGCTGTGATCACATTTCCCAAGTCCTGGGCTGCTGCTGCAAGCCGCAAATCAGCCTGCTCCGAAGTGTGACCGACATAGAGGATGTCAATAGCTGTGACTGCGGGCTTTTTTGACGGATCTGCTGCCAGTGCTTCCAAAGCAGAAGCAATCACATTCCTGTCCCAAGTCTGATAAGGCCCCAGTTCTTCCAAAGCTTCCTCGTCGATCCCGATGATCACGATGTCTCCGCTCGTCACGCCGGGCTGCTGGAAAAGAGAGTCCTGCGCCCACTTGTCCACGCGCTTCAAAGCGCCCGCCCCGATCAGTGCGGTAACCGCCAGAGAGGCGATCAGCGAGTATAGAAAGCTTCTTCGTTTCTCCATCATCGTCCTCCGGCTATCCATGTGATGTGCCCCGGTCAGCCTTCGCAGAGGCTCCGGCTTGTCTTCATTTCTCTACTAATTTATCTTGTTATTTGTCGTCTTTGTCCATCACAAAGAGGAGCACCCTTTCGACTGCTCCCCTCTATTATGACATATTACTTAACGAAGTGACAAGGGTGTCAAGAGGTGTCAGGGGGACGGTTCTTTGATACCAAGAGCCTCCCCTCTGACTTCCAACTTGGCTTTAAGTCAGAGGACCCTTCCTCTTTTTTATTTTCTGTTTCTGGTGGGATCCTTCCTCTATATCCTGACTGATCCTGAAATCACCGGACCCCTCCACTTTCTTATTTTCCTTATTCTGGTGGGGTCCTTCCTCTATATCCCGACTGATCCTGAAATCACCGGACCCCTCCACTTTCTAATTTCCTTATTCTGGTAGGGTCACATGCCAATTTCTCAATTAAGCCGGTAGTCACCGGACCCCTCCACTTTCTTATTTTCCTCATTCTGGTGGGGTCCTTCCTCTATATCCTGACTGATCCTGAAATCACCGGACCCCTCCACTTTCTAATTTCCTTATTCTAGTAGGGTCCCATGCCAATTTCTCAATTAAGCCGGCAGTCACCGGACCCCTCCACTTCTTATTCTCCTCATTCTGGTGGGGTCCTTCCTCTATATCCCGGCTTAACCTGAAGTAACCGGACCCCTCCACTTCTTAATTTTCCTCATTCTGGTAGGTTCCCATGCCAATTTCTCAATCAAGCCCGCAGTCACCGGCCCCCTCCACTTCTTAATTTCCTCATTCTGGTGGGGTCCTTCCTCTAAAATCAGGCTAAACCCGGCTTAAACCCAGCTAAATCCAATCATCTTAATCCGATTGAAAACAAAAAAACCCGGCCTACCGGCCGAATTCTCAATGATCATTAATAAGAATCGTTCTCTGTCTCCCTGAAAACAGTATAAGGGCATAGAGAAAGCCGGATCTGTCCCCCGTCTCCTTCATGGCGCGCATACAAAAAGGAGACAGAGAACCGTCCCCTGTCTCCCCCTGTCTCCCAGAGAACCGTCCCCTGTCTCCCTGAAAAGTTGTCAAAAGAACCGTCCCCTTGACACCTCCTGTCTCCTTACAGATACGTCACCGTCTCCTCCAGCGCTTTCCTGCTCCCGTGATTCGGCAGCGGTCCCGCGCCCTCCGCAGCGTACCCGAGGTCCATGAGCATCAGCACTTCCTCATCCTCCGGCAGTCCCAGCGCCTCCGCCACCTTATCCGGATCAAAGAAATTCAGCCAGCAGCTGTCAACGCCTTCATCCGCCGCCGCCAAAATCATGTGCGTCGCCACGATCGACGCATCCTCTACGCCTGAATCCCTCTTTCCGCCGGGATACGTGAAGACATTCTTCTTATTAAATGCCACAGCGAGCATCGTCGGCGCGCCGTACCTGCAAGGTGTCAAAGTATCGATCTTCTCCAGGATCTCCTTTTTCCGGATCACATACACATGCTGCTCCTGCAGATTCTTGGCAGTCGGCGCAAGGCGACCGGCCTCCAGGATCGCCTGAATCTTCTCCTCCTCGACCTGGCGGTCACTATATTTCTTGCACGAATAACGCTTGCTGATCACTTCTTTGAATTCCATAACGATCTCCTCTCTTTCTTAAAACCACCTCAAACTCCAAACCTACTCCGCAAACTCCACATCCCCGCTTTCACTCACCCGGAATACGACCGGATCCGTCATATAGTAATCCCCGTAAACATCGTCGATGCAGAACGAATACATATACTCCCCTTCGTACAGCGGCTGATAATTGACCTTGAGCTTGCCCTCCACGCTGAACTCTTCCCCGGAGAACACGCCCTCCTCATCATCCCAGTCGTAACTGTAATACAGAGGGACGATCGTGTCGCCGGTTCCGATTTTGACAATGTTTCTGGACGCCGCGCCGTTTACCCCGATGCCGTCCCAGGCGCCTTCGACCGTGACAGTCCCGTCATAGGTCTGTCTGAGCCGCAGATTCGTCTCCTCGTCGTTGAGAAGGATCGGCGAGCTGTAAATGATGTAGTCGTCCGTCGCGTCCACGAGATAGGTCGCCAGATTCTGCCCGTCCGGGAGTGAGAGCCAGCATCCGTCAAATCCGTCGGCAAAATACCCCTCATCCCAGTCCGCCTCCAGGTCGTAGGTCTCTCCCATCTCGATGTACTCGTCGCCGTTCCCCGTCATTGTGTACACATAGGCCGTGACGTCCGCCGTGTTCTCGTAGCCCTCATCATCCAGCACAAAATAAAACACGCCTTCCTCATCCACCTGGGGCTCTTCTTCGAACGTGATGTAAGGGCTCTCGCCCGTCTCCTCGTGTCCGTCCAGATAGGACCAGTACCCGTCCTCGGAATCCTCCTCTTCGTATTCATAGTCGCCATCGTCGTCCACAAAATAGTCCGTGAGCCAGGACCACAAGCCATCCAGGAACCAAGTGTCGTCGTCGTACTCGTACTCCTCACCCGCGCTCACAAATCCCTGCGTCTTCCTGTCCACATAAGACAGATAGTAGGGACTCAAACACACACTCTGGAAAGTCGTCAGCTCCTCCTGACTCTGCACCTCCAGCGGATAGAATACCGCCAATCCCGTCGCATTGGGATGATCCGACCCGTGCACAGAGTACACCACCGAGTCTTTGAGCGCTTTCTGCGCCTCATCACTGCCGGACGTGTACTGTGAACAAGCTGTCAAAAGACCGCCCAAATCGACCATATTCGTGTACCCGTCCGACTTGTTGTTGCCTCCGAAGTTGTCCGCTTTGACGATTTTTTTGGACATAGCCGAGAGCGTCTTGGAATCGCCGGAAGCCTCATACATACTTTTGGCAAAAGTATTGAAACTCTCCACCACTGCATCGATCTTGCTAAGATCAATGACCGACAACGTCGCAATCGCATCGTCCTCTGCCTTCCGGCAGCTGTCCAGGTAGGAGTCACACACTATTTTGCCAAGTTCTGCGCCGTCTGCGTCCGGATGCTCCGCCAGGTAGTTCCCGATCTCCGTGTAATTCCAGCCGCCTCCGGGCTCGCTCTCCTCCGACGCGTACATGTACCTGGCATAAGACGCCGCAATGTTGGCCGTCTCCACAGTCCCCATGAGGCAGGCATCCATACCGATAAACTCGAACTTGTCGGTCATCGTCCGGTACACACTCAGAAGCGCCGCGTCGAGCTCCCTCAGCGTCAGGGCATCCCAGTCCTCGTGCTCGTCATAGCAGACGCCGCCGATGCTCCCGCCGCCGTGGTCCCACAGCACAACGCCCATCTTGTCCGCGCCAAAATTCTGCACCCCCCATTTGAGGAAATCCGCCAGCGTCGAAGACTTGCCCATGTTGGCCTGACTGCCCTCGTCCACTTTGATCAGCTTGCCGTTCTCAATGACGAACCGCTGGTTCGCGTCTTCATCCACCGAGGAATTATGCCAGAACTTAGTCCCTCCGGTCTGGATTACATACCGGACCTTCGAATTTGCTGTCGCTGCCTGCATTTCCTTGAGGTCATCCGTGGCGTTTCCTCCGGCAAACAACTTGGACTCCAGATCCGTCCCGCACAGATACACGAAGATTGTCCAGCTCCCCTTCTCGCCCATCGAAGCAGATCCCTGCTGCTCCGGCCTGCGGATCAGCATCTTTCCTGTGGCCTTGTCGACCTGCATGAAAAGACCCTTGGATGATTTGGAGGCGTCTGCCTTGGTCTCCGTGGTGGCAGGTTCTGAGCCGGCTTCTTCGGCGGGGGTGGTGTCTTCGTACTCTGTGTCTTCGTACTCTTCATCATCACTGCAGCCGGTCAGGCAGGTCATGCTTACAAGTAAGGCTGCAATAAATAGATAAATAACCAATCGTTTCTTGCGCATATCGTGTCCCTCCCTGCTTCCATTATGCCATAAGATGGTGTCAAGGGGACGGTTCTTCTGACAACTTTTGCTTCCAA
>CADCIU010000055.1 GCA_902801585.1 uncultured Lachnospiraceae bacterium | reverse complement strand
GGGCTCTTTCTCCAGTTTCTCGGGTACGGGGTTCTCGACTTCTTCAACAGTGTATTCATCATCGTTTCCGATCTTCACCGTCGTTGTCTCGCCGCCGTTCACGACCTTGCCGGGACCTTCCTTGGACTTCAGCGCGCCTTCAAGCACCTTCACGGTGAGCGTTACTTTACCTTCCTGTCCGGCAGGGACACCCTCGATCGTCCAGTTAACAGTTCCGCCGGCATCTTCCCCGGTATGGATACCGCCCTCTGTGGCACTTACAAACTTAACATTATCATCCAGCGTATCCTTGATCACTACGTCTGCCGCTGTGCTCTTGTAGTTCATGTAGCTGATCTCGTAAGTGATCTCGTCGCCTACCTTCACCATTCCGAGCGTGCCTGTTCCCTCGTAAGGAGTGATTTCCTTCTTGTGGGGTTCATCCTTCGGTTTATAAATGTTGGTGACGAAGAATGTAAGGAAACCGTTGAACAGGGGATGCTCAACTCCCTGGTCATCGATCCATCTGCCGTAATTACCTACGACTTCCGGATAACTGCTCAGGCCTTCCGCGCCGTGCATCGGCTTTCTCTCGTCTCCGTTTTCGCGCCAGACATATTCTGTCTCTACTTCCGTGTGGTCATAGACCCACTCTTTTCCGTCTGTGTCAGTTATGAGTTTTCTGATGGAGCCTTCATCTTCTTTGATGTAAGCCATTCCTTCATGAACATCATAATCATATACGAGGCCTTCTCCCGAAGTGCCCACTGTCACTGTTTTTGCGTGGATACCGGAATATCCGTCCTGGAAGTCTTCCGGTTTGCTGGTATCGCCCGGGCTGCCTGTACCTTTGTCGATCACACTGTCAATATCAGCCTGCGATGCCGGTACTTTCTGATAAACAATAAATTGATTCGTAATCTCAGAACGCGGAGAGATTACTTCTCCGTCTTCCGTGCGGAGATACTTTGTGATTTCGACCGCAACTACACCGGCCTGCTGCTCGTCAACATCCGCGTCGAGCGTAAAGTCCATTCCGCTTCCGTTATGAGCGGAAGTATCCCACATGATATGTCCCTGGCGCCAATATTCTTCGCCGGTCGGTCCTCCGAGATGGATCGGAGGGCACTCATTGCCCTCGTCCCAGTAGTCGAAGCTCTTGGACAGGTTGACCATTACTGTAGAGCTCAACTCCTCGCCATCGACGGAGTAGAGTTGTGCCGTTTCTCCATCGAGCCCGTATGGATACATCCATTGAAACGTTACCTCTTTTTTCGCAGTGACAGTGTAATAGATCCTGTTGTCCAGGCGGGATTGCAGCTGTTCCTGCGTGAGTCTTTCCTCTGAGGTATTCGTAAATGGATCAATATCTGCCACCTTGAAGGATCCTTCACAACGCACCTGCGGAGAACTGTAACCGCTTTGTGCATTCTGTGTATACCCCGTAATGTAGAAAGCATCGTTCAACACACCGCTCTTCTGTGAATAGGCGGTAATCTCTGCATGCTTCATATCTTCTGGTGTGATATTAATATCATTAACCTTTAGGTTGAGTGTTACATCTTCTCCCTGCTCAACGTGAAGTGTTCGCTTTTCACCGCCCACATAATAATAGTAATCACCATAAGCCAGCGGAACACTGAGTGTTGCACCGCCATCGATGGAAATATCGATGTGGTTTACGGTATTGTTAATATTGGCTGAGGGCGGAACAGTGGTCACTTCTGCGAAATAAACTTCTGCAGCGTCTTGTGCGGAAGCATTTCCCTTGATCCGCATGTTCTGCTCATCGACGCCGATATATGTGCCGTTTCCCTGAATCTTGTGATCTGTATAGTTCACCGCACAGGCCTGTACATATCCGGGATGCTGTGCGTCCGCCTGCTGCCGCTCATTAGGGCCGGACTTCTTCTCTTCCTCCGTGATACCGGAATCCGTATTAGGATCGATGTACCTGTAATAGAAGCCGTCAGGCAGCTGCTGACCGTCGAAGTGGCTGGCCTGCGTGCGGATCCGGATGTTGCGATATGTTCCTCCGTCCGCCCCTCTGTCCGTTGTATATGTCCACAGAAGCGGATAGTCAAGTTTGACCGTATTGGCGGCAGGATCATAGTCTGCCTCCAGAAGAGTACCGTCTGTCTCGACAACATAGTACAGGTTCCCGTACTTAACGATAACCGCATAGCTGCTGTTATTCTGCGGCGTGGTCACAATGGTGCCCGTCACCGAGAAACTGCTCTGCTCGTAGACGATCTCCTTATGGTCCTCGCTCAGTGCGACCTCCGAGATCACCTCCGTGCCGTCGTCGGCGAAGTGAACGATCGAAAGGTCGTCATCCGCATACTTGTTTACTGCGTCTGCATACTCTATTTTGACTTTGACAGGTTTCTTCGGTTCTACCTTCTCTCCGTCATTTCTGATTTCTATGTCAAAATAACGCGCAAATGTAATCTGGTGCAGATCTTCAATATCCATAGCTGCCCTGGTATCTGACAGATAGCCTTTGTATTCTTCCGTATCGGGCAGGATCTCCGTTACATAGAGCTCTGATCCCACAGGAATTTCCGCTGTGTCGTCAAATTCTACGGTGATCTTGTAGTTCTCGCCTGAGAAGCTTCTGAAATATGTTTCCAGCGTATAAGACGCAATGACATAGATAGAGAATGCTTCTGCATCAAACTCTGCTCCGTTGACATCTGCTTCTGCGTCTTCCACCTGGGTCACTTCGCCCTTCTCATCGACGTGCAGAACGGCAAAAGACGACTCTTTGTCTTCGGCTTCTTCCTTCTCGAGCTCCTGCTCTTTAGGCAGCGAAATTTTGACCCGAACCTTGCTGTCGTCAGCCGGCTGGATCTCTTTGCCCTCTGCGTCCAGGAAAGTGATGTTGACACCAACGGCATCCTTGACTTCCTGACCTTCAAATTCTTCGCTTTGGTCCTGTGCGACCTCCATCGCCTCTTTCTTGGTGATGTCTTCCACCTTGATCACGGTGTTCTCGGGAAGCACACCTTCGTCCACCTGCGCTTCGACGATGATTCCCCCTTCACTCTCCGCACGGAATGTCTGCGCAGGCATTGCAGGTGCAGTATCCTGCCCGGTCATACCCAAGACAGCATTTTCCGGCTCTTCTTCGGGAGCTGCTTCCTGCGTACTATCCGCAGCGGCAGCTTCCTCGGAACTGTCTGCATATGAGGACGCTCCTGATTCACCGGCTGCATTTTCGGTCTCTGACCCTGCTTCCTCTTCGATTCCCGGCGGTTGATCCGCATCAGAGTCACCTTGATCGGTTTCCTCAGATGACTGCATTTCTTCCGCCTCTGCATTTCCCTCTTCGGCATCTGACGCAGTTTCTGTCACAATGCCATCATCGCGATCCTCCTGCTCCTGTACGGCAGCCGGTTCATTTGTTGAACCGGTTTCCATAGAAAAAGCAGTCAGATTTCCACTGAACATTAAGACAATGCTCAATGCGATCGCCATGCTCCTTTTCCACAGTGCGCGTTTCATTTGTGCCCCTCCTTGTAACTTTGCAATGTTTATGAGCAGCCAATTAATAATTCCTTAATATTTTAACACTGAAAAAAGTCATATTCTCTGCACAAATTATAGTCTTTAGAGTACAAACTATAGGGACCACGAAACTATGGAATTTTTTCGCAAAGCATAGTATAAAATACTAATAATCGTTACTGCATCACCAAATTAATGTACATTTTTCACTATTACTAAAGAGTATCAGTCCCATTATGAGTGAACAAAATCAATCTCAAACTGAATACGCTCTGCATGAATTAGTCAAAACCATTGTACAAGAAATAGACAGTTTATATGAGCTGGACTACCTCTCCGGGACTTATCGCGCGATTAAATCTTCTCGTTTATTTCAAAGTACATTTGGTACAAAAGGATTGTGCAACTCCTTTTTATCCAGAGTTTTGTCTGACAATCCTTTTTCTCCAAACTCCGATCTGTTCAGTGACTTCTGCATGGATCCCGAATTTATGGGAAAAGCATATATGCGGTATATCGACTTGAAAAGTGAGAATGAGAACGGCAGCATTCTGTTTATGTACTACAGAGTCAATACCGAAACAGCCTATGCTGTTTTTTGTCCTTCCAGAGTTTCCATACCGCCGGTAGAAAAAGAGTCTGTCAAGAAAAATATTCTGATCAATAGTTATCTCTATTCCATGCGCGTAGATCTTGATCTGGACGAATGCTCCGGCCTATACATTTCGGGTTTTCAATCTCCGAATCCGGAGCAGCGCAGTATCAAATTCACCTATTCCGGCTGGAGAGACAAACTGCTGTCCTGTATTGCGGACGAACATAAAGAGTCTTTTTTGACTAATACCGATCAGGAAACGCTGCGTCAGAAGCTTCTCAAAAAATCACGGCATTCTTATGCGATCAGAATGCATATACCGAATAGCAGTGATAAATGGACAATGCATTCATTTATCCGCGTTCAAGATCAGGAGAATGGTCACCTGTCAGCCATCTACACCGTTCAGGATATAGATGAAGAAATAAAGCTGATCGTACAGCAGTCGCAACAGGACAATAATCTGGCGAAAAGGTCTCCTGACGGCCCTGAGCAGCTCAATATGGAGATCAGTTCCTCCCTCTCTAAAACCATCCAGTCGTTCTCTCCCTTTTCGGGCCTGATCCTGGAACATGTGGAATCAGAGATTCACGATAATTACATGAATAAGATCTCGCTGAAGCTTTTTGCCGGAAAGTACTATATAAACGCCGCCTATCTCGGCCAGTTGTTCAAGCAAAAACACGGAGTCACTTTTCATGACTATCTTACGAAGATCCGGATGGAAAACGCCGCTGATCTCCTTTTAACAACAAATTATACGGTCAACCAGATCGCGGAAAAATGCGGTATACTGAATACCAGCTATTTTCACCGGCGGTTCAGGAAGTATTTCAACTGCACGCCGGAGGAATATAAAGCCGCCAATAAAGAAATGTAACCTTAATCCGGTCTCTTCATCATAATGCGGACTGCTGCATCAGCCGAAAATCGGCTGATGCGGCAGTCCTCTCTCTTTTGTGCGGAACATGTTATACTCTGCTCCGAGATGTTTTATTCGGAATTTCAGGCTGCCGGCTTTCCAACTTCCCCGGCAAGTGCTACAATGCCCATAGTCTCGGATATGTACCGTTCAAGCAAAGAGCATATATAAGGTAAATAAAAGATATATACGATAATATATCGATAAAGGTAATCATTATGAAAAAACCCAATACAATCCAAACCGTCCTGTCTGTAGCATCGTGCAAGCTGACGCGGGGAGTCCTTCGCCGGACCGGCCGCGGAGGCACGGCTCTGCCCGGGATCGTCGCAATGAAAATATCGAAGAATATTCTGACCGTCCCTGCACAGGACATGGAGATCGTTGTTGTCACCGGCACAAACGGCAAGACCACGACCTGCAATATGATCGAACATGCACTCACCGAAAACGGGCATGACTGTCATCGCGACCGGTCCGGCGCAAATCTGCTGCATGGAATTGCATCTGATCTGATCTGCGATACGAACTGGCTCGGAAAACCCAAAAACCGCTATGCCGTGCTGGAAGTCGATGAGGCGGCTCTCAAGCAGGTCGTTCCCCTCATCCGTCCCAAAGTGATCGTTGTCACGAATCTCTTTACGGATCAGGCTGACCGCTTCGGCGGTGTTGAGAACACCCGCAAAGAGATCCTCAAAGGGATCAAGCGCAGTCCGGATTCTGTGCTCGTACTGAATGCGGAGGATACGCAGTCCGCTTCACTTGCTCTTGGTGTTCCCAACAAGGTCATCTATTACGGCCTGGAAGAGACCGTCGGCGTACAAGGCAATATCGATCTCGCGGATGCCGGCAAATGTCCCAAATGCGGCGGTGAGTATGAATATGACTACCATATCTACGCGCATCTTGGAGGCTTTCGCTGCAAGAAGTGCGATTATCAGCACCGGGCGCCCGACGTCGCCGTCACCTCGATCGACAGCATGGGGACCAATGGCAGCACGTTCCGCCTGCGCACCGGCGGACAGACAGAAGAGGTCTTTGTATCTCTTCCGGCAGTCTACAATGTTTACAATGCGGCGGCCTGCGTCGCAGCGATCAAGGCGCTCGGCTTCCCCGCACAGGAGGCGATCCGGTCACTGGCCAATGTCCGCTCGGCTTTTGGCAGAATGGAGACATTTGAACTGGGCGGCAATATTCTGCAGATGATCCTGGTCAAGAATCCCGCCGGATGCAACCAGGCATTTACTTATGTGACCAGCTTTAAAGATCCCTTCAACGCCGTCCTGTGTCTGAACAACAGGACAGGCGACGGCCATGACATTTCCTGGATCGACAATACAGATTACGAGAAACTCTGCTCCGATCCTTGTCTTCAGAAGCTTTATGTCGCCGGCGACTGCGCGCAGGCTCTTTATGAGCGCCTTCTGAGAGCAGGCGCGGACAAAGAGAGGATGGAACTCGTCAGTGATTATAAGAAACTTGTAGATGAACTCGAGCAGGAGGACTGCACGACCTTCCTTCTTCCCAATTACACTGCTATGATGGAACTGCGCACAGCACTCGGTCCCAAAACAGGAAACAAGGATTTCTGGGAGTAAACCGGGACATCGAAAAATGACATGTAAAAACCGGCTGTATGCTCTGATTTGCATACAGCCGGTTTTAACTATGTCCGTTTCATTTTTCTCTGTTTTTACTGGGTCATTTCCACATACAGCTGACGATACTGCTTCGCGGAGACCTCCCAGGAAACATCCTTATACATATTGCGCTTGACCATCTCGTCCCACGCCTCACGGTGCTCGAAATACAGCGTCTTGGCTCTGTTGGTCGCATCCAGAAGGAGTCCGGACTCATATCTGTCAAATGTGAATCCGTTGCCTTCGCCGGTGTACTGGTTGAAAGGCTCGACCGTATCCTTGAGGCCGCCGGTCTCGCGGACGATCGGCACTGTGCCGTAGTGCATTGCGATCAACTGGGTCAGTCCGCAGGGCTCGAATCTGGAAGGCACGAAGAAGGCGTCTGCGCCTGCATAGATTCCGTGTGCCTGGCTCTCATCATAAGCGATGTACGCACAGAAGCTTCCCTTATAAGCATTCTCATAATACCGGAAGGAATCCTCATAGAACGCGTCGCCGGTTCCGAGGACCACGACCTGTGTGTTTCCATCCATCAGCTGCGGTACGATCGCGTTGACAAGGTCGAGACCCTTCTGGTCAGTCAGACGGGAGATCAGTCCGATCACGAACTTGCCCTCGTCCTTCTCAAGTCCCAGAGATTCCTGCATAGCGAGCTTGTTCGCTTTCTTTTTCTCAATGACATTGGTCGCATCGTAAGGAGCTGCCAGCAGCTTGTCCTCAGCCGGATTCCACATATCGTAGTCGATTCCGTTCACGATTCCGCGCAGCTTTCCGCTGTGATAACGCAGATGCGCATCCAGGTTCTCACCGTAGAAAGGTGTCTGGATCTCGCCGGCGTACGTTCCGCTGACAGTGGTGATCATATTCGCGTAAGCGAGGCCGCCCTTGAACATATTGGCATCATCATAGCCCTGCTTGAGCGCATCCTTGTTGAACACATAATCCGGAAGTCCCGACCAGTACTTGATGGTAGGAATATTGTAGATGCCCTGGAACTTCAGGTTGTGGATCGTGATCATGACCTTGGCGCGTGCGATCGGTGTATTGTCGAACATGGTGCGCAGATAGACCGGCACAAGGCCTGCCTGCCAGTCATGGCAGTGGATCACATCCGGGATCCAGTCCATGTAGTTGAGCGCTGCCAGTGCTGCTTTGCCAAAATAGCAATACTTCGGAATGTCATCTACCAGATTGGTATAAGGCTTGCCCTCGCTGAAGAACTCCTCGTTGTCGATGAAATCGTAGACGACGCCGTCCCAGACGTATTCCATAATGCCTACATAATAGGTGCGTCCGTCCGCGCACAGATCCATATGGAACGCGCCGCGGTAGACCATCTTCTCCTGATACTTCTGAGGGATACATTTGTATCTGGGAAGAATGACCTTGACATCACAGTTCTGCGCGATCAGCGCCTTGGGAAGCGCATACATGACGTCTCCGAGTCCGCCGGTCTTGACGAAAGGATAGCACTCGGACCCGATGAATGCGATGCTTCTTCTGGGCTGGGGAAGTTCGGGCTCAGCGGGTGCTTCTTCCACTTTGACTTCCTCTGCTGCGGGTGCTGCTTCCTCTTTCACTTCTTCTGCTGCGGGCGCAGCCTCAGCCTTTACTTCCTCTGCTGCAGGAGCTGCCTCAGCCTTTACTTCCTCGACTGCAGGAGCTGCCTCAACCTTTACTTCCTCGACAGCGGGCTCTTTGGCCTTTACTTCTTCCTTCACTTCTGCTGCAGGTGCCTCGGCCTTTTTCGCTGCAGTCTTTCTGGTTCTGGTCGTCTTCTTAGCAGGAGCCTTATCGGCATCGGCTTTTGCAGCTGCCTTCTTGGCTGTGGACTTGGCGGCCGTCTTTTTCGTCGTCTTTGCCGTCTTGGTCTTCTTCTCAGCCTTGGGAGCATCCGCCTTGGGCGCTTCTGCTTCTACTGCAGTAACCGTCTCCTTGGTCTCCTCGACAGGTTTTACCACCTTCTCTTCTGCTGCTTTTGCAGCTGCTTTCTTTTCAGCCATTTCCTACCTCTCCTTTTCAACAAAATGTAAAAATAGCAACTTTGTATTATTCACATTATACACGACAATGTGACCTCTTTAAAAGCCGTCAGACAGCATATTTACTGCTGTTTTCTGCTTTCTTTACCTTCTCCCCCGGGGCTGGGTCTCCTTCAGGATAGCCTCCCACTCCTTCACGATCCTGCGGTCGTCAAAGTAGTCGATCCGCATCGCTTTGCGGACACGATCCAGCGTCCGGTTCGTGGTCTCCTGTGCTTTCAGCGTTCCCTCTCTGAGGATGTCATAGACAGAATCAATATCTGCTTCCCATTTGGCACGCTGTGCGCGGATCGGGCTGAGTTCTTCCTCCAGCACGCTGATCAGGAACTTTTTGCAGACGCCGTCTCCGAGTCCGCCGCGGCGATAGTGCTCCTTCATCTCATCAAGATTTGCGTATTCGGGAAGGTATTCCGCAAAGTGCGCATCTGTGCAGAGCGCGTCCAGATATGTGAACACGACATTGCCTTCCGTGTGGCCCGGGTCCTCGATCCGAAGGTGCGTGGGGTCTGTGAACATCTTGCCGTTGACCTGTTTCTTGACCGTCTTGGGCGTATCGCTCAGATAGATGCAGTTGCCGAGAGATTTGCTCATCTTGGCCTTGCCGTCGACACCGGGAAGGCGGCGCTGCGTCTCATTCTCGGGGATCATGGCTCTGGGCATGACCAGTGTCTCGCCGTATGTGCTGTTGAACTTCTGGACGATCTCCCTGGTCTGCTCGATCATGGGCAGCTGGTCCTCTCCGACCGGAACGACCGTCGCGTCAAAAGCTGTGATATCGGCAGCCTGGGAAACCGGATAAGTGAAGAAACCTGCCGGCAGTCCCTCGTCTGCAAATCCGCGCATCTGCATCTCCGCTTTTACAGTGGGATTGCGGGAGAGGCGGGCTGTCGTGACAAGGTTCATATAATAAAAAGTCAGCGCATGCAGCGCAGGAAGAGCGGATTGCACACAGATCGTCGTCTTGGCCGGATCGATTCCCACAGACAGATAGTCCAGTACTACGTTGATGATGTTGTCTCTGATCTTTCCGGGGTTGTCCGCATTGTCGGTCAGCGCCTGGTCATCGGCGATCAAAATATTGATCTCGTCGAATTTGCCGGAATTCTGGAGCTCTACGCGCCTCTTCAAAGATCCGACATAGTGACCGAGATGCAGCCTTCCCGTCGGGCGGTCACCGGTTAGAATGATCTGTTTCTGTGTCTTATTCATGTGCAGGTTTTCCTTTCTTTTCCTTATAGATTATGTTCATGCCTGATCTGGTTGTCTTTGAGGAGCGTCTCGATTTTGACCTTAATGACATCAAAGGCAACATCGTTCAGTCCGCTGTTGATCACGATATCCGCATTGTACTTGGTCGGCTCCACAAAAATATAATGCATGGGTTTGACAGTCGTCAGATACTGCTTGGCAATGCCCTCGACATCCCGTCCCCTTTCCTTGACATCCCGGATCACTCTGCGCAGGATCCTCTCGTCGGCGTCGGCGTCGACATAGATCTTAATATCCATCATATTCTTGAGGCGCTCGTCGTAAAGGACAAGGATTCCCTCGACGATGATCACTTCGGCAGGATGGATGTGGATCTTACGGTCCGTCCTGTTGTGAATGGAATAGTCGTAGACCGGACAGTCTATGGATTCTCCGTTTCTCAGGCTCTCAAGATGGCTGACGATCAGGTCCGTCTCAAAAGAATCCGGATGATCATAATTGATCAGCGCCCGCTCCTCCAGCGGAATATCGTCATGGGCTTTATAGTAGTTATCATAATAGACCACAGAGACTCTGTCACCGAATTCTTCTTTCAATCGATTTGTAAATGTCGATTTTCCCGATCCGGTCCCGCCTGCGATTCCGATGATGATGCAGTTCAAGGCTTCCCCTCCTTACATAGTTCAAAATCCTGATATATTATACAACATTGCGGTGTTCTAAAAAAGGGCGGCTTTATGACTTGATTTCTTTAACTTGCACAGCTTATTGCGGTGCAGTATACTTCAAGAGAATTTTATGAATACTTATACAAAACCGGCATATAACCCTACTCTGAAAGGAGCTGACCATGGATGATTTGCGCATCTTTTCCGCCGATCCCGACGCTGATGCTTCTACTGTAAAGATCGATCACGATTCCGATACTGACGCTTCCACTGTAACGATCAATGCCGTTTCCGGCACTGACGCTGCCGCTCAAATGAGCAATATCGCTTCCGATGCGGATGCTGCCACTGTGAAGATCAATACCGCTTCAGGCACAAATGCTCCCACTGTGAAGTGGAGGGTCGTTCCGGCTTTGATTGGGCTTGTACTCGCTTTGGGACTGGCTCTTTTTACCGTGCTCGTCTTTCAGGTCCGCAAATCGAACGAATTCCTGTTTTCCACACACTACGAACGGGTCCTGACCATAATAGAGACCGTTGTCTATTTTGCCTTTTTTATCTTCGCCTGGAAAATCCTGGACCTTTTTGACAAATTCGCCATTGCAGGAGAAAGTGCCGGCAAAGACGTGATCAGCGGTAAGTCGGACGGCTCTGAACCGGATGCGCGCCCTGCGGCTTTAAAAAAGCATTTTCTCATGAGTTGGAATCCCGGGAGCGTACTGGTCACATTCCTGCTCCTTTTTGTACTCTTTCTCCCTTATATGTATGTCTATTATCCGGGCGTTTCCAGTATGGACACCGCCAACCAGATCAAGGACTATGTTACCGGCACGATGCCGATCGAGATCAGCTGGAATGCAGGCGAACCGCTGGTCAGCTGCTTTCTGAACGACCATCATCCTGTTGTCGATACGCTGATCTTCATCTTTTTTAAGGAATACATCGGCAGCTTTATAGGGCCTGTCCAAGGTGTGTTCGTATACTGCAACCTGCAGTCCGCGCTGACTGCGCTGCTCTTATCCCTCATGCTCTGCCGCATGGAAAAGCTCGGCATTCCTTATCTTTACAGAAAGATCGGTTTCATATACCTGGGATTCTCCCCTTTTATCGCTATGTATTCGATCGGGATGCTCAAGGACTCGCTCCACAGCATGTTCTTTATCGCCTACTATCTGGTATTCGTCCTGATCCTCCGGGAAGGTGCTACTGCACGGAAACTGATCCTGCTGATGCTCCTGTCGATCATACTCTGCGTGACCAAGAAGACCGGGCTCTACGTGACGCTGATCTGCAATATCTCGCTAATCCTGTCCCCGTCTGTCCGCAAAAAAGCAGCCGCATGGGCTGCGAGCTGGATCGTTCCGGCTTTCCTTCTCATGTTCCTCATGCCGCGTGTATTGTTTCCGATGTTCAATATTTTCCCCGGAGGCAAGCAGGAAGCACTGGGATTCACCTTGCAGATGACGGCACAGACGTATCTGGACCACCGCAAAGAGCTGCCAAAAGAAGAAGTTGACATTATTAACAGTGTCATGGACATCAGCAAGCTGGATGAAGAATACTCACAGTACAACTATGATTCCTCCAAGCATCTGTTCCGGTTTGATGCCACAGACGAACAGCTCGGCGCTTATAAAAAACTCTGGTTAAAGCTGTTCTTCCGCTACCCGAAATCCGGGATCAAGGCATTGTTCGGCACTGCCGGCGGCTTCTTCTCTCCGACCGAGAGAATCCGGCTCTATTACGAGTTTGCCCCCAATACATATACAGGTGAGATCTCACCCGAGGAAAGAGAGCCGCTGCGCAAGACTGTCCAGACTGCTTACAACTGGGCGGCCGACCAGCACGGATTCGGACTGCTTCTGCAGTGCGTTCTGTACATGTGGTGGCTGCCTCTCGGTGCGCTCATAAGAATCCTCCTTCTACCGGACTATAAGGGCAGGCGGATGAATCTGATCCTGTGCCTTATTCCGATCGCCGTATGTGTCCTGATCTTGTGGGTCAGTCCCTACTCCATGGGAAGGTACGGCCTTCCTCAGCTCTATACGCTGCCGCTCACGATGGGACTTGCGAGCAGCAAACTTTTCCTTCCGGCAGGAAAAGAGCAGAATCCAGTATGATCACGGGCGATTGCGGCATGCCCCTTACTGTTCCCTTACACCGGACAGACAGCCCATTCACATCCCAGAAAAGAAATAACCAGGCTAAAGCCTGGTTATTGTATTACTGATTAGGGAAAAATGTACTCTTAGAAATAAGGTTTTTGAATGACAGCCTGATGTTTGGAGGAGGGAAGGATAAGCCCGTCGTCCCGGAAAGATTCAGAATAGAATTCCCTTCATGCATACAAGCGGTTTGTTGTAGTCGAAATCCCAGCTGTGCCAGGATCCCCCGCCGCAGAACTCTTTCACCTCGCATGCGGCACAATCCGCATTTCTCCCGGCCGGATCGCTGCGGAAGATCTGAAATCCTTCTTTCCAGACCTGCGTAAACGAGTCTGTCAGGATATTGCCCATGATCGTTTCCGGCCTTCTCTCAATATCCAGGCAGGCGCCGATATCACCGTTTGCCATAACGCTCGCCGTATAAATACCGGCGTTGCACAGGAAATACCAGTCCCGGACTTCTCTCTCATAATCGAGTCCGAGATAGTGGCTGCATCCGTACAGAACCGGATATCCCTCCATCCTCTTGGATCTGATAAAATCCATGATCCGTTTCTGGACTGCAGCGTCAGGAAGAAGATCAGGGAAATCCTTTGCCCTGCCGATCGGCTCCATGCCGATCACACGCCAGGAGTCGATATCGATCCGGTCCATCACATCGAACAGCGCATCCAGTTCCTCCACATTTCCCTTGTGAATGACCGTCGTCACCTGTATGGCATGGAATCCGCCCTCCTCGATCAGTGCTCGGATCCCCCTCATTGCCCGGGCGTAAGAGCCGGGGCTTCTCCTGTAATGATCGTGGGTTTTCTCGGTCCCGTCAATGCTGATCGAGATCGTGCCCATTCCGGCTTTCCGCAGCTTGTGCGCCGCTTCTGCGTCGATCAGCGTTCCGTTGCTGGTCATTCCCCAGCGAAAACCCATTTCATGGATCATCCCGACGATCTCCCAGAAATTGCGTCGTATCATCGGTTCCCCGCCTGTGATACAGATCCTGGGCAGAGAATCCGTGAAATCCCGCTTCACCTGTTCGAGGAGTTCTCGATACTGCTCGAGCGACAATTCATCGCTCCGAACGTCTCCGCACCTGCTGCCGCAGTGAAAACAGTGCTCATTGCAGTTTAATGTGAGCTCTAAAAACAATTCTTTGAGTTTAGGCTCTCTGTACAGCTTCTGCCTGTACTCTGCAAGCGCATGCATATGCTGCTTTTTTATTTCCCTTAATCTGTTTTCGGATCCGCTGCTTATTTCGTTTTCTAATCCTTTATCTAATCTGCTCACTGTATGATCCTGTAAATGCTGTCTGTCTCTTTTCTCGTGCTGTCCGGAACCTTGGTCTCATCCGTATAATAGCCGTACGCCAGGATGATCGCGATCCTCTCGCTCCCGGGTATGCCCAGGTCCGCTTTGATCTTTTTCTCTTCACTGTTGGTGTTTCCGAACTGGATAAAGCAGGACCCGATCCCCTTGCTGTGCATGGCGTTGATCAGATTCATGGCGAAGAGTCCGGCATTGAACCAGCCTTGATTCCGCTCTCCCGAGAAATAAAAAGCATTCATGTCGAAGGTAATGAGGAGGAAGGAAACCGTATCCAGCACAAAGGCGCTCTTCCCCTGCGCAAAGCGGACAATATAGTCCGAAGCTTTTTCCGAGCGCACATCATAGACCTTTACCATCTGCCGGTTGCATGCCGAAGGCGCATATTTGGCGATATCGATGCACTCCCGCATGACCTCTTCAGGCACTTTCTCTCCGGAAAACTTTCTCACGGAGCGGCGCCCCTTGACAAACTTCAGGTAGTCAAACTGCATACCCTCGTTCAGTTGGTCCAGTGAATAGGGAATGACCCCTGCGGGAACGGATGCTTCTGAGGCGCGTTCTTCGAGAAATGATTTCACGACCTGATACTGGCTCTCCTGCGTCCAGCCTTTCTCCTCGTAGAATCTGACATAGGAAGTCAGACAGCCGATCGTCATCTGATAAGAAAAATTCTTTTCTCCTGACTGATCTATGCTGAGCCTCTCATATTCCTTCACCAGCTTCATGAGCGTGTTTGTAGGCAAAATACCGAAAGGTCTGGGATTGTCGTTGGAGAATCCCTTCTCCACAGAGTGGATAGTCCGGATCATCTCGTAGGAGACCTTATCGATCGTGGAGGGGCTGCTGTCGACATAGTTCTTCATGAACATCCTCTTGTCGCCGCCGTATTCTCTCTGCACTTCGAAGAAAAACCGGATCCTCTTGAGGAGCGGGTAGATGCCGCTGCTCTTGAAATAGAATTTAAACCTCTTGTAAAACATACTGCTGTCTTTATTTTGACCGCTCATGAACATCTCCTTTATATCATCAATCCATTCTGAATCCCGTGGAAGAGACCGTCGCGATCAGTGTCCCCAGATCGTCACGGATCTCGGCCGCATAGAAACTGGTCTTGCGGCCTTTGCGGACGGCGCGCGCCTCAGCCGTCAGATACTTTCCCTTCGCAGCTGTGAGAAAGTTAATCTGGCTTGAAAGGGTAAATGTGATCGGCGCGTCACCGGCATCGGGATTGGAAGCGACGGCAAATGCAAAATCCGCCATTGTGTAATAAACTGCGCCCATGACCCGGTTTCCGGCATTCATATGGCCTTCGCGGACCGCCAGCCCCACTTTCGCGTATCCGTCATCTGCTTCCAAAATCTCAATGCCTGTCGTCGACGTCGCATATCTGTCGTGGCTGAAAAAATCGCGCAGTTCTTCCAAACTTTTCATATCTGGTCCTCTTTTATAAAACTCTTAATAAACAATTTAATAAAACTTTTCTACATCTTCCGTGATGCCGTAGGTCTTCTTGAAGTTCTCCAGATCCTTGGGACTCCGGATCAACGCGATCTCTTCAAAGTGCCCTGACCTCTTATTGAGAAACCCCGCCACCTGCTCACCGTTGCAGATACTGCACCGGATCGCGGGCTTGGTCTTTTCCTTGTCGTAGGTCCGGGCAAAAGAGCGCCCTCCCCCGGTTCCCTGGTTCTTCTTATCTTCCCTTCTGCTGAACAGGCCCATGCTATGTACCTCCTGTACTCCGAACTCGTGATCAGATCACTGAGTGTGCTCTTGTATTTCGACTCTGTTTTGACTCTGCCCCGTCCATTCTATCATCCGGTACGGGATCTGCAAAATATGAAATTCGATTACTTGTCTGATTCGCGGAAATTCATTTCGCTTTACAGGGGATGCCCCGGTTTCGCGCAAAGTTCTCCGCATAAGAACCCTTGCTGCAATGGATCGTGACGTTATACTTCAGGGTCACTTCACCATTCCCGTTCTCTTCCCTTACCGGTTCAAAATTCACGGTCCCGATATGCATGACACTGTCAGGGATCTCGACGTCCGTGATCAAAAACGCGTAGTAAAAAGCATCGTCCTGTATACAGGTAGTGCCGTCCGGTACGACCACTCTTCCCTTCTTGCCGGAAGGACAGGCGATCACCTCGTTCTTATCTCTATCCATCAACACGCCGTCTACTGTTGAGAATGCCGGGTTCCCCGGATCCACATCAAATGCCGTATTTCCGATCGAGCCGAAAGCGTTGTCTCCGATCTCAATGACCTTGGCCGGAATCCGGATCGTCTGCGCGCTGCCATCCCGCAGTACTTCGCCGGTCCCGTCCGTATACGCATCCCTTCCAATCCTGACAAGGCTCTCCGGAAACTCGGGCGCCGAAACTTGTGTATAGCCAAAGGCCTGGTCCCCGATCGTCCTTGTCCCTTCCGCAAGATGCACTGTGCTGAGCGCCTCGCAGCTATAAAATGCAGTATCGCCGATCTCCTTAACGACCGGCAGCGAGATCTCCGTTAAGCCGGCGCAATAAGAAAATGCCCCCTTTTTGATCTCCTCAAGTTCTGTCTCCTGACCGAATGTGACCTCTGACAGCTGGCTGCAGGTATAAAAAGCATGATCCCCGATCACTTTGAGTGATCCCGGAAGACTGACGCTCTTCAGGTTCCCGGCCTCGCTGAAAGCATATTTTCCGATCGACTCTGTCCCCTCCGGGACAGCATAAGCTTCATCTGCCCTGTTTGTGGGATATCTGACCAGCTCCGTCCCTTCCGCATTGAACAGAACGCCATCTTTCACGGTGTAATTCTCATTCTCTCCGCTCTCATCAAAAGAAGAAACGCCGCCGTAGAAAGCCTCCGGATCGATATAGCGGAGGCTTGGTGTCACAACAAAAGGTGCTTCCCCGAAATCTCCCATACTTTTTGCTTCCAGGACCTCCAGGTTCTCCATAGTCCCTTTGACCGGGGCGGACGAAGAGATCGCTTCTCTTCCCAAATGCCTGACAGTAGTCGGAAGGATCACTTCAGTCGAGTAACCGACGTCACTGAGCGCCTTGGTATTGATCGCCGTGACACCCTCGGGGATCACCAGCTTTGTCAGGTTGGGCGCTTCACGGCCTGTATCATCCAGAAAACTGAACGATGTGTAGATCGGCTCCCTGCCGTTGCCTACTGCCGTCACATCCCTGCCTTCTGCCTGCGCGGGAATCTCTACCACTTCATCTTCTCCTGAATACCCTATGAATACGGCATGGTCC
>CADCIU010000054.1 GCA_902801585.1 uncultured Lachnospiraceae bacterium | reverse complement strand
GAGACGAGTGGCTTCGCCTTCAAACCAGATGCTGTCATATGGGGGAAGGCGTTTTTGCGGGAAGGCAGCATGGACTGCTTTTCTGTACCAGTATCTGGCGGAGGAGGGAACGTTTACCAGAAAAGGCATTAAGGGGCCATAATAGCAGTTCTGGATGCTGTGACCGTGCTCATGAGCCTTCAGCCTCTCGGGTGCATCTTTACATGTAAATAGGAAGACCCCGAGGCTGCCCCCGCCCCAGCCTCTGCCGACCTCAAAGTTGATACAGTTTCCATAGCGCTTCGGTTTATGGCCGGTGGCAAGCATGCCGAGAGCAACCATTGCACCGCCAATATTGACCGGCAGCCCCCAGGTGAAAGAGCGAAGATAGAATTCATGGTCGGACAAATGGGGATCCGGTGTAGGTTTTCTCAGTTTCATGGTTTCTCCTCTATCGTGCTGCAGCTCCCATCGCCTTCAGAGCCGGAAATACGACGGAGATCGTCTTGCCGGTGCCCGTGGGCGCCTCAAGAAACAGCTTTCTTCCGTGGCATATGGTGTGATAGACGTGTACCGCCAGCTCTTTCTGCCCGGGCCTGTATGAAAAGGGGAACGTAAGCTCTGCCAGCGATTCGTCTCTCACTGCTTTCCAGTCAAGCTCCATGCGGGCCCATCGGGAATACTCCTTCATCAGCCCGTCGAACCATGCCGCGATCTCTTCCCGGCTGTACTCATACGTGAAGCGGCGCACCTCATGGTCGACCAGGCTGCAGTAAGTCATGCGCACGCGGATCGTATCCAGCTGATTCTGCATGGCATAAATATACGCATAACACATCGCCTGCGCCAGATGGACCGGCTCAGGTTCCCTGATCTTGGAGAGTTTTCTGTATGTCGTCTTGATCTCGTCAATTGTCCATTCTTCGCCCAGGATCGGCTTTTCCGGATCACAGCCCCTGAAGATTCCGTCCGCCCGCCCCTCCACAATGACGGATATCGCTGCAGGACCGGCCTGCGATTCGCCGGACGGTGCAGTGTCTGCCTGTGATTCGCCGGGCTGCCATGCGCAGTCCAGCAGTTCATAACAGACAGAAAGCGGCACTTCGGCAGTGTATTCGGGCCCCTCTTCGCGCTGCAGTTTGCGATGCATCCTCGCGCCTTCAAGCATGGCTTCTTCCGAAGCGCCCATCGATCTCTCATCCAGATCACCGGACCGCAAAAGGAATTCCACAAGATCCCGGACTGAAATTTTTATCTCTAAACTCATAATCAGCAGTATATCAGACCTTTATAAATCCGGTTATTGCTTTTTTGACTGATTTGCGCTTAAATAATGGATGTTTTATAAATAGGGCATAATGTCTGTATGAAAAACGGAAAGGGTAAATTAAGTATGGAACATTTAATCATCCCCGATGAGTACGTCTCCTCCCTGGATCTTCACGAGACCCAGATCGCAATTAAGACTGTCAAGGACTTCTTCCAGAATCTCCTTGCGGAACGGCTGAATCTCCGCCGCGTCTCCGCTCCTCTGTTCGTCCGCCCCGAATCCGGGCTCAACGACAACCTGAACGGCGTGGAGCGACCTGTTTCCTTCGATATCAAGGAATCCGGCGAGATGGCGGAAGTCATCCACTCCCTCGCCAAATGGAAACGCTATGCCCTGGATAAATACGGTTTTTCCGTGGGTGAAGGACTCTACACGGATATGGTCGCGATCCGCCGCGACGAAGAGACCGACAATATCCACTCCATCTACGTGGATCAGTGGGATTGGGAAAAGATCATCCGCAGGGAAGACCGCAATATGGAGACGCTCAGGACCGTCGTCCAGAATGTCTACAGAGTGCTGCGCAAGACCGAGAAATACATGGCCATCCGCTACGACTATATCGAGGAGATCCTGCCCCACGATATTTTCTTCATCACGACCTCCGAGCTGGAGGCCCTCTACCCCGGAAAGACTGCCAAGGAGCGGGAGTACCTGATCTGCCGCGAAAAGGGCGCTGTATGCCTGATGCAGATCGGCGACAAACTCGCCTCCGGAGAGCCCCACGACGGCCGTGCGCCCGACTACGATGACTGGAAGCTCAATGCGGATATCCTCGTCTACTATCCCGTACTCGACATCGCGCTCGAGCTCTCCTCCATGGGGATCCGCGTCGATTCTGAGGCACTGCGCACGCAGCTCGAAAAAGCAGGCTGCCCCGAGCGCGCACTGCTTCCGTTCCAGAAAGCCGTCCTGGAAGACCGGCTTCCCTTCACCATCGGCGGAGGGATCGGCCAGTCCCGAATCTGTATGTTCTTCCTGAGGAAAGCACATATCGGCGAAGTGCACAGCTCCATCTGGCCCCACGACGTCGTTGAGGCTTGTGAGAAAGCCAAGATCGCTCTTTTGTAAAACGGCATCCGATTTACGAATTCCGGGCTGCCGCATTAAGAGATCATTCCCTTGCGGAATCATTTCTTATTGCGGCAGCCTTTCTTTTTACACTGTTTAATTTTTCTCTCTAAAGCGTTAAATTGACTAATTATTGTTTATTGCATACATGTATACTATTATTATTGTAAAATATACACAAGAAATGGGCTTATATTGATACGCCGGTTTACTATTTTGCCATCTTGCGCTCATCTATTAGGCGTTTTATAATATCAAAAAACAGAAAGCAGTGGTCGCTTTGTTGAATATGCCCAATGGCATGTTGCAGTCAAAGCTTTCATTTATGCCCTGGATTGTATACAATAATACTTACATTCTGTTATTCTTATAATCCGAGCATAGATCTGCAGGAAACCAAAAACAAAGGAGGAAACAAAAATGTCATATGTTGATGAAATCCTGGAGAGAGTGATCGCACAGAACCCCGCCCAGCCCGAGTTCCATCAGGCCGTCAAGGAAGTTCTCGAGTCCCTTCGCGTCGTGATCGAGGCAGATGAGGACAAATACCGCAAGGAAGCTCTGTTAGAGCGTCTGACCACACCGGAGCGCCAGATCCTGTTCCGTGTCCCGTGGGTTGACGACAAAGGCCAGGTTCAGGTCAATAACGGATACCGTATTCAGTTCAACAGCGCGATCGGCCCCTACAAGGGCGGACTTCGCTTCCATCCTTCCGTGAATCTCGGCATCATCAAATTCCTCGGTTTCGAGCAGGTCTTCAAGAACTCCCTGACCAGCCTGCCCATCGGCGGCGGCAAGGGCGGCTCCGACTTCGATCCCAAGGGCAAGTCCGACAGAGAAGTCATGGCATTCTGCCAGAGCTTCATGACTGAGCTCTACAGACACATCGGCGCTGACACAGACGTACCCGCAGGCGACATCGGCGTAGGCGGACGTGAGATCGGCTATCTGTACGGCCAGTACAAGAGAATCCGCAATATCTATGAGGGCGTTCTGACCGGCAAGGGCCTCACCTACGGCGGCTCCCTGGCAAGAACACAGGCAACAGGTTACGGCCTGGTCTACCTGACTCAGGAACTCCTCAAGTGCCACGACATGGATATCGCCGGCAAGACCGTTTCCGTCTCCGGTGCAGGCAATGTCGCGATCTATGCCATTGAGAAAGCACAGCAGCTCGGCGCCAAGGTCGTCACATGCTCTGATTCCACGGGCTGGATCTATGATCCCGAGGGAATCGATGTCGCCCTCCTCAAAGAGGTCAAGGAAGTCAAGCGCGCAAGACTCACCGAGTACAAGGCTGCAAGACCTTCCGCAGAGTATCATGAGGGACGCGGTGTATGGTCCATCAAAGTGGATGTCGCTCTTCCCTGCGCGACTCAGAACGAGCTGCATCTGGAAGATGCCAAGGCTCTCGTCGCAAACGGCGTCACCGCTGTCTGTGAAGGCGCCAACATGCCCACTACTCTCGAGGCGACTCAGTACCTGCAGGACAGCGGCGTCCTCTTCGTTCCCGGCAAGGCTTCCAACGCGGGCGGCGTAGCTACCTCCGCACTGGAGATGAGCCAGAACTCCGAGAGACTGAGCTGGAGCTTCGAGGAAGTGGATTCCAAACTCAAGAGCATCATGATCAACATCTATCACAACATCGACGACGCTTCCAAGAAATACGGCATGGAAGGCAACTATGTCGCAGGCGCTAACATTGCCGGATTCCTGAAAGTCCTCAACGCAATGGAAGCACAGGGAATCGTCTGACGCTGAAATTGATATTAAGAAATTGCAAAGACCGGCTGCACAGCCGGTCTTTTTTTATCCCTCTTTTGTTATCCCTTGCGCAAAACCGGCTCCACAGGTATGATGTTTCTAGCAGCCCGGCGGGACATATTGACCGCAGGCACTGTTCCTGTATATTGATTTGGAGATGAAAAATGTCTGAATTCGAACTGATCGTTCCCTGCCATTTCGGCATGGAGAGCGTCTTAAAAAAAGAGATCTATGACATCGGATACGAGATCACGGACGTCAGTGACGGCCGTGTGACTTTCCTGGGCGACGAAGAAGCGGTCGCCAGGGCCAATATCTTTCTCAGGACCGGCGAGCGCGTCCTCTTGAAAGTCGGCTCTTTCCATGCCACGACCTATGAGGAGCTCTTTCAGGGCACACTTTCCCTCCCCTGGGAGGATTTTCTTCCCGCCGATGCCCGCTTCTGGGTCACCAAAGCGGCGAGCGTCAAGAGCCAGCTCTTCTCTCCCTCCGACATCCAGTCTGTCATGAAAAAGGCAATGGTGGAGAGAATGAAGCGCGGACACCGCAAAGAGACTTTTCCTGAGACCGGAGACCCCTATCCCGTCCGCGTCTTTCTGATGAAGGACATGGTCACGGCCGCCATTGACACGACCGGGGAATCCCTTCACAAGCGCGGTTACCGCAAATACAAGGTCACGGCGCCGATCGCCGAGAACCTGGCCGCAGGGCTTCTGTCCCTGACGCCCTGGCGTCCCGGCAGGATTCTGGTGGATCCTTTCTGCGGAAGCGGCACCTTCCCGATCGAGGCGGCACTGATCGCCGCGAATATCGCCCCGGGCGTGAATCGCACCTTCACTGCTCAGGCCTGGAAACATCTGGTCCCCGCTTCTGTCTGGAAAGACAGCCGCGAGGAGGCGCTGGAACTTGAGACACCTGACGTCGAGACCGACATACAGGGTTACGACATCGACCCCGATGCCATCGCCGCTGCCAGGGCAAACGCCAAACTGGCAGGCGTGGACCACCTGATCCACTTTCAGACAAGGCCGGTCTCTGCGCTGTCCCACTCACGCAAATACGGTTTTCTGATCACCAATCCGCCTTACGGCGAGCGCCTGAACAACGCGGAAGAGGAGGCGGTGCGCAAACTCTATGCGGAGCTCGGAGAAGCCTACAAGAGACTTGATTCCTGGTCCATGTACGTGATCACGTCTTTTAGCGGGTGTGAGGCTGAAATGGGGCTCAAAGCCGCCAGGAACCGAAAGATCTACAACGGCATGCTCAAGACCTATTTCTATATGTTCCCGGGGCCAAAGCCCCCGAGAAAGTGAGATTTTACATGAAACATTTGATCATCTTTGCCACAGGAAACAAAGGAAAGATCCGCGAGATCCGCGACATCATCACCGACCCTTATACGGAAGTTCTCTCCATGCGCGAAGCCGGTGTGGAGGCCGATCCCGACGAGAACGGCACCACCTTTGAGGAGAACGCTCTGATCAAGGCAAAGGCCGTCGCCGAAGAAGTGCGCCGCAAAAAGAGCGAGGGACTTCTGTCTTTTGACACCGATCACACGCAGATCACCGTGATGTCCGACGACTCCGGCCTCGTGATCGATGCCCTCGGCGGTGAACCCGGCATCTACTCCGCACGCTATCTCGGATACGACACAGACTACAATTACAAGATGGAACAGATCATGAAGCGCATGGAAAACGTGCCCGACAGCGAGCGCACAGCCCGTTTCGTCGCCGCTGTCGCCGCCATCTTCCCTGACGGATCGGAGCACGTCGTTCGAGGCACCATGGAAGGTGTGATCGCCCGCGGTATTTACGGTCAGAACGGATTCGGCTACGACCCCTTCTTCTATCTCCCCGAGTACGGCAAAACGAGCGCAGAGATCACCGAGGAGCAGAAGAACGAGATCAGCCACAGAGGAAAGGCGCTGCGTGCCATGCTCCGTCAGCTCGACGAGTGGAAGCTCCAAGACAGACGGAATATCGGTCAAAATATCGAAGGTGACCGGCAATGAAAGTCCTGGTCATCGCTGACACGCATGCGCAGGACGATATTTTTCTCAAGATCCTGTCCTTGGAGCGTCCTTTTGACGCGCTGCTCCATGCTGGCGATTTCGAGGGCAGCGAGTTTGTCTACAGGGAGCTCACAGATGTCCCGTTCTACTATGTGGCCGGCAACAATGATTTCTTCACCGACGCCTTTTACGAGCGAGTCGTCGAGCTTGACGGATGCCGGATCTACATGGTACACGGGCATCAGATGAAACTTGAAAAGGGATATGACCTGGTCAGAAAAGAGGCCGCGTCCAGAAATGCGGACATCGCCGTTTTCGGGCATTCGCATACACCTGTCGCAGAATACAGAGGAGGCATCCTTCTCCTCAATCCCGGCAGTCTCTCGTGGCCGCGCCAGACTCCCCGGGTTCCGAGTTATATCGTCCTGACCCTTTCCGGCAGACGCGTGAAATCCTATGAGATCAAATACCTTGATCTTACGGAATGATCGGCTTCTGCAAATAATTTTTAAAAAAATCAAAAACCATGTTGACATTAATGACCATTCCACTTATAATTACTCTTGCATTTGAGATTGGTCTCCGGGGTGTGGCTCAGCTTGGCTAGAGCGCCTGGTTTGGGACCAGGAGGCCGCAGGTTCGAATCCTGTCACCCCGATTCAGATGTTCACAGTTTAATAATCCTTCATTTTCATGCGGGTGTAGTTCAGTGGTAGAACACTAGCCTTCCAAGCTAGATATGTGGGTTCGATTCCCATCACCCGCTTTAACAATTGCCTTTTATCAGACAATTGCCGGCAGATCAACAGATCTCAGATAAGACGGTCTGCTGTCAAGAGATATGTGTCCGTAGCTCAGCTGGATAGAGCACCGGCCTTCTAAGCCGGGTGTCGGGGGTTCGAGTCCCTTCGGGCATACTATCCGATCAATCGGATAAGTTTTTATGGTGGGTATGGCGTAGTTGGCTAACGCGCCAGATTGTGGTTCTGGAGACCGTGGGTTCGAGTCCCATTACCCACCTTTTTTTATTGCTTATTTTCCATTGGGCTATCGCCAAGTGGTATTTCCATTGGGCTATCGCCAAGTGGTAAGGCACAGCACTTTGACTGCTGCATGCGTTGGTTCGAATCCGACTAGCCCAGCTCCGGGACATTAGCTCAGTTGGTAGAGCACTTGACTTTTAATCAAGTTGTCGGGGGTTCGAATCCCCCATGTCTCATCGACAATCGTTCAGCCGCTTACATACAGTCGGCTGTTTTTTATTATATGATTCCGGATCATTTTGATCCCCGGGCGGATATGGCGGAATTGGCAGACGCGCCAGATTTAGGTTCTGGTGGTAATCCCGTGCAGGTTCGAGTCCTGTTATCCGCAGCAAAGAGGCGGCGCACTAAGATTTATTTCTTAGGGCGGCGCCTCTTTTTTAACTCGTGAACAGGCTTTTTGAAGCACTCCCGGGAATTCTTTTTCCGGTTACATACTTCCGGGTTTGGCAAAACAGTAATTCCCGCCAAAAGGATCCATGATCACTATTTTGATCATTGACTCACATGGGCAAATTCTTTTTTTGTACTCCCGGACGTCGTTTCGCTGCATTTTCAGAAAATACTTAAATATTTCGAGTGCAAATTCCACTTAAACCGAATGACAGGCAGCTTGTGCACACAGATCGCGCACTGTTCCCATATCCACGACTTCTCCCGCGACCACGATCCTTTCTCCGCTGTCGGATTCAGGGCACTCTGTCACCCGCACCAGCACTCTGACCGCGATCCTGCCAATCTGCTCAGGAGATCTTCTGACTCCCGTAAAGCGGCTTTTAACGCCGTCTCCGTGTTCCAACTCCAGAACTGCGGCGCTGATGTCCCGAGGCACCAAAAGGCCTTTCTGGCGCCATTTTGCGGTGTATTCCGACGCCTCTGCCTCCGTTCTGAATATAGCACATGTAATATCATCCGAAAAAGGCAGGGGCAGTGCACCGCCCTCACTTCGATCGACGGGCGTATCCATAAAGCCTGACGCATCAGCGCACACGCAGCTCATTCCGAGCTTTCCGGCCTCATCCGCCACCACCGTGACGGCTTTCTTGTGTTCCAGGCTCAGATCGCCTATGAGAGCCGTTTTCCGATGTCCGCGTTCTTTCAGATACATAAGGAGAATATGCGTATTCTCCCTGAAATCCGTACAGACGGATGTATGGCCCGCAACGGGGACCTCAACACTGACGACCGGAATTCTGCTCTCCAAAAGATCCGCATATCGGCCTTTATAGATCTCTCTCTCTTCAAGCAGGATACATACGCCGTCAACTCTCCTCGTCACGATCTTTCCGACTCTGCTGAGCTGTCCGGGTTCCGACTTCCCGTCCATGACCACCACATCTCTTTCCTTCCGTATTGCCTCCTCCATCATACCAAGGACCATAGATTTCAGAAACGGAGATGCAGGACTCTCTTTTTCAAAGCCTGAAGTCATGATTCCTACCGCACCGCACTTTTTCGACGGTCTCTCCGCGCAGTTCCAGCCTCCGTACCTGTAATCGATGGCCTCCGCAGTCTGGAGGACCTTCCTTCGAGTCTTTTCGCTCACATCCGAATACCCCTTGAGCGCCTTGCTCACTGTCGCAACCGACACTCCCAGAATTGCTGATATATCTTTCTGATATGCCATTTCAGTTACCTCCCTGCTTTTATCGTATCCTCCGGATCTCCGTTTCTTCAACGTTTTTTGCATTGCTCCATAACCACGGCATATCGTTACTTAATGATAATTTCGTATCATTGAAAACAGAGCTCATGTTTTCGTGATACAGTACATATTATATATACTTAATATATATTATATTTGGTCTTTATAACCAAATCCGCATTTTGCTTTGCGAAATTTTTAAGTAGTCTCGATCATCGACGAACAATCTGATCAAAATATAGTTTATTGCGCTTTACTCCCTGCACACTGCTTTTTTCATTGCCATCTCTTTTTTTCAAAATTCTTTATTTTTTAGTTGACAAATCCCCTCTCTTTTTATAAAATACTTGTGTTGTGTAAGTGTAGCTCAGCTGGATAGAGCGTCTGGCTACGGACCAGAAGGTCGCGAGTTCGAATCTTGTCACTTACATCATAAAAGCTGTCGCATATGCGGCAGCTTTTTTCTGTGTTCGGCTATTCTTTAAACATGATCCTCTAACACTAACCATATCATCCAAAACGGCTGCCGCACCGGAAATCATGAGATGATCATCATTTCCGGGCGACAGCCGTTTTTACAGAACTAATCTCTTAACAAATCAGTCTCTCTTGACGATCGCCGCGCAGCCCATACCGCCGCCTACGCAAAGTGTTGCCAAGCCTTTCTTGGCATCTCTTCTCTGCATCTCGTACAGCAGTGTTACAAGGATACGGGCACCGGAGCATCCTACAGGATGTCCGAGAGCGATCGCTCCGCCGTTCACGTTGAGTTTGTCCATATCAAAGCCGAGATCGTGGCCGACCGCTACAGACTGAGCTGCAAACGCCTCATTTGCCTCGATCAGATCGAAGTCCTCGATCTTGTAGCCGCATCTCGCCATTGTCTTGCGGGTCGCTGCCACAGGGCCGATTCCCATGATGCGGGGCTCTACACCTGCCAGTTCACCGGCAACCCATGTCGCCATAGGCTTAACGCCGAGCTCTTTGGCCTTCTCTTCGCTCATAACGATGATCGCTGCTGCAGCATCGTTAATACCGGAGGAGTTCGCCGCAGTGACAACACCGTCTTTCTTAAATGCAGGGCGAAGCTTAGCGATCGACTCTTTGGTAGTTCCGGGACGAGGGCCTTCATCAGTGTCAACAACGACAACTTTCTTTTTGCTCTTCACTTCAACAGGGAAGATCTCATCCTTGAATTTGCCCTCTTCGATCGCCTTGGAAGCTTTCTGCTGTGACCATGCAGCAAACTCATCGAGCTGCTCTCTTGTCAGTCCCCACTCCTCTGCAATGTTCTCGGCGGTAATACCCATGTGATACTGTCCGAAAGCATCTGTCAGAGCATCTCTGATCATGGAGTCCTCAAGAGCGGCGTGGCCCATGCGATAGCCGAAACGTCCCTGCTGAACGAGATAAGGCGCTCTGGACATGCTCTCCATACCACCGGCTACTACGATATCAGCATCGCCGTTCTCGATCAGTTTAGCAGCGATGTTCACGCAGTGAAGTCCGGATCCGCAGAGCACGTTGATCGTGATCGCAGGAACTTCTACAGGAATACCGGCATTGATCGCAGCCTGTCTCGCAGGATTCTGGCCAAGGCCCGCCTGGATTACATTGCCCATATATACTTCGTCGACCTGTTCCGGTTTCACGCCGGCTCTCTTAAGCGCTTCCTTGATCGCCATAGCGCCCAAATCGGGTGCAGGAATAGAGCTGAGCTGTCCGCCCATCGTTCCGATCGCTGTTCTGCAGGCTCCTGCCAATACTACTTTTCTCTTGCTCATGCTGTATTCTCCTCTTGTTCGATATTGATCTTTTTCAATACCGGTCTTTTTCAATATTGGTATTCTGAGATAAGCTGCCCCCGGAAATAGTTTCCGGGGGCAGTTAAACCCTTAATGATTGTTAATGACTGATCAGTCTCTCTCAACGATGGTCGCGCAGCCCATTCCGCCGCCGATGCAGAGAGTTGCAAGACCTCTCTTGGCATCTCTCTTCACCATCTCGTGGAGCAGAGTAACAAGGATACGGCAGCCGGAAGCTCCTACAGGGTGTCCGAGAGCGATCGCTCCGCCGTTGACATTAAGTTTCGCAAGATCAAATCCGAGATCTTTTCCTACTGCTACGGACTGAGCAGCAAATGCCTCGTTTGCCTCATACAGATCGAACTGATCAATCGTAAGGCCGGTTCTGGCAAGAACCTTCTTGGTAGCTGCGACAGGTCCTACGCCCATGATGGAAGGATCTACGCCGCCGAGAGCGCCGGCTACCCAAACTGCCATAGGAGTCACACCAAGCTCTTTTGCTTTCTCTTCGCTCATAACGACCACAGCTGCTGCGCCGTCATTGATACCGGAAGCGTTTCCTGCGGTGGTAACGCCGCCTGCATTGATCGCGCGAAGCTTTGCAAGGCCTTCAGGAGTTGTGCCGGGACGAGGGCCCTCATCCGTATCGACAACAACAGTCTGTTTCTTCATCTTCACTTCTACAGGAACGATCTCATCTTTGAACTTGCCTGCTTCCATAGCTGCAACTGCCTTATTCTGGCTGTTTGCTGCGAATACATCGAGCTCTTCTCTGGTCAGGCCCCACTGCTCAGCTACGTTGTCAGCGGTCTTGATCATGTGATAGTCATTGAATGCATCCCACAGAGCATCCTTGATCATGGTGTCGACCAGAACGCCGTTGTTCATTCTGTAACCATAACGTCCCTGCATAACAGCATAAGGAGCAAGTGACATATTCTCCATACCGCCTGCAACAACGATATCAGCTGTGCCGGCAATGATCTTCTCTGCTGCCATATTGACACAGTTAAGTCCGGAACCGCAAACTACGTTAATGGTCACTGCGGGAACTTCTACGGGAAGTCCGGCTTTGATCGAAGACTGTCTTGCGACGTTCTGTCCCTGACCTGCCTGGATTACGCAGCCCATGAGAACTTCATCAACCTGATCTGCTGCTACGCCTGCACGGGTGAGCGCCTCTTTGATCACGATTGCGCCAAGATCCGTAGCCTTCACTGTGCTGAGCTGTCCGCCCATTTTGCCGATTGCTGTGCGGCATGCACCTGCCAATACAACTCTCTTTGCCATTTTTTTCCTCCAATTCGTTTTGCTGCTGTTAATACATTAACTCCCTGAATCGCTCAAAACCAAATTCGCGGCTTCTTACCCCAAGATATGGTTTTGCTTTCCAACAATACTATTATACCACAGTGCCTTTAAATTGTGAATTAAATATCAATATGAAAAGCATGCCATTTTCCCGCATTTGTGTATAAAAGAGCGATCTACATAAGATAACATGCAGTTATCCATTAAAGGCCGCACGAACTATATAGTCCATGCGGCCTCATCATCAAGCAAGTATAGTTCTTATGCCTCTTTCAGCTTCTTGATCTCTTCGGTGAGCGCAGGAACAATTTCAAACAGGTCGCCGACTACGCCGTAATCTGCGATATTGAAAATGTTTGCATCCTCATCCTTATTGATCGCCACGATGCAGTCAGAGCTGCTCATGCCTGCGACGTGCTGGATCGCACCGGAGATACCGCAAGCGATATAGAGCTTAGGACCAACTGTCTTACCGGTCTGGCCGACCTGGTGTGCGTGTGTGATCCATCCGCTGTCAACTGCAGCACGGGAAGCGCCTACGACGCCGCCGAGCAGATCAGCGAGGGGTTTCAGAACGGTGCCAAATCCGTCTGCGCCGCCCATTCCACGGCCGCCGGATACGATGACATCAGCGCCTTCAAGGTCAACAGCTTCACCTGCTGCCTCTTTGATCACTTCGATCAGAGTGGTGCGGATATCTTCGGGAGCTACATGATAGTCTTCCTTGATCACTTCTGCTTTGTTCTCGCCGGCTTCGGGTTTCTTGAAAACGCCGGGACGAACGGTACCGCACTGAGGGCGGTGGTCAGGGCACATGATGGTAGCCATCAGGTTGCCGCCGAATGCAGGACGTGTCCAAGCGACATTTCCTGTCTCTTCGTCAATGTCAAGGCTTGTGCAGTCTGCTGTAAGACCGGTCTTGATTCTGGAGGAGAAACGAGGGCCCAGGTCACGGCCATTCGGTGTAGCGCCGATCATGACAGTTGTAGGAGCATATTTCTCAACCAGGAATGTAAGAGCGTTTACATAAGCATCCGTTGTATACTTCTCGTATTCAGGTCCCTCGACAACGATGACCTGATCTGCGCCGTAGATACCGGCCTGCTCAACAGTATCAGCAACGTTGTTTCCGATCACAACGCCTACCAGCTTGCCACCCTGCTTGTCAGCAAGGCTGCGGCCGGGATTGAGGAGTTCCAGACCGACTTTCTTCGGGGAACCATCCTCGTTAGTCTCAATAAATACCCAAAGGTCTTTTGTCTTAGCTTCCATTGTTATCCCTCCTGTCAGATAATGTTGTTATCGACCAGAATCTTAGCAAGCTTAGCTGCGGACTCTGCGCCGGTCTCTTCCTTAATCTTTATACCGCCCTGTTTGACGGGAGGAGTAAAGGATCTCTTAACATGCGTGGGGGAGCCGTTAAGACCATAGTATGCTTTGTCCATGCCGGGATCAAAGTCATCGCCCAGAGTCTCGAACTTCGCTCTGTTAGCAGCCAGTTTACGCTTGATTGTGGGATAACGGGGATCGAAAGCAGGCTTTGTGAAGGTAACAAGGCAAGGAGTCTTGATGCCGACGATCTCTACGCCGTCTTCAGCCTCTTTACGAACCTTCAGTCCGCCTTCAACAGCTTCGCATTCAAGGCCATAGGTTACCTGCGGAAGTCCCAGCCACTCAGCGATCTCAGGGCCGACCTGTGCAGTATCACCATCAATTGCCTGTTTGCCGCAGAAGATTGCATCGAAAGCACCCTCGGTCTCTTCGATCTTCTTGATAGCGTGGGAAATGATGTAGGAAGTAGCAAGAGTATCAGAACCGCCGAATGTACGACCGGTTACGAGATAGCCCTTGTCCGCTGCGATCGCGACGCACTCTTTAAGAACTGCGACTGCCTGCGGCGGTCCCATGGAAACTACAACGATCTTCGTGCTGGGATCTTTGTCCTTAATGCGGGCAGCTGCCTCAAGAGCATAGCCGTCAAAAGGATTCAGAATAGCCGGGACACCCTCACGAATCAGGGTGTGCTTGACCGGATCGATCTTAATCTGAGTCGTATCCGGAACCTGTTTTACGCAAACAAGAATGTTCATATTGTCCTCCTCCTAGGATGTTTTTTCGTATATTCAGCCGCCAAAAACAATTTGTCCATCCGCCGAACATACAACTCTATTCCAAATATAACATGCATAATAGCGAACCGCAATAAAACGAAAAATCATTTTTACTGCGCCTATAATTCTCAAAATCATAGAAACTGTCTATGTTTTCAAAATACTTGCGGCATCACGTGGGTGCTGCCGCAAGTCCTGCATATTACATTTTGGTTCTATCCGATATTCAGGCAGTGCTTAATCTCACCGCGATGGTTTTACAGATTATTTCTTGTCGGTCGCAACCTTGTTGCGAGGGCCGCCGGAATAATCATAGAAGCCGATGCCGGTCTTTACGCCCAGTCTCTTGCCGCGGACCATCTTGCGAAGCAGAGGGCTTGCAGCATACTTGTTGTCATGTGTCTCCTCAAAGAGAACATCCATGATCGCAAGGCAGATGTCGAGTCCGATGAAATCGCCGAGCTCCAGCGGGCCCATAGGGTGATTGCAGCCGAGCTTCATAGCATTATCGATACCTTCGATATCAGCTGTGCCGGTGTAATAAACATTGATCGCTTCATTGATCATAGGAACAAGGATTCTGTTTACCGCAAAACCTGCAGCTTCATTGACCTGTACCGGAACTTTGCCGAGCTGTTTGGAGATCTCGATGACCTTCTCAACATACTCAGCGGGAGTGTTGATACCTGCGATAACTTCAACCAGCTTCATAACAGGAGCGGGATTGAAGAAGTGCATGCCGATGATGGGCTTGGAAAGGCTTGCACCGATCTGTGTAATGGACAGAGAAGAAGTATTGGACGCAAAGATGCAGTCAGGGTTCTTAACGATCTCGTCCTGAAGCTGTTTGAAGCAGTTCTGCTTGACTTCCAGAACTTCAAGAGCAGCCTCAACTACAAGGTCGGGATCTACAGCGATGTCGCTCAGTCCGGTCACGATCTTGCCGGTGATCGCATCTGCAGCAGCCTGCTCCATCTTTCCCTTGCTGACCATCTTGTCAAGACCCTTCTTGATCTTGGCAAAACCGCCGTCTGCGAATTCCTGCTTAATGTCGCAAAGATAAACCTTCTCGACAGCATCGCACTGAGCAAATGTCTGAGCAATACCGGATCCCATTGCACCTGCGCCAATAACAGCAACTTTCATTTTCGTTTTCCTCCTTTGATAACTTTGTTGTATTTCTACTAAATAAATACCTTATAAATACCTTTTGTGACTGAGTGATCACTCGTTCTTGAAAGCGACCTTCTTCACCTTCTTCGGATCGTCTTTCTTGCGAAGGAAGTTGGCCATTCCTTCTCTCTGGTCATAGCTCTCGAAGCAGCTGCCGAAGAGCTCTTCTTCGATGACGCATCCTTCGTCGATGCTTACCTGGAGACCTTCATTGATCGCCTTCTTGCAAGCACGGACAGCGATCGGAGCGTTGCCGGCGATCGAAGCCGCCATCTTCTTGGCTGCGGGAAGAAGTTCCTCAAAAGGATATACCGCATTGACAAGTCCGATTCTGTACGCCTCATCAGCCTTGATGTTGCGTGCTGTGTAGATCAGCTGCTTAGCCATTCCGGCGCCTACCAGACGGGCAAGTCTCTGTGTTCCGCCGAATCCGGGAGTGATTCCGAGCCCTACCTCGGGCTGGCCGAACATCGCGTTGTCAGAGCAGATACGGATATCGCAGGACATGGAGATCTCGCATCCTCCGCCAAGCGCAAAACCGTTGATCGCTGCAATGACAGGAATGGGGAATTTCTCGATCTTGAGGAAGATATCATTTCCCTTCTTACCGAACGCTGTTCCCTCTGCCTTCGTCATTGTGCTCATCGCTCCAATGTCCGCACCCGCAACAAACGACTTGTCGCCGGCACCTGTGAGGATCAGGCAGCGGACTGTATTCAGATCGACCGCGTCAAAAACCTGCTCAAGATCATTGAGCACATCCTCGTTGAGTGCGTTCAATGCCTTCGGACGATTGATGGTAATAATACCTACAGCTCCATCCACTTCATAATCAACAAATCCCATATCAGTGTCCTCCATCCATTTATAAAACATTTATTACACATCTGTCCGCCTTGCGGCGGGACAGTGCAGTTCCCTTTTATTCAATTATTAAATTCGTTTTTTTAATTCAGTCTTTTTTTCTGTCATCCTTCCGGTTCGATCAGACCGTATGAACCGCCTTTTCTCTTGTACACTACGTTGATCTGCTCCGTTTCCGCGTTGCGGAACACGTAGAAGCCGTGTCCGAGCAGTTCCATCTGTACGCATGCATCCTCGGGATACATCGGTTTCATCTCGAACTGCTTGTTGCGCACGATACGGATCTTTTCATCCGCAGGGGAAGGCTCTTCCAGGTACTCTCTCTTAAAAGCGGCCTGAGCCTTATGCTTCTTCACGATTTTGCTCTTATACTTCTTGAGCTGTCTCTCGATCACTTCCTCCGCAAGGTCGATCGACGTATACATGTCCGTGCTGACCTGCTCACATCTGATCACATTGCCCTTCAAGGGAATAGTGACTTCAATGATGTGGCGTTCATGGCTGATCTGAAGCGTAACATGCGCTATCGTATCCTCGGCAAAAAACTTATCAAGCTTACCGAGTTTCTCCTTGACAGCTGCTTCCAGTGACGGCGTGATCTCCATGTTCTTTCCTACGATGACATACTTCATAGACACCTCTTTCTGCAGTTGTTCAGCAAACTGCTGTTTTTTCAATGCCGGATGTCCGGTTAGATAATTATACCATAACTCTTTGCGAAATGCACAGAACAGAGCCGCTATTGTTCCCCAATTTATACAAAATTAATATTCCTTTGACAAAAAAATAACTTTTATCAGCTCAATTGCACGAATTTGCTCTCAATCTGCTCAAAAAAACATCTGCCGGCACACGGCTTCATTTCACTTTTATGAAAATCAAAACCGCATGCACGACAGATGTGCTGTTCAAAATACAGTATGTATAAATATAATTTATATGAATATCGATTATTTAAATGCAGAATATAAATATGTAAGAGATCTGCCGATCAATAGAAGATCCGTCGGATCGCCGCGATCGAGCGGTAGTCCGCTCTCGATATTTTGATTCCGTCCCGCGCATTAGAGGCATGGACCATCATGCCGTCTCCGATATAGATCCCGACGTGGCCGTAGAAGCAGATCAGGTCGCCCGGCCTCGCATCATCGAGAGAATCGATCCCGATGCCATACCCTCTCTGTGCGGCATCATAATGAGGAAGACCTACGCCGAAATTGGAATATACGGCCATTGTAAATCCGCTGCAGTCTGTGCCGTGCGTCAGGCTTGAGCCGCCCCACACGTACGGATTGCCCACGAACTGCACCGCGAAGTCAGCGACCGCCTGTCCGGACTCCGCGCCGTGTTTCATCATATCCTCTTTGGCGCTGTCCGCTGTTTCCTGTGTATTATCCGCAGCGAGCTGTGTCACTTCAGCGGCGATCAGCGCTGTCTCTGCCGCTTTTTCTTCCGCTCTGGTCGGCTCAGCGTCCTCGTCCTCCACGATGCTCCGGGCTTCGTCTGCTTTCTCCTGGGCAGCCTGCGCCACTTCCGAAGCCTTGTCCGCTTTGAGCTGGGCATCATCTGCGATATCCTTGACCGTCGCATTCTCCAGACGTTCCTGCTGTTCCTCGACCGTTTCCGCCACAGGGTAACTGTCCGTAATATTCACTTCTTCACTTTTGACATATCCTCTGCCGTTTTCCGTTGAGACTTCGATCCATCCGTCCGTCTCGTTCTCCATGTCCTCCTCGACATCGATCTGCTCGCCCTGGGACACGGTCATCATAACGCTGTGATCACTCTTATACCGATGAACTTCCACTTCGTCGCTGCCGCTGTCTACCGTTGCGACATTCTTCTTGACCAGTTCAGAGATCAGCTCCGCTTCGTCGCCCTTGACAAGATATTCGCTCAGAACGTAGCCGACGACTTTGCCCGACTTGATCCTGACCCAGTCCCCGCCGTTGTCCTGCAGCACTTTCGCCACATCATTGCTGTACAGTTTTCCGATAACCTCGCTTCCAAGGGAAGCTTCGGTGTGGATATTCAGATAGACATTGGGTGCGGCGACTGCCAGCTCGAGCTTGTCCTCTTTTTCCAAACTGACCTTTGAGTTTGTATTCTCGGAAACGGAAGTGAGCATTTCCTTTCTCACATTGATATCTTCCGTTTTCTGTACAGGTCTTACAATCGCCATCACTGCATCCGCGACAAGTTCCGACTGCGCATTTTCCGGAGTAATGATATTTCCCGTTATGGGATTGAGTGTCGCTGCGGCATTTCCCCTTGCGGTATTCCCCATCGCCCGTGCCGGTGATCCCAATACAGCTGCAGCCATTGAGAATGTGACCAGCCCTGTCAGTAGTCTTGTTCTTGTAAAAACCATGTAACCTCCGATATATGCCGGAAACAACCCGACATCACTTGTAAAAACTTCGTTAATACACTTTTCTTTAGCCGTGGGTACTATAGCAAATGGTTATTTTAGTGTCAAGAAATCTACGTTTTCTTAACCATATTTAGATTTTTTTTAGAAAGAATCGGATAGTTTTGTTACGTTGCCTGGGTTTAATCGTTCTTTAATAAATATTTCAGAAATATTTTATTAATACATTTAATATTTAATTAATCTCGCCGTCTATATTCAGATACAATCGAAACAGTGGTGAAACACTAATATCGGCATTTTTTTAATCGAACATAATACTATTTTAACCATATTAAAAACCGTCAAATTGGTTATTGCTATTTTTCCAAATCGATACGATAATACCCCATGTGTGGACCAATTAACATCCGCACTACTGCGAAGCTGTTTGCCCACAAAGGAGGTCATATGAATAACTACGAATTGGATCATAAACTGGAGCATGTATACTCTCTGGCTGCCTATGCAGCGATAGAAAAAGAGCCTGTCAACTCCAAAAACTATAAGAGGATTCTGGAAAAGCAGAACAAAGGCGTTCATGAGCTGATGACGGCTGCTTACGAGATTCCTTTCTACCGCGCACGTTTCGAAGAGAGCGGCACGACGCCTGACGATTATCATTGTGCCGAAGATCTCTATAAGTTCCCTCTCCTGACCAAGGACCAGCTCCGCGACTGGATGGATGAAGAGGCACAGAAAGACCCGGAGAAATATAAATACTGGCATGTATCTCCCACCTCCGGATCCACCGGAAGACCGCTGCGCGTACTGATCTCGCCCAAAGAGTATGCCTACGTCGTCGCCAACTGGCTGCGCACGATGGGATACGGCGGCTTCAATCCCATCACGGGAAAGACCATGAGCCGTCCCAACTCCCTGCACGGACCGGTCAAGGAATATGATTCCTTTGTTCAGAAGCTCGGCATTCTGCGCCGCAAATATATGTCCGATACGATCAAGCAGCGCGTGGACACCCAGACGCTCGTAGATGAGATCAACGCCTACAAGCCCGACTATCTGTACAACCACAAGAATCTCCTGATGCGCATTGCCAAATATGTCAAGGAGAACGATCTGTACCTGCACAAGCCCGCCTTCTACACGCCTTTCGGAGAGATGCTCGATGAGCCGTCCAGAGCCCTGCTGATCGATGTATTCGGCCCCGGCCTCATCGACGCGTACGGAATGGGTGAGACCGGCTCCTGCGTCATCAGAGTCCCCGGCAAGAAGTATTATCAGGTCAACAGCGACCTGTTCGTAGTCAATGTCTACAACAAAGACCTGACAGGTCCTGCAGCCAAGGGAATGATGGTGATCACACCTCTGTACAAGACAGAGCTCCCCCTGATCAACTACACTTCCTTCGACCAGGCGGACAGCTATATGAAGAAGGGACTTCGCTTCATGAGAGGTGTCCAGGGCCGTATGAACGATGTCATCCACCACAGGGACGGCAGCGTAACGGAGTGGGGAAATATCTCCGGTATCGTCAACTACATACCCGAGATCATCTCCTACAGAATGGTCCAGGAGACCTATGACGACCTCACTCTGATGATGGTCAGAAATCCCGATACACCTGTCGAGAAGCAGCAGGAGATCGAGCAGGTACTTGATGAGAAACTTATGGCCATGTTCCATGATCCCTCGATCAGGATCACTTATCAGTGGCTGGACGAGATCCCTGTGGATCCCAACGGCAAGCTCAGAGTCATCATCAGCAAGGTGCAGCCCGGTGCGATCGGAGAACCCGAGCACGCCGGTGAAGACGTGGGCAGCGCCGAGATCTCTTCTGACGAAGAATAAGAAAACGGCGAATAAGAAAAGCGAAGTGATCACACCGAAAAGGACCGCTGCTGCGGTCCTTTTCTTCTTCCGGATTTACAACCGATTTCGGTTGGTGTATATTTTGACTTATGAATACTAAAACTCAGGAATTAACTTACGGAGCCATGATCGTTGCCATCTTCGGCGTTCTGCTTCTGATCAACAGACAGACCGGCGGGTTTTTAGAGGGGATCTTTATGTTCATTTTTCCGATCCCCATGGTGGCATTTTCTGCCAAATACGGGTGGAAGGACAGTCTTCCCGTGTTTGTCTGTACGGTGCTGCTTTCTTTTCTCTTCGGCACGTTCACGGCAATCTTTTATGCGATCGCGGAGTCCTTCATCGGCATGGTTTATGGTTCCTGCATCAAGGCAGAAAGGGATATGAACCGGACTCTGGTGCTGGTCGTCGCGCTTTCCGCCGTCGCGGAACTGCTCTGTTCGGTCGCGCTCGCCTCTCTTTTCGGCATCGATATCAATCAGGATATCATGGCCATGCAGGAAGGGATGAACCAGGCGTTCGAGCAGGCCGGAATGGATACCGCGACAGGCATTCTTTCTTATGATTATCTGCGCCGCATGTACGTCATTTCCATGGGATTTATGGGTGCCATGCAGGGGCTGATCGTCTATTATCTGAGCCTGGTGATCCTGCGCAAGCTGCGCTATCCCATCAAAAAGCCCCAGCCGCTTACGCAGTACTATCCTTCCAAGATCTCCGGTTTTATCGCTGCTTTTCTGGTGTTCGTCTATATTTACAGTTTTGCGAAGCCCTTTGCCAATCCGACCGTGCAGGATATCGCACAGTCTGCCGGGATCTGCGGCGTGATCTACTTGATTTTTTTCGGTTATATTGCGCTGCTTATGGTATGCAGGGTCTACCTCCGACTGCCCAGAGCAGTTGGTTTTATTCTCTCACTGTTGATCACTTTCACGATTTCTTATATTCCCATCGTCGCCGGCTATATCTATATCTCCGGCAATCTGCACTACGCAATCGACGACCGTCTCGCGAACGAAAGGCGCTGAAAACTCACGGGTTTACAGCGCCAAAAGTCAATTATCCCCTAAAACCGGTCAAAATAGTCCTTGAACGGCCATTTGATTAGAATTACCATTATCCCAACCCCAAGCCTGGCAGTAGAATTGGAAACGAACATACGAATGCGGAAAATCCTGCATTCGACTCAGAAACGGAGGTTACTGCTATGGGTAAAGAAAATGGCGTAATGTTTCAATATTTTGAATGGTATCTTCCGGCCGACGCGACTCTTTGGAAGACGCTGAGCCGGGAAGCGGAAGCCCTCGCTGACAGAGGCGTCACTTCCGTATGGCTGCCGCCCGCTTACAAGGGGCAGGCAGGTATCAGCGACACAGGATACGGGGTCTACGATCTTTACGACCTCGGAGAATTTGATCAGAAAGGTACGGTTCCCACCAAATACGGGACCAAAGATGAATATATAGATGCAGTACAAAAACTACAGGCTTGCGGTATCGATGTCTATGCGGACATTGTTCTCAACCACCGCATGGGCGCTGACGAGACGGAGACGATCCAGGCTGTAAAAGTAAGCGAAGAGAATCGAACGGAGACGATCTCCGATCCCAAGCCGATCGAGGCTTGGACCAAATTCACATTCCCCGGACGCGGCGGCAGGTATTCCGATTTTGTCTGGGACCACACATGCTTCAACGGCGTAGACTACGACGAGATCAAAAATAAGTCGGCAATCTACAAGTTCAAGGGCGTGCAGTGGAACCGCGGCGTAGACCGCGAAAATGTCAACTACGACTATCTGATGGGCGCCAATGTAGACTTCAGCGTGCCCAAGGTGCGCGAGGAGCTGACAAACTGGGGACAGTGGTACCTCGACACCACAAATGTGCACGGTTTCCGTCTGGACGCCGTCAAGCACATCTCAAGGGAATTTTTCCCCGAATGGCTCGGAAAACTCCGCGCCAACAACCACAAGGAGCTTTTCGCCGTGGGCGAATATTGGAATGCGGAAATAGACGTCCTGAAGCAGTATCTCCATGACTGCGGCGGATGCATGTCCCTCTTCGACGTTCCGCTCCACTTCCACTTCTTCGAGGCCAGCAACAGCGGCGGTGAATTCGACATGCAGGAGCTCCTTAAGGACACCCTGGTAGCGACCGATCCCACACATGCGGTCACTTTCGTCGACAATCACGACACACAGGCCGGACAGGCCCTTGAGAGCGCGATCCAGCCCTGGTTCGTTCCGCTCGCCTACGCAGTGATCCTGCTCCGTCCACAGGGATATCCCTGTGTATTCTATGGCAACTATTACGGTGTACCGGCCAAGAGCGGTCCCTCTTTCCACAAAGAGATCGACCTGATGATGGATCTTCGCGCGACGCACGTATACGGCCCCCAGCATGACTATTTTGACGATCCGGACGTCGTCGGCTGGACCATGGAGGGTGACGAGGCACACGGTGGCGACGGACTCGCCGTTCTGATGACAAACCGAACCGGCGGCGATAAGGCAATGCTGGTCGGCGCGCAGCACGCGGGTGAAGTCTGGACCGACGCGATGGGCATCCTGAAAAACCCGGTCACGATCGATCAGGAAGGCTACGGCGTATTCAGCTGCGCAGACGGCTCCATGAGCATATGGGTCCGCAAAGACCAGCAGCAGGAGAATGCCGCGTGTAATATCGAGAATATATCGGCAGAATAATCAAACAGTACTTATAGTTCACGAAATATGAACTGCCAAAAAGGCGCCGGCCCCTTCATAGCGGGGCTGACGCCTTTTCTGCATTCTTCAGAGACTTTGCTCACAGGTTATGCAAGATCTTCTCCGTCGGACTTGATTACTTTCTGATACCAATAGAATGAATCCTTGCGGCTTCTCGAAAAATCACCGGTCCCGTCGTCATGGCGGTTCACATAGATAAAGCCATAACGCTTAGCATACTGGCCGGTTCCCGCGGAGACCAGATCGATCGGTCCCCAGGTCGTATAGCCGATCAGAGGAGCGCCGTCCAGGATCGCCTCTCCCATTGCCCGAATGTGCTCTCTGAAATAGTCGATCCTGTAAGGGTCGTGGATCGATCCGTCTTCTTCCACTTTATCAAATGCGCCGAAACCGTTTTCTACGACCATCAGCGGTGTCTTCGGATAGCGGTCATGCAGCAGGTCCAGCGTATAGCGCAGGCCGTCGGGATCGATCTGCCACCCCCAGTCTGAAGCCTTCAAATAGGGATTTCTGGCGTTCTTGACCATATTCCCTGCTGCTACCTCCGCATTGGAGTCATTCGTGATACAACCCGACTGGTAGTAAGAGAACGTGTACATATCGACGGTTCCCTCTCTGAGGATATCCTCATCACCTTCCAAAATAAAAGAGAAATCAATGTCATTGTCTCTGAAGAATTTGAAGGCGAAATCAGGATATTCTCCTCTCACCTGCACATCTCCGCAGAGGTTGTTCTTGAGGTTATCCTCCTTTTGAGAAGCAAGGACGTCCAAGGGGTTCGGCGTCAGCGGATAAACAGTCACATGGGCGATCATGTTCCCGATGATGAACTCGGGGTTGATCTCATGCCCCATCCTGACAGCCAGTGCCGATGCGATCAGCTCATGGTGCAGCGCCGTATAAGTCTTCTGAAGATCGCTCCTGAGCTCCGTCAGCGGGATCCTGTGATCGGATTCAATATCCCGCTCATCCATGAGCCCCAAACCGTAAAGGTTCCCGATGCCGCCCTCTCCCATGCAGGGAATATTGATCTCGTTGAAAGTGATCCAGTATTTCACCTTGTCTTTGTAGCGCCTGAAAACAGTCTCTGCATAGCGGAGAAAAAGATCAACAGTCTCTCTGGAATAAAACCCGTTATACCTGGTCACGATATTCCAGGGAATCTCATAATGACACAGCGTCACGAGCGGCTCGATATCATATTTCCTGCACTCGTCAAACACCTTGTCATAAAATGCAAGTCCCGCCTCATTGGGTTCTTTGTCATCCCCGTTAGGAAAGATCCTGCCCCAATTAACAGAAAGCCTCAGGCACGTAAAACCCATCTCCGCGAAGAGCGCTATGTCCTCTTTATAGCGGTGATAAAAATCGATCGCCTCATGACTGGGATAAAACGCGTTCGGATCTGTCTTGGGCAAAAAAGTCCTGGGTGTATTGACATCCCCGCCCAGCAGCATATCGGGGACACTCAGCCCTTTGCCGTCCTCAAGGTATGCGCCTTCACACTGGTTGGCCGCAAGTGCGCCTCCCCACAAAAATCTTCCGGGAAATCTCATTTGTATGATCCCTCCTGTCCTTGTTTCCTTACTCTTAATTTTACAATCTGCTCTGTTGATGATTGTATCATATACAGGTCAAAAGAGCACTAAAGAGCATTTAATGCGCGATCACCGATATTAGAGCAATCAAAATGCATTTAATGATGTTCGAGGAAATTTCATGAGGAAATCACCGAAAAAGCCCGCAAAACGCGTTTATCGCGCTTTTACGGGCTTTTCCGATGATTTCTCAAGTTATGCCGGCAGCGGGGGTCGAACCCGCACTCCCTTTAGGGGAACGGGATTTTAAGTCCCGCGCGTCTGCCAATTCCGCCATGCCGGCCTGCACATTATTGGGATCTTATGTATTAACAGATCCTTTATTGTGTTTGGCGGCGGTCTGTTGACCGCCGCCTCATATGCCTTTTCAGACATTCGTGGACCCTCGGGGACTCGAACCCAGGACCGACCGGTTATGAGCCGGGAGCTCTAACCAACTGAGCTAAGGGTCCATAAGAATTGAATTCGTTCCATATCATTGAAACTTCTTCAAAGTGACTCCGACGGGAATTGAACCCGTGTTACCGCCGTGAAAGGGCGATGTCTTAACCTCTTGACCACGGAGCCTTATCTGCGCTTCAGCTTGTCTATTATAGCAGAAAACAAATTTGATATCAACAGCAATTTTAGCCGCCCGCATTTTCTATAAAAAAAAGACAGCAGATCAACCACTGTCTTTTCAGCGCCCCGAGCAGGGCTCGAACCTGCAACACCGCGGTTAACAGCCGCGTGCTCTACCATTGAGCTATCAAGGCATATACTCTGTACCTTCAAAACTGAACACCGAAAAGGGCTCCGGCCCTGCCAAAAACTTAAGGATAAGCTTCCGACCGATTAGTACGTGTCAGCTGAATGT